>NZ_JBOBQG010000003.1:0-626937 GCF_050585845.1 Curtobacterium sp. AB451
GCGGGCGTGCTCACGCGCTGGGCGACAGCTCACGCGGCCGGAGCCCCGCGAACTGTCGCCCACCGCGAAAGGTCGCGGGCGACACGCGCGCGGCGAGCGTGCGCCGTGCGCCGCGCCGCCCTACGCCTCGCCGGCGGTCCCGTCGAGCGCCGCGGCGCTCCCGCCGATCGTGCCGATCACGGCGTCGAGTGGCGCCCCCGACCCGTCACGCTTCGACAGCCAGTCCGGCAGGGTCCGGGCAGCGCCGTCCGTCCCGACGGCGTGCGGGGGAGCGATGCCCGCCCACGCCACGGTCAGCCCGTCCTCGCCCTTGAGGAACGCGTGCGCCCGCACACCCTGGGTCGCACGGCCCTTCGCCGGGAACTCCGACAGGGCCGAGACCTTCGCGCGCCCGGTGTCCGTGCCGGGCAGCGCCGAGGAGGACGCCGAGACGGTGGCGACCACGGCGTCGTCGGAGCGTGCGACGGACCCGAACCAGATCACCGAGGCGCCGGCGGCGAGTGCGACGCCGGCGACCCCACCGGCGGGGAGCCCCTGCGCGCGGACGCCCGAGGCCGGGAACCGCAGGAGCTGCGCGTTGGACGTGATGAACACGAGGTCGTCGGACTCCGGCGCCTGGGCGGCACCGACGACCGCGTCGCCCGGCTTCAAACCGATCGCGGGGAAGTCCGGCTTGTCCGGCCATGCCCCGGGGACGACCCGCTTCACGACGCCCTGCACGGTGCCGATCGCGAGGGAGTCCGACGAGGCTCCGGACAGGTCGACGAGCGCGACGACGGTCTCGCCGCGGGCGATGCCGAGGAAGTCCGTCACCCGGACCCCGGCGTCGAGCCGGACCGCGGCGGGCGGCACAGCGGGGACATCGACGGGCGAGAGCCGGATCACGCGGCCGGTCGAGGTGAGGGCACCGACCTGACCGCGGACCGAGCTGACCACCGACGACAGGACCGCGTCGTGCTTGGACCGCTTCGGCACTCGGACGATGCCGAGCTCGGAGGTCGGGATGTCGACGCGGATGAGTCGCCCGGTGGTCGAGAGCAGCACGCGGCACGGGGCGTCGGCGATCTGCAGCGACTCGGGGTCGACCGCGGCCTTGCGCCCACCCTTGACCGGGGCGTCGGCCTCGGTGAGGAGGGTCCGGCGCGGTGTGGCGAACCGGTCCGACACCTCGGTGAGCTCGAGCGCCACCTGGGCGCGCAGTCGCTCGTCGGAGGCCAGGAGTTCCTCGAGCGCGGCGATGTCGGCGAGCAGCTGGTCGCGCTCGCCCTCGAGCTCGAGGCGCGAGAACTTCGTCAGCCGGCGGAGCCGGAGCTCGAGGATGTACTCGGCCTGCACCTCGGACAGGTCGAAGACGGTCTGCAGTCGGGACCGCGCTGCCTCGGAGTCGTCCGAGGAGCGGATGACCTCGATGACCTCGTCGATGTCGAGGATCGCGACGAGCAGGCCCTCGACGAGGTGCAGGCGTTCGCGACGACGCGCCAGCCGGTACTCGGACCGGCGGGTGACGACCGACAGACGGTGCTGCACGTACACGTCGAGCAGCTCGCGCAGCCCGAGGGTGCGCGGCGACCCGCCGACGAGGGCGACGTTGTTGATGCCGAAGCCGTCCTCGAGCGGGGTGTGCTTGTACAGCTGCTCGAGCACGGCGGTCGGGTTGAAGCCGCTCTTGATGCCGATGACGAGTCGCAGCCCGTGGTTGCGGTCGGTCAGGTCGTTCACGTCGGAGATGCCGACGAGCTTCTTCGACTGGACCCCGTCCTTGATCTTCTCGATCACGCGCTCCGGGCCGACCAGGTAGGGGAGCTCGGTGACGACGAGCCCGACCTTGCGCGGCGTCAGGTTCTCGACGCTCACCTTCGCGCGCGTCCGGAACGAGCCGCGGCCGCTGGCGTAGGCGTCCCGCACGCCGGACAGTCCGACGATGGTGCCGCCGGACGGCAGGTCGGGACCGGGGACGAACTCCATCAGCTCGTCGAGGGTGGCCTGCGGGTGCATGAGGAGGTGCTTCGCCGCCTCGACGACCTCGCCGAGGTTGTGCGGCGCCATGTTCGTCGCCATGCCGACCGCGATGCCCGACGCGCCGTTGACGAGCAGGTTCGGGAACGCCGCCGGCAGCACGCCGGGCTGCATGATCTGGTTGTCGTAGTTCGGGACGAAGTCGACGACGTCCTCGCCGAGGCCCTCGGTCATGGCCATCGACGGTTCGGCCAGCCGGGCCTCGGTGTAGCGGGCGGCGGCGGGGCCGTCGTCGAGCGAGCCGAAGTTGCCGTGGCCGTCGACGAGCGGCACGCGCATCGTGAACGGCTGCGCCATGCGCACGAGGGCGTCGTAGATCGCGCCGTCGCCGTGCGGGTGCAGCTTGCCCATCACCTCGCCGGTGACGCGGGCGCTCTTCACGTGGCCGCGGTCGGGACGCAGTCCCATCTCGGCCATCTGGTAGAGGATGCGCCGCTGCACGGGCTTCAGGCCGTCGCGTGCGTCGGGGAGCGCCCGTGAGTAGATGACGGAGTACGCGTACTCGAGGAAGGAGCCCTGCATCTCCTCGGAGACGTCGACGTCCTCGATGCGTTCACCGTCGGGCAGGCCGACTGCTTCCGTGCGTGCCATGGCACCCTTCTGCGAGACTGGGGGAGATGGGAACAAGCGTACCGACGGCCCCCGACGCCACCGCGAACCTCGCCGACGTCTTCCCGAGTTGCCTCGTCGCGCTCGGCGCTGCGGACGACGCGTGGTTGCGTGCCACCGGACGGGAGGCGCGGATCACCCTCCGCCCCGCCCGTTCCGCGATCGTCGTGCTGGTCGACGGCCTCGGTGCCGGCGCGCTGGCCGCGCGCGCCGGGCACGCCCGCTGGCTCGCCGCCGGCAAGAAACGGCTGCGCAGCGGCTTCCCGACGACGACGGCGGCCGCGCTGAGCACGCTGACCACCGGTCGGTCGCCAGGCACGCACGGTGTGGTCGGGTACAGCGGCTGGAACCCCGACACCGAGCGCGTGATGAACCTGCTGAGCGGGTGGGACGACGAGGTGCCGGCCGGCTGGTTCCTCGCGAGCACCCTGTTCTCCGAGGCGCCGGCGCTCGGCGTCGACCCCGTGGTCGTCGGCCCGGCACGGTACCGCTCGTCGGGGATGACGGCGAACGTCCTCGGCGGCGCCCGCTACGCCCCGGCGGACTCGATCGCCCAGCGCGTCGACGCGGCCCTCGCCGAGACCGCCGCGGGGAGGTCCCTGGTGTACCTCTACGTCCCGGAGCTCGACTCGATCGGGCACAAGCACGGCTGGGAGTCGGATCGGTGGACGGCGGCGCTCGAGCTCCTCGACGGTGAGCTCGCCCGGCTCGAGCAGCGCGCCGCGGCCGACGTGGGGATCGTCGTGACCGCCGACCACGGGGTGCTCGACGTCCCCGAGCACCAGAACGTCGCGATCGACCCGCTGCTGCTGACCGACATCGTCGGGGTGGCCGGCGACCCACGCTGCCGGCAGTTCACGGTGGCGCCGGGCACCGACGTGCGGTCGCTCGTCGGGCAGTTCCGTGCGCGCTACGGCAAGAAGGCGTACGTCGCCAGCCGCGACGAGGCGATCGCCGCCGGCTGGTTCGGTGCGGTGTCGGACGAGGTCGTGCCGCGCATCGGGGACGTCGTGCTCGTCGCCCGCGGGTCGTGGGCGTTCAACGACGACCGTGCCCTGCGTGCCGGCGAGTCACCGAAGCGCATGATCGGCCAGCACGGGGCGATGACCGACGAGGAGACCATGGTGCCGCTGCGGCTCGCCGGGGCGTTCGCGCAGTAGCGGAGCGGGCCGCACCCGACACCGGAGCCGGGGCGGCTCCGTGCCGATCAGGCGGGGTCGTCGTCCGGCCGCGTGCCGAAGACGATCTCATCCCAGCTCGGCATCGACCGGCGGTTCCGCTTCTTGCGGTCGACCCGGCCACCCTCGGCCTCGGGTGCCGACGCGGGTCGGGCGTCCGGCTGCGGCGCGGTGTCGGACGAGTCCTCGAACCCCTGCAGCGGGATGTCGACGACGCTGATCGAGGTCCGGCGCCCGTCGTCCTGCGGCTGCTCGCCGAAGGCCGCCGCCTCGCGCTCGCCCCGACGGCGTCGGAGCGCCTCGAGGAGGTCGGCGGTCTCGTTGCCCGGGGCGCGTTCCTCGACGGCGGCACCGATCCGGGGGAGCGGCGCGCGCAGGGGACGGTCCTGGACGTCGGGGTTCGTGACGTCCTCGTCGGGCTCGTCGACGCGGAAGGCCCCGGAGTCGAACCGCGTGCCGTCGGTGTCCTGGTGGTCGTTCTCGACCGCACGGAGGCGCGGCGCGATGCCCTCGTCCTCGGTGTGCGACAGCCGGTGGGCGTCGCCGTTGTCCGGCGTCAGCGTCGACGTCTTCGGGTCGAACCGCCACTGGGCGTCGTGCTCGACCTCGGCGGCGGTGTAGTGCACGCGCACCTGCCAGCCGCTCTCGACGTGCTTCCACGAGCCCCAGGCGATCCCGGTCGCCTCGCCGGCCTCGAGCTTGGCGGTGATCGCCTCGCCGAAGGTGTCGGGGGACTCGTCGTCCACCGGCGTCACCGGGACGCGGTGCGCGGCGTCGAGGATGAAGGCACGCTCGGCGAGCACGGGGCCCTCGAAGCGCCGCACGTACTCGACGTCGACGTCGAGCGCCGCGGCGACCTCGGCCGCGTCCGCACCGCCGCGGATCCGGGCCTGCACGTCCTTGGGGGAGACGCGCTTGTGCGGGCCGGACTCGGGGTTCGCCTGCCGGACCTGACCGGTCAGCGACGAGGTGACGGGCAGACGGAACTCGGTCCCGCCGTCGGTGGCCAGCAGGAGTGCGCCGGACTCCACCCCGATGACTCTCACGTCTTGCATGGTTCCGCCTTCCGAGCGTCGCGTACGGTCGTGCCTCGTACCCCGTGAGTATGCAGCCGTCCGGACCCGATCCGGCGGAGGCGCACGGGCGTGCCGTGGACTGCCGTGCGAGCGTTTCCGGACAGCGGGAATGGACGGACGGGTACACGGGTTGCAGCGCCAGAACGACCCGCCGGAACACTCGGTTTGCGCTCTGGCGAGACGTGGTGCAAACTGTCGCCGCCGATCACCGGCGACGACCTCTCGATACGAGAAATGGATGGGCATGGCCACCGATTACGACGCCCCCCGGAAGACCGACGACAACTCCGACTCGGAGTCGATCGAGGCCCTCAAGGAGCGCGTTCCCGACAAGATGTCGGGGGTCGTCGACGATGATTCCGACAACCCCGGCAGCTTCGAGCTCGCCGGACAGGACCTCAGCGACGTCGACCTCGACGTCGTCGTGCTCCCGCCCCAGGTCGACGAGTTCACCTGCGTCGAGTGCTTCCTCGTGAAGCACCGCTCGCAGCTCGACCACGAGTCGAAGCTCGGCCCGGTCTGCGCGGAGTGCGCGGCGCTCTAGGGAACGCTCGAACACGAACGGCCCGTCACCTGCTGCGGTGACGGGCCGTCGTCGTTCGCCGAGGCGGACAGGAGGCGCGGGGCGGGCTCGAACCGCGCCTCCCGTCCGTCGCGTGGTGCCGGTCCTTCCCAGACCGCGCGCGATGGGAAGCGGGATCGGGCGTACCTGGTCAGAAGTTCCGGGCAGGTACGCCCGGAACGGGCAGGTACGCCCGGAATCGGCAGGTACGCCCGGAACGGGCAGGTACGCCCGGAATCGGCAGGTACGCCCGGAACGGGCAGGTACGCCCGGAACGAGGTCGGACTCAGGAACGCAGGGCTGCCACGACCGCCGACGGGTTGCGGACGCTGACGAGCCAGTAGGGCGTCGGGTCCGCCGGGTCCTCCACCTCGACCTTGACCACCCCGCGGACGTAGCCGCGGAAGAGCGTCCAGGCGCGCGCGTCGAGCGCCGGCCCGCGCTGTGTGGTGGCCTCGGCGCCCTCGTAGCCCTCGACCGCACCGACGAGCGCGCGCGGCAGGTGTGCGCGCCCGGCGCGGAACTCGGTCTCGGTGACCTCGATCGTCGGGGCGAGGACCCAGAGCAGCACGAGCACGCCGAGGTACATGCCGATCGCCACGAGGATGCCCGCGAGCACGCTGATCGGCAGGAACACGAGGAGGCTGGCGGGGATGACGAGCGCCGTCGCCAGGTAGAGGACGGGCGGAGCCCACAGTCGTTCGCGGTACAGGGTCACGACACCATTCGACCACGACTGACACCAGGTCACGGAACGGTCACGGTCTGCACTACCCTCGACACGTGACCGAACCAGTCGACGTGCTCTGGACCGGGGAGAACGCTCCCGGATACGCCCATCCCGGTGACGCCGGCGCGGACCTCGTCTCGACCGAGGCGTTCGTCCTGCAGCCCGGCGAACGCCGGCTCGTGGGCACGGGCCTCCGCATCGCGCTCCCGGACGGCTACGCCGCCTTCGTCGTGCCGCGCAGCGGTCTCGCCGCGAAGCACGGCATCACGATCGTGAACGCGCCGGGCACCGTCGACGCCGGGTACCGCGGCGAGGTCAAGGTCGCGCTGCTCAACACCGACCAGGCCGCCGCGCACGAGGTGCACGTCGGCGACCGCATCGCCCAGATGATCGTCATGCCGGTGCCGCGCGTGTCGTTCACCCGCGTCGACGAGCTGCCCGACAGCGTCCGCGGCCAGGGTGGGTTCGGTTCGTCGGGCTACGGTGACCGGAGCGGTGCCGTCAGCGGCACCGCCGACGATGTTCAGGAAGGAACGCGCGCATGAAGTTCGGCCGACGCAAGCGTGACGAGGTCGAGGTGGCGGACGCCGTCGCCGACGAGGTCGAGGTGGCCGACACGACGCCGGAGGTCGACATCGCGACCGACGCCGACGCCGACCTCGACGAGGTCGACGCGGTCGCCCCGACCGACAAGTCCGCCCCCGACGACCGTGCTGAGAGCGGCCCGCACGACGAGACCGAGGCGAACCTGGTCCGTCCGTACGTCGACCTGGGCGGCGTGAAGGTCCTGCCGCGTGAGGGGCTCCACCTCCGGCTCGAGGTCGAGGAGGGCTCGCAGCGCGTCGTCGCGGTCGGGCTCGACTACGACGAGTCCACACTGCAGGTGCAGCCGTTCGCCGCACCCCGGTCCACGGGCCTGTGGCACGAGATCCGCGGGCAGATCGCGGACCAGATCGAGCGCCAGGGCGGCGTCGTGACCGAGGTCGACGGTCCGTTCGGCCCCGAGCTCCGTGCCCAGGTCCCGGTCGTCTCCGACGGCACGGGCGTCACCGACGGGGCCCGCCCCGCGCGGTTCATCGGCGTCGACGGCCCGCGCTGGTTCCTGCGTGGCGTGATCGCCGGCAAGGCCGCCGAGCAGCCCGACGACGCGGCCGAGATCGAGGACCTGTTCCGCAGCGTCGTCGTGGTCCGCGGGACCACGCCGATGCCGCCGCGCGACCTCATCCCGCTGCACATGCCGAAATCGACGCAGTCGGCGATCTGACCGCAGTCGGCGATCTGACCCAGGAGGCACGGTGCCGGACCACGACGACACCACCCGTCCCGACGCGGACGCGCCCGACGCGCTGCCCTCGTTCAGTGAGCAGATGCGCGCCGCCGTCGCGAACACGGGACTCGGCAAGGTCGCTCCCGGCGAGGCGCCGTCCGGGCACGCCCTCGTCGCGGCGATCGGTGGCGTCCGGGGGCTCGTCGAGTCCGTGCTGCCGGGCCTGGCGTTCCTCGTCGTGTACGCGATCACGAAGCAGGTCGTCCCGAGCGTCCTGATCCCGGTCGCGATCGGCGTCGTGTTCGTGGTGCTCCGACTGCTGCAGCGCCAGTCCCTCGTGATGAGCCTTGCCGGGATCCTCGGCGTCGCGATCTCGGCGGGCCTCGCGCTCATCACCGGCCGGGCCGAGAGCAACTTCATCCCCGGCATCGTCATCAACGCGGTGTGGCTCGTCGGGCTGCTCGTCTCGCTGGCGATCCGGCAGCCGCTCATCGGCGTGGTCGTCGGGTTCCTGCTGCCCCCGAACGAGGACGGCAGCCACCAGGACTGGCGCCGCGACCCCGCGAAGCGCCGGGTGCTCACGGTGGCCACCTGGCTCTGGGTCGGGCTCTTCGCGATCCGGCTCCTCATCGAGGTGCCGCTGTACCTGACCGCGCAGGTCGAACTGCTCGCCGGCATCAAGCTCATCACGGGCGTCCCGCTCTACGCCGCGCTGCTCTGGGTCACCTGGTTGCTCGTCCGGACGGTCTTCAGGCGTCAGGGCGACCCCGCCGCGGTGTAGAGTTGTCTCGACATCGAGACATTTCCCCGCGGCCCTTCCCGGGCTGGCGGGTTTAGGTTTGCCTTGCTGGTGGGACGCTTCGCGCCCCGCTTGGATGGGGGCACACCGATCAACCAGGGAGGCGGCACAGTGGCTGCAGTCAACAGCTTCGGCTCGAAGGACACGCTGTCGGTTGGGGGTGTCGACTACGCGATCCACCGGATCGACACGGTGCCCGGGCACGAGAAGCTCCCGTACAGCCTGAAGGTGCTGCTCGAGAACCTCCTCCGCACCGAGGACGGCAAGAACGTCACCGAGGACCAGATCCGCGCGCTCGGGTCGTGGCAGCCCGACGCCGAGCCGGACACCGAGATCCAGTTCTCGCCGGCCCGCGTGGTCATGCAGGACTTCACGGGCGTCCCGTGCATCGTCGATCTCGCCACCATGCGCGAGGCGATGGCCGAGATCGGCGGGGACCCGAACAAGATCAACCCGCTGTCGCCGGCCGAGATGGTCATCGACCACTCCGTCATCGCCGACCTCTTCGGTCGCGAGGACGCGCTGCAGCGCAACACCGACCTCGAGTACGAGCGCAACGGGGAGCGCTACCAGTTCCTCCGCTGGGGCCAGACGGCGTTCGAGGACTTCAAGGTCGTCCCGCCGGGCACCGGCATCGTGCACCAGGTCAACATCGAGTACCTGGCGAAGGTCACCTACACGCGTGACTTCGACGGCGAGACCTACGCGTACCCGGACACCCTCGTCGGCACCGACTCGCACACCACCATGGTGAACGGCCTGGGCGTGCTCGGCTGGGGCGTCGGTGGCATCGAGGCCGAGGCGGCCATGCTCGGCCAGCCCGTGTCGATGCTCATCCCGAAGGTCGTCGGCTTCAAGCTGTCCGGATCGATCCCGGCCGGGGTGACCGCGACCGACGTGGTGCTCACCATCACGCAGGAGCTCCGCAAGCACGGCGTCGTCGGCAAGTTCGTCGAGTTCTACGGCGAGGGCGTCGGCGAGGTTCCGCTCGCGAACCGTGCCACCATCGGCAACATGTCGCCGGAGTTCGGCTCCACGGCGGCGATGTTCCCGGTCGACGGCGTCACGCTCGACTACCTGCGCCTGACCGGCCGCTCCGAGGACCAGATCGCCCTCGTCGAGGCGTACGCGAAGACCCAGGGCCTCTGGCACGACCCGTCCGTCGAGCCGAACTACTCCGAGTACATGGAGCTCGACCTGTCGACGGTCGTCCCGTCGATCTCCGGCCCGAAGCGTCCGCAGGACCGCATCGAGCTGTCGAAGGCGAAGACGCAGTTCGAGGTCGACCTCGGCAACTACACGTCGCCGAGTGAGCAGACCGACCTCGACGACGCGGTCGAGGAGACCTTCCCGGCATCCGACCCGATCGCCGCGGGGTCGACCAACGAGGACACGAACCTGCACGAGCACGTGCACGTCTCGAGCGCCCCGTCGACGGCATCGCAGCCGACGAAGGTCGCGATGGACGGTGCCGACCCGTTCACGATCGACCACGGTGCGGTCGCGATCGCCGCGATCACCTCGTGCACGAACACCTCGAACCCGTCGGTCATGATGGCCGCCGGCATCCTCGCCCGGAACGCCGCGAAGAAGGGCCTCACCGCGAAGCCCTGGGTCAAGACCACCCTCGCGCCGGGGTCGAAGGTCGTCACCGACTACTACGAGAAGGCCGGTCTCACGACTTACCTCGAGCAGCTCGGCTTCTACACGGTCGGCTACGGCTGCACCACCTGCATCGGCAACTCGGGTCCCCTGCCGGAGGAGATCTCGCAGGCCGTGCAGGACAACGACCTCGCCGTCACCGCGGTGCTCTCCGGCAACCGCAACTTCGAGGGGCGCATCAACCCCGACGTGAAGATGAACTACCTGGCGTCCCCGCCGCTGGTCATCGCGTACGCCCTCGCCGGGTCGATGCACTTCGACTTCGACAAGGACGCCCTCGGGCAGGACCAGGACGGCAAGGACGTCTTCCTGCAGGACATCTGGCCCGACGCGGTCGAGGTGCAGCAGGTCATCGACGCGTCGATCGACACCGAGATGTTCACTCACGAGTACGGCTCCGTGTTCGAGGGCGACGACCGCTGGAAGAACCTGCCGACCCCGACCGGCGACACGTTCGAGTGGGACACCGAGTCGACCTACGTGCGGAAGCCCCCGTACTTCGAGGGCATGACCATGCAGCCCGACGCGGTGTCGGACATCTCCGGCGCGCGGGTGCTCGCGAAGCTCGGTGACTCGGTCACGACCGACCACATCTCGCCGGCCGGCTCGATCAAGGCCGACAGCCCGGCGGGCAAGTACCTCGCCGAGCACGGCGTCGACCGCAAGGACTTCAACTCCTACGGCTCGCGTCGCGGCAACCACGAGGTCATGATCCGCGGCACGTTCGCGAACATCCGCCTCCGCAACCAGCTCCTCGACGGCGTGGAGGGCGGGTACACCCGCGACTTCACGACGCCGGACGGTGCGCAGTCGTTCATCTACGACGCCTCGCAGCACTACCAGGAGCAGGGCATCCCGCTCGTCATCTTCGGCGGCAAGGAGTACGGCTCCGGTTCGTCCCGCGACTGGGCGGCGAAGGGCACGAACCTGCTCGGCGTCCGCGCGGTCATCACCGAGAGCTTCGAGCGCATCCACCGCTCGAACCTCATCGGCATGGGCGTCGTCCCGCTGCAGTTCCCGGCCGGCGAGTCCGTCGAGTCCCTCGGGCTCGACGGCACCGAGGTCGTCTCGATCTCCGGCCTGACCGAGCTGAACGAGGGCCGCACGCCCAAGACGGTGCACGTCACGGCTGCGCCGAGCGAGCACTCGCCCGCCGGCAAGGAGACGATCGAGTTCGACGCGGTCGTCCGCATCGACACCCCCGGTGAGGCGGACTACTACCGCAACGGCGGCATCCTGCAGTACGTGCTCCGCTCGCTCGTCTGACGCGACACGGATACGGCCTGGAGGCGCGGTGCCAGCTGGCACCGCGCCTCCAGTCCGTTCCGTCCCCACGCGCATAGAGTGGGCCGACAGCCCCACGAAAGGAGCGCCCGTGACCCTGCTCTCGAGCATCACGTCGCCGCGCGACCTGAAGCGTCTCTCCGACGCGCAGATGACGGACCTCGCCGCCGAGATCCGACGCTTCCTCGTCGCCGAGGTCGCGAAGACCGGCGGCCACCTCGGCCCGAACCTCGGTGTCGTCGAACTCACGCTCGCCATGCACCGTGTGTTCGACTCGCCGCACGACCCGTTCGTGTTCGACACCGGCCACCAGTCCTACGTGCACAAGCTCGTCACCGGGCGGCAGGACTTCTCGCGGCTGCGCGAGCGGGGCGGACTGGCCGGCTACCCGCAGCGGCGCGAGTCGGAGCACGACATCGTGGAGTCCTCGCACGCGTCGTCGTCGCTGTCCTGGGCGGACGGCATCTCCCGTGCCTTCGTCCAGACCGGCCAGGCCGACCGGACCGTGGTCGCGGTCGTCGGCGACGGTGCGCTCACCGGCGGGATGACGTGGGAAGCCCTCAACAACATCTCCGACGGCAACGACCGTCGGCTCGTCATCGTCGTCAACGACAACGGGCGCTCCTACGCGCCGACCATCGGCGGCATGGCGCGGTTCCTCAGTTCCGTCCGGACGCGTCGCGAGTACCGGGCCCTGTTCGAGAAGTCGCAGGCCGCCGCCGCACGGTTCGGGGCACCGGGACGGGCGCTCTACCGCGGGATGCGTGGCGGGCTGCACGGGTTCCTCTCGCGGTTCACGAACAACGAGGCGCTCTACTCGAACCTCGACATCAAGTACATCGGCCCGGTGAACGGGCACGACCAGCGCGCGATGGAAGCCGCCCTCCGGCAGGCGAAGGAGTACGGCGCGCCGACGATCGTGCACGCGATCACCGAGAAGGGCTACGGGTTCGAGCCGGCCCTGCGCGACCAGGCCGACCAGTTCCACGCGGTCGGGCACATCGACCCGGAGACGGGGGAGTCGCTCGACGTCTCGTCGGGGCCCTCGTGGACGTCGGTGTTCGCGTCGACCCTGGCCGAGGTCGGCGCGTCGGACGAGAAGATCGTGGCGATCACCGCGGCGATGCTGCGCCCCACCGGGCTGCACCTCTTCCAGGAGCAGCACCCCTCGCGGGTGATCGACGTCGGCATCGCCGAGCAGCACGCCGTGACGACCGCGGCCGGACTCGCGTTCGGTGGTCTGCACCCCGTCGTCGCGCTGTACGCCACGTTCCTCAACCGGGCGTTCGACCAGGTGCTCATGGACGTTGCGCTGCACCGTGCCGGGGTGACCTTCGTCCTCGACCGTGCGGGCATCACGGGGCCGGACGGTCCCTCGCACCACGGCATGTGGGACCTCGCGCTGCTGCAGGTGGTCCCCGGCATCCGGATCGCCGCGCCCCGGGACGCCGCGACCCTGCGCGAGGAGTTCCGCGAGGCCGTCGCCGTCGACGACGCGCCCACCGTGCTCCGCTGGTCGAAGGGCCAGGTCGGGCCGGACATCCCCGCGATCCGCCGGTTCGACGACGGGGTGGACCTGCTGCGGTCGCTGTCGTCCGACCAGGAACCCGACGTGCTGTTCGTCGCGGTCGGGTCGATGGTGCCGGTGGCGCTCGACGCCGCGGCGCTGCTCGAGTCCCAGGGCATCGGGGTCACGGTCGTCGACCCGCGGTGGGTGGTGCCGATCCCGGCGTCGCTCATCGACCTCTCGCGCGAGCACCGGCTCGTGATCACGATCGAGGACGGGGTGCGGGTCGGCGGGGTCGGCACGCGCCTGCGCCAGGACCTCCGGGCCGCGGGGGTCGACACCGGGGTGAACGAGCTCGGGTTGCCCGACGAGTTCATCGACCACGCGTCGCGGTCGCAGATCCTCGAGGACGTGGGACTCACGGCGCAGGCGATCGCCCGCGACGTCATCGACCAGGTCGTCGGGACGAAGCTGCCGCAGGCGAAGCCGGCGCGCTCGGAGTCGCGCTCCCGGGAGTCCGCCGACCGCTGAGCGGCGCCGGCGGTGCGGGCGCGCGATGCACGGCGCGGCGGGTGGAACCACGAATGCGACATCGAACCGGGCGGATCGACGAGTTCGATGTCGCATTCGTGGTTCGATCCGAAGCACGGCGGCCCGGCGGGGTCAGCGCGCGGGCGGCCCGGCGGCCGCGGCCACGAGCTCGCGCAGGATCGCGCGGGCCATCGGCGTCACCCAGAGGACCTGGCCGTAGGACAGGCCGTCGCGACCCTCGCGGATGATCTCCACGCGCGAGGACGACGGTCCCTCGCGCGAGAACGTCATGACGATGTTCTCGGCGCGGAGCGCGAACGAGGTCCGGCGGCCGATGACGGCCCCGTCCGGTCGGACCTCCATCGCCGCGGCGCCCGGGACGGCGTGCACGGCGCGGTCGAGGAGTTCCGGGACGTCGGCGAGCGGTACCGGCAAGACGACGCTGGGGTGCCCGGACGTGCGCGGTGCCCACCACTCCTGTCCCATGCCTGCACGCTACGCCGGGTGGAACCACGAAACCGACGTCGAACCGGGCGCTCGGCCTGGTTCGACGTCGGTTCGGTGGTTCGACGCCGGGCTCAGCGCGACGCGGGCCCGACGATCAGCGGCTCGTGGAAGGCGCCGCCGAAGACCCGCTCGGACGCGCCGGAGCGGTCGAGGTAGGGGCTGATGCCACCGGCCTGGAACGGGTACCCCGCGCCGAGGATGAGCCCGAGGTCGATCTCCTCGACGTGCTGGACGACCTCGTCCTCGAGCATGCGGTGCAGCTCGTCGGCGAGGGCGTCCTCGAAGCGCCGCTGCATCTCGGCCGCGTCCACCGGGTGGGCGTCCCGCTTCGACGGTGCGACGAGCTTCACGGCCGCTGGGTCGTACCCGGTCGCGGAGCCCTTCTTGTCGCGGGTGAGGATGTGCCCGAACTCCGCGATCTTCTTCAGCCCGTCACCGGGGTAGAAGCGCTCCGGCCAGGCGGCGTGGTGCGAGTCGAGCACGTGCGCACCGACCGGCAGCCCGACGAGTTCGAGCAGCTCGAACGGCGACATCGGCAGGCCGAGCGGCGCGGCACCCTGGGCGACGACCTCGAACGAGGTGCCCTCCTCGACACCGCGCATCGCCTCGCCGAGGACCCGGGCGAGCACCCGGTTCACGACGAAGCCGGGCTGGTCGGCCGTGATGATCGCGGTCTTCTTGAGGGTCTTCGCGACCGCGAGGGCCGTGGCCAGCGTCTCGTCGGACGTGGCCTCGGTTCGGACGACCTCGAGCAGCGGCATCACGGCCACCGGGTTGAAGAAGTGGAAGCCGACCAGCCGGGACGGGTCGGACAGCACGGAGCCCATCTCGGAGACCGAGAGCGAGGACGTGTTCGTCGCGAGGATCGCGTCGGGCGAGACGACCTGCTCGATCTTCCGGAAGACCTCCTGCTTGACGCCCATCTCCTCGAAGACGGCCTCGATGACCCAGTCGGCGTCGGCGAAGGCGTCGTACGAGACCGACCCGGACACGAGTGCCTTGATGCGGTTCGCGTCGTCGGGGGAGACCCGGCCCTTGTCGAGCAGCGTGTCGACCTCGCCGCGGATCCGGGCCACGCCGGCGTCGACGCGCGCCTGGTCGACGTCGGTGATCACGACGGGGACGCCGAGGCGACGGGCGAACAGCAGCGCGAACTGCGACGCCATGAGTCCGGCGCCGAGGACACCGACCTTCGTGACCGGGCGCGGCGAGACGTCCGTCGGGGCGCCCACCGGCTTCTTCGCGCGCTTCTGCACGAGGTCGAACGCGTACATCGACGCGGCGAACTGGTCGCCGGAGATGAGGTCGGCGAGGGCGTCGTCCTCGTCGGCGAACCGGTCGTCGAGCGATCCGGACTTCGCCGCGGCCACGAGGTCGAGGGCGCGGAACGGTGACTTCGGCACGGTGCCGATCTTCGACGCGACCTGCGACCGGGCGACCTTGACGACGGTGCCCCACGCGGCCTTCTCGAGCATGCCCGGCTCGTTCTTCCGCACGACCTTCGTGCGACCGGACACGACGCCGTCGGCCCACGCGACCGCGGACGGCAGGAACGTGACCGATGGGATGAGCGCGTCGCCGATGCCGAGTTCGACCGCAGCCGGCCCGTCCATCAGGCGGTTGTTCTTGAGCGGGTTCTCGACGATGACGCGGAGCGCCTTCTCGGGTCCGATCAGGCGGGGGAGCAGGGTCGCACCGCCCCAGCCCGGGATGATGCCGAGGAAGACCTCGGGCAGCCCGATGCCCTGCGCGGCCGAGGAGAACACCCGGTAGGTGCAGTGCAGCCCGATCTCGAGACCGCCGCCGAGCGCGATCCCGTTGATGAACGCGAACGACGGCACGCCGAGGTCCGAGAGCTTCCGGAGCGTGGCGTGCCCGAGGGCCGCGAGGTCGTGGGCGACCTCGCGCGACGGCACCGAGGCCGCCTGGGACAGGTCGGCGCCGGCGGCGAAGCAGTACTCCTTGCCGGTGATCGCCACGGCCTGGACCGTGCCGGCCGACGCCTCGGTGCGGAGCGTGTCGAGCACCCCGGACAGCTCGTACAGGGTGCGCGGCCCGAGCGTCGACGGACGCTTGTAGTCCTTGCCGTTGTCGAGCGTGATGAGCGCGAGCGTGCCGCCGGACGGCAGCGGGACGTGCTTCAGGTACGAGTGCGTGACGACCTCGTCCTCGCTGAGGGCCAGGAGTCGGTCGTTGTCGACGATGGTCATGCTCAGGCCGCCTTCCGTGCCGCGGACTTGCTGAAGTTCGGGTTCTCCCAGATCACGGTGCCGCCCTGTCCGAGGCCGATGCACATCGTCGTGATGCCGTACCGGACGTCGGGTCGCTCGGCGAACTGCGCCGCCAGCTGGGTCATCAGGCGGACGCCGCTCGACGCGAGCGGGTGTCCGACGGCGATCGCGCCGCCCCACGCGTTCACGTTCGTCGAGTCCTGGGCGATGCCGTAGTTGTCGAGGAACGCGAGCACCTGGACCGCGAAGGCCTCGTTGATCTCGAACAGCCCGATGTCGTCGATGGACAGGCCGGCCTTCGACAGGGCCTTGTCGGTCGCGGGGACCGGGCCGATGCCCATCACCTCGGGGTCGACTCCGGCGAACGCGAACGAGACCATGCGCATCTTGGTGGGCAGGCCGTGCTGCTTCGCCGCGTCGGCCGACGCGATGAGGCTCATCGTGGCGCCGTCGTTGAGTCCCGCCGCGTTGCCCGCGGTGACCCGTCCGTGCGGCCGGAACGGCGTCTTCAGGGCGGCGAGGGCCTCGAGCGTGGTGCCGGGGCGGGGCGGCTCGTCGCTCGAGACGATGTCCCAGCCCGCACCCGTGTTCACCTCGATGGGGACGAGGTCCGGCTGCAGCTTGCCCGCGGCCCAGGCGGCGGCGTAGCGCTGCTGGGACTGGACGGCGAAGGCGTCCGTGCGGTCCTTGGTGATCGCCGGGAAGCGGTCGTGCAGGCGCTCGGCGGTCTTGCCCATCACCAGGGCGTCGCCGTTGACCATGCGTTCCGCGACGAAGCGCGGGTTCGGGTCGGAGTTGAACCCCATCGGGTGGCGCCCCATGTGCTCGACACCGCCGGCGATGGCGACGTCCGCAGCGCCGAACGCGATGGCGCCGGCGAGCGTCGTGACGCTCGTCATGGCACCGGCGCACATGCGGTCGATCGCGTACCCGGGGACGGTCTTCGGGAGCCCCGCGAGCATCCCCACGGTCCGGCCCAGGGTGAGCCCCTGGTCGCCCTGCTGCGTGGTGGCGGCCACGGCGACGTCGTCCACCGCGGCCCCGTCCAGCGAGGCGTTCCGGTCGAGGAGTCCGCGCATCGCGTGCACCGCGAGGTCGTCGGCGCGGGTCTTCCAGAACACCCCCTTCTCCCCGGCTCGTCCGAACGGTGTCCGAACTCCGTCGACGAAGACGACGTCTGCTGCCTTTGGCAATCTGGGCCTCCAGATCCTCGTTGATCAGGCCGGGCGCGTCCCGCCCCGCCCGGCCGGGTCCGACCCGGCGTGCACCTGCGACGCTATGCCCCGAGCCTGGGCGGACGCATGCCCGTTGGGCCGTTCCTACGACTCGGTGTTGCTCTCAGCAGCAGGCTCCTGTGCAGCAGCGACAAAGGCGTGCGCGATGATCGACGCCGTCTCCTCGACCTGCCAGGGGCGCGCGTCGTGCGCGGCGAGCACGGCACCGACCGTCTCGGTGGCGATCGGGGCGGGCGGCTCCCACGACACGGTGCGCAGGGTGTCCGGCGTGAGGAGGTTCTCGACGGGCAGGTCGAGCTCCTCGGCGCGCTGCACCACCGCGGCACGGGCGGCCTTGTAGCGGCGGTCGGCGGCCGGGTTGCGGTCGGCCCAGGCGCGGGGCGGCGGCAGTGTGGCCTCGCCGGTGCCGCGGAGCCTCGGGAGGTCCTCGGTCGTCCGGCCGTCCTCGACGGCGGCCCACCACCGGTCGAGCTCCGAGCGGGACGCGCGACCCGTGAAGGCCTTGACTCCGCTCAGTTCGCCCTTCGAGGCCGGGTTCGCGGCGGCGGCGGCCACGATCGCGGAGTCCGGGATGGTGCGCCCGGGGGCGATGTCGGTCTCGCGGGCGTAGGCGTCTCGTGCCGTCCACAGGGCCCGGGCGATCGCGAGGGCCCTGGTACCGCGCAGGGCGTGCATGCCGGACAGGCGGCGCCACGGCTCGGCCTTCGGCGGCTTCGGCGCGCGCGTCAGGACGGCGGCGAACTCCTCCTCGGCGATGCGGGACTTGCCGGCCTCCTCGAGCGTCGCCGCGAGGGCGTCCCGGAGGTCGGGGAGCAGCTCGACGTCGAGGGCCGCGTAGACGAGCCACGACTGCGGCAGCGGCCGGGTCGACCAGTCGGCGGCCGAGTGGGCCTTCGCGAGCGTGATGCCGAGCAGCTGCTCCACGACGGCGCCGAGGCCGACCCGCGGGAACCCGGCGATGCGGGCGCCGAGCTCGGTGTCGAAGATCCGGGTCGGGACGAGACCGACCTCCTGCAGGCAGGGGAGGTCCTGCGAGGCGGCGTGGAAGAGCCACTCCTCGTCGACGATGGCGTCCTGCAGCTCGGAGAAGTCGCCGATCGGGATCGGGTCGAACAGGAACGCGCCGGCACCGCGGCGGAACACCTGGATGAGGTACGCCCGCTGGGAGTACCGGTAGCCGCTCGCGCGTTCGGCGTCGACCGCGACGGGACCGTGTCCCGCGGCGATGGCGGCCACCGCGTCGAGGTACTCCTCGCGCGTCGCGATCACGTGGACCGCGTCGTGCGACGCCTCGAACGCCGGCGACGCAGCGCCCGCCGACGACGCGGCCGGCGACGACGCGGCCGGGGACGACGCGCCCGCCGACGACGCGGCCGGGGACGACGCGCCCGCCGACGACGCGGCCGGGGACGACGCGCCCGCCGACGACGCGGCCGGGGACGCAGCGGTCGGTGACACCGGACCGCCCGGAGATGCAGGGTCAGTCACGTGCGAGCCTCCTCGGGGCCAACAGGGTCACGCCGTCCGACGCCGGGGGCAGACCGGCGAGCATCGCCACGATCTCCTCCCAGGCCTCGACGTGCGCGGTGAGGTCGTCGCCGCGCGGGGTCCACGAGGCACGCAGCTCGAGCTGCGCCCCGTCGCCCTGCGCCGCGAGGTCGCCGTAGCCGCGGGAGATGATCTTGGTCGCCGTGCCCGACGCGTGGTCGTAGGTCGCACCGTGCGCCGCGAGTGCGTCCACCAGCCAGCTCCACGTCACGTCGGCGACGAACTCGTCGACGCCGATCTCGGGTTCGAGCGGTGCCTGGGCGAACGTCACGATCCGGAACGCCCCGCCCCAGCCCTCCGGCTCGTCGGGGTCGTGGAGCGCGATGAACCGGCCGGTGCCGAGGTCGGAGTCGATGCCGTGCGTCGCACCCGAGACGTCCGCCGCGAGGGCGATCGAGAAGGGCGCGATGCGCGACGGAGAGGGGATCTCGGTGACGGTCGTCTCGGCACGCGCGCCGCCGGACGCCACGAACGCACGGAGCCGGGCGAAGGCGTCGGGCTCTCGGGTTTCGGACACGAATGCAGACTAGGCTCCGGACCATGTCCCGATCAGCGCGACCCGCCGAGGACGTCGTCCAGGGGGCCGCTCGGTCGGCCGGTCTCGTCGCCGTGGGTGCGGGGGTCGCGGCGGCCGTCGTCGGCACCGCGGTGGTCGGCGGGTTCGTCGCCGGCATCGCCCGCATGGTCGTCACGCCGGACCGCAAGCGCACCGAGCGCGTCCCGATCCACGCCGTGGACACCGTCAGCCGGACCGTGACGCTCGAGCGCACCGCCGACACCGAACTGCAGGGCCGCTACAGCCTCTGGTTCGGCGGCGGCACCGGGCACATGCGCGTCGGCGAGGTCCTCGGCACGACCGACACGACCGTCACCCGCCGCATCATCGCGATCGACGCCGGTGACCCCACGGCCGCCCGTCGTGGGCGCTGGGGCGGCTGGTTCTACCTGACGCCCGGCGAGCTCGACGTCCCGGTCGAGGACGTCGACGTCCCGACCCCGAACGGTCCCGCGCCGGCCTGGGTGATCCGCGCCGACGACCCCGACGCGCCCTGGGCCGTCCTCGTGCACGGCCGTGGCGTGACCCGCGCCGAGACGATCCGCGCGGTGCCGGTCTTCCGGGCGGCGGGGTACTCCGTGGTGCTGGCGAGCTGGCGGAACGACGGCGTCGCCCCCCGCAGCGTCGACGGCCGCTACGGGCTCGGCAGCACCGAGTGGGAGGACATCGACGCGGTCCTCCGCTGGCTGTCCGGGCGCGGCGCGACGAGCGTGGTCCTGATGGGCTGGTCGATGGGCGGCGCGGTCGTGCTGCAGACGCTGGTGCGATCGGCGTTCGCGGACCTCGTCGACGGCGTCGTGCTCGAGTCGCCGGTCGTCGACTGGCACGCGGTGCTCAAGGCGCAGAGCCAGCTGCTCCGCCTGCCGCGGCCGGTCCGGAAGGTCGCCGAGCGGCTCCTCCGAACGCCGGTCCTGCACCGCCTGACCGGCCTCGCGCAGCCGGTCGACCTGCGGCAGCTCGACATGGTCGCGCGTGCAGACGAACTGCACGTCCCGATCCTGCTCATGCACAGCGACGACGACGGGTTCGTGCCGTCGTCCGCGTCGCACGCCCTCGCCGAGGCGCGTCCGGACATCGTGCGGCTCGAGGTCCAGACCACCGCCCGGCACACGAAGCTCTGGAACCACGACGCCGACTGGTTCGACGCCCGGATCCTCGCGTGGCTGACCGAGGTGGTCCAGCGCGACGGCGCGGCCAGCGCGCGGTAGACGCATCCACGGACGGACGGGTCTAGGAGACCGCAGCCTGCGCCTGCACCTGCCGCTGCACCCGGCCGAGCATCCCGACCATGCCGCGGATCCGCAGCGGGCTGACCGCCTCGCTCAGCCCGATCGTCAGCGGGTAGTCCGCCGGCACGGCGAGCACCTGCTCCGCCGTCAGCCCGGACAGCCCCTGCGCGAGGATCGAGGCGAAGCCGCGCGTGGTCGGTGCCTCGCGCGGGGCTGTGGCGTGCATCCGGACGATGCCGGGCGCGTCGCCGTCCTCGCCCACGGTGACCGTGATGAAGACGGGGGACTGGCACTCCTCGACGCGTTCGAGCTCGTCCTCGTGTCCCTGCAGGCGCTCGGGCAGCGCCGGGAGCTCGTTCGAGAACTCGAGGAGCAGCTGCAGGCGGTCCTGCTGGGAGAGTTCGAGGAAGTCGTCGCGGATCTCGGCGAGGGACTGGGGGAGTGCGTCGGTCATCGGTCGGCGATGGTACCCGGTTCGGTGCCGACGGCGATCGGGACGCGGACGGCGCTGCCCCACTCGGTCCACGAGCCGTCGTAGTTGCGGACGTTCTCGTAGCCGAGCAGGTGCTGCAGGACGAACCAGGTGTGGCTCGAGCGCTCACCGATCCGGCAGTAGGCGATGACCTCGTCGGCGTCGCCGATGCCGGCGCCGTCGCGGTAGATCGCGTCGAGCTCGTCGCGGCTCTTGAAGGTGCCGTCCGGCGCGGCGGCGGTGGCCCACGGGATGTTCACGGCCGTGGGGACGTGCCCGGCGCGGAGCGCGCCCTCTTCCGGGTAGTCCGGCGCCGTGGTGCGCTCGCCCGAGTACTCCGGCGCGCTGCGGACGTCGATCAGCGGCTTGCCGAGGTGGGCGAGCACGTCGTCCTTGTAGGCGCGGATCTCGGTGTCGACCCGTTCGACGACGGGGTACTCGACCGGCGTCACGACGGTCTGGTCGGTCGTGAGCGCACGGTCCTCGGCGATCCACTTCGCCCGGCCGCCGTCGAGCAGGCGAACGTCCTCGTGGCCGAACAGCGAGAAGACCCAGAGCGCGTACGCGGCCCACCAGTTGTTCTTGTCGCCGTAGACCACGACGGTGGTCTCGCGGCCGATGCCCTTGCTGCCGAGCAGGCGGGCGAACGCCTCGCCGTCGATGTAGTCGCGGAGCACCGGGTCGTTGAGGTCGGTGTGCCAGTCGATCTTCACCGCACCGGGGACGTGCCCGGTCTCGTAGAGCAGGACGTCCTCGTCGGACTCGACCACGACCAGGTCGGGGGTGACAGCGTCCAGCTGTTCCTGCAGCCACTCGGTGGAGACGAGCCGCTCCGGGTGGGCGTAGGCGGTGAACTTCTCGGACGGGTCGACCGGTGCGGTCATGGTGGGGTCCCTCCTGGGGGCTGTCGACGGATCGAGCGAGGCGACACCGGACTAGGATCGGTCGTCGGTGCCTGCTGGCAACGGTACGCGGACGTGCCGTTCGCCTCCTGCAACGTGACACCGCACGACATGCTTCCCGGAAGGCCACTCCTTGCCCGAACACCTCGTCGACCGCGACCCGCAGGTGACCCCGCAGCAGATGGCTGCGGCACTCGTCCCGCCGCCCCAGTTCCGGGACGCGTCGTTCGCCTCGTACCGGCCGGACGCGGACTACCCGTCGCAGGCGTCGGTCCGGGACGCGGTCGAGGCGTTCGTGACGGCCGGCGGCGGCGGGGCAGCGCCGCGACGGGGACTGTTCGGGCGGCGCCGCGCGCCGTCGTCGGACACGACCGCGAAGTCCGGCGTCTACCTCGACGGCGGGTTCGGCGTCGGGAAGACCCACCTGCTCGCCGCCGCCTACCACGCCGCCACCGGCCGGAAGACGTTCGGCACCTTCATCGAGTACACCGCGCTCGTCGGCGCCCTCGGGTTCCAGGGGACCGTCGACCTGCTCCGGGGCACGGCACTGGTGTGCATCGACGAGTTCGAGCTCGACGACCCCGGTGACACGATGGTGATGACGCGGCTCATCAAGGAGCTGAGCGAGACCGGCACCCGCTTCGCCGCCACGTCGAACACGCCGCCGGGGGCGCTCGGCGAGGGACGCTTCGCGGCGCAGGACTTCCTGCGCGAGATCCAGGCGATGTCGGACCGGTTCGACACCATGCGCATCGACGGCCTCGACTTCCGCCGGCGCGCGGTGGACGAGTCGGCCGGGGTGGTCGCCGACGTCGCCGAGGCACTGCCGAGCGGGCACGTCACGCTCGACGACTTCCGCGCCGTGGTCGCGCACCTCGCATCGGTCCACCCGTCGAAGTACGTCGCGATGGTCGACGACCTCGACGCCGTCGGCCTCACCGACGTCCAGCCGTTCACCGACCAGACCGACGCGCTCCGCTGGGTCGCGCTCGTCGACCGGCTGTACGACGCGCAGGTCCGGATCGTCGCGTCCGGCACCCCGCTCGACCGGGTGTACCCGGACACCATGCTCGACGGCGGCTACCGCAAGAAGTACCTGCGGGCGGCGAGCCGCGTCGTGGCGCTCACCCGCGCCGTCGACTGACGCGCCTGCCGGGCGCGACGGCCCGCTGTCCCGCCGAACCGCGCCTCCCGACCCGGATGCGCGACGGCTGTCGGACACCGTCCGGACGGACCGGGGGAACTCGTGGCCCCCGTCCAGGGGACTGATCGGGGGACGAAACACGACGTTTACACGGGGGGCGATCGCGTTACACCCACGAAACACTTCGTGCTCCAGCGCGAAACGTCGCCTCGCCAGACTCGGTGACACCCGACGCGGACCAAGAGCCGCTGGTGCAATCGAGAGGTGAACAATGCTTGATCAGGGCCAAACCGGCTTCCTGCTGATCATGGCGGCACTCGTGCTGTTCATGACACCGGGCCTGGCGTTCTTCTACGGCGGTCTGGTGAAGGCCAAGTCCGTCATCAGCATGATGATGATGTCCTTCGGGGCGATCGCCCTCGTGGCGGTGCTCTGGGTCCTGTACGGCTACGCGATCGCCTTCGCGAACACCGGTGACCACACGGCCGTCTCCGGCGTCGTCGGGTTCTTCAGCATCGACTGGAACCTGATCGGCCTCGGCCAGGCGTTCGAGCAGGCGCGGTCCAGCGCCGACGACGTCGCCTACCCGACGATGGCGTTCGTCGGCTTCCAGGCGACCTTCGCGATCATCACGGTCGCCCTCATCTCCGGTGCGATCGCCGACCGTGCCAAGTTCGGCGCGTGGATGGTCTTCGCCGGCGTCTGGGTCACGGTCGTCTACTTCCCGGTCGCCTCGTGGGTCTTCAACCTCACCTCGGGCTGGGCGCCGGTCTGGGGCGTCATCGACTTCGCCGGTGGCACCGCGGTGCACATCAACGCCGGTGCCGCGGGCCTCGCTCTGGCGCTCGTCCTCGGCAAGCGCGTCGGCTTCGCCAAGGGTGCGCACAAGCCGCACAACCCGCCCTTCGTCCTCCTCGGTGCCGCGATCCTGTGGTTCGGCTGGTTCGGCTTCAACGCCGGGTCCGAGGGTGCCGCCGACGGCATCGCCGCGATCGCCTGGGTCAACACCCTCGCCGCACCGGCCGCCGCGATCCTCGGCTGGCTGCTCGTCGAGAAGCTCAAGGACGGCAAGGCCACCTCGGTCGGTGCCGCATCGGGTGCCGTCACCGGTCTCGTCGCCATCACCCCGGCGTGCGCCGCGCTCACCCCGGGCTGGGGCATCCTGCTCGGCTTCCTCGCGGGCATCGTCTGCTGCTTCGCGATCGACTGGAAGTACCGCCTCGGCTTCGACGACTCGCTCGACGTGGTCGGCGTCCACCTGGTCGGCGGCATCTTCGGCACGCTGTACCTCGGCTTCTTCGCCAACGACACCGGTCTGATCTACTCGGGCTCGTTCGCGCAGCTCGGCAAGCAGGCCGCTGCCGCCGGTGCCGTCGGGGTCTACTCCTTCGTCCTCGCCTTCGTGATCGGCTGGATCATCGAGAAGACCATGGGCTTCCGCGTGAAGACCGAGGACGAGGTCGCCGGCATCGACACCGCGGTCCACGGCGAAGAGGGCTACGTCCTCTACGAGGAGCGCGACGAGACCCCGGTCTCCGTCCGGTAGCACCAGGCACACCCGCACGACGGGCCCCGCGCAGGCAGCAGCGCGGGGCCCGTCGTCGTGTGCGGGGTGGCGCGCGTGGGGGCGGGGCGGGGCGCGGGGTGCGCGGGGGACGCGGGGGATGGGCGTGGGCGGATTCGGAACGACATGGTCGTTGTCGTACGACGTCGACGATGTCGTCTGGCCGCGTGCGCAACGGCTGGCGTGTGCAACGAACGACAACCCCGATGTCGTACGACGTCGACGATGTCGTCGGGCCGCGTGCGCAACAGTTGGCGTGTGCAAGGAACGACAACCCCGATGTCGTACGACGTCGACGATGTCGCTTCGCGTCGACGCACGGCGGGGCAGTACCGCCCGCCCAGGCTCCGCGTCCGGCAGAGTGGGGGCATGACGACGACGTCGAACACGCTGACCAACCTCCGCGAGGTCGGGGGCCCCGGGCTCCAGGACGGCCGCCGGCGCACGGTGTACCGGTCGAACACCGAGCCGGTCGAACCCGAGGCCTACCCGACGGGCCTCGCCGCGGTGATCGACCTGCGCCGAGACGACGAGCGGGAGGCGGTCCCGCACCCGCTCGCCGCGACCCCCGTGTACCGGTCGGTGCCGCTCTTCGACCCAGCCTCGGCGATCGAGTCCGCCGCCGAGGCCGTCCAGCTCGAGGACCAGTACACCGACTGGCTCGACCGGCACCGGTCGGGCATCGCCGCCGCGCTCCGGACGATCGCCGCCACGGACGGCGACGTGCTCGTGTGCTGTGCCGCCGGGAAGGACCGCACGGGGATCGTGAGCGCGCTGCTCGCCCGGCACTGGGGCGCGGGGACGGACGTCGTCGGCGAGGACTACGCGGCCAGCGCTGCCGGCCTGGTCGACCGGTTCGCGGCGGAGCGCGCCGCGAGCACCGACCCCGAGGCAACGGCCATCGGCCACCGCTGCGTACCCGAGATCATGACGACGGTGATCGCGCGCCTCGAGGAGCGCTGGGGCTCGGTGGACGGGTACCTCCGCGGCATCGGGCTGCGGGACGAGGAGATCGCCACGCTCTGACCGGTGGTTGCGCGCGCCACTCGGGTCCGGCTCTGGACGTGCGGATGACGGGAGGCGCGGTGCGGGTCGGACCCGCACCGCGCCTCCCGTCAGGGGTCGCGTCAGCGACGTGGTGGTGTCAGCGCGTCACCAGGCGTAGTCCTCCGGCGAGGTCTTGTGCCCCGGGAAGATCTCGTCGAGCCGGTCGAGGGCACGCTGGTCGAGGCGGATGTCGACGGCGCGGACCGCGGACTCCCACTGCTCCATGGTGCGAGGGCCGGTGATCGGCGCGGTGACACCGGGCTGGTGCAGCAGCCACGCGAGGGCGAGCTCGCCCGGGGTGTGCCCGAGCTCCTTGGCGAAGGACTCGTAGGCGGTGAGCTGGTCGCGGTGGCCCTCGACGTACTCGGCACTGCGGCCGGAGAGTCGGCGGGAGCCGTTCTCGGTCTTCTCGATCACGCCGCCGAGCAGACCGCCCTGCAGCGGCGACCACGGGATGACGCCGAGGCCGTACTCGCGCGCCGCCGGCAGGACCTCGCGCTCGATGTCGCGCACCACGAGGTTGTAGATCGACTGCTCGCTGACGAGTCCGAGGGTGTTCCGGCGCTGGGCGGCCTCCTGCGCCTGGGCGATGTGCCACCCGGCGAAGTTGGACGAGCCGACGTAGAGCACCTTGCCCTGCTGCACGGCGACGTCGATCGCCTGCCAGATCTCGTCCCACGGCGTCGCGCGGTCGACGTGGTGGAACTGGTACAGGTCGATGTGGTCCGTCTGGAGGCGCTGCAGGCTCGCGTCGAGGGCCTGGCGGATGTTGTACGCGCTGAGCTTCCCGCCGTTCGGCCAGTCGATCATGTCGCCGTAGACCTTCGTCGCGAGGACGGTCTTCTCGCGACGGCCGCCGCCCTTGGCGAACCATCGGCCGATGATCTCCTCGGTGGCGCCCTTGCCCACCGAGCCGCCGTAGCCGTTCGCGGTGTCGAAGAAGTTGACGCCGAGCTCGTGGGCCCGGTCCATGATGGCGTGCGAGTCGTCCTCGCTGGTCTCCGGGCCGAAGTTCATGGTCCCGAGCACCGCTCGTGAGACCGACAACCCTGTACGGCCGAGGTGTGTGTAGTCCATGCCCCCGGTCTACGCGATCGACGGCGGGTGTGGCAGGCCCTGGGAGTACCGGCCTCCCGGCGGTCCCGTGCATGCCGCGGCGGGCATGCGGCCGTCGGTCGGGGGAGTAGCGTGCCGATCGTGAACACCCCAGCACTCCGTGGCAGCCGGATCCTCGGGTTCGGCCACCACCAGCCATCGCGCATCCTGACCAACGACGAGCTCTCGACGATGGTCGACACGAACGACGAGTGGATCCGCACCCGGACCGGGATCGAGACCCGGCACATCGCGGGCCCCTCGGACACCGTGACGTCCATGGCGATCGAGGCGGCGCGGAACGCCGTCGCGGACGCCGGCGTCGACCCCGCACGGGTCGGACTCGTCATCGTCGCCTCCACCACCCACCGCGACCGGGCGCCGTACACGGCCGGACGCGTCGCCGCGGCACTCGGTCTCTCGCCGGCCGTGGCGCCCATCGACATCAACACCGCGTGCAGCGGCTTCGAGTACGGCGTCGCGCTGGCCGACCAGGCGATCCGGGTCGGGTCGACCGACATCGCGGTCGTGGTCGGCTCCGAGGTGCTGTCCGGCATCGTCGACTGGACCGACCGTTCGACGTGCGTGCTCGTCGGCGACGGGGCCGGGGCGGCCGTGCTCGGCGTGTCCGACGAGGCGCAGATCGGTCCGGTCTCGTGGGGGAGCGTGCCGCACCTCCAGGAGGCCGTCCTGGTCTCCGGCGACCCCGAGCGCTTCACCCAGGAGGGTCGCTCGATCTACCGCTGGGCGATCACCGAGGCCGCCGACCACGCCCGGGCCGCGGTGGCCGCCGCGGGCCTGACGATGGACGACATCGGCGTGTTCGCGTTCCACCAGGCGAACCTGCGGATCATCGAGCCGCTCGTGCACGCCCTCGGCGGGGAGTCGAAGTTCGTCGTCCGGGACGTCGTCGAGTCCGGCAACACCTCGGCGGCGAGCGTGCCGCTCGGGCTGTCGAAGGCGTGGGCGCGGGGGGACCTCCCCGAGGGGGTGCCGGCGCTGCTGTTCGGGTTCGGCGGCGGGTTCGCGCACGCCGGGCAGGTCGTGACGACGCCGGTGCGCGGGCGCTGAGGCGGGGATGCGGCCGACGCGGGCGGATCGGTCGCGGCCGGGCCGATGACGGACGGGAGGCGCGGTGCCAGCCTGCACCGCGCCTCCCGTCAGCGGGTCGTGCGGTCAGGCGCGGGCGCGGGTCTGCGGTCGGTCGCTGGTGCGGTCGATCGCCGGTGCGGTCCGGCGGTCAGTCGCTGGCGCGGTCCGGGGTGTCGGCCCAGAGGTCCTCGCGGCCCTTTCGGCGGCCGATCGCCCGCCGCTCCTTCGGGGCCTTCGCCTGCTTGGGTTCCTTCGCCTGCTTGGGTTCCTTCGTCGGCTTCGGTTCCTTCGCCTGCTTGGGTTCCTTCGTCGGCTTCGGCTCGAGGACGATGGGGAAGTGCGCGGGGGGTACACCGAACCCGGTCCGCGAGGCCTGGATCACCTTGCGTCCGAGCGCGTGGTTGCCGAGGCCGCCGACCGCCGCACCGATGCCGAACGGGAGTGCCCGCCCGACGATCGTGGTGCCCTGCCGTGCAGCGAACCGCTTGATGAACTGGTCGCGGACCTGCCCACCGATGCCGTTCACGACCTGCTTCGGGAGCGACGACGTCACCATCTCGCCCCAGAACGCCGTCCGCACCTGTCCACCGGCGATCTGTCCGGCGAGCTGGTTGATGAGCTGCGTCCCGGGTGCGCCGAGGATCATCGCCATCACGAGCATGCGTGCGCGTTCTGGGTCGTCGAGGGCGATCCCGTGCACCTCGGTCACGGACTGCGCGAAGAGCGCCGTGGTCTCGAGGAAGCCGACCGTCTCGACGCCGCTCAGCCCGAGTGCCGCCGCCATGCCGACGCCGGGGATCACCGCGCTCGCGCCGACGGCGGCGCCGCCCGTGGTCACCGCCGCGAGGTACTCCCGTTCGAGGATCTGGATGATCTCGGCAGGCGACGACCGAGGGTGCCGACGGCGCAGGGCACGCACGTGCGCCACCACGACGGGGCGCTGCACGCTGAGCACCCGGTCGAGCATCTTCACCCAGCCCGTGGGGGACTGCTGCTCGGGGGTGCGCGCGTTCGGGTCGTTGGGGGTGGAGGCCACAGGCGATGCCGGCAAGGGCACGATCGCCTGGTCCTTCTGCTCTCGGGCCATGGAGACGACGGTACGCCGGACGCATGGGAGGCTCGTCGGATGACCTCTGCACGACCACTGGACGACGCGCGCCTGGCTGCCGGCTTCCTGACGCCCGACGACGTCGCGGCCCTCGCGCCCGACGTGCTCGTCCTCGACCCCTCGTCGGTGCTCATCGGTCGGTCCGTCCGCATCGAACCGGGGGTGGTCCTGTACCCCGGCACGGTCCTCGAGGGTCGTGGCACCGGGACCGTGGTCGTGCGGTCCGGCGCCCGCCTCGGACCGGGCCCGGTGACCGTGGTCGCCGACGGCGCGGACGTCGAGATCGGTCCCGCGGAGCTCGGCCCCGGCTCGGTCACCGTCGTGGCGACCGACGCCGCCGACGTGGTCATCGAGCCGGGAGCCCGGTTGTCCGGCGGCTGTCTCGTCGAGGGACCGGCGACGATCGGCGCCGGCGCGCAGGTGATCGGCACGGTCTCGGTCCGCGACGTCGTGCTCGGAGGCGGGGCCGACCGGCACCACCCCGACCCGGACCGACGCGGCGCCGTGGTCAAGGGTGCCGGCAGGATCCACGGTGTCCGTCTGGGTGCGGGCGACGTGGTCGTCGGGCGGACCGAGGTCTCCGGGGTCGAACGCCAGCGCGCCCACCACCCGGACGCGCCTCGGCGCTGACCCGTGCGGCCTGGACGCACGCGACTCATCAGCACGGGATCCCCGCCCGCCGCAGCTTGGTCCGCACCCGCTCGGGATCCATCAGGTCCGCCCAGGTCAGCCGGACGACGGCGCGGACCTCGGGGAACGACCGCACGAAGTCCTCGCGCTGCTTCTCCTGCCAGTGGGCGTCGGCCGTGGTCCGCCCACCGAGCATCGTCGGGTCCTCGTACTTCCCCCGGCCGTCCACCTCGACGACCACACCGTGCCCGGGGAACCAGAAGTCGACGACCGCGGTGCGTTCCCCCGGGCGTCGGAAGGCGTGCTGCTGCACGGGGTCGGGCACGCCGAGCTGTCGGAAGCGGACCCGGCAGACGGACTCGGCGGGCGACCCGGACAGCGCGGATCCCATCCCGATCGCCACCGCTGCCTTGTCCTGGCCCCGCTCACCGCGCCCGGCGGCTTCATCGCGCAGCATCTCCGGGAGCACGACCCGGTCGTGCAGCGCGGCATCGATCATCGGAAGGCTCTCGACGAGCGGGCGTGCGACCGCGATGTCGACGAGCGTCCGGACCATCGAGGTCGTGCCCGATCCTTCGAAGTCCACGGACGATGTCGGCGGGAGATCCCGCCACCGTGCGTCGGTCTGCGCTCGTCGTGGGGCGCCGTGGACGCGCGTGAGCGCAGTGGTCTCGCTCCGACATCGTCGTGGATCGGTGACCTCGATCTTGTCCGGGGGCGCGCCGACGAACGGAAGCCCGTGGACGGCCGCAGCGGATCGGTGTGAGATCTCGACCGGCGGGCGGATGGTCCCTGCACTCGCACGGACGAGCAGGAGGTGTCGTTCTTCAGGACGCAGACCAGCGACGTCGCCGGGTCGGACGAGCACGCCCGGGCGGACAGCGGTCAGTTCGCCGCGGTGGACCTGCCGTTGGAGCGCGCGACGTTCCGCGCTCGGGTGTCCGGCGGTGCGGATGAGGGGGATGGCGAGGACTCGTTCGTGCATGCGCCAACGATGCGGTCCTGAACGCGACCATGCTGTGCCGCGCGCCGATCTGTGGACGGTGAGCCGCGCCTCCTGGCCTGTGGAGGAAAGGACGCGTGTGCAAGGAGCGACATCGTCGACGTCGGACGACACCGATGTTGTCGCACGTGGGCGTCTGCAACTGTTGCGTACGCAGGAGAGCGACAAGGTCGATGTCGTACGACGTCGACCGTGTCGTTTCGCGTCGGGCGGCCGACGGCGGCCCGGCGCGCAGCGCGTCAGCGCCGGGCGAGCTCGGCGCGGAGCGGCAGGTCCTGGTCCTCGAGGATGAGCTGCGCCCCGACCGACGTCCGGGCGTTCACCACGATCGGCGCGAGCAGGTTCACCGTGGTGCCGCCGTCCTCGTCGCCACCGCCGGGGTTCGCGACGACGAGGAGCATCGCGTCCTCGGGCGCGGTCAGCCCGAGCCCGGTCGCCTGCTCGTCCGTGAGCTCCGGCGCGTACGACGGCAGGTGCACCGCGGCGTCGAGCACGAACAGCCGGGCGTCGTCGCCGACGAGCGTGAACAGCCCCTCGGCACCGTCCACCGGCGTCAGCGTGAAGACGGGAGCGGGTGCGAGGCCGAACGGCGGGACGGCGAAGGTCAGGTCGATGCTCATCGGAGGTAGTCCATCAGGGTCGGCTGCAGGACCTTCGCGGTGACGGCGAGGGCTGCCTGGTAGTTGGTCTGCTGCACCTGCAGGTCGAGGACGGCCTTGGCGAGGTCCTTGTCCTCGATGCCGGCACGCCGGTTCTCGAGCGACACGGTCGCGCTCTTCAGCGAGTCCTGGGCGGTGAGGGCCGCGGCGTGCCGGACGCCGACGTCCGCCTGCACCCCGCGCACGGTGGCGAGCGCCGCGTCGACGTCGTTGATGCGGGGGTTCACGTTCACACCGTTCTGCAGGTCGCCGACGATCGAGTCGATCATCGCGAAGACGGAGGAGGAGCCGGAGCCGAACACCGCGGTGCCGGACGTGTCGACCCGCACGGTGCTGCCGTCGCCGATGCGTCGCGTGACGTCGGCCCCGGAGGAGGCCCACCCGGTCGCCGGGTCGTACACGGTCGACGCCGTGGACGAGCCGGCGAACACCGAGCGGGTGCCGTAGGTCGTGTTGGCACGCGCCTCGAGGTCGGACTTCAGCGACTGGAACTGCGTCACCAGTGCGTCGCGGTCGGTGTCGCTCATCGTGCCGCTGTTCGCCGCCTGCACGGTGAGGTCCCGCACGTTGTTGAGCACCGAGTAGACGCTGGACAGGGCGCTGTCGGTCGTGGCGAGCCAGCCGGCGGCGTCGTTCGCGTTGCGCGTGTACTGGGCCGCGGCGGCCTGTTCCTTGCGGACCTGCATGGACGACGCGGTTCCGACCGGGTCGTCCGACGGTCGCTGGATGTTCTTCAGCGTGGTGGCCTGCTCGGTGAGCTGGGCGACCTTCGCGGCACCGGCCTGCAGCCGGGCACTGGCCGAGGCCATCGACATCTGGGTGGTCACACGGGTGATCACGGTCAGCCCCTCCCGACGATTCCTGTGCGGTTGATGATGGTGTCGAGCATCTCGTCGACGGCGGTCAGGACCCGCGCGGCGCCCTGGTACGCGTGCTGGTAGCTCAGCAGGTTGACGTTCTCCTCGTCGAGGTCCACGCCGGCACTCGACTGCTGCTGGGTGCGCGCGTTCGTGAGCGCCAGACCCGTCAGCGTCGATTCCGACGCGGCCGACCGGGAGGCGCTGCCCACGCCCGCCACGAAGGTCGCCCAGGAGCGGTCCGCGCCGTCGGTCGCCGCGCCGAGTCGCGAGAGGGCGTCGGTGAACGAATCGTCGAGTTCCCCCGCCGCGTTCCGCGTCGCCAGACCGCTGGCGTCGGTCGGCACGACGGCGAGGCCCTGCGCCGCCGGGACACCGGCGGTGAGCGCGAAGAACGGTGCACCGGTCGTGCCGGTGGGCGTCGTGCCGGTGGCGTGCACGGCGTTGACGGCGGTCGCGAGCTTCGTCGCGACCTGGTCGTACGAGGCGGAGGCCTCGGCGAGTGCGCCGCCGGTGCCGTTCGCCGTCGCCGGGGCGAGGAGCGACAGGTTGCCGCCGATCGAGCCGCCGGAGAGTGCGACCGCTCCGGCCGAGCCGGAGGTCCAGGTGAGGGTGACCGCGGCGCCGTCCGCCATGCGCTGGCCGCCGCCGAGTGCGACGGATCGGGCGTCGGTGCCCTGCACGATCGCGTTGCCGCCGATGAGGACGTCGACCGTGCCGTCGGTGTTCTGACGGACCGTGCCGCCGGCGAGCGAGGCGATCTGCTGGGTGAGCTGGTCGCGCTGGTCGAGCAGCTCGTTGGCGTTGCCGCCGGAGGCGAGGGCGGTCCGGATCCGGCCGTTCAGGTCGGCGACCTGCGACGCGGCGTCGTTGAGCTGCTGCACCTGGCCGTCGACCGTGCCGCGGACGGTCGTCCACTGCGCGTCGATCGCCTTCGAGCCGCTCGCGAGCGCACTCGCCACGGTCGTCGCCGCGCCGATCACGGCACTGGCGGCACCGGAGTCGTCCGGGTGGCTGGAGAGGTCGCCCCACGACGACCAGAAGGCGTCGAGCTTCGCCGAGAGGCCGTCGTCGCCGGGCTCGTGCAGTCCGTCCTCGAGCGCGCCGAGCGCCGTGGCGCGGGCGTCGGCGTAGGCGGACGACCCGGCGGCGACCCGCACCCCGGCGTCGAGCGTCAGGGACGCCAGGCGGGCGATGCCGTCGACGGACACGCCCTGGCCCGCGAGCGCTGCGGTCCCGCGCATGAAGCCGGTCTGGGCGGCGGGGATCGACGACTGCGAGACGCGCTGCCGGGTGTACCCGGCGGTGCCGGCGTTGGCGATGTTCTGCCCGGTGACGTCGATGCCGGCGCGGGCGGCGGCGAGGCCGGAGTACGCGGTGGCGAGGGATCCGAAGGTGCTGACCACGGTGCTACAGGGTCCCCTCGAAGAGTCGTGCGCCGTCCGACCCGGAGCCCGATGCTCCGGAGGCGTCGTAGGTGGCGGCTCCGGTGACGGACCCGGCGAGGGTCTCCTCGGTGGCCTGGGCGGCGATGCGGAGGAACCGGTCGTTCTCGTCGCGGAGCGCCCCGATCTGGGTGGTGAGCTCGACCATCGCGGTGAGGTGCGCGGCGAGGATCTCGCCCCACGGGCCGTTCGGCGCGGCGGCGACGACCTCGCGGAGGGGTGCGTCAGCGGGGACGCCCCACTCCTCGGCGACCTCGGCGCTCGACGCGGCGCGCTCGAGACCGGTGCTGCGGAGGCGCTCGAGGACCTGCTCGACCTCACGGCTGGCGTGCGAGACCCAGCGGGAGCGCCCGGCGGCGAGGAGCAGCTGCTCCTCCTCGAGCTTGAAGGTGAGCAGCTCGAGCAGTTCGCGTTCGCGCCAGAGCACGGCGGACAGTTCGTTCACGCTCATCAGCTCCTCCCGGTGGGTGTGTCGGTCATCCTGCGGACACCGGGACCTATCGGGTCGCGGGTGCCGGGCGTAAGCACCGACCTGGTGACTGCGTGTGCCGGACACGAGCCGCGCCTCCTGGCAAGCACCCCATCGGGGGACAAGAACGGGCGTTCCCAGGCCGGGGTCCCCCCAAATGCCGACCGGGAAAACACCCTCTCACCCCCGCACTGGGGACGGTTGTGCACCCACTCAGGGCTTTGCCAGCCGATACATTCGAAGCGCACCGCGGGGGACACCCCGCACCGCGTCGCAGGGACGCGGGAGGTGCACCACCCGGAGGGACCCGGGTGGGTCTTCGGCGTACACACCGGCCATCCGAGGCCGGCGTGCGCCGCGCCCACGGACGGGTCACGCATGTCAGGCGACCAGGGGATCAGCATGGATCGGAACGACCGCAACGCGATGATCGTGGAGCACCTCCCGCTCGTGGGCTACATCGTCGCCGACGTCCGGGCGCGTGCCACGCACCTCGACCCCGACGACCTCGCCGCCGTCGGGTCGCTGGCCCTCGTCGCCGCGGCCGAGTCCTTCGACCCCGACCTCGGCGTCCCGTTCGGCGCCTACGCCCGCACCCGCATCACCGGTGCCATCGCGGACGACATGCGCTCCGCCGACTGGGCGTCGCGCGGCACCCGGAAGCGGATCCGCGAGACCCTCGCCACGCAGGAGGCGCTGTCGGCCCGGCTCGGCCGGAGCGTCGGTGTGCAGGAGATCGCGGACGCGATGGGCGTCGACCGCCAGACCGCCGCGGACGCGATGAGCGACGCGGCTCGGACCGTGTCGCCGATCGACGAGACCGTGCACGACACCCTCGCCGCCGACCTGCCGCTGCCGGGTGAGGACCTGCTCGAGGCCGAGAAGCGCCGCTACCTCCGCGCCGCCGTCGAGGCGCTGCCCGAGCGGATGCGCTTCGTCGTCGAGAACGTGTACTTCGGCGACCGGTCGGTCACCGAGGTCGCCGCCGAGCTCGGCATCACCCACTCCGCCGTGTCGCAGCAGCGCTCCGAGGCGATGCGCCTGCTCCGCGACGGACTCGCCGCGCACTACGGGGACGAGGGTGTCGTCGCGCCGCCGGCCTCGAAGACCACCGCCGCCCGGCGGAGCGCCTACCTGGCGCGGGTCGCCACGAACGCCGCAGCGGGGGTGGCGCGGGCGGTGCACGACGCCACGGCCGCCCCGGCCGCCCCCGTCGTCGCGGTCAGCTAGCCGTCGGCGAACTCGTCGTCCGACGAATTCCGCCGATTCCCTAACGGCTCCGGCCGACCGGCCGAGAGTCATCCATGTCAGCCCACGGACGGGCAGACGTACGACCCAGATTTCACGGAGGAAACCACCATGGGTATGTCCATCAACACCAACCTCTCGGCACTCAACACGTACCGGAACCTGAACTCGACGCAGAACGACCTGTCGAAGTCCCTCGAGAAGCTCTCGAGCGGCCTCCGCATCAACCGTGCTGCCGACGACGCGGCCGGTCTGTCGATCTCCGAGGGGCTGAAGTCCCAGGTCGGTGGCCTCACGGTCGCCGCCCGCAACGCGCAGGACGGCATCTCCGTCGTGCAGACCGCTGAAGGTGGCCTCACCGAGACCCACTCGATCCTCCAGCGCATGCGCGACCTGGCCGTGCAGGCCGGCAACGACTCGAACAACGCGGACTCCCGCACGGCGATCTCCACCGAGGTCACCGAGCTGTCCAAGGAGCTCACCCGCATCTCCCAGTCGACCAACTTCAACGGCATCAACCTGCTCGACGGCTCCGCCGGCACCGCAGGCGTCCTGAAGTTCCAGGTCGGCGCCAACGGTGACGCAGCGAGCCAGATCGACGTCGACCTGTCGGGCGCGAACGTCTCGACCGTGGCGACCGCCGTCACCGGTCTCGACTTCACGACCGCCACCGGCGCGCAGAGCGCGATCACCACGATCGACGCGCAGATCAAGAACGTGTCGACGGCACGTTCGAACATCGGTGCCATCCAGAACCGCTTCGACCACGCCATCAACGTGACGAACGTGGCCAAGGAGAACCTCACCGCTGCCGGTTCGCGCATCACCGACGTCGACATGGCGGAGGAGATGGTCAAGTACACGCGCGACAACATCCTCAGCCAGGCCGGCACGTCGATGCTCGCGCAGGCGAACCAGAGCACGCAGGGTGTGCTCTCGCTCCTGCGCTAGCAGCGCTGACGCCGTCGTCCGGGATCGTTCAGGTACCCCGGGCGGCGGCGTCGTCCGCACCCTTCCACCCCGTAGCGGCAGGAGCCATCGATGTCGTCCGTCTCATCGGCCAGCAGCCTCGCGATCGACGGCCTCGTCAGCGGCCTGAAGACCACCGACCTCATCAACTCCCTGATGAGCGTCGAGGGCGTCCCGCAGACGCTCCTCAAGAACAAGCTCACGTCCACGAACTCGTTCATCTCGTCACTGCAGACGATCAACGGGTTGGTGCAGACCCTCGCGACCAAGGCGAAGGACGCGGCCAAGGCCACCTCGCTCGACCTGTTCACGGCGACGAGCTCCTCCGCCGGGGTCACCGCCGTCACCGGTGCGAACGCCGCCGCGGGGTCGCTCAGCTTCACCGTCGGGTCGACCGCGTCCGCCCAGGTGGGCGTGACCGCCGCGATGGCCACCTGGTCGTCAGCCGCCGAGCCGATCACGCTCGTCGGGTCCGACGGCACGAAGACGACGGTCACGCCGGCGTCGGGCTCCCTCGACGACACCGTGTCCGCGATCAACAAGTCCGGTGCGGGCGTCACGGCGACCCGGGTCGCGGCCGGCACCGACACGGACGGCACGAAGCTCTACCGCCTGCAGCTCACCTCGTCGAAGTCCGGTGCAGCCGGCGCCTTCGAGGTGTACCGCGGCACCGCCGACGAGGTCACCGCCGGCACCGCGACGAACGTCCTCACCCAGACGGGTGCCGCCGTGGTCACGCAGGCGAAGGACGCCAGTGTGACCCTGTGGGCCGGCACCGCGGCGGCGCAGACGGTGACGAGCACGACGAACACGTTCACCGACCTCGTCCCCGGGGTCAGTGTCACCGTGACCCAGCCCACGACCGACCCGGTGACGCTGACGGTCGCGCAGGACACGACCAAGGCCCAGGCCGTCGCGTCCGGGCTCGTCGACGCGATGAACGCCGTTGCCGCCTACTACCGCTCGAACACCGCGGTCACGAGCACGACCAGTGCCACGACCGGCACCACCTCGACCACCGCGGGGGTGCTCTCCGGCGACGGCACCACCCGCGACGTCGTCCAGCGGCTCGCCAGCACCATGTCCGCGCCGGTCGGTGGGAAGTCACCGTCGTCGATCGGGATCTCGATCACGAAGGACGGCGACTTCACCTTCGACGCCGACGCCTTCCAGAAGGCCCTCGCGACCGATCCGGAGGGCACGCAGGCGATGCTGACCGGCGTCGCGGCGAACGTCGGCGCGGCGGCCACCTCGGCGTCCGACAAGTACGACGGGTCCATCACCACCGCGATCACCGGGCAACAGGCCGTCGCGAAGGACCTCAACACCCAGATCGACAGCTGGACCGACCGGCTCACCTCGCGTCGCGCAGCGCTGCAGACGATGTACGCGAGCCTCGAGACCAGCCTCAGCAAGCTCCAGTCCCAGTCGAGCTGGCTGGCGAGCCAGTTGGCGTCGACGACGAGCTGACAGGAACCCCATGAACGCCTTCGACCTCCAGTCCGCCGCCTTCCGGCAGGCGGCCCAGCCCCGCACCGTCACGGACCAGCGCCGTGCGCAGTACACGAACGAGGCCGTCCTGTCGGCGACGCCGGCGCAGCTCGTCACGATGCTCTACGACCGGCTGCTGCTCGACCTGCACCGCGCCGAGGCCGCACAGACGACCGCCGACTGGGAGGCCGCCCGCGAGCAGCTCCTGCACGCGCAGGCCATCGTCGGCGAGCTGTCATCGACGCTGAAGATCGACGTGTGGGATGGCGGCGAGGGACTGCTCGCGATCTACAACTACGCGTCGACGTCGCTCATCACCGCGAACGTGCACCGGGACGTCCAGGCCACCCGCGACTGCATCCGGATCCTCGAGCCGCTGCGGCAGTCGTGGCACGAGGCGGCTGCGGCGATCCCGGCAGCCACCGCGGTGCGGCAGCCGACCGGTGGAGCGCTCGGTGTCGCCTGACGCGGAACGCCGTGCCGCCTGGGAGGCCGTGCTCGACGCACTCGAAGCCGACCTGACGGCGGACGGCGACGTGCGGTGGTCCGAGCCGACCGCGCTTGGACCGGTGCCGCGGGAGCTGGTGGGGCGCGCCTCCCGGCTGCTCGCCGAGCAGCGCGACCGGATCGCGACGCTCGAGGGGGATCGCCGGGCGACGCTCGACCACCTCGGCGCGCTCCGTGCGGTGGACGCGACGCGGGAGCCGCGGAGCTCGGTGTACCTCGACGCCTCGGCCTGAGGCCGCGGGGGCCGGACGCGCGGTCGGGGCCGTCCGACCCAGAACGACAACATCGACGTCGTACGACGTCGGCTGTGTCGTTCGTGCGCGCGTGCAAGTTCGGGCGTGTGCAAGTTCGGGCGTGTGCAACGGGTGACGTTGTCGGTGTCGTACGACGACGGCTGTGTCGTTCGGGCGCGCGTGCAAGTTCGGGCGTGTGCAACGGGTGACGTTGTCGGTGTCGTACGACGACGGCTGTGTCGTTCGGGCGCGCCTGCAAGTTCGGGCGCGGGCAACAGTGCGCGCATGCAACCGGCGACATGACCGACGTCGTACGACATCGGGGTTGTCGCTCGGAGGCGCGGGCAACAGTGCGCGTGCGCAACCGGCGACACGGTCGGTGTCGTACGACATCGGCGTTGTCGTAACGAGTCGGCTCGCCCGCCCGCCCCCCCACCCGCCCCCCGTTCGGGGCGACCCCTAACGCGCCCCACGGCCCGGCCGACAGCGCCCGGTGAGCACGGATCGCTCACCAGTTCGGCCACGGATCGGCCACCGCCATCGCGCGACGTCACCAGGGGGTGGCGCGCACACCGAGGGGACGGTCCACCGTGTTCGATTCCGTGACGAGCGTCGCACTGCAGAGTGCGCTCGACGGCCTGTCGATGCGGCAGAAGGTGATCGCGAACAACATCGCGAACATCAACACGCCGAACTACCACGCCGAGAAGGTCCAGTTCGAGGACGCCCTCGCGAAGTCGATCGTCGACGGGAACGGCGCCACCACGCCGACCGTCGCGCGGAGCCTCGAGCCGACCAACACGAACGGGAACAACGTCAACCTCGACGAGGAGACGCTCTCGAACATCGACACCGTGCTGCGGTACCAGTTCGCGACGCAGGCGATGAACTCCGAGCTCACCAGCGTCCGTGCAGCGATGCGGACCACCTCGTGACCACGTTCGACGCGATCGGCATCGCGAGCACCGGCATGACCGTGCACCGCAAGTGGCTCGACGCCGTGTCCGACAACATCGCGAACGTCAACACCGTGAAGTCGATGGACGACACCGCCTTCCAGGCCCGCTACGTCGAGGTCCAGGAGGGCAACGGCGTCTCCGGCGCCTACGTCAAGGGCGCCGCGTTCGGCAGTGCCGCCGGCCGGGTGACCTACGACCCGGACAACCCGCTCGCGAACGCGGAGGGCTACGTCCGCATGCCGGACATCGACCTCGGCACGCAGATGGCGGACCTCATCATGGCCCAGCGGGGCTACCAGGCGAACGCCGCCGTGGTCGACCGCGCGAAGACCGCCTACGAGGCGGCCCTGCAGATCGGGAAGAACTGATGCCCATCGACGCCGTGAACGGTGTGACCACCAACGCGATGACGAACGCGATGACGAGCCTGAGCGGCACGTCCAGCGACGTCGGCACGAGCACGACCAGCGGAGTCGCGGCCACCGGCGCGACGTCCGACGGCAGCGGGTTCGCCGCCAGCCTCGGCAACGCCGTCGACGGCCTGCAGCAGCTGCAGAGCGACTCGAAGACCCTCGCCCTGAAGGCCGTCACCGGCAACCTCGACGACATCCACGACGCGACGATCGCCGCCACCCGCGCCCAGGTCACGCTCGAGCTCGTCTCCGCCGTCCGGAACAAGGGCGTCGACGCCTTCAACGAGATCATGAGGATGCAGGCCTGATGCCCGTCGCCGTCAAGGACCTCTTCGGACGTCTCGCCGCCTACGTCAAGGGCTTCAGCGCCGCCCAGCGGACCATCGCGATCCTCGTCATCGCCGCGCTCGTGCTCGGCGGCATCGCGCTCGCGAGCTGGCTCGGCAAGGCGTCCTACGCGCCGCTGTTCACCGGCCTGGCGGCGGCCGACGCGGCGAGCGTCACCGACCAGCTCACCACCGACGGTGTGCCGTTCCAGCTCACCGACGGCGGCGCGACGATCCTCGTCCCGCAGGGCTCGGTGTACTCCGAGCGCCTCAAGGCCGCGTCGAACGGGCTGCCGGCGTCGAACGAGGGCGGCTACTCGCTGCTCGACAAGATGGGCGTGACGAGCTCCGAGTTCCAGCAGGACGTCACCTACAAGCGTGCGATGGAGGGCGAGCTCGCGAAGACCATCGGCGCGATGGACGGCGTCCAGACCGCGACGGTGCAGCTCGCGATCCCGGAGAAGACCGTGTTCGTGTCCGAGGAGAAGGACCCGACCGCGTCGGTGTTCATCGCCACGAAGAACGGCGCCGAGCTGTCCACCGACCAGGTCCAGGCGATCGTGCACCTCACGAGCGCCGCCGTCGAGGGCATGCAGCCGACCGACGTCTCGGTCGTCGACGCGAAGGGCCAGACGCTCTCCGCCGTCGGCACCGGCGCGACCGGCAGCGGGGCCGACCAGGCGGCCGACTACGACGCCGCGACGAGCAAGAAGATCCAGGACCTGCTCGACACGACCCTCGGCGCCGGGAACGCCAGCGTCGTGGTGTCCGCGACCATGAACCAGAACTCCGGCACGCGGACCTCGGAGTCGTACACGACGCCGACGACCGGCCCGGTGGCCCTGAACGAGTCGTCCTCGACCGAGCAGTACGGCTCGGGGTCAGGCGCGTCCTCGGGGGCGACGGGCGTGCTCGGTCCGGACAACATCGCGGTGCCGAACGGCACGGCGAGCTCCGGCACGGACGGGTACACGAACGAGTCGGCGACGAAGAACAACGCCGTCGACCACACCACCGAGACGACGCAGCTGCCGGCCGGCGGCCTCTCGCGGCAGACGATCTCGGTCGCCCTGAACTCGAAGGCGAACGCCGTGCAGAACGCGAACCTGCAGAGCATCAACGACCTCGTGGCCGCGGCCGCCGGCGTCGACCAGACCCGCGGCGACCAGGTCCGCGTGGCGATGATGGACTTCGACACCAGCGCCGCCGACAAGGCGACGAAGGCGCTCGAGGCCCAGCAGCAGGCCGACCAGCAGGAGGCCCTGTGGTCGTCGATCCGCACCGCCGGCATCGTCGTGGGGGCGCTCCTCGCCCTCGTCGCGATCATCGTCTTCCTCGCGCGCCGCAGCCGGAAGCAGGAGCGCGAGGCGGTCGACCTCGGCGAGCTCGACGCGTTCTCGGGTGAGACCTTCCAGCTCCCGCTCGCCGTGGACGGCGCGGACAGAAGCCCCCTGCAGGCCGGGGACGCCCCGACCGTCGCGCTGCCGACCATCCCGCACGACGACTCGCCCACCGAGGTCCTCACCACCGAGGAGATCAGCGCCGAACGGCGTCGACAGGACATCTCCGCCCTCGCCGAGCGGGACCCGAAGCGCACGGCCGAGCTCCTCCGCGGACTCCTCGACGACCGGGCACCGGTGTGAGCGCGCTCGTGCCGAGCGCCGGCGGGACCGGCGCGGGCGACCGTGCCCTGACCGGCGCGCAGAAGGTCGCGCTCATCCTCATGCAGATGGAGACCGAGCGCGCGGCCGAGGTGATGAAGCAGTTCACCGAGATCGAGGCCGAGGAGATCTCCGCCGAGATCGTCCGGATGCGCCGCGTCGAGGACACCGTCGTCGACCGCACCCTCACCGAGTTCCACCGGATGACGCTGAGCGGCCGCACGCAGAAGCGCGGCGGCAAGGAGACCGCCCTCGGGCTCCTCGAGGCGTCGTTCGGTGCCGAGCGCGCCGCCGGGGTCATGGACCGGCTCGCCTCGAACCTCGCGGGGCAGTCCTTCGACTTCCTCGACGACGCCGAGCCCGGGCAGGTCGTCACGCTCCTCGAGGGGGAGCTCCCGCAGACCATCGCCCTCGTCCTCGCGCACCTGAAGCCCGCGCAGGCCAGCGCCGTGCTCGCCGGGGTGGACGAGCGCGCCCGCACCGACGTCGCCCAGGCGTTCGCGACCATGGGGAGTGCGACCCCGGAGGCCGTCGGGATCGTCGCCGGCGTCCTCCGGCAGCGCGCCGGCGCCGTGGTGTCCCCGCGTGAGAGCGTCGAGGTCGTCGGCGGCATCGCCCCGCTCGTCGACATCATCAACCGCTCGGACGTCGCCACCGAGAAGGCCGTCCTCGACGGGCTCGAGGCGCGCGACCCGGAGCTCGCCGAGGACATCCGCTCCCGGATGCTCACCTTCGAGGACATCGTCAAGCTCGAGTCCCGCGACATCCAACAGGTGCTCCGCGGCATCGACTCGAAGCTCCTCGCGACCGCGATGAAGGGTGCCGCCGCGCCGGTCGTCGAGACGATCCGCGCGAACGTCTCCGAGCGCAACCGCGAGCTGCTCGACGACGAGCTGCAGGCCATGGGCCCCGTCCGGGTCTCGCAGGTCGAGGAGGCCCGCGCCGAGGTCGTGCGGTCCGTCCGCGAACTCGAGGCGCAGGGCGTCATCACGGTCCACCGCGCCGAGGAGGACGAGCTCGTTGACTGAGTCGATCGTCCAGCGCGTCGCGTTCCCGGTGATCGGGGACTCCGCCGCGAGCGCGAGCGCGCGCGCGTCGAGCGCCGACGTGCGCGGCCACGCGGCCGGGTACGCAGCCGGGCTCCGACAGGCACAGGCCGAGACGGCGGCGTTGCGCGCCCGGCTCGAGTCCGAGCACGCGGCCCGCACCGCCTCGATGCAGGCAGACACCGCGCGCCGCATCGCGGTCCTCGACGCCGCGACGAACGCGATGCTGTCGCACGTCGCGCCGGTCCTCGACCAGGCCGAGCAGTCGGTCGCGGTCGCCGCCGTCGACCTGGCCGAAGCCGTCGTCGGGTACGCCGTCCGCGCCTCCCGAACCGCGGACGCCGCCGGTGACGGACGGGAGGCGCGGGTCGTCCCCGGTGCACAGGCGACCGTCGAGCGGGCGCTCGCGTCCGTCGACCGCACGGTCGCCGTGGCCGTCCGTCTGAGCGTCGCGGACGCCGCGCGCGTCGCCGACCTGGACCTGCCGGTCCCGGTCGTCGCCGACCCGTCGCTCGTCGACGGCGACGCCGTCGTCGACCTGCCGGACGGGTTGCTCGACGCGCGGATCGCCACGGCGCTCGACCGCGCCCGCACGGCGCTGGGGGTGGCACCGTGACCGCGACGCTCCTGCGCCCCCGCGGGCTCGACGAGGCACTCCGGCAGGCCGCTCCGCAGCGCGTCGGGGTCGTCACGAGCGCCGTCGGCCTCGGCCTCACGATCGCCGGACTCGACGCGCACGTCGGTGAGGTCGTCTCGGTCGGCGCCGAGGGTGCACAGCAGACCCTCGTCGAGGTCGTGGCGACCGACCCCTCCGGCGTCCGCTGCATGCCGCTCGGACGCCTCACCGGTGTCACCGCCGGCACGCCCGCCCGGCCCACCGGTCGACCGGTGCTCGTGCCGACCGGCACGGGACTGTTCGGGCGCGTGCTCGACGGGCTCGGACGCCCGATCGACGACCGTGGTCCGCTCGTCGGGGTCGGCGGCGAGCCGGTCGCGTGGGTGCCGCTCGACCACGAGACGCCGAACGCGATGGCCCGCACGCGCATCGACACCCCGATGCAGCTCGGCGTCCGCGTGCTCGACACCCTCACCACGGTCGGACGCGGGCAGCGCATGGGCCTGTTCGCGGGCTCCGGCGTCGGCAAGTCCTCGCTGCTGTCGATGATCGCCCGGGGGAGCGACGCCGCCGTCAACGTCATCGCGCTCGTCGGTGAGCGTGGACGCGAGGTCCGGGAGTTCCTCGAGGACGACCTCGGCCCCGAGGGCCTCGCCCGCTCGATCGTCGTTGTGTCCACCTCGGACGAGCCGGCGCTCATGCGGCTGCGGGCCGCGTTCGTCGCCACCCGCATCGCCGAGTCGTTCCGCGACGCCGGCCAGGACGTCGTGCTGATGATGGACTCGCTCACCCGCGTGGCGATGGCGCAGCGCGAGATCGGGCTGTCCGTCGGGGAGCCGCCGGCCACCCGGGGGTACCCGCCGTCGACGTTCTCGGTGCTCGCCGGGCTGCTCGAACGGGCCGGGACCGACCGGGTCGGCAGCGTCACGGGCCTCTACACGGTGCTCGTCGACGGCGACGACCACAACGAACCGATCGCCGACGCCGCCCGGAGCATCCTCGACGGGCACGTCGTGCTCGACCGGAAGCTCGCGATCACCGGCCACTTCCCGTCGGTCGACGCGCTCGGCTCGGTGTCCCGCGTGGCCTCGAAGGTGACCACGCCCGGACAGCGCGGCACCGCGACGGCCCTCCGCACGGTGATGGCCGCCCGGAAGGCGGCGCAGGACCTCCTCGACGTCGGTGCGTACCAGCGCGGCACGAACCCGCTCGTCGACGCCGCCGTCGACCACCAGGACGCGATCGACGGCTTCCTGCGGCAGGGCATGGACGAGCGCGCCACGGCGTCCTCGTCGTGGCGCTTGCTCGACCAGCTGGTCGCCACCCTCGGCGTCGGAGGTCGTGCCTGATGGCCCGCCGCTTCCCGCTCGCCGGGCTCCTGCGCCTCCGGCACGCCGAACAGGACCGTGCCGCCGCGGCCCTCGCCACCGCGAACGAGCGGGTACGAGACGCCGCCGACGCCCGGATCGCCGCGCGCCGGAACCTCGCCGACACCGAGGGGACGCAGCACGTGCAGGACGCCGCGACCCTCAGCGCCGTCGCCGCGGCCCGTGCCGCCACCCGGGGGATGCTCGAGGAGCTCGACGCCGTGGTCCGGAACCGCCGCGCCGACGCCGACCGGGCGCAGGACGACTACACCGCCGCACGCCGCTCGGCCCTCGGGCTCGAGAAGCTCGAGGTCCAGCACGACCAGCAGCAGGTCGCCGACGAGCTCCGCACCGAACAGAACGCCCTCGACGAGATCGCGGCACGCAGCCGCACGGAAGGTGGTGCCCGATGAGCGTGGACGCCGTGCTCTCGCGGATCTCCGTGATCCGGACCCAGATCGATGCCCTGCGCACCGGGACGACCGCAGCGGCGGCGACCTCGCAGACCGCGGGTGCCGACACCTCCAGCGCCTTCGCCGACGCGATGGCGACCGCGACCGGGACGACCGGCACCGCGGCGACCGCGGCGTCGGCGTCGACCGCTCCCGCGACGTCGGTCGACGCCGGCACGGGGACCATCGCGACGGGCAGCGGCGCGACCGGTGCCGACGTGGTGGCGGACGCGAAGAAGTACCTCGGCGTGCCGTACGTCTTCGGCGGCACCACGACGAGCGGCATGGACTGCTCGGGGCTCGTGCAGACGGTGTTCAAGGACCTCGGGGTGACCATGCCCCGTGTCGTGCCGGACCAGGCGAAGATGGGCGTCGAGGTGGGGTCGCTCAAGGACGCCCAGCCCGGCGACCTGATCGTCCCGAAGGGCGAGGGCCACGTCGTCATCTACGTCGGCGACGGCAAGGTGCTGCACGCGCCGCGACCGGGCAAGGACGTCCGGATCGTCGACAACTGGTACAAGGACTCGGACATCGCCACGATCCGACGCATCGTGCCCGCCCAGGCGTCCGCCACGACCGCGACGTCCGCGACGTCCGCGGCGTCGGGTGGGACGGACCTGCAGACGGCGGCGCTGCTCTCCCTGATGCAGTCCGGGAGCGCAGCATGAGCCTCACGATCAGCACGCAGCCGGCCGCCCCGGCACCCGCTCGCGCCGGGTCGTCGGCACCGACCCCGGCGTCCGCCGACTCGTTCGGAGCCGCGCTGGCCGCAGCCGGGTCCGCGGCAGCCGGCACCGCCCCGGACAGCGACCGCCGCACGGCTCCGTCCGACGCACGCCGTCCGGCACCGCACGGGACGGACCGGGACACGCGTCCCACGACCTCGCCGGCCGGACGACGACCGACGGACGACACCCCGACCGACGACGCCGCGACCCGTCCGGCCGCGGGCGGGACGACCGGTGGTGCGGACGTGACGCCGACCGCCGACCCCGCTGCGACGGTGGCCGCACTCGTGGCGTCCGCCGCGGCGGCCCCGCTCGCCGGTGCCGAGGCGCTCGGGGCCTCCGCCGTCGTCCCGGACGCGAACTCCCCGACGCCGCCGGCACCGGCCACCGCGGTCGCTCCGGCCGGCGACGCGTCGCCGCTCGCGGGGACCGCGACCCAGTCGGGCGCGCGCCTCCGTGCGACTGCCACGCCTGCGACGAGCGACGCCTCGCCGGCATCGATCCCGACCGTCCCGCCCGCCACCACCGGCGGGGCAGCCGCGGCCCTGAACCAGACCGACGCGACCCCCGTGGCGACGGCCCCCGCACCCGCGACGACCGCCGCTCCCGCGACGGCCCCCGCACCCGTGACGACCGCCGCACCCGCGACGAGCGCCGCACCCGCGACCGTCGTCGCCGCGACCGCCGCACCCGTGATGCCGCCTCCGGTCGCGGGCCCGGCGAGCGCCCTGCCCGCCGCGGCACCGGCCCCGTCGACGACCGGCGGCCCCGCGACCCCGACCACCCCGAGCGCAACGACCTCGGCGTCGGTGTCCCCGACCTCGACGACCCCGACCACCCCGGTCGCCCCGGTGGTCCAGGCGACCCCGGGTGCCACCGACACCGCCGCACCGACCCAGCCCGTCGTCGCCACGGCGACGGCCGTCCCGACCGTCGGCACCGCGGGCGGCGATGCCCGGAGCGGCCACGGGTCTGACGGTGGGACGCGCGACCAGGGTGATCCGCGCCTCCAGTCCGTCACCGCACCCCGTGGCGGTGAGGGCGCCTTCGCGGTCCCGGCCGCCTCGACCACCGCGTCGGTCGCACCGGCGGCCGCTACGGCCGGCTCCGCGACCGCGAACGCGCCGGTGCCGCTCCAGCAGCAGCTGAGCCGTCCGGTGTTCGCGCTCGCGCAGGCCGGGCCGGGGGAGCACGTCGTGACCGTCCAGGTGACCCCCGACGCGCTCGGCCCCGTCACCGTCCGAGCGCACGTGACCGCGCACGGCATGCACGTCGAGCTGTTCGCGGCGTCGGACGCCGGTCGGGACGCCGTGCGACAGGTGCTGCCGGACCTCCGCCGCGACGCCGCCGGGTCCGCCCTGTCGACGACGCTCGACCTGTCCTCGCAGAACCACCCGGACGCACGGTCCGGGCAGGACGACCGGCCCACCCAGGCGGGCCCCCGCCTCGACCCCGGCCAGGAGGCGCGACCCACCCCGCGCGCACCCGGCACCGCCCACACGCCCACCGTCCGCAGCGTCGGACTCGACGTCCTCGCCTGAGCGACGACCTCCAGCACCGGCAGAACCGAAGGGAACCACCATGCCGATCGACGGCATCACCGGCACCGTGGACCAGGCCGCGCAGGCCGCGGCCCTCGCCGCCAACCAGTCCGGCTCGCGCTCGCAGACGATGGACTCCGAGGTGTTCATGAAGCTCCTGGTCACGCAGCTGCAGAACCAGGACCCGTCCTCGCCGATGGACACGAACCAGATGATCAGCCAGCAGACGCAGCTCGCGATGATGGAGCAGATCACCAACCAGACCACGACGGCGAACGAGAACTTCTCGCTGCAGATGCGGATCGCCGCCGCCAACCTCGTCGGGAAGCAGGTCAGCTACACCGACGCCACGTCCGGCACGACGATCACGGGGACGGCGACCGCGGTCTCCTACGCCCAGAGTGTGCCGACCGTGACGGTGAACGGGAAGGAGGTCAACCTCGACGTGATCTCCGGTATCAAGACGACCTCCTGACCCCCGCTCCCTTCTCTTCTTCTTCGGTACCTCCACGAAAGGACGCACCATGCTCCGCTCGCTCTACTCCGGGATCTCCGGCCTCCGTTCGCACCAGCAGATGCTGGACGTCACGGGCAACAACATCGCCAACGTCAACACGGTCGGCTTCAAGTCGTCGTCGACGGTCTTCCAGGACACCCTGTCGCAGATGACCCAGGGTGCCGGTGGGCCGCAAACCGGCATCGGCGGCACGAACCCGGCCCAGATCGGCCTCGGCGTCCAGGTCGCCGGCGTCTCCACGAACTTCGCGCAGGGCTCCGCCCAGGCGACCGGCAAGGCCACCGACCTGATGATCTCCGGCGACGGCTTCTTCGTCACGCGCCTCGGCAACGACACCGTGTACAGCCGTGCCGGCGCGTTCGACTTCGACGCCGACGGTCGGCTCGTCACCGCCGACGGCAAGATCGTGCAGGGGTACCCGGCCACGAACGGCGTCGTCAACGAGAACGGCGCGCTGTCCGACATCGTCCTGCCGCTCGACGCCGCCGCCCCCGCCGTCCGCACCTCCACCGCCGGGGTGACCGGCAACCTGCCGTCCGAGACCGCGGTCGGCCAGGTCCTCACTCGCGACGCCACCGTCTACGACGCCTCGGGCGCGAAGCACACCATGTCGATCGCGTACGAGCGCACCGCCGCCGGGTGGGACGTCACCGCGACCGACGGACAGGGCACGCAGGCGACGACGTCGCTCACCTTCGGCGCCGACGGCAAGCTCACGGCCGGTGGCACGCTCGCCGTCGGGGGCATCGCGGTCGACATGCGGCAGCTCACGGGCTTCGCGTCGCTGAACACCGCGTCGATCTCGTCGCAGAACGGCCACGAGGCCGGCTCGCTCCAGGGCTACTCCATCTCGAAGGACGGCACGGTCGTCGGGACGTTCTCGAACGGCGCGTCGCTCGCCATCGGCCGGATCGCCCTCGCGACGTTCGCGAACCCGGCGGGCCTCGAGAAGACCGGGGCCTCGGGCTACCGGGCCACCGCGAACTCCGGCAACGCCTCGGTCGGCGCCCCGGGGTCGCCCGGCGTCGGGCAGCTCGCGTCGGGGACGCTCGAGATGTCGAACGTCGACCTCTCGCAGGAGTTCACGAACCTCATCGTGGCGCAGCGCGGGTTCCAGGCGAACGCGCGCATCATCACGACCTCGGACGAGGTGCTGCAGGAGCTGACGAACCTGAAGCGCTAGGCGCGCTGTGGCTGCGTTGCGGCGCGTTCGCGGCGCGGACTGCGTTCGCACAACCGAAGGCACCGCGAACCACGGGCATCCGTGGTTCGCGGTGCCGTTCGTCGTGCGGCGGGACGGGTCCGGTGCGGCGGGGCGAGTGGGGTGCGGCGGGTGCGGCGAGACGGGTCCGGTGCGGCGGGGCGAGTCGGGCGGGGCGGGTGCGGCGGGGGTCGCGACGCGACCACGCGACGGACGGGAGGCGCGGGGCGGGCCCGCACCGTGCCTCCCGTCCGTCGGCGGGTCACCGCACCATCGCGTCGATCGTCCGCATGGCGGTCGCGACGATCGTGAGCACCGGGTTCACCCCGCCGTTCGTGACGTGCACCGACCCGTCGGCCACGCGCAGGTTGTCGTGGCCCCAGACCCGGCCGAACGGATCGACGGCCGAGGTGCGCGGGTCGTCGCCCATCCGGAGGGTGCCGGCCTGGTGCTGACCGCCGCTCGTGCCGGTGAGTACGCCGCGCATCTCGGCGACCCGGGTGGCGCCCGCGGCCCGGAGCCAGTCGCCGCTCCGCGCGCTCGTGTGGTCGCGGGCGCGGGTGTCCTCGGGATGCGGTCCGCCGCTGAACCGTGCGACGGGCACACCCCAGCGATCGGTGACGACCGGGTCGACGCGCACCCGCGAGTCGGCGGACGTGACCTCCTGGATCGGACCCATCAGGCGGGTGCTGCGCCGGGCGAGGTCGCGCATCGCGTGCTTGCCGGCGAGCCCGGTGCGGGGGACGAGTCCGAGGCCGGTCAGGTAGGCGAAGGTGTTCGAGGGCGTGGCGACGAACTCGTCCGCGATGATCCCGCCGCCGATCTGCCCGGGGACGCCGTGCCGGAAGTCGGTCGTGGCGATGGAGGGTCCCGGGCCGAGGCCGTCCTCGACGACGTCGTCGAACATGCCCATCGCGCCGCCGTACCGGTGGCCCTGCAGGTACCGGCCCACCTGGTCGGCACCGTTGCCGAGCCCGTCCGGCTCCCGGTCGCTCCGACTGTTGAGCAGCAACCGGGCCGACTCGACCGCACCCGCTGCCACGACGACCTCGGCCGCGTCGACGTCGGCGTGCCAGTCGACACCGTCGGCAGTCCCGACGAGGGCGACCCCGACGACCCGACCGGACCGGTCCGTCCGGATCCGGGCGACCCGGGTGTCGAGCACGATCGCGGCGTTGCCGGTGGCGAACGCGCGGGGGAGCATCGTGTTCTGGATGCCGTTCTTCGCGTCCACGGGGCAGGCGAACCCGACGCAGGTGCCGCACTGCTCGCAGGCCCCGCGCCCGAGGTACGGGACGGAGTTGACGAGCAGCGGGACGTGCACCGTCGACCAACCGAGCGAACGAGCGGCGTCCGCGAGTAGCTGCCGCCTCGGACCCGCCGGGATCGCCGGCATGGGCAGCGGCCGGGCGCGGGGACCGGCCCACGTGCCGTCGTCGCCGCCGCTCACGCCGAGCTCCCACTCCGCGCGCTCGTACCACGGCGCGAGGTCGTCGTAGCCGATCGGCCAGTCCCGGAGCGCACTGCCCTCGGGGACGCCGTGGTCGGTGGCCATCGTGAAGTCGCCCGGTGCGAACCGCCAGGCCTGAGCGCCGTAGACCCGTGTGCCGCCCCCGGCCGTGACGGCGTTGGCGTGCCAGTCGCCGTCGGACGGCCGGACCACGCGGTCGCCGTCCCGCGCCGCGACGACCCGGGGGTTGCCGAGGTCCACGGGGCCGGACCGCGGCGCGAGACCCCAGTTCGACCGTGGGTTCCGGAGGTGGTCCCCGGTGAGCTCGGCGGTCCCCGGCCAGGAGCCGGCCTCGACGACGAGGACCCGTCGACCGGACTCGGCGAGGCCGCACGCCGCGACGCCACCGCCGGCACCCGATCCGACGACGATCGCGTCGTACCGCGCGGCGAGCGCCGCCGGTCGCACGATCACGGGCTCGGCGGTCGGGACCGGCACCGGGACGCTCCACCCGTCGGGTGGCCCGGGACGCCAGCCGACCATCTCCCACGAGCGTTCGTCCGCGTTGCCGCCGTTCGCCGCGTCGGCGTAGTAGCCGGCGGAGACGATCCCCGCGAACCAGACCCAGTCCGGGTCCTCGTCGTGGTCGGCGCCGGCGACGACCGCGCGGACGCGGTCGAGCCAGTCCGGACGCTCCTCGAGGACCGTCCGGAGGAACTCCAGTGCGCCGGCCTCGGACGCCGACGGGTACGCGTCCCCGGGCACGACCCGGTCGACGAGGGACGCCAACCGTGCTCGGTGCCGGCGGAGGAACGCCTGCGGGGTCGCGTCGTCGTGATCCGTCATGTGCTGCTCCCCGTCGTCGGCACCGTCGCCGTCCACACCGTAACGCTCGTCCGCGCACGTGCGTCCGCGACGGTGGGTCACGACGCGACCACAGGGTGGACGGGAGGCGCGGTGCGGGCCCGCCCCGCGCCTCCCGTCCACCGCCGGTGCGTGTCCGGTCGCTGGGCGCCGTCCCGGCCGGGCGGCGTCACGGGGACCGCGCTCAGCCCTTCCAGACCGACTCGGCGCCGGCGTGCCCGATGATCACGACCTCGACGATCGAGACGAAGGCGACCGCGACGAGCAGCACCGGGCCGATCACGGCGACGGCGCGCACGACACCGCGGCTGTCCACGCGGGCTGCGCCGAAGCGGTGCCAGCCCCACCAGAGCACGAGGAGCGCGAAGACGGCGATCGACCACGGCAGCATGCCGTCGGCGAGCTCGGTGTGCCGTTCGAGCAGCGCCGTCTCCTTCTCGTGGTGCTCCAGCCACTCGCCCGACGACGTCGCGAGCGGGACGGACACGAGCGCGACGAGCCCGATGATCGGTGCACCGACCGCGAGCCACCGCCTGGCCGCGGGCCAGACCGCCACCGCGATCGCCGTGAGGGCCGCGACCGGGACCGCGACCGAGGTGAGGTGGACGAAGAGGGGGTGGAGCGGGATCCCGCCGAACTGCCAGTCCATGACGGCCTTTCACGTCGTGCGCCGTCCTCGAGACGGCGCGGTGCGCTCAGACAACAGGACGCCGCGCACCGCGTCACGGTCGTCGTCCGCGTGGCGCGTCCCGGGATCACTCGAAACCTCACACGAACGCTGCGCGCGGACCTGGTTCGCTGGGCGCATGACCACTCCTGGACCGCACGCCGGTGAGGCGCACACCGGCGACCTCGCGGCACGACTGAACTGGCTCCGCGCCGGGGTGCTCGGCGCGAACGACGGCATCGTCTCCACGGCGTCGATCGTCGTCGGGGTCGCGGGCGCGTCGACCTCGGTCCCGGCGATCGCGACCGCCGGGATCGCTGCGCTCGTGGGCGGCGCGGTCTCGATGGCGCTCGGCGAGTACGTCTCGGTGAGCAGTCAGAAGGACAGCCAACGGGCACTCATCGAACAGGAACGGCGGGAGCTGCGCGAGGACCCGGGAGCCGAGCTCGAGGAACTCACGCAGCTGTGGGAGGCCCGTGGACTCCGGCGCGAGACCGCCGAGGCCGTCGCCGCCGAGCTGACGGACCGGGACGCCCTGCGGGCGCACCTGACGACCGAACTCGGGATCGACGAGGACGAGGTGGTGAGCCCGTGGCACGCGGCGTTCGCGTCAGCGGCCGCGTTCTCGATCGGCGCGGTGCTGCCGCTGCTCGCGATCCTGCTGCCACCCGAGTCCGTCCGGGTCCCGGTGACGTTCGTCGTCGTCCTGCTCGCCCTGGCACTCACGGGTGCGACGGGTGCGAGGATCGGGGGAGGCTCGATGCCGCGCGCCACCGTCCGCGTGGTCGTCGGTGGTGCACTTGCCCTCGCGGCGACGTTCGTCATCGGATCCCTCCTCGGCACGAGCGGGGTGGTGTGACGTGGCGAGGATCCTGGTGGTCGAGGACGACCCGGAGATGGGCGCGCTCGTCGAACGCGGGCTCGTCGGCGAGGGGCACGAGGTCACCGTGGTGTCGGACGGCGTCGCCGCGCTCGTCCAGGCGCGCGGGCAGTCGTTCGACGCCGCCGCGATCGACGTCATGCTCCCCGAGATGACCGGGTTCGAGGTGTGCCGGCGGCTCCGCGAGATGGGCCAGGACTTCCCGGTCGTCCTCGTGACCGCCCGCGACGCGGTGGACGACCGCGTGTTCGGACTCGACTCCGGCGCCGACGACTACCTCACCAAGCCGTTCGCGATCGCCGAGCTAAACGCACGGATCCGGGCGCACCTGCGACGACGGGCAGCCGGCTCGGCGACCGTGGTCGAGGCCGGGGGCGTGCGGCTCGACACCGTCGCGGTCCGGGCGTCGGTGCGGGGTCGGGACCTGCCGCTCAGCGTCAAGGAGTTCTCGTTGCTGCGGTTCCTCATCCAGGGTGCCCCGGCGCCGCGCACCCGGGCCGAGGTGCTCGAGGAGGTCTGGGGGAGCGCCGAGCACTTCGACCCGACGATCGTCGACCAGTACGTCAGCTACGTCCGGAAGAAGCTGCAGGCGGCGGACGCCGACGTGGTGATCCGGACCGTGCGTGGGGTCGGGTACGCGCTCGAGGTCGTGCCGGCCGCATGAGGGCCCTCCGTCGCCTCTCGATCCGGGCCCGCATCACGCTCGGCAGCCTGCTGGTCGGCGCGGTCGTGTTGTCCGGCGTCGCGGTGGTGCTGCACGTCCAGATCGAGCGGGCGACGCTGGCGACCGACGAGTCCCTCGCCGCCGGCGACGCCGCACCGTTCGTCTCCGACCTGCGGAACAACCCCGGCGAGCCCCCGGACCGACCCGCCGAGGACGTGATGGTGGGGATCCGGGACGCGTCGGGTCGATGGGTGGTCGACTCGCTCCCGCGGGACGTCCGACGGTCGCTGCCGACCGCAGCGCCCGACGACGACGTCACGCTCCGCCTGCACACCGGACACCGGTCGGTCACGGTCGTGGGGATCCCGGTCCGGAGCGACGCCGGGACCTCGGTCGTCTGGGCCGCGCACGACGGCCGCGCCGGGCACGAGACCGTGGAACGCGTCGACCGCTCCCTCGCCGTCGGGACCGTCCTGGCGCTCCTCGCCTTCGCCGCGACCGCCTGGCTGCTCTCGACCCTGGCGCTCCGGCCGGTCGGCCGGATGCGTCGGACGGCCGAGGAGCTGAGCGCCGGCGCCGCGGCCGGGCACCTGCCCGTCGGGACCTCGGACGACGAGCTCGCCGCGCTCGCACGGACCCTCAACGCGTTCATCGACCGCCAGCGCGAACACGCCGAGCGGGAACGCCGCATGGTGTCCGATGCCAGTCACGAGCTCCGGACACCGCTCGCGGCCCTCACCGCCCGGCTCGAGCTGGCGCACCGGTCCGCCGGGGACGCCGAGGCGCTCGAGCGCGAGCTGCGCCAGGCCGAGGGGGACGCCGCGCGGCTGGTCGCGCTCGCGAACACGATGCTCGGGCTGAGCCGACTGGACGAGGCCGGACCGGCACCCTCGACACCGGGGTCCGCGCTCGTGACCGAACTCATGGGAGCGATCGACCGTGTCCGTGCCCTCGGGGGTGCCGTCGACCGCGACATCGACTTCCAGGTGACGCTCGACGCGCCCGACGAGCGGTACGCCCTCGAGACGGCCGCGTTCGCCCGGATCGTCGACAACCTCGTCGCGAACGCCGTCGCAGCGGGGGAGGAGGGCGGCGTGATCCGCGTGACCCTCACCCAGGACGCCGCGCGGACCCTCGAGCTGACCGTCGTCGACGACGGCCGCGGGGTGCCCGAGGACTTCCTGCCCCAGGCGTTCGAGCGGTTCGCCCGGGCGGACAGCGCCCGGCGCGCGGTGCTCGGCGGCAGCGGGCTCGGACTCGCGCTCGTCCGCGGGATCGCCGAGCGCGCAGGCGGGTCGGCGTCGCTCCGGAACGGCGCGCACGGCGGTGCCGTCGCCACGGTCAGCGTCCCCGCGGTCTGAGCCGGTCGTCGCCGCGGTGCGCGGCCGACGGACGACCGTGCCCCCCGACGGGCATCCGAGCCCCGCCGCCCGGCGGCCGTGCCGGATCACTCGAAGTCTCGAACGAAGCGGACGGTCCGTTCCGGGTTCCTCCACAGTCCCGCTGCCGATGCTGTGGAGCACCCGAACACCTGCTGGAGAGGACCGAGACGATGATCGACACCGCTCGCCCCACCGCCCGCCCCGCCCCCGGTCCCTCCGGAGGCGGCTGCCGACGTGGCACCGTGCCGCCGGCCGAGCCGCTCGCGGTCGCGGCACGTCGCCGTCGCCGCGCCGGACGTCGCCGGGGCGCGCTGACCGACATGCTCGGGATCCTCGCCTGGGTGTCCGCCGCGGTGGCCGTCCTGCTCTGGCTCGTGTCGCCCGGATCCCACACGGTCGTCGGCATCGGCGGGTGGCTCACCGACGCCGGGATCGTCGCCGGTCTGGTCGCGACCGACCTCGTGCTCGTGATGCTCGTCCTCGCCGCGCGGGTCCCGCTCATCGACCGGACCTTCGGGCAGGACAACGCGATCGCGGTCCACCGGTCGCTCGGGAAGCCCGTGCTGTACCTGCTGCTCGCGCACGGTGCGTTCCTGACGCTCGGGTACGGCGCCTCGGCGGGCACCGGACCGATCGCCGAGACGATCGCGCTCTTCTCCACGCCCGACATGCCCCTGGCCTACCTGGGACTCGGACTGTTCGTCGCCGTGGTCGTCTCGTCCCTCGTCGCCGTCCGACGTCGCCTGCCCTACGAGGCCTGGCACGTCATCCACCTGCTCAGCTACGCGGCGGTGCTCGTCGCGCTGCCGCACATGCTCAGCGTCGGCAGCGTCCTCGCCCAGGGCACGTGGCAGCGCGTCTACTGGATCGCGCTGTACATCGTGGCGCTCGGACTGATCGCCGTATACCGGTTCGCCCTTCCGGTCGTCGTGACGTTCCGCCACCGCATCCGCGTGGTCGGGGTCGAGGCCATCGCGCCGGGGGTCGTGTCGATCCACCTCGCGGGCCGTGACCTCGACCGACTCGGCGCCGAGGGCGGCCAGTACGGGGTCTGGCGGTTCTGGACCGCCCGGACCTGGTGGCACGCCCACCCGGTGTCGTTCTCCGCGGTCCCCGGTCGTGACCGCGCCCGGATCACCGTGCGCGACCTCGGTGCCGGCTCCGCACGGCTCGGCCGGATCACCCCGGGGGCGTTCGTCTCCCTCGAGGGGCCGTACGGGCTGTTCACGAGCCGGGCGCGCACGGCCCCGTACCTGGCGCTCGTCGCGTCGGGCATCGGGATCACCCCCGTGCGGTCGCTGCTCGAGGACACCGACCTCCGCCCGGGCGAGGCCACCGTGCTGCTGCGCGGGACGGACGCCGACCAGCAGTACCTCTGGCGGGAGACCGCCGACCTCGCCGCTGCGACGGGCAGCCGGCTGTACACGATGGTCGGCCGCCGGGCGCACTCCCGCGAGAGCTGGATGACCGAGGAGGACGTGCGCCGCGGGGTCTCGCTCCGGTCCGTCTTCCCGGACCTGCTCGACTCCGACCTGTACGTGTGCGGCCCGCGCGCCTGGTCCGACCTCGTCGTCCGCGAGGCACGGCTCGCCGGCGTCCCGGAGCACCAGATCCACCACGAACGGTTCGAGTCGTGAGGGCCCGCGTCGTCGCCGGCGGGGTCGTGTCGTCCGTCGCCGTCCTCGTCATCGGCTGGCAGCTCGGCGGCCAGCCCGCGGTCACCGCCCCGGTACAGCAGAGCACGACGGCCGGCACCGGCACCGGCACGAGCGGCTCCGCCACCACCGGCGGGGCGAGCGGCGGGAGCAGCACCGGGACCGGCACCTCCGGCTCCGGCACCTCCGGGACCGGCACCTCCGGCTCCGGCACCTCCGGCTCCGGCACCTCCGGCTCCGGCACCTCGGGCACCGGCACCTCGGGCGGCTCCTCCGCCTCCGGGACCTTCGCCGGCGACACGACCCAGACGCAGTACGGTCCCGTGCAGGTGCAGATCACCGTCGCGAACGGGAAGATCACCGACGTCACCGCGCTGCAGCTGACCGACCAGGGCGGTCGCTCCGTGCAGATCAGCGCGCAGGCCGCCCCGATCCTCCGCCAGGAGGCGCTGCAGGCGCAGTCCGCGAAGATCCAGTCCGTCAGCGGTGCGACCTTCACCAGTGAGGGCTACACGACGTCGCTCCAGTCCGCGATCGACAAGGCCGGGCTGTGACCGGCGTCACCACCTTCGAGACGATGGGGACGGTCGTGAGCCTGCGCGGCGCCACCCCGGAGGCCGCGTCCGAGGTCCGTGCGGTGTTCGCCGGCCACGACCACCGGTACAGCCTCTACGACCCATCGTCGGTGCTCAGTCGGATCGCGGCGGGGTCGCTCCGCCTCGCCGACGCACCCGCCGAGGTGCGGGACGTCTACGCCCTCGCGCTCGAGTGGCGGGAGCGGACCGGGGGAGCGTTCACCCCGCACCGACCGGACGGCGTCATCGACCTGTCCGGGGTCGTCAAGGCCCTCGCGATCCGCGGCGCCGGGGACGTCCTCGACGCAGCCGGCTGTGCCGACTGGATGATCAGTGCCGGCGGCGACGTGCTCGTCCGCGGTCACCACCGGGGCGACGAGCCCTGGAGCGTCGGCGTCGTCGACCCGGCGCACCGGGACACCGTCGTCGGCGTCGTCCGGCTCGACGCACCCCGTCGGGCCGTGGCGACCTCGGGGACCGCCGAGCGCGGCGAGCACATCTGGCGTCGGACCGCCACGACGTTCGTCCAGGCGACCGTCGTCGCCGACGACATCGTCACCGCGGACGTCCTCGCGACCGCGATCGTCGCGGGGGACGAGGACGACCTCCGCCGGGTGACGAGCGACGGCGGCGTCGACGTGCTGGCGTTCGGCGCCGACGGTCGGGTCTGGGCCACACCGGGCGCCCGGCGTGCGGTCCACGGCGCGGAGCAGCCCACCGCCACGACGCCGACCAGCACCGAGCCGACCGCCACCGCGCCGACCAGCACCGAGCCGACCGCCACCGCGCCGACCGGCACCGAGCCGACCACCACCGCGCCGTGACGGGCGGTTCGTTCGAGGATTCGAATCGCGAAGCGCACCCCGGTTCGGCATCTCCCAGGCGGCGAGCGCATCGTGGCGGGCACGCACCGCCGACGGGGGCCGGTGCGTCCACCGCGCGATGAGGAGCAGCAGTGAGCACTGACGGAACCGACACCTGCACGTACCACATGGGGGGATCCCTGCCGGCCGGCGGCGACCACCTCGGTGGGGCCTTCGGCCAGGCGCCGACGCTCGAGCACTGGTACCCCCAGCGGCTCCGCGTCGAGCTGCTGCACCGGAACGGCGTCGACGCCGACCCGCTGGGGGCCGACTTCGACTACGCGGCGGCGTTCGCCACGATCGACCTCGAGGAGCTGAAGCGCGACATCAAATCGCTGCTCACGACGAGCGTCGACTGGTGGCCGGCCGACTACGGCAACTACGGCCCGCAGATGATCCGGATGGCCTGGCACGCAGCCGGCACGTACCGGATCGCCGACGGTCGTGGTGGCGCCGGGACCGCGATGCAGCGGTTCGCGCCGATCGGGAGCTGGTGGGACAACGGCAACACCGACAAGTCCCGACGCCTGCTGCAGCCGATCAAGCACAAGTACGGCAACGCGCTGTCCTGGGCCGACCTCATGGTCCTGACCGGCAACTGCTCGCTCGAGCTCATGGGCCTGCCGACGTACGGCTTCGGCGGCGGCCGGCTCGACGCCTGGGAGCCGGACGACGGCACGTGGTGGGGCCCCGAGGTGTGGAACCCGCACGACGTGCACAGCATGGACGAGATGGTCTCGCGCGACGAGCGGTGGCACGGCGAGAACGGCGACGCCGACTACGACCTGCAGAGCCCGCTCGCGGCCTCGCACCAGGCGCTCATCTACGTGAACCCCGAGGGCCCGTACGCGAACGGCGACCCGCTCGGGTCCGCACGCGACATCCGCACCACCTTCACCCGCATGGCGATGAACGACGAGGAGACCGTGGCGCTCATCGCGGGCGGCCACGCGTTCGGCAAGAGCCACGGGCAGGTCCCGGCGACCGAGATCGGCCCGTCGCCCGAGCTCGCGCCCATCGAGTCGATGGGCCTCGGCTGGCACAACCCGCGCGGGACCGGCAACGCCGAGTTCACGTCGACGAACGGCATCGAGGGCAGCTGGACGCAGGACCCGACGCGCTGGGACAACAGCTACCTGGAGAACCTGTTCGGCCACGAGTGGGAGCAGACCCGGAGCCCGGCCGGCGCCCTGCAGTGGACGCCGAAGGACCCCGACGCGCCGAAGACGCCCGACGCGCACGTCGCCGGGCAGGAGCACCCGCTCATGATGATGACCTCGGACATCGCCCTCAAGGTCGACCCGGAGTACCGGAAGGTCTGTGAGCGCTTCCTCGCCGACTTCGACCTCTTCACGACCGCGTTCTCGAAGGCCTGGTACAAGCTGACGCACCGCGACATGGGGCCGAAGCACCGCTACCTCGGCCCCGAGGTGACGATCGAGGACGAGCTGCTCTGGCAGGACCCGCTCCCCGACGCGGAGGGCGCACCCCTGACCGACGCCGACGTGGCGACGCTCAAGGCTGCCGTCCGCGACGCGGGGATCGACGCGTCCGACCTCGTGTTCACCGCCTACTCGGCGGCGTCGACCTACCGCGACAGCGACAAGCGCGGCGGCGCGAACGGCGGCCGGATCGCCCTGTCCCCGCAGAAGGACTGGGCGGTCAACGGCCGCACGGTGCCCGTGGTGGAGGCGCTGCAGCGCATCCGCGCACAGCACCCCGCCGTGTCCCTCGCGGACCTCGTCGTGCTCGCCGGGTGCGTCGGGGTCGAGGACGCCGCCCGCGCCGCCGGCGTCGAGGTCACCGTGCCGTTCACGCCGGGTCGGGTGGACACCACGCAGGAGCTCACCGACATCGAGATGTTCGAGTGGCTCCGGCCGATCGCGGACGGCTTCCGGAACTTCCGGTCCGAGCGGTTCGAGCAGTTCGCCCCCGGCGTCGCGCTCGAGCAGGTGTTCCTCGACCGGGCGAACCTGCTGACGCTGACCGCACCGGAGTGGACCGTCCTGACCGGCGGCCTGCGGGTGCTCGGCACGAACTGGGATGGCTCCGACGTCGGCGTCCTGACGCACCGCGTCGGCACGCTCTCGACCGACTGGTTCGTCAACCTGACCGACACCGATCTCGTCTGGACGAAGACCGATGACACCGAGACGGTGTTCGCCGGCACCGTCCAGGCGACCGGCGAGCAGCGTTGGACGGCGTCCCGGCACGACCTCGTGTTCGGGTCGAACGCGCAGCTCCGGTCGGTCGTCGATGCGTACGCGGGTCGTGACGGACAGGAACGCTTCGTCCGCGACTTCGTGGCCGCGTGGGACAAGCTCATGATGCTCGACCGCTACGACGTGAAGGGGCACCGCCGGTACGGGCCGATGGCGGCCTGAGACCGGCGGGTCGCGTCCGGACCACGAGGCGGACGGGAGGCGCGGTGCGGGCCCGCACCGCGCCTCCCGTCCGTCATCTGGTCACGTCCGCGACCGCGCGCCGACCCCGTCACCCGGCCGTCGGCACGCGCTCGCCCGGGTCGGGTCCCGTGGCGTCGTCGGTGGGCGCCCCGATGTCCTCGACGAGCCGGATCGTCACCTCGACGAGGTCGGCCGGCCCACCGGTCCGCTCGTCGACGAGGTCGCGGACGCGCTCGCCCACCTCGCGTACCGTCTCGGTCGCGGGGCGGGTGTCGTCGACGGCGATGCCCGCGTGCACCCGCAGCGTCGTGCCCTCGCGCTGCACGTCCACCAGGACGTCGGGTTCCTGCAGCGAGAAGGTGGACGCGACGGCCTCGGCGGCGGCGTGCACGAGTGGCCGGCTCGGGTAGACCCCCGTGACGCCCGGGACGCTCCGGATCCGGTCGGTGAGGGCTCGGGACAGGGCTTCGTCGCTCACGTCGTGTGCCTAGGGCAGGTGGACGTCGTCGAACACGACGTCGATGGACGCCACGGTCATGGCGGTGTGCCGTGCGAGGGCCGCCGCGATCCTGTCCCGGAGCCGGTCGGCGGTCTCGGCCGCCGGCGCCCCGTAGACCAGTCCGGCGGTGACCCGCACGTGCACCGGGGCTCCGGGGTCGCCGAGCTCGCCGTCGAGCGTGCAGCTGCCCATCACGACGCCGCCCATCGTGTCGCCGGCGCGACGGACCAGGCCACGCACGGCGGCCTCGGTCATCGCGAGTCGGAGTCTCGGGTCGGGGTGGGGGACCGGGACGTCACGTCCCGGTCGGACCTCGGAGCGGATCGTCGCGAGCAGACGGTCGATCCAGTCGGTCTCGCGGTCCGGCTCGGCGTCCGCCCGGCGCTGCAGGGCACCGAGCGAGAGCTCCCGCAGGCGTGCCATGTTCGACAGCGCGAGCCGGCAGGACGCAGACGCCTCGATGGCGGGGTCGCGTGGGGTCCGACCACGGTCGAGGTAGTCGGCGAGCTCCTCCATCGTGTGACCGTCGAGGTCGTCCTCGGGAACGGGGACATCGTCGATGTCGCTCATCGCCATGCCTCCATCTCCACGGTCAGGAACCGACGGGCACGGGCGAGCAGCCCACGCACCGTCGACACCGGCAGTTCGAGTTCGTCGGCGATCTGCTGGTAGCTGTAGCCGGCGGTCTCGCGGAGGAGCCAGCACCGCCGCTGGTCTGCGGGGAGGCGGTCCAACGCGGTCCACATCGCGTCGAGCTGCATCCGCGTCTCGACGATACGCTCCGGCTGCCTGGTGGCGTCCGTCGGGTGCTGTGCGCCGTCGACGTCGTCGTGGTGGCGGCGCCGACGGAGCCGGTCGAGCGCCTTCCGGGTGACGATCTGCATCATCCACGGACGGAACCGCGCGGGGTCGTTGAGGTCGGAGAGTCGACGCCACCCGGTCAGGAACGACTCCTGCACGACGTCGTCCGACTCGACGTTCGAGCCGAGCATCTGCTCGGCGTACACGCGCATCACCGGCCCGTGTCGACGCGCGAGCACCTCGAACGAGCGGACGTCGCCGTCGGCGGCGCGGACCACCAGGGTGGGGTCCTCCGCACGCAGGAGGGGATCGTCGTGGTCCATCCCCGCCTTCCGATCGTCGCCGACGGCCGCCGTCCGACGGCCGTCCCGTTCCACACTGCACCGGGCGGCGGGGACACGCCCGGGTGCACCGGACGGCGACGGATCCGTGACGGATCCGGTCCCCACGACGTCCACATGACGGAATGATCGACGACACCAACACCACCCCCGTGCCCGACGCCACCGATCCGGTCCGCTCCGCGGCGCCGTCGGGCGTCGGCGCGGACCGACTGCCCCGCGACCTCTGCCTGAGCGTCTTCGACCGCTGGCGCTGCGGGCTCGCCCACGGACACGGCGGGCACCACGAGTCCCTCGACGGGGGATCGGCCGCGCGGTGGAGCGACGGCGCGACGGGTCGGCGGCTCAAGGACCTGTAGCGCGGCGGGCCCCGGACCGCTGGTCGTGCGGGTGGCGGGTGGCGCGTGGCGGGCGGCGGGTGGCGGGCGTCGGGCGTCGGGTGGCGGGCGGCGGGCGTCGGGTCTGGACGCAGCGCCGCACGGTGCGACGTCCGTCACCCCGTGCGAGCTTGCCCGCCCCGTGCCTCGCTACAACCCCGCACCGAGCGGGCAGCCCCGCATCCGGTGAACAAGCCCGCACGGTGCGAACCGCCGGCACACCGCGCCGCACGGTGCGACGTCCGTCACTCCGTGCGAGCTTGCCCGCTGGGTGCGCCGCTACGACCCCGCACCGAGCGGGCAGCGCCGCACCCGGTGGACAAGCTCGCACCGTGCGAACCGACGGCGCACAGCGCCGCACGGTGCGACCTCCGTCACCCCGTGCGAGCTTGCCCGCCCCGTGCCCCGCTACAACCCCGCACCGAGCGGGCAGCCCCGCATCCGGTGAACAAGCCCGCACGGTGCGAACCGCCGGCACACCGCGCCGCACGGTGCGACGTCCGTCACCCCGTGCGAGCTTGCCCGCCGGGTGCCCCGCTACAAGCCCGCACCGAGCGGGCACCTCCGCACCCGGTGGACATGCCCGCACCGAGCGGGCAGCCCCGCACCAAGTGAACTAGCTCGCACCGTGCGAACCGCCGGTGCGCGGCGCCGCACGGTGCGACGTCCGTCACCCCGTGCGAGCTTGCCCGCTGGGTGCCCCGCTACAAGCCCGCACCGAGCGGGCACCTCCGCACCCGGTGGACATGCCCGCACCGAGCGGGCAGCCCCGCACCAAGTGAACTAGCTCGCACCGTGCGAACCGACGGTGCGTGGCGCCGCGTGGTGCAGCGTCCGTCACCCCGTGCGAGCTTGCCCGCTGGGTGTTCCGCTACAAGCCCGCACCGAGCGGGCAGCCCCGCACCCGGTGAACGAGCCCGCACGGTGCGAACCGCCGGCGCGCACGCGGCCCGCGACACGCAGACCGCGGCACGGTACGGGTCCGGGCGGGGCAGGCCGGACCCGCGCGGGAACAGGACAGCGGGCGCGACGCCGGGGCCGCTTTGCGCGCCGGACGGCCGCGGGACGGGCACCGGGGGACAGGAACCCGGCCGTCGCGGGGCTTCCTGGGACGTGTCTGGAAAGTCCGCCGCCGGCGTGACCACCGTCTGGTGTGCCCCGTCCCATCCGCGGACGGCGACCGCCGGAACGGCCCGATCCTGGGTCCACCCCACCGGCGGCGTCCGTCCCGGCCGCGCCGCAGGGAGCGGCGTCCACCGACACGCCCCGCGTGCACCCACGACGACAGACGAACCCGAAGGAGACCCTCATGGCTCAGCGCCGACCCGACCGCGACCGAAACCGCGGACGCAACGAACCGGTGAGCGGATCGACCTCCGAGCAGCGCCGTGAGGACGCCGTGACCTGGTCGCCGCTCGCCCGGTACGCGTCCGAGTTCTTCGGCACCTTCCTGCTCGTCCTCGGCGGTGTCGGGACCGCGCTGTTCGCCGCGAACGTCCCGAGCGCCACGGACAACCAGCAGGGCGTCGGCTACCTCGGCGTCGCCCTGGCGTTCGGGCTGACGCTCGTCGCGGGGATCTCCGCCGTCGGGCACATCTCCGGCGGCCACTTCAACCCGGCCGTCACCCTCGGGCTGCTCGCCGCCGGACGCACCGACGCGCGGCACGTCGCCGGCTACATCGTGTCCCAGGTCGTCGGCGGGCTCGTCGCGACGAGCATCCTCGCCGCCGTGCTCTCGGGCAAGTCCGGCGCGTTCCAGGCCGCGCGGGACGGCGGGTTCGCCTCGAACGGCTACGGTTCGGCGAGCCCCGGCGGGTACGGGCTCGGGTCGGTCTTCCTCACCGAGGCCGTGCTGACGGGGGTCTTCATCGCGGTCATCCTGTCGATCACGGCCAAGCGGGAGTACCAGGCGGTCGCCCCGCTCGGCATCGGGCTCACGCTCACCCTGATCCACCTCGTGAGCATCCCGGTCAGCAACACGTCCGTGAACCCGGCCCGCTCGATCGCCGCTGCCGTCTACGGCGGAGCGACCCCGCTGTCCCAGCTCTGGGTGTTCATCGTCGCCCCGATCGTGGGCGCGGTCGTCGCCGGGGTGATCGTCCGGGTCGGCGGCCGGCGCCGGATCACCAGCTGACCCCTCGAACACCGCGGGACGCCCCGCTGGTCCACCTCGGGCCGGCGGGGCGTCCCGTCTGCTGGACCGTGGTCGACCGCGACGGTCGATCGCACACCGACGTCAGGGAGATCGCATGAGCTCGCGCACCACCACCGCCTCCGTCACCGCCAGGACCCTGCTGCGGATCGCCCTCGGCGCCGTCCTCGTCTCACACGGCTCCCAGAAGCTGTTCGGCGCCTTCGGCGGCGGCGGCATCGAGGGCACCGCCCAAGGCATGCACCAGATGGGCTTCCGGCCCGGTCGCCGCAACGCCGTCCTCGCCGGCCTCGGCGAGGCGGGTTCCGGCGCCGCACTCGCCCTCGGTCTCGCCACCCCGATCGCCGGCGCCGGCGCCGCGACCACGATGGGTGTCGCGTCGAGCGTCCACACGCCCAACGGCTTCTTCAACGCGGACGGCGGCTTCGAGTTCCCGGCGTTCCTCGGCTTCTCCGCCGCGATGTTCGCACTCGGTGGTCCCGGCCCGGTGTCGCTCGACCACGCGACGCGGCACGTGTTCGACCGGCCGTGGCTGCGGGCGGTCGCCCTCGCCGCGGTCCCGGTCGCCATCGCGGTGCAGGTCACGCAGCGTCGGAAGGCGCTCGCGTCGGAACCGGCGGCGACCGACGAGTCGTAGGGCCTGCCGGACGGGAGGCGCGGTGCCGGCCCGCACCGCGCCTCCCGTCGGTCGTCCCGATCGTCGCGTGCCCCGCTGGCGCAGCGGGACGGGTCAGGACCTGACGGCGGCCTTCCCGCCGGGCCGGATCTCCCGGCGCTGACCGGAGGCGAGTGCGGACACGGCCGCCAGGATGACGATCGCGAGGACCGCCGAGACGAGTCCGGTCCCGGCGCCGAGGCCGCCGCGCGAGGGCGCCACCGCGACCCAGTCGGCGAACGACGCGCCGAGCGGACGGGTGAGCACGTACGCGGCCCAGAACGCGGCGACGGGCCCGAGGATGCGGAGCCCGCGCGCCACGACGACGCCGGCGATCCCAGCCAGGAAGAGCAGGCCGCCGGCGAGGAACCCGAGTCCGGCGGACGACGCGACGAGGTCCCCGACGGCGGTGCCGAGCGCGAAGGTCACGGCCACGGCGGCCCAGTACCAGAGCTCGCGGCGCAGCGTGTCGACGTGGTGCACGTCGAGGCTGCCCGCCGTGTGTCGCCAGCCGACGAACACGACGACGAGCGCGAGAGCGAACACCAGCGTCGACGCCCAGTACGGCACGCCGATGGCGACGTGCGCCGCGTCGGCGGCCATCGTCCCGAACACCGCGACCATCACCACGGCACCCCAGTACCGCCACGGCGAGGACCGCACGCTCGTCAGCTGCACGGCGAGCACGACCGCGAAGACGACCGCGGTGACCAGCACCGTCGGGACGGGGTCGAACCGCCGCACCAGGAAGTCGGACAGGGCCTCGCCGAAGCCCGTGGTCAGCACCTTGACGGACCAGAAGGACGTGGAGGGGGCCGGGACCTTGTTCGCGCGCACCCGTCGACGGTCGCGTGCCCGTTCGGAGGATCCTCTGAGAAACGCTGTCAGGCGGGCTGCGGGGGCCGGGTCCGGACCGGCGCCAGGGTGTGGGTCAGCGTCGTCGCGACGACCGCACCGGCCGCGATGATCGCGGCGAGGACGACGATCTGGAAGCGTCCGGCCTCGATCGGGGAGACCCCGCCGAAGATCGCACCGACGAAGGCGCCGGGCAGGGTGACCAGTCCGGTGGTGCGCGTCTGGTCGGTGCTCGGCACCATCGCGGCGTGGACCGCCCGGCGGACGAGCTCGGCGGTCGACTGCCGCGGGGTGGCACCGAGGGCGAGCCAGCCCTCGACGTCGTCCCACCGGTCGTCGACGAGCTCGACGAACCGTCGCCCGGAGAGCGTGGCGCTCGTCATGGCGTTCCCGATGACGATGCCCCCGATCGCGAGCACGTACCGCGGTGTGAAGGCGATCGCACCGGTGGCGAACACGACCGCGAGCGCACCGACGATCCCCGCCGACATCGCCAGGGCGACGGGGAGGAGCCGGGTCCGCAGCGTGCCGAGCCGTCGCGCCGCCGTCGTCGTGGCCACGCCGAACATCACCACGAGCGCCGCGGCGATCCAGAGCGGGTCACGGATCACGCCGCTGAGGACCAGGCTGATCAGCGCCAGTTGCACCGTGCCGCGCACGACCGCGAGCGCCGGCGCCCACGGCGACGGAGCGCGCGTGAGCAGGAGCACGAGGGTGGCCAGGGAAACCAGGACGACGACACCGACGAGCGTCCACAGGATGCTGCTCGGCTCGTTCACGGGTCGAGCCTGCCACGGCTGTGCCAGGCTGGACGGACGGTGCCACCCGCGACGCGCCGGAGGAGGCACGGTGACGAGGACGGACCGGTTGCTGCTCGTCGAGGACGACCCGCGACTCGGGCCCCTCGTGGCGGACGTGCTCGGCGAGGACTGGGACGTGACGCTCGTGACGAGCGGCGAGGATGCGCTGGACGCGGCGGCGGACCGGATGTACGCGGTGATGGTCGTCGACCGACGGCTGCCCGGGATCGACGGTGCCGAGGTCGTGGCCCGACTGCGACGTCGACGCGACGCGACCCCGGTGCTCATGCTCACGGCCCTCGGCGCGCTCGGCGACCGGGTCTCCGGGCTCGACGCCGGAGCGAACGACTACCTGGTGAAACCGTTCGAGTTCGAGGAGCTCGCCGCGCGGTTGCGAGCCCTGACGCGGGACTTCCGGTCGGAGGGGGACCCGCTGCCGATCGGTGCGTGGACCTTCTACCCGGACACCGCGACCGTGTACTCGCCGTACTCCGGGCGGATCCAGTTGACGGATCGTGAGAACGCCCTGCTGGAGCTCCTGGCCCGGGCACCGACGACGGCGTTCAGCCGGGCGCACATCCTGTCGACCGTGTTCGGCGACAGCGAGGTCGAGGGCACGGTCGACACGTACGTGCACTACATCCGGCGGAAGACCGACCGTGAGCTCATCACGACGATCCGCGGGACCGGCTACCGGATCGGTTCACCGTGACCCGTGACGCGGACGACGTGGCGGTCCGGCGGTCGGCGGTGCGGATCGGTGTGCAGGTCGCCCTCGTGTCGGCCGGGCTGGTCGTGGTGATCGTCGGCCTCGTGTTCGCGTACGTGCTCTGGCAGTCCACGCCGACCGAGGTGCACGAGCAGCACGCGGCGGACACCACGCGGATCTTCGTCGACCGCGACGCGTTGCTCGGTGCCCTGGCCGTGATCGGCGCCGGTGCGGTGCTGCTCGCGGGACTCGCGACGTGGTTCGTCGCCCGACGTGCGGTCGTGCCGCTGGGGGAGGCGCTGCGGCTGCAGCGGACCTTCGTCGCCGATGCGAGCCACGAGCTGCGCACGCCGCTCACCGTGATGAGTGCGCGGGTGCAGCAGCTGCAGCGCAGGATGTCCGCCGACGACGACCGCACGCCCATCGTCGACGCCCTCCGCGAGGACACGCGGTCGCTCGCGGCGGTGGTGGACGACCTGCTGCGGGCCGCGACGATGGACGGCGACGACGGATCGGCGGCGACGCCGGTGTCCGCCGAGGTCGACGGTGCGGTCGCCGACCTGCAGGTGGTCGCCGAGCAGCGTGCCGTGCGCATCGTGCACCGCGGAGACGGCGGAGGCGACGTCGACGTGGCGGTCCGGATGTCCGCGACGCCGCTCCGCCGAGCTCTCGTCGCACTCCTCGACAACGCGGTGGGGCACGCTCCGGCGGGTTCCGACGTCGAGGTCCGGGTCACGGCGACGCCACGGACCGTCGAGATCGCGGTGCGGGACCGTGGCGACGGCATCACCGGGATCGACCCGGACCGGGTCTTCGACCGCTTCGCGCACGGGACGCCCGCGGCGGGTCCCGCCGAGCGTCGGACGAGCTACGGGATCGGCCTGGCCCTGGTCCGCGAGATCGCCGTCCGGGCCGGGGGATCGGTCCGTGTCGGCGCCACCGGCCCGGGCGGGACCATGTTCGTGCTCAGTCTGCCGCGGGTGACCGGCGGAGCCGAACCGCCTCGACCGACCCGTCGGTGAGCGCAGCGGAGGACCGCCGGAGCCGCACGGACGTCGCCCCGACGACCACGAGGATCGCGGCGAGGAACACCGTGCTCGTGGTGATCGTGCCGATGCCCAGTCCGCCATCGGACGTCGGCTGCGAGAGCAGGTCTCCCAGCGAAGCGCCGAGCGGCCGGGTGAGCACGTACGCTGCCCAGAAGCACGCGACCCCGTCGACCCGGAGCCCGAAGCGGAGCAGGGCGACCAAGGCGATGCCGCCGGCGAAGAGCAGCAGTGCCGGGAAGTACCCGATACCGGTCTGTTCCCCGATGAGGTCGCCCGCGGCGGTGCCGAGGGCAAAGGTGAACAGGATCGCGAGCCAGTAGAAGGCCTCGCGGCGCACCGTGTCGATCCGGTGGATGGACAGCGTGCCCTCCACCCGGTGCCAGGCGAGGAACACCACGACGAGGCCGACCCCGAACACCGTCGTGCTCAGCCACAGCGGGACGCCGAGCCCGTCCGTGAGGTTGTCCGTGATGCACGTGCCCACGATGCTGATGAGGACGACGGTGACCCAGTAGACCGACGGACGGTAGGAACGTGCGCGGAACTGCAGGACGAGGAACAGCACCAGCACGGCGCCCATCACGACCGTGGTCAGGGGGAGGCCGAGTCCGAGCGTCTCGCTCATCAGGTCGGCGGCCGTCTCACCGACGGTCGTCGCGAGGACCTTGACGATCCAGAACGACGCCGTCGGGTCCGGGACCTTGTTGCGGACGGTGGCGACGTGGGCGGGGGTCGAGCGTGGCATGGGGATCCTTCGCGATCGGGTGGGGGACGAGGCGCTCAGCTGGTGGTGGAACGGCTCCGGCGGCCGCGCCGCGCGCGGACCGCGCCGATGACGACGGGCAGGACCGAGACGACGACGATGACGAGCGCGAGGACGTCGATGTTGTGCGCCACGAACGGGATGCCGCCGAGCAGGACGCCGACCAGGGTCATGAGGACGACCCACACCGTGCCACCGAGCGCGTTCCACAGCGTGAAGCGGCGCCAGCGCACGTCGGCGGTGCCGGCGGCGAGGGGGACGTACGTGCGGACGACCGGGACGAACCGACCGAGCACGAGCGAGAGGGCGCCGTAGCGCGCGAAGAACGACTCCGCCTCGTGCAACCGCGAGGTCTTCAGCACGCGGGCGTCGTCTCGGAACAGCCGGCGTCCGGCACCGCGCCCGATCCAGAACCCGACCTGGTCGCCGAGGAACGCCGCGACCACCCCGACGACGACGATCTGCCACGCCGTGATGCCGAGTCCGCCCGAGAGGATCGCCGCGGTGACGATCAGGGAGTCACCGGGGAGGAACGGGAAGAGCACGCCGGACTCGATGAACACGACCACGCCGATGCCGAGCAGGACCCAGGAGCCGAAGGCGTGCAGGAGGGAGGCGGCGTCGAGGAGGTGCATGGCGACAGCCTCGGGCGCCGGGGATCAGGATCGTCCAAGAATCGCAGATCGTCGGAAGAGGACGGGGGTCAGCCCGACGACGCGCCGTTCAGCCGGGCCTCTTCCGCGTCGTACCCCGAGCGGACCTGGCGGAGCACGAGGTCGTCGATCTCGTCGGCGTCCCGCATCCGCAGGAGCGTGGCGGCCTTGTGCCGGACGAGTTCGAGCTCGAGGGCGACGGCGGTGTCGTGCCGCTGCAGCGCCGGGTGGTCGTCGTCCGACTCCTCGCGCGCCTGGATGACGTCGAGGTGGGCCTCGTAGTCCTTCCGCACCCGTTCCACGGTGGCCCGGTCCGCGCCGGTGGCACGGGCAAGGCGGGGGAGCGCGTCGAGGGCCTCCTCGATCGCGGTCCGCTCCGCCGTCCGACGCTCCTCGCCCACTGACTCGTCCTCGGGCAGGGCCGCCCGGCGGAGCACCGCCGGCAGGACGAGGGCCTGCCCGACGATCGTGACGACGACCACCCCGGCGGTGACGAAGACGATGAGGTCCCGGTCGGGGAACGCGCCACCGGACTCGAGCGTCCGGGGCACGGCGACGGCCATCGCGAGTGACACGGCTCCGCGGAACCCGGCGAAGCCGCTGACGAGCCGGTCGCGGTGTCCCTCGCGCGGTGCACCGCCCGAGCGTCGGGTGACGAGCCAGACCGTGCCGCCGGCGGCGTTGAGGAAGGCGAACCGCACGAGCACGAGGACCACCGACACCGCGGCGATCACCCCGGTGGCACGGAGCAGTTCGGCCGGGTCGAGCGCGCGCGCCGCCACCATCGCCTCGATGCCCACGAGGACGAAGAGCGCGCCGTTCAGGAGGAAGGTCAGGAACGACCAGAACGCCCGGACCTGCTGGCGGGTCTCGGCACGGTCGAGCTTCGGGCCGACCTGGCTGACGACGATCCCCGCCGCGACGACGGCCAGCACGCCGGACGCACCGATCGCCTCGGCGCCGAGGAACGCGACGAAGGGCACGAGCAGCGTCACGAGGTTCTCGAGCACGACGGTGTCGACCCGGCGGAGCACCTGGGTGCCGAGCCACGCCGCCATCAGACCCGCGGCGACGCCGCCGAGGTACGACAGTGCGAGCATGCCGGAGACACCCCAGAAGGTCAGCTCCTCGGTGCCGACCGTCACCGCGACCGCGATGCCGTAGACCACGAGGGTGGTGCCGTCGTTCACGAGGCTCTCGGCACGCAGCACCGTGACGTTCCGTCGCGGGAGCATCTTCGTGAGCACCCCGACCGCGGTGGCGTCGGTCGGTGCGACGGCGGCGCCGAGCACCCAGGCGGGCCCCCACGGCAGGCCGAGCAGGTGGAGCAGCACGGCGACCGCGCCGGCGGTCACCACGACGAGCAGCGTGCCCATCAGGACGATGCCTCGGAGGTTCTTGCGGATCTCGCGCAGCGACGTCGTCAGGCTCTCCCAGTAGAGCAGCGCCGGCAGGAACAGCAGCAGCACGGCGTCGGCGGGGAGCTGCACGCCGGCGAACTCCGGGACGAGGGCGAGCAGCGCGCCGGAGACGAGCAGCAGGACCGGCGGAGCGACCCGGATGCGGTCGGCGATGCCCGCCGTCAGCGCGATGGCGAGGCCGAGCACGACCACCAGTTCAGGTCCGAGCACGCATTCCTCCTCGTGGGGTCGGACCGGATGCGGCCGACACCCCAGTCAACCCGCTCGCGGCTGACGGTGCCGTCGGCCACCCGTGACCGGTAGCGTCACGCACGTGACCGACGCGCAAGACCCCGACCACCTGCTCCCGCTCGACGTCGTGTCCATCGGGCACCGGCTGGTCGTTCCGGACCTGCACCGTCCCGTGGCTGCCGTCGTCGAGGAGGGAACGGTCGTGCGGTGGCTGACCTGGCCGACCGCTCCGCTGCCCGCCCGGGCCGTCGAGGAGGCCGCGGCCTGGCCCACGGGCGAGGGCGTGTGGGTCGTCTACTCCTCGGACGGCATCGACGAGGTCACCCGGACCGCGGTGCACCTCGACCCGGACCGCGTCGGCGCCGCCGTCGACCTCGGGGACCGGAGAGTCGTCGCAGCGGAAGCCGGAGGCCTCTGGCTCGCCGATCCCCGTGATGCATCGACGTGGATGGCTGGCACGACGATCGACGACGACGAGGACCTCGCGGCGTTGGTCGATTCCGATCTCCAGTGGGCAGAGGCCGACCCGTTCTGGCCCGACCCAGCGGCCTGGACCGAGCCTGACGACGACGAAGACGACGCGGACGACGCACCCTGGCCCGACGACGACCTCGAGGCGGGTGCCGACCACGACCCGGACGACGACGGGACGAGGGTCATGACCGCGTACCAGTGGTCCATCGGCTTCGGCGACACGGAGGACGACTCCGCCGACGGTGACGGCGCCGCCGACGCAGCGGAACCGCCGGGCCCGCCGTCGCCGACGCCGCCCACCGAGCTCGTCCGAGTCGCGCCGGACGGCACCCGCACGACCATCGCTGTCGACCACCTCGTCGAGGACGTGAGGGTCGAGGGTGACCGGATGACCCTGCGGTTCCACCGAACGGGTCCGGACCTCGTACCCCGTGCGTCCGGCGCCCGGGACGTCGTCTACCGGCCGCGCGAGGTCGTCGTCGACGTGTCCGGCGGCCTGCCGGTCACGATCGACACCGACGCCCTCGACTCGGTCCCGGTCGAGGATCCGGTCGAGTGGGACGCCGAGGCCACGGACGCCGAGTGGGAGCGGTCGGTCGAGGAGCGCGAGGCCCGTCGCGCCCCGTGGATCGAGCGCATCGACCTCACGGGCGTCGACGGCACGCGGTGGCCCCGGTGGGACGCGGACACCGTGGGCCGTGCACGCAGCGTCGCCCGGCTCGTGGAGGAGTTCGCACACCTCGCCGATCCGGTGATCGTCTGGTCACGCGGCGTCGACGGACCACGACGCGCCCGGAGCGACTACCGAGAAGTCCTCGTCGAGGTCGAGGGCGACTGGCCCGCGACCGAGGTCGTGGTGTCGTTCGAGCACACGGCGGTCCCCTTCCTCCGACTCCGCCGCCGCTACCGGGTGTTCGACGACACCGGTCGTCCCGTCGACCACGGCTACGTGACGGTGTACCTCGAGGAAGAGATCGCGACCGGCCACATCCCGCCCCGCAGCACCGCGGTCGACGGCGTCCTCGACATCTGACGCCTGCCGTCGACGGGCCCATCCGCGGTAGCGTGCGGGCATGAGCGACGACACCACCGACCACCAGGAGCGCACCGCGATCGTCACCGGGGGCGGGAGCGGCATCGGCCGCTCCGCCGCCCTGGCACTGGCGGCCGACGGGTGGACGGTCGTGGTCGCCGGTCGGCGCGCCGAGCCGCTCGACGAGGTCGCAGCGCAGTCTCCCCGCATCGTCCCGATCGTCGCCGACGTCTCAACCGAGGCGGACGTCCGGCGCCTCTTCGACGAGACCGTGCAGCGCTTCGGTCGACTCGACCTGCTCTTCAACAACGCCGGCACCGGCGCACCGGCGACCCAGTTCGACGAGCTCACGCTCGACACCTGGAACGCGGTGCTGTCGGTGACGCTCACCGGCTCGTTCCTCTGCGCCCGCGAGGCCTTCCGGATCATGCGGACCCAGACACCGCAGGGTGGCCGCATCATCAACAACGGCTCGATCTCCGCGCACGCACCGCGTCCGCTGTCCGCGCCCTACACGGTCGCCAAGCACGCGGTGGCCGGACTCACGAAGCAGCTCCAGCTCGACGGGCGCCCCTTCGGCATCGCCTGCGGACAGATCGACATCGGCAACGCCGCCACCACGATGGGGTCCGGCGCCGCGGACGGCACGCTCCAGGCGGACGGCTCGACGCGCCCCGAACCGACGATGGACATCGCCGAGACCGGCCGTGCGGTCGCGTACATGGCCGGCATGCCGGCCGGCACGAACGTGCCGAACCTGACGGTGATGCCGACCGCCATGCCGTTCGTCGGTCGCGGCTGACGACGGACTGGAGGCGCGGGACGGATCCGCCCCGCGCCTCCAGCTCGTCATCCGGTCACGTCAGTGACCGCAGCCCGCGTCGATCAGTCGTGGAACGTCTCGATGGAGGCGCCCAGCGAGTTGAGCCGCTCCTGCAGCTGCTCGTAGCCGCGGGCGATGATGCCCACGTTGCGCAGGACGCTCTCGCCCTTGGCGGCGAGCATCGCGAGCAGGATGACCACCGCGGGGCGCAGCGCCGGCGGGCAGCTGACCTCGGCGCCGGAGAAGTGCGTCGGCCCGGTCACGTCGAGACGGTGCGGGTCGCGCAGGGTCACGCTCGCGCCGAGGCGGGTGAGGTCGAGCAGGTGGATCGCACGCCCCTCGTAGACCCAGTCGTGCACGAGCGTCGTGCCCTCGGCCATCGCGGCGATGACGACGAAGAACGGCAGGTTGTCGATGTTCAGGCCGGGGAACGGCATCGCGTGGATCTTGTCGATCGGCGCGTGCAGCTCGGACGGGTGCACCGTGATGTCGACCAGGCGGGTGCGGCCGTTCGCGGCGGGGTACTCCGGCGAGACGTCGAAGCGCAGGCCCATCTCGGCCAGGGTCGCGAGCTCGATCTCGAGGAACTCGATCGGGGCTCGCGTGACGGTGAGCGTGGAGTCGGTGACGATGCCAGCGGTCAGCAGGCTCATCGCCTCGACCGGGTCCTCGCTCGGCCAGTAGTCCACGACCTCGTCGATGCGGCTCTTGCCGGTGATGCGGAGGGTCGTCGTGCCGATGCCCTCGATGCGGACGCCGAGGAGCTCGAGGAAGAAGCAGAGGTCCTGCACCATGTAGTTCGGGCTGGCGTTCCGGATGACGGTCTCGCCGTCGCGGGCGGCCGCGGCGAGGATCGCGTTCTCGGTGACGGTGTCGCCGCGTTCGGTGAGCACGACGGACTTCGTGGGGACGTGCTGGCTCGCGACGCCGACCTCGTACCAGCCGGAGGTCGCCTCGACGTCGACGCCGAAGGGACGGAGCGCGATGAGGTGCGGCTCGACCGTGCGGGTCCCGAGGTCACAGCCGCCCGCGTAGGGGAGCCGGAAGGACTCGTAGCGGCCGCTGAGCGGGCCGAGGAACATCAGGACGCTCCGGGTCCGGCGGGCGGCGTCGGCGTCGATGGCGTCGAGGTGCAGGTCGGACGGGGCGACGATCTCGAGGGTCTCGCCGTCCTCGGACCACGTGACGCTGGCGCCGAGGCTGCGGAGCACGTCGATGATGCGGTCGACCTCGACGATGCGTGCGACCTTGTGCAGGCGGGTCACACCGCGGTTCAGCAGCGAGGCGCAGAGCAGGGCGACGGCGGCGTTCTTGCTCGAGTTCACCGCGATCGACCCGCTGAGCTTCCGACCGCCCTGCACGCGGAGGTGCGCACGCTGCGGGGCACCGCCGATGGAGACGATCTGCTGGTCGAGGGCGTCGCTGATGCGGGTGAGCATCTCGAGGGACAGGTTCTGCCCACCCTGCTCGATGCGGTTGATCGCGCTCTGGCTGGTGCCGACGCGTTCGGCGAGCTGGGCCTGGGTCATGCTGCGGCCCTTGCGTGCGCCCCGGATCAGGGCGCCGACCTCGCGGAGCGGTGCCGGGGTCCCCGCGGGGGTCGGCGTGACGACGGTGGTGGTGTCGGACATGGCGCCAAGGTAACACGCTCATGAGATAAAACCCGGGGGGCAACACCCAGGAATCTCCAGGGCGCAGCACGAATACACCGTCTGTGAGACTTTAGGTGCCGACCGTTGTCCAAGGGTCGACGCTCCACGCGAGCCTACGGGGACGTGAAGGTGCCCCGGACGATCGAGTCGCCGGAGTGCGCGGGCTTGCCGTCGTCGGGCTCCGCCGACACGTCGACGACCGGGTAGCGCGCGAGGTCCATGCCGGCCGGCACCCGGAACCGCCCACGGTCCCCGTCGAGGTACCCGACGCTCACCAGGCCCTTGAGGTCGGTCTGCATCATCCAGACCTCGCGGAGGCCCCCGGCGTCCCCGTTCCGGTCGCCGTCACCGTGCACGTCGACGACGAGGGTCAGCCGCCCGTCGCGGTCGCGCTCGAGCTCCGCTTTGCCGCGGGCGCCGGACCAGCTCGGGAGCGCACTGAGGTCCGTGGTCGCGACGACGGTCTCGCCGCTGCCGGCCCCCGGCACGACGCCGGTGACGACGCCGATGCCCACGAGGAGTGCGAGGACACCGACGCCCGCCGCGACGACCCCGGCGATCGTGCGTCGGCGACGACGGACCGCGGTCCCGCGGCCCGCACGCGGGCCGCCAGCGGGTCGGTCGGCCGGACCGGCCGGCCGCGGTGCCGGAGCCGGGGCGACGGCGTGGGGGACCGACGGGGCGGGGTCGGCCCGCGCCTCCCGGTCGGCGTCCTGCTCGGCGCGGACCGCGGCCTGGATGCGGTCCCAGACGCGCTCCGGCGGGGCCACCAGCTCGAGGTCCGCGCTCGACCGCGTGACCGCGGCCACGCGCTGGAACTCCGCGACCGCGTCGCGGCAGACGGCGCATGCGGCCAGGTGCGCCGCGACGTCGTCGTCGGCGACCGTGTCGGTGACCGCGAGCATCGCCAGCGTCTCGTCGTCGACGTGCTTCATTCGATCACCTCCAAACGTGTTCGGAGCCGAGCCAGACTCCGATGGATGTGGCTCTTCACCGTGCCGAGGGGCAGGTCCAGCCGTTCCGCGATCTCACGATGGCTGAGGTCCTCCCAGAACGCCAACCGCATGACCTTCCGTGGGACCTCGTCGAGCCGGTCGAGCTCGCCGGCGACGAGCGCGCGTTCGGCCAGGTCGAACGCGGGTTCGGGGGCGGCGGTGGTCTCCTCGACGACGACGGGGTCGGCGGCGCTGGCGTGCCGCTGCCGGTCGTTCAGGGCGTCGGTGATGCAGTTCCGGGTGATGCCGACGAGCCAGGCGCCGAGCGGGGCCCTCGTGGGGTCGTACCGCGCACTGTGCCGCCAGGCCTTGACGAAGACCTGCTGGGTGACGTCCTCGGCCGCGCTCGGGTCGGCGAGCGCCCGGAGGGCGAGGGAGTGGACGAGTGGCGACCAGCGCTCGTAGGCGGCGCGCAGAGCGGGTTCGCCCCCGGCACTGAAGGCGTCGGAGAGCTCGCTGTCGTCCGGGAGGATGGCCGTCACGTCTTCCTGTCGCTGGTGCGGTCGTCGTCGACCGCGCACTCCGATCGTACGGGTCAGGACCCGATCGGTGTGGCGGTGATGACGAGGTTGCTCTCGTAGTGGTGGGTGGTGGTGTCGAACTCCCCGCCGCAGGTGACGAGCACGAGCTGGCGCGGTCCGTCCGTCCGGAACACCGACGCCCACGGCAGGCCGCGCTTCTCGAGCAGGTCGACGGAGGTGATGCGCCACCGCGTGTCGGCGCCGTCCGTGTCGGTGAGGGTGACGGTCGTGCCGTCGGGGACGTCGCGCAGGTGGGCGAACGGTCCGACGCCGTACCCGACCGCGTCGACGTGGGCCGCGATCACCACGGCCCCCGCCGTCGAGGACGGGGCCGCGCCGTACCGGTACCAGCCGGCCGTGGCCGGGTCCGGTGGCAGGGCCATGGCGCCCTGCTCGTCGACGCCCTCGGGACGGACCGGGGCGGTGACACCCGCCCAGTCGACCGTGATGCGGTCCGGGGCAGCCGCGGTCGTGACGGGCGGCAGAGTGGCCGCCTGCTGCGGGACCGCCGTCGAGAAGGCGGACGGCACCGGCGTGGGTGCCGCGGGGACGAGCGAGGGGTGCCCGCCGGGGGAGGGGGACCCGGCCGACGAGCACCCGGTCAGGAGGGCCGTGGCCACCGCGGCGACGACGAGCGTCGCCGCGGTGGTCCGTGCCGTTCGGGCGGTGTTCAGCGTCCCGAGTCCGCTCGGCGGTCCGCCGTCGCCTGCTGGCGGCGACGGAGGACGACGGCACCGACGGCGACGGCCGCCGCGAGGGCCGCGGCACCGCCGATGAGCGGTGCGCTGTCGACCCGGTTCGTGGCCACGAGACCGGCGTTGCCCGCGGGGACCCCGTTCGGCGTGCCACCGAGGTTCGAGATCGTCTGCGTGGCGAGCGCCAGGGTCTTGTCGTCCAGGCTGCCCCAGGCGTACACGATCGTGTCGGCGCCGGCGGTGACCGCGACGTCGGCCGGGCCGATCACCGGGTCGGTCGTGCCGGTGGCCGCGACCGAGGCCGAGACGGTTCCGGCGGGGAGCTCGAGCGCCTGCTCGTCCGGGTTCGACAGGTTGCTGACGACGGCCTTGCCGCCGGCCAGGACGTCCACCGCCGGGGCGGCGGCGACGTGCCGGACGATCAGGCGTCCCTGCCCGGCCGGGGTGGCCGAGGTGTCGTTGGTGAACAGGGTCGCCGTGGGGGAGCCGTCCGTCTTGTCGTGGGCGACGGCGGTGTAGTTCCCACCGGCCTGCAGCGTGACGTCGACCGGTCCGATGATCGGCTTCGACGCGTCGGTCGCGTCGGACGCCGTGATCGCGATGCTGTGGGCACCGGCCGGCACCATCATCGGTCCGGCGAGGGTGCCCGGCTTGAAGTCGTCGAGGGCGCGCTTGCCGTCGAGGTACACGTCGACCGTGACGGCCGGCACGGCGTGCAGGACGGACAGGGTGGCGTCCCCGGACGCGGCGGTCGCCGCGGTCGCGGGCATCACCGCGGCTGCTGCTGCGAACAGGACCCCGGCGGTCAGGCCGGTGGCGAGTGTCTTGCGCATCGAAGGTCTCCTTCTGGCCCGGTGGGCCGGTACGGGCGACGTCGTCGTCGACGTCGTACGGGCACTACCGCCGGGACCCCCGTCGTGGATGCACCCGGTTGCTGAGACCTTCCTGGAGCGGGGTACACGCCGCTAACGCACGACACGTGTGGGCCGATAGTCCTCGGTGCAGCCCACGGACGGGCAGCATCCCGCCCCACGGACGGCGGCGGGACGATCGAGAACCAGGACGGGCCATGATCGTCGTCACACGACTGAACGGCAGCGGATTCGCTGTCAACCCCGATCTCGTGGAGCGCATCCAGGAGACGCCGGACACGACGCTCATCATGGTGGACGGCGCCAAGTACATCGTCCGCGAGTCGATGGCCGACGTCATCGACCTCATCGCCGCGTACCGGGCGCGCATCGTCGGCATGGCGTACGGCACCGACACCGCCGCCCACGACGCCACCGGCCCCCAGCCGACGCTGGCCGCGGTCGCCCCGATCCACCCCGTGTCGTCCGACCGGGCACCCCGCTCGCAGGACGGGGGTCGTTGACGTGGACATCGCGACGATCATCGGCATCCTCCTCGCCTTCGGCGCCCTGTTCGGCATGGTCGAGATGGAGCACGTCGAGCTGGCCGGCCTGTTCCTGCCCGCGCCGATGCTGCTCGTCTTCGGCGCGACGATCGGCTGTGGCATCGCCAGCACGACGCTCAAGGACGCCATCGCGAGCTTCAAGGCCGTCCCGAAGGCGTTCACGGGCAAGGTCACCCCGCCGCAGTCGGTCATCGACGACGTCGTCGGGTTGGCGGAGACCGCCCGCGCGAACGGCCTGCTCGCGCTCGAGCAGGAGGCCGACAAGCACGACGACCCCTTCATGAAGAAGGCGCTGCAGAACATCGCGGACGGCACCGACGGCGACGAGCTGCGGATCCTGCTCGAGGACGAGATCGAGTCGAACGCCGCACCGGTCCGGTCGGCCAGCTCGTTCTTCATGGGGCTCGGCGGGTTCGCCCCCACCGTCGGGATCATCGGCACGGTCGTGTCGCTCACCCACGTGCTCGCGAACCTCGGCAAGCCCGACGAGCTCGGTCCCCTCATCGCGAGTGCGTTCGTCGCGACGCTCTGGGGCCTGCTGACGGCGAACTTCCTGTGGCTGCCGATCGGCGGCAAGCTCCGCAAGCTCGCGCAGCTCGAGGCCGACCGCCAGACGCTGCTCATGGAGGGCCTCCTCGCCGTGCAGGCGGGCAGCCAGCCGCGCCTGCTCGGGGAACGTCTGACCGCGATGGTCCCGCCGGCCGCACGCGGTGGCGAGGCCAAGGGCGGCAAGGGGAAGTCCGGCAAGGGCAGCGACGCGGGCGCCGACGACCAGCAGCTGGCGGCCTGACCGTGAGCGCGAACCCCCGGGGGCGCGGTCGCGGCCGCTCGAAGAAGTCCCACGACGAGGCCGAGCACCCCGACGAGCGCTGGATGGCGTCCTACATGGACATGATCACCGTGCTGATGTGCATGTTCCTCGTGCTCTTCGCGATGTCGACGGTCGACCAGCAGAAGTACATCCAGCTGAAGAACTCGCTCGCCACGGGCTTCGGCGAGGTCAAGTCGCAGAAGATCGACACCGCGTCCGGGACCGTCGTGACGAAGGACGAGGTGAAGGACGGCTCCGGCTACTCCGTCGACAAGTCGCAGGCGGACCACTCGACCGCGTCGTCCGGCACGAAGGACACGAACGTCGACCCGGCGTCCACCGTCGTCCCGAAGACCGCGACGAAGGCGGACGTCCAGGCGGCGCAGCAGGAGCTCGACGACCTGCAGGCGATCGAGCAGGCCATCAAGGCGAACCTCGCGAAGGCCGGGCAGACGTCGAACGTGCAGTTCACGGTCGACGCGCGCGGCCTCACCGTGCGGCTCGTCGGCAGCGAGACGTACTTCACCACGAACAGCGCCGACCTGTCCGACCAGGCGAAGCGGATCATGGACGCGATCGCCCCGGTGCTGAAGACGAGCGGCCACGACGTCAGCGTCGAGGGGCACGCCGACCAGCGGAACTCGACGGCACCGTACGCGACGAACTGGGAACTCAGTGCCGCCCGCGCGACCGGGGTGCTCCGTGACCTGGTGGAACGCGGCGGGATGCCGGCCGACCACGTCCAGAGCGTCGGGTTCGGGTCGAGTCGTCCGCTGGCGAAGGGCGGGACGGACGCCGACCTCACGCTGAACCGGCGGGTCGACATCGTGGTGCTCTCGAACCAGGACCAGGACGTCAGTGCCCTGATGCCGGCCCTGGCGAAGGCGCAGGACGGAGCACGGACCGGCTGAGCGAACGACCGCCCGCCCGCCCCCAGAAGGAGGCACAGCCGCGGCACAGCACTGACGGGTCCGGCACAGCGGACCGATAGACGCACCCGTGACCGAGACCCTGCCAGCGCCCGAGGTGTACGACTTCGCGCGCCCGTCGACGCTCGCCCGCGAGCACGCCCGGGTCCTCGAGCTCGCCTTCGAGACCTTCGCGCGCCAGTGGGGCACCCAGCTGACGGCGAAGGTCCGCGCGGTGAGCCAGGTCACCTGCGAGCAGGTCCAGATGACGACGTACGACGAGTACGCCGCGTCCCTGCCCGCGCTCACGGGCATGGTCCTGCTGCCGATCGCGGACGTGGTGCCGAAGGGCGTCCTGCAGGTGCCCCTCGACGCCGCCCTCACCTGGGTCTCGCACGCGCTCGGCGCCTCGAAGCCGCTGCCGACACCGGACCGGACGTTCACCCCGATCGAGCAGGCGCTCGTCCGCAAGATCGTCGAGGACGCCCTCGACGACCTCCGCTACTCGTTCGGCGGGCTGCTCGCCCACGACGTCACCGCGGGCGGGTTCCAGTTCAACTCGCAGTTCGCCCAGGCCGCCCAGAAGGGCGACCTCATGATCGTCGCCTCGTTCACGATCCGCGTCGGGGAGCGCGTCGCCCCCGGCACCCTCGCGCTGCCGGCCGACGCGGTGCTGCCGCAGCTCGGCGAGACCGCCACGCACGTCTCACCAGCCGACGCCCGCGCCCTCGTCGACGCGCAGCTCGCCTCCGTCCCGGTGGGCGTCAGCCTGCGGTTCGCGCCCGCCACGGTCCTGCCGTCGCAGGTCCTCCGCCTGGCCGTCGGCGACGTCCTGCCGCTGCCGCACCCGCAGCACCGTCCCCTCACCATCGCGGTCGACGGCGAGCCCGTCGGCACCGCCGCCGTCGGCGCGAACGGCTCGCGCCTCGCCGGCATCGTCGTCACCACCACATCGGAGCAGCCCGCATGACCGTCACGACCACCCTCCACACGCAGGCGGCCGAGGCACTCGCCGCGCAGCTCCCGACGGCCGCGCCGCTGACCGCGGTGGCCCAGCCAGGAGGCGCGACACCCGTCGCCCTCGAAGCGGCCGGTGACGCCGTGGTCGCGTCCTTCGTCGGCGGCCTGTCGGCCGACCTCGTCCTCGTGCTCACCGACCTCGAGGCCGTCGTCGCCGCCGGTGGCACCGACCACGGGATCGTCGACGTCACCGACGTGCTGCGGCCGTCGCTCGAGGCCGCCGCCGGTGTCCTCGGCGTCGGCGTCCTCGGCGACGCGCGGCGCGAGTCGGCCTCTGCGCTCCTCGCCGACCCGGACACGGTCGTCTTCGAGCTGACCGCCGGTGGCGTCCCCGGCGGCTGGTTCGCCCTGCGCGTCCGCGAGAACGGCACCGTGTCGGCGTCCGCCGTCCAGGCGCCGGTGCTCGGCATGCCCGCCGGGAACCTCGGCCGGATCAACAACGTCGAGATGACCCTGACGGTCGAGATCGGCCGCACCCGGATGTCCGTCCGCGACGTGCTCGGCATGGAGCCCGGCGCGGTCGTCGAGCTCGACCGCAGCGCCGGCGCCCCCGCCGACGTGCTGCTGAACGGCCGGCTCATCGCGCACGGCGAGGTCGTCGTCGTCGACCAGGACTACGCGGTCCGGATCACCAAGATCCTCGACGTCGCCGAGAGCGTCTGAGCCCCGACGTGGACACCGCCGTCATCGTCCTCCGCGTCGCGCTCTCGCTCGGCGTCGTGCTCGCGCTCATGTGGGTGCTGCAGCGGGTCAGCCGCAAGAAGCTCTCCGGTTCAGCCACCCGCGGGCGCCGCTCGGCCTCGGTCGAGGTCGTCGGGCGTCAGAGCATCGGCGGCAAGGCGAGCGTCGTCGTGGTCGACGTCGAGGGCGAGCGCCTCGTGCTCGGTGTCTCCGAGCACGGCGTCGCACTGCTCACCAGCGGGCAGGCGCCCGCGCCGGAACTCACCATCGTGACCGGACCCGTGACGCTGCCCGTGCGTCCGACCCCGTCGGCCGAGCGGTTCGGTCAGGAACTCGCGCAGCAGACGGCAGCCGACCCGTCCCTCCCGTCCGACGCGGCGCAGCCGCTGCCCATGCGCCCCCGCAACCGTCGCCCGCAGCGTGCCGCACTGCCGACCGCCCAGCAGCTGCAGGGGTCGATCCTGTCCGCCGACACCTGGCGGCAGGCCGCCTCGGCGCTCCGGAACCGGCGGGCCGGGTGACCGCGGCGCGGACCGGACGTCTGATCGCCCTCCTGCTGCTGGGGGTGACGGTCGTGGCCGGCTTCCTCATGCTCACCGCCACCGGCGCCCACGCGGCCGGCGTCGTCCAGCCGACCGCTCCCGCCACGCCCACGGCGCCCGCGACCGGTGACTTCAGCGTCAGCGTGAACGGACCGGACGGCACCCCGTCGTCCGCCGTCGTCACGCTGATCGGGATCACGCTGCTGAGCGTCGCGCCCGCCCTGATGCTCATGATGACGTCGTTCACGAAGATCTTCGTCGTGCTCGCGATGACCCGGAACGCCCTGGCGCTGCAGTCCATCCCGCCGAACCAGGTGCTCGCCGGCCTCGCGCTGTTCCTGTCGCTGTTCGTCATGGCGCCCGTGCTCGGCCACATCAACGACGACGCCCTGCAGCCCTACCTCGCCGGGCACCTCGACTTCGCCCAGGCCGTCGAGATCGGGACGAAGCCGCTCCGGACCTTCATGCTGCACCAGACGCGCGAGGAGGACGTGGCGCTCATCACCCGTGCCGCCGGGCAGGACAACCCGAAGTCGATGGCCGACGTCCCGATGACGACGGTGATCCCCGCGTTCGTGATCTCCGAGCTCCGCAGCGCCTTCATCATCGGGTTCGTCATCTTCATCCCGTTCCTGGTGATCGACCTCGTCGTCTCGGCGGCGCTCATGTCGATGGGCATGATGATGCTCCCGCCGGTCATGATCTCGCTCCCGTTCAAGATCCTGCTGTTCGTCCTCGTCGACGGGTGGGGGCTCATCATCAAGTCCCTCATCGAGAGCTACCAGGTGGTGCACTGATGGACCAGCAGGCCGTCATCGACCTCACGCTGCAGGCGCTCCTGGTGTCGGCGAAGCTCGCCGCGCCCGTGCTCGTGACCTCGCTCGTCGTGGGCTTCGCGATCTCCCTGTTCCAGTCCGTCACGCAGATCCAGGAGGTCACGCTCTCCTTCGTGCCGAAGGCCGTCGCCGTCGCGATCGCGCTGGTCGTCTGCGGCAACTGGATGATCTCGGAGATGGTCGGGTTCACCCACGCCGCCTTCGACATGATCCCCAAGCTCCTGGGGTCCGGCTGATGGAGCTGTCGATCGATGCCGACCGCCTCGAGGCGACCATGCTCGCCGGCGTGCGCCTCGTCGCCTTCTTCGTGATCGCCCCGCCGTTCTCGTACCGTGCGTTCCCGGCGACGGTGAAGGTGATCCTCGGCATCGGGCTGGCCATCGGCGTCGCCCCGCGGGTCGCGGTCGGCTACGAGTCGCTCGCGACCGGGCCGTTCCTGCTCGCGCTCCTCACCCAGCTGCTCGTCGGGCTGGCCCTCGGCTTCCTGGTGTTCCTCGTGTTCGCCGCGGTGCAGTCGGCCGGCGCGCTCGTCGACCTGTTCGGCGGGTTCACGCTCGCGCAGGCGTACGACCCGCAGTCCCAGGTGAACGGCGCACAGTTCACGCGGCTGTTCCAGATGGCGGCGCTGGCGCTCCTGTTCGCCTCCGGCGGGTACCAGCTCATCGTCGCCGGGCTCGTGCGGTCCTTCGACGCGGTGCCGCTGACCGGCACGTTCGACCTCGGTGGCCTGGCGTCCGTGCTCCTCACCGCCCTGACCCAGATGTTCCTGTCGTCGCTGCAGATCGCCGGCCCGCTCGTGGTCGTGCTGTTCCTCGCCGACGTCGGGCTCGGGCTGCTCACCCGTGTGGCCCCGGCGCTCAACGCCTTCCAGATGGGCTTCCCGATCAAGATCGGCCTGACCGTCGTCTTCGCCGGGGCGCTCTTCATGGCCCTGCCGTCCGTCGTGTCGTCGCTCACCGGCGACGCGGTCGCCGCGATCACCGGACGGGGGTGACGACGTGTCCGACAGCGGGGAACGGTCCGAACAGGCCACCCAGAAGCGCATGCGCGAGGTCCACCAGAAGGGCCAGATCGGTCGCTCGCAGGACCTCGGCGCGTGGATCGGCATCGCCGTCGCGGCGCTCATGATGCCGTCCGCGATCGGCAACGCCGCCGCCGCGGGCTCGTCGCAGCTCCGGTCCGTGCAGCGCGTCATCGCCGACCCCACCATCGGCACGATGAACGCCGTCTTCCACGAGGCCCTCGCCTCGCTCGGCGGAACCCTCGGCCCGATGCTCGCCGTCGTCGCCGTCGCCGTGCTCGCCGCGGCCGTCGCGCAGGGCGGCGTGCACATCCGGAAGCTGACGCCGCAGCCCGAGCACTTCGACCCGATCCAGGGCCTGAAGCGGGTGTTCGGCACCCAGGCGCTCTGGAACGGGTGCAAGGCGCTCCTCAAGACGGCGGTCGTGGGCCTCGTCCTCTGGACGGCCGTGCAGGCGCTCGTCCCGGTCCTCATGACGAGCGGATCGCTCCCGCTGTCCGCGGTGCTGGACGCCGCGGCCGCCGGCACGGGCACGCTGCTGCGGGCCGCGATCGTCGCCGGGCTGGTCCTCGCCGCGCTCGACGTCTTCGTCGTGATCCGCCGCAACCGCAAGCGCACGATGATGACCAAGCGCGAGGTCAAGGACGAGAACAAGCACGCCGAGGGCGACCCGCTCGTGAAGTCGCAGCGTCGGTCACGCCAGCTCGCGATGAGCCGGAACCGGATGGTGCAGGCGATCGGCACGGCGGACGTCGTCATGACCAACCCGACGCACTACGCCGTCGCACTGTCGTACGAGCCGGGCAGGTCCGCGCCGCGCGTCGTCGCGAAGGGCGCCGGACCGGTCGCCGCGATGATCCGCGACAAGGCGCTCGAGGCCCGGGTGCCGATCGTGCAGGACGTGCCGCTCACCAGGGCGCTGCACGCCGCGTGCGAGCTCGGGCAGGAGGTGCCGGTCGACCTCTACACGCCGGTCGCCCGCGTCCTGTCGTTCGTCATGGCCCTGAAGGCCAGGGGAGCGGCGGCCGGCACCCACGCCCCGCCGCGGCCGACCACCCCGGACGAGGTCGCGACGGTCATCGACCCGGCCACCATCGGCGGCGACCTCCGGCCCCGGAAGCTCCGCACGCCACGACCCGATCCCGTCCCGTCCGCCACCACCACCGCCACCGAGGGAGTCCCCGCATGAACCGCACGGACCTGCCGAAGCTCGCCGTCCCGGTCTTCATCGTCGGCATCATCCTGCTGCTGATCCTGCCGGTGCCGTCGTTCCTGCTCGACTTCCTCATCATCTGCAACATCCTGCTGGCGCTGGTGATCCTGCTCACGACGCTGTTCGTGAAGAAGCCGCTCGACTTCTCGGTGTTCCCGTCGCTGCTGCTCGTCGCGACGCTGTTCCGGCTCGGCCTCAACGTCGCGTCGACCCGCCTCGTGCTCGGCGAGGGGTTCGCCGGCGACGTCATCCAGGCGTTCGGCCACGTCGCCGTCTCCGGGTCGATCATCATCGGCGCGGTGATCTTCCTGATCCTCGTCGTCATCCAGTTCGTCGTCGTGACGAAGGGTGCCGAACGCGTCGCCGAGGTCGGGGCCCGGTTCACCCTCGACGCGATGCCCGGCAAGCAGATGGCGATCGACGCGGACCTCAACGCCGGGCTCATCACCGACGCCCAGGCCAAGGAGCGCCGTGCCGCGGTCTCCGCCGAGGCCGACTTCTACGGCGCGATGGACGGTGCGTCGAAGTTCGTCAAGGGTGACGCGATCGCCGGCATCCTGATCATCGTCATCAACCTCGTCGGCGGCATCGCGATCGGCATGGTGCAGAACGGGCTGTCGATCACCGACGCCCTGTCGAAGTACGGCATCCTGACCATCGGCGACGGGCTCGTCACGCAGATCCCCGCGCTGCTCATGGCGGTGTCGACGGGCATGATCGTCACCCGCTCCGGTGCGGAGACCGAGATCGGCGCGTCCGCGACGACGCAGCTCACCCAGTCGCGGAACGCCCTCGCGATCGCGGGCGTCGCCGCGATCGCGATGGGGTTCATCCCGGGCATGCCGATCGTCCCGTTCCTCGTCATCGGCGCGACCCTGCTCGTCGTCGCGTGGCGCCTCGGGCAGACCGCGAAGCGCGAGGCGGCGGCGCTCGCCCAGCAGGAGGCAGCCGCGTCCGCCGCGCCGAACGCCGACACCCCCGAGGACCTCATCGAGCAGATGCGCGTGCACGCCCTCGAGATCCTGCTCGCCCCCGACCTGGTCGACATGGTCTCCGGCGCCTCCGACGACCTGCTCGGCCGGGTGCGGGCACTCCGCCGGAAGATCGCGATCGACATGGGGATCGTCGTGCCGCCGGTCCGCACCCGCGACAGCATCGAGCTCCCGCCGTCGACGTACGCCATCCGGATCGCGGGCGTCGAGGCCGGCCGGGGGACCGCTCCGTCGCGCAGCGTGCTCGCCCTGGGGGACCACCTCGAGGGACTCCCCGGTGAGACCACCGTCGAACCGGTCTTCGGGCTCGCCGGCAAGTGGGTGCCGGCCGAGCTCCGGCACGCCGCCGAGATGACCGGCGCGACCGTGATCGACCGCGTCTCCGTGCTCGTCACCCACCTGCAGGCGATCATCGGCGACAACGCCGCGAGGCTCCTCACCCGCGAGGACGTCAAGGTCCTCACCGAGGGGGTCAAGCAGGTCAACCCCGCGGCCGTCGAGGAGCTCGTCCCGGGGATGCTCTCGCTCGCCGAGCTCCAGCGGGTGCTGCAGGGACTCCTCGTCGAGCGGGTCCCGATCAACGACCTCGGCCGGATCTGCGAGGGACTCACGCTCCGCGCCAAGGTGTCGACCGACCTCGAGGGGCTGGTGGAGGCCGCCCGCGCATCGCTCGGCCCGGCGCTCCCCGCCCGCTACCTCGACGCCGGCACGCTCCGGGTGATCATGATCGACCCGCTGCTCGAGCAGTCGATGCTCGAGGGGCTCCGACCGTCCGAGCACGGGACCCAGATCGTCCTCGACGCGCACCGCATCGAGCAGGTCCTGGGGTCGCTGCGCGACGCCGTGCGCTCGGTGGAGGACCAGGGGCTGTCCGCCGTCCTGGTCTGCGCCCCGCAGCTCCGACCGGCCGTGCACCGCATGGTCTCGGCCCAGTCGAACGGCCTGCCGGTGCTCTCCTACCAGGAGGCCACCGCCGCGGGCTCCACCATCGAGACCGTGGGAGTGGTCCGTGCCGCCGACCCGATTGCAGCGTAACGGCGCCACGCTCGACCAGCTCCGTGACGCCGTCCGCGCGGAGTTCGGTCCGGCGGCGCGCATCGTCGCCGCCGAGCGCGTGACGACCCCCGGCATCGGCGGCCTCTTCCGCAAGGCGCACGTCGAGGCGACCGTCGAGGTCCTCGCCCCCGAGGACGTCCCGACCGCGCGCGTCGCCATCAGCGACTCGCCGGTGCAGCGGGTGGGGATCGCCGCGCTCCTGGCCGACGCCGAGGCCGCCGAGGCGCGCATCGCCGGGCACGACGGGACCGCATCGACGCGCGCCGACGCGTTCGCGTCGGTGCTCGACGGTTTCGTCGCCGACGGGATCACGGGGAGCGCTGCGCGCCCGACGCGTGGACTGCCGGAGGCGGGGATCGGCGAGCCGGGTGGGTCGCGCCTCCAGGACGACACCGGCCTGCCGGTCGCGTCGGCCCTGCCGCGCCGGCCCGCCGTCGGGACGGGAGGCGCGGCGCGGCTCCTCGACGAGGTGGTCGCCGAGCAGGCGGTCGCCGCCCGGGCGATCGTCCGGCCCGTGCCGTCGGTGCGGTCCGCCGACGGCGACCTCGTGCTCCTCGTCGGACGGCCGAACGACGTGGACGCGGCCGCCGGGCTGTTCGCGGCACGGTACGCACTGCGCCCGACCGACGCCGCCGACCGCCGGAGCGGGATCCTCGCCCGCGCCGAGGGCGTGCGCGACGGCTCCGCGCTGCTCGCGGTCGCTGCGTGGGACGACGTCCGGACCACCGACGGGCTCGCACCCGACCAGGTCTGGGTCGTCGTGGACGTCGGACGGAAGCCCGAGGACGCGGCACGCATGCTCGCCACCGTCGCCGAGCGGGCACCCGTCGCGGGGGTCGTCGCGATCGGCGCGGGGGAGACCGCCACGCCGGAGTCGGTCGACCTGCTGGGAGTCCCCGTCGTGTCGCTAGGCTGAACGGGTGCTGGTACTCACGCGGAAGGTCGGCGAGCGGATCCTCGTCGGTGACGACATCGTCATCACGGTGCTCGACAGCCGCGGGGACGGCGTGCGCATCGGCATCGACGCGCCGCGCGGGGTGAAGATCCAGCGCGAAGAGGTCGTCCGTGCGGTGACCGAGGCGAACGCCGAGGCGGCCGCCGCTGCGGCCGGACCCGGGGACGACGCCGAGGCGCGGCTCCGCCGGGCGCTCGGCGACCGCGGCGCCACCGGCGACGCCTGACGCGGGGCCCGAGGCGCGCCTGCGCGCTGCTCGCGTGGTCGCTTGCGCGCCGGCTCTCGCGGTCGCTTGCGTGCGCGTGCTCGCGCTCTCGAAACGCGCCCCGTGTCGAACAGTGCGCCCCGACCATCCGGGGCGCAGTGTTCGACACGGGGCGCGGTCGTGCCCGATGCTCGGCGAGGACTAGGGCCGGGGCTTCTTCTCCGGCTCGGGCAGGCGACCCGCTGCGGCCTCTGCGGCGAACCACGCGCGCGCCTCGTCCTGGCGGGCCTGCTCGGCGCCGAGGGCGATCGGCGCGCGGACGTGACCGGGCTCGTAGCCGAACGAGTCGAGCAGCTGCGGGATGACCGGTCGGACCCGGGCCACGAGCCGGTCGATGTACGCCGACACCGCCCGCGCGCGCTGCGCCGTGATCCGGCCGTGCATGAGGTACCAGTCGAGGTGCTGTTCGAGCAGCCCGAGCGCGAACAGGTCGCGGAGCCAGACCAGCACGCGGCGGGTGTCGCCGGGCGGGACCTCGTCGATGGCCTCGGTGAACGCCTCCCACTGCATGAGCTCGGCGTGCGCCTTCGCGGCCTCGATCAGCTCGTGCTGGGACCGGTTCAACAGTCGTGCTGCGCGTGCGCGGTCCTTGCCCGCCGACGCCAGCCGCATGCCGATCTCCGTGACCATCGTGTCGACGCGTCCCGCGAGCAGGTCCCGCTGGGTCGACGCGTCCTGCAGGTCGGTGACGGAGGCGGCGAGGGAGCCGCGGTCGGCGACGGTCTGGCCGAGACGCCGGATGCCCGTGGCGTCGGCGAGCTTCGTGGCCGCCTGGGCCGCGACGAACTTCGCCGTGGAGGCCGCGTCCTTCGGGGCCTTCGCGCGGAAGTCGGTGAGCAGGCGCTTGCCGACGAGCTGGAGCAGGACGGTGTTGTCGCCCTCGAACGTCACGTACACGTCGAGGTCGGCGCGCAGCCCGGTCAGACGGTTCTCGGCGAGGAACCCGGCGCCGCCGCAGGCCTCGCGGCACTCCTGGAGCGTGTCGAGCGCCGACCACGTCGACATCGACTTGAAGGCCGCCGCCTGGGTCTCGAGGTCCTCGCGGCGCTGCGGGGTGTCCTCGCGCCCGCTGAACACGTCGTCGAACGTCCGCAGGAGCTTCTCGTGCGCGAACGACTGCGCGAACACCGTCGCGAGGCGCGGGATCAGCCGACGCTGGTGCCGGCCGTAGTCGAGCAGGACGCCCTCGGTGCCGTCACCCGTGGGGAACTGGCGCCGCTCGGCCGCGTAGGTCAGCGCGATCTGCAGGCCGATCTTCTGCGCGACCACCGCGGCGCCGTCGAGCGACACGCGGCCCTGCACGAGGGTGCCGAGCATGGTGAAGAACCGGCGACCGGGGGAGGCGATCGGCGAGGAGTAGGTGCCGTCCGCGGCGACGTCGCCGTAGCGGTTGAGCAGGTTCGTCCGGGGGACCCGGACGTGGTCGAAGTGCAGGCGGCCGTTGTCGATGCCGTTCAGGCCGCCCTTGTAGCCGTCGTCCTCGCCGCCGACGCCGGGCAGGAACGCGCCGTCGGCGTCACGGAGCGGCACGTAGAACGCGTGGACGCCGTGGTCGACGCCCTTCGTCACGAGCTTCGCGAAGACGACCGCCGCCTTGCCGTGCAGGGCGGCGTTGCCGATGTAGTCCTTCCACGCACCGCGGAACGGCGTGTGGATCTCGAACTCCTCGGTGTCCGGGTCGTACGTGGCGCGCGTGGCGATGCTCTGGACGTCCGACCCGTGTCCGGTCTCGGTCATCGCGAAGCACCCGGGCACCTCGAACGAGACGATGCCGGGCAGGAACTCGCGGTGGTTCCGCTCGGTCCCGAGGTGGTGGACCGCGGAGCCGAACAGCCCCCACTGCACACCGGCCTTGATCTGCATCGAGGGATCCGCCGTCGTGAGCTCCTCGAACGCTGCGAGGTTCCCGCCGTGGTTGCTCGAGCCGCCGAACTCCTCGGGGTAGGGGCGCTGGATCGCACCCGCGTCGACGAGGATCCGGAGCTGGTCGAGCGTCCGGGCGCGGGCGTCGGCGTAGGGCATGCCCTCGACCTTGTGCATCGCGGGGTCGAGTGCGAGGCGACGCGAGATGCGGCGGTCCTCGGCCCAGCGACCGAGCAGGTGCTCGCCGAGGAGGTCCACGTCGATCCGGACGTCGGTGTCCGTCCCGCCGACGGGGGTGCCCGCTGCGGGGTCGCCCGTGGCGTCGGCCTTCGGCGTGTTCGTGCTGTGGACGGGTGCGGTGTCGACCATGGTCGGAGCCCTCCTGAACTGCTCTGTCCCGTGTTGCAGAACCCACGCTATTGAGCCGACCCGCGAGTCGGGTGAACGCCGTCAGGGCAGCACAACGAGCGGGCCGCTCGTGTCGGGTGCGGTGGTGGGAACCCTCCAAACCACCGGCCGGTGAATTCCTGAGCAGGGCTAGACGATTGTGCGCGACGGTCCCGCCGAGGGCAGACTGTCCGGCATGTCAGGTACCACCACACCCGCACGCCAGCGGACGTTCTTCGGGCAACCGTTCGAGTTGTCGACGCCGTTCGCCGTCGAGCTCTGGGAGCGCTTCTCGTTCTACGGGATGCAGGGCATCGTCCTCATCTACATGTACTACACGCTCTCGCAGGGCGGGCTGGGCATCGACAAGGGCGTCGCCACCGGCATCATGGGCGCCTACGGCGGCGCGGTGTACCTGTTCACGATCATCGGCGCGTGGATCGCCGACCGGCTGCTCGGCGCGGACCGGACGCTCTTCGGCAGCGCGATCGTCGTGATGCTCGGACACATCGCCCTCGCGCTCCTCCCGGGGGTGGCGGGCGTCGGCGTCGGCCTCGTGCTCATCGCCCTCGGCTCCGGCGGTCTCAAGGCGACGGCGACCACCATCGTCGGCGGCCTGTACAGCCGTGACGACCCCCGTCGGGACGCCGGCTTCTCGCTCTACTACCTCGGCGTCAACCTCGGCGCGTTCTTCGGGCCGCTCCTGACCGGTCTGCTGCAGAGCTCCCTCGGGTTCCACTACGGCTTCGGTCTCGCCGCCGTGGGCATGGCGGCCGGGCTCGTGCAGTACGCGATCCGACGCCGCAAGCTGCCGGACGCGGTGCGCCACGTCACGAACCCCGTCGACCGCCGTCGGCTCCCGCTCGTCGGCGTGCTCGTCGTCGTGGCGCTCGTGGTGATCGTCGCGGCCGTGCTGACCGGGCTGCTCAACGTCGACAACCTGCCGACCGTGGTCGTCGCCATCGTCATCGTCGCGACCATCGGGTACTTCGTCGTCATCCTCTCCAGCGGGATCACCGCGAAGGAGCGGTCGCGCGTCCTCGCCTTCATCCCGCTCTTCATCGGCAGCGCGGTGTTCTGGTCGCTCTACCAGCAGCAGTTCACCGTCGTGACCGTGTACTCCGACGAACGCCTCGACCGGTCGCTGTTCGGCTGGGAGATGCCCGTCTCGTGGGTGCAGTCGATCAACCCGGTCTTCATCATCGTGCTGTCGGGCGTGTTCGCCGCGATCTGGACGAAGCTCGGCGGCCGGCAGCCCTCCACCCCGACGAAGTTCGCCCTCGGCACCGGCATCATGGGCATCGCGTTCCTGCTCTTCCTGCCGTTCGTCGGCACCGGGCAGAACGGCACGCCGCTGGTCGCCCTCGTCGGGATCCTGCTCGTCTTCACGATCGCCGAGCTCCTGCTGTCCCCGGTCGGGCAGTCCGTGGCCACCAAGCTCGCACCGCCGAAGTTCCAAACGCAGATGGTGGCGCTGTTCTTCCTGTCGGTGTCGCTCGGCACCGCCGTCACGGGCGTGCTGTCGCAGTACTACGACCCGAAGGACGAGGCGCCGTACTTCGCGGTCCTCGGCCTCGTCGCCGTCGCGGTCGGGGTCGTCCTGCTCGTGCTCGTCAAGCCGGTGCTGAAGCTCATGCGCGGCATCCGCTAACCTGAGGGCAGCCAGACCGGCCCCGGAACCAAGGAGTCACCAATGCTCGAACTCATCGCAGGCATCATCATCGGCATCGGCGTGCTCGGCGGCGTCGGGACCTGCATGGCCTTCGCGGCCATGATGAAGAGCGGCAACGAGGAGTACTAGCCCTCGGTGTCCGGTGCCGGCTCGACAGGCACCAGCTGACGACTCAGGACGGTCGCGCGCTCGAACGGGCCGCGGCCGTCCTTCGTGTAGACGGGCTCCTCGAACGCGACGGTCCACGTGCGCTGCGTCCCGCCGATCTGGCTGCCACCGGGGGCCACGACGACGCCGATCGGCTCGTCGGCCCACTGCTCGCCGCCGTGGTCGGTGTCGACGACCCGAACGAGGGCGCCGATGCCGAGACCCGGCTGGTCGTCGGGGCGGGGGTTGGGGGAGCGGCGTCCGAACACGCGCCCACCGTACCGCGCCGCTCCCGCCGCCCGCTCCCCGTGGTCGGGTGCTGGCCGCGCCGAGCGGTCGTGTGACGGCCGTGCCGAGCGGTCGTGTGACGCCCGCGCCGGGTCAGTCCCAGATCGAGATCCAGTCGACGGAGACCGTGCCGGCCGCACCCGTCGGGACGGAGCCGTGATCGGTCCACGTCTCGCCCTGCAGGGTGACCCGCATCGGCGTGGTCGGCACGGCCGTGGTGGTGGAGGAGACGAGCTCGCCGTCCCAGTAGAACCGGACGATGCCGTGGTCCCACTCGGTCGTGGCGACGTGGTACTCGGTGGTGTCCGTCTTCGCGTGCACCTGCACGGAGCGGTCGTACCGCACGTGACGGTTCGCGTACGTGCCCGGGATCGCGGACGCGGGGCGCGGCGATGCCCCGAGCGTGAGTGACTCGGGCCAGTCGATCTCGCCGTCGTTCCACTGGTCGGAGGACGGCCACAGCATGCCGACGAACTTGTACCCGGCCGTGACCGAGGTCTTGTAGCGGATGCTCACGCGGACGGTGGTGTGCGGGGCGTACCCGTCCGGCATGACGGCCGCGACGAGGGGTCGGCCGTCCTCGGCGTGGAAGTCGAAGTCGAGGTTGCCGTCCGCGACGGAGAGCACCTTGGTGGGGGCGTACGTCCCGAGTCCGCTGGTGTCCTGGAATCCGTCGTAGAAGCCCATGCCGGGGTAGACGGCGGCGACCTGGCCGAGCGCGGCGGGCTTCGTGAAGTCCTCGGCGTACGTCTGGTGCCACGTCCGGCCGTTCGAGGTGACGTCGCCGACGGGGAGCGGGGTCGTGTCCGGGGTGGGCGTCGGCGTCGGGGTGGGCGTCGGCGTCGGCGTCGACGTGGGCGTGGCCGGCGGGGTCGCAGTTGCGGTGGCCGACGCCGTTGTCGACCCCGGCGCCGTCGAGGACGGGACACACGCAGCGAGCGTGCCCACGACGAGGAGCCCGGTGACGATCGCGCCTGCGGTGCGTGTGCGAATGGTCACGGTACGGTCCTTGCTGGAGTCGGTGGAGCTCCTGGCGATCGTAGTCAAGGGATGTCCGCCATCCTGCTGCTGGCGGGACCCCAGTCCGGGGGTGGTGGCGAGGTCCGACCCGGTCGCACGACATGCCGCGCGCCCACCGTCACGGTCGCACGAGGTGCCGCCGGGGCCGGCGCGGGCGGCAGTTCGTGCGACCTCGGCAGCCCGCGACCTCGGCGGACCGCGAACCCCGCGACCTCGGCGGCCCGCGAACCCCGCGGCCCGCGACCCCGGCCCGCGGGCGGGACGGACGCGCCTAGGCGTCCGACGCCACGCGGGCGATCTCGGTGATCGAGGAGTGCCCGGTGTCCGGGTGCTTCCGCATCGACAGGAGCCGCTCCATCGAGGGCTCGAGGGCGGTCACCTTGTCGAGCGGCGCACTGACGACGAGCTGGAACCCGAGGCGCAGCCACGCGGTGACGGCCCGGCCGGCGAACTCCGAGTCGGCCTTGATGAACGCCTCGTCGAGGAACACCGGCGCGAACCGGGGCCGCGGTCGGGTCTCGTCGCCGAGCTGGTACCGGAGTGCCGCGCCGACGATGAACGCCACGAGCTCCTGCGTCTCACCGCCCGACTTGTCCCCGAGCGACGAGTACACGCCGAGGTCGTCGCCGGACGTGTCGTACCGGACGGCCGTGATCTCCATGTGCCGGCGGACGTCGAGCACGGCGTCGCGCTGGGTGGTCCGGCCACCGCGCGGGACGGACGGGTCCGGACGGATGACGGCCATGAAGCGCCGGAGCCGGCGGAACCGGGTCTCCAGCACGTCGTCGGTCAACTCGGTGTCGACCGACGCCGACAGCGCCCGGAGTTCGCGGCGGAAGGCCGTCACCTCTTCTCGGGTGACCCGGCGGATCTGGATCTTGAGCCGGTCGCGGTTGGCACCGAACGGCAGCTCGCGCAGGATCTCGTTGACGGGCTCGAGTCGCTCCTCGATCTCGACGACGGCACGGTCGAAGGCGCCGGCGAGGGGGACGAGGTCCTCGCCGCTCCACTGCGACAGCCGTCGACGCCACTCGCTGCGCCGGGAGTGCAGCCCGGTCGCGACGATCTGGTCGAGGATGGCCCGGTAGTCGGGGTAGGACGCGACGCCCGTCCCGAGGTTGGGGTCCGGCCAGGCGTCCTGGTAGCGCTGGAACGTCAGCGTCAACGCCGTCGAGGCCGAGGCCGCACCGTCGAGCGCCTGTGACAGCCGTTCCTCGAGGCGGCGCTTCAGGCGGCGGGTGGCGTCGTCGAAGCCGTCGACCCCGTCCGGTGCACCGACCTCGGCGAACGTCTCCTCGAGCAGTCGGGCCTGTTCGACGTCGGGCAGCGACTGCGGGGTGTCCTCGAAGCGCGACAGGATCTCGGCCGCGGCGTCCTGACCGTCCACGAGCACGGCGTGCCGCTCCTCGAGCCGGGCGACCGACTGGCGGGCGGCGGCGCGACGGTCCGACGCCTCGTCGAGGGCGGCGCGGAGCCGACCGACGGCCGTGCGCAGGGTGCGGAGGCCGTCGTCGGCGGCGAGGAGCGCCTGGCGTTCCTGGTCGAGCCGGGCGAGCGAGTCCTCGAGGCCGGCGACGTCGATCGCCTCCCACGTGACGTCCACGACGTGCTGGTGCGCCTGGCGCAGGACGTCCAGGGCGGTGATGTCCTGCGCGACGTCGGTGCGGCGGGCCTCGAGCGTGGCGAGGTCCTGGGCGATCGCGGCGAGTTCCTGCTCGACCGAGGCGACCCTGGCCTCGTTCGTGAAGCCGATGACGTTCGCCTGGCGCCGGTCGCCGTGTGCGCCACGCCGACCGTCACGGAGCTGGCCGGACTCGGTCACACGACGGCCGCCACCGCCGAGTTCCGAGGCATCGGCGACGCACCGGGCGTCGGTGCGGTCGGACTCGATCCGCTCCCGCACCCGGGTGCTGAACGGCGAGGGCTTGATGGCGAGCTTGCCGGACACCATGGACGGGTCGCCGTCGACGTCGATGTGCGGCCCGGTCGGCACGCCCTCGAACTGCACGCGCACGGGCAGGCGGAGTGCGTCGATCGCCTCGCTGAAGTCGGCGAGGCGGTCCTGGTCGACGAGCAGCGTCCGGGCGACGGGCGCCAGGACGGACTCGATCGCGGTGCGCCAGCGCTCCTCGCCGGGGAGCACGTCGAGGAGTTCGGCGACGAAGGGCAACTCGGACGGGTCGATGCCGGCCGCGCGGGCCATGGCCAGCCGAGCCTCGTGCATCGGGAGCGGCATCGCGCCCTGACGGTGCTCGAGCGACTGGCGCTCCTGCCGTAGGGTCCGCTCGCGGTCGAGGAGCGGGTACTCCTCGCGCGTCAGGGCGTCGCGACGGTCGTCGAGGTCCGAGCGCTCGGCGGCGTAGGTCCCGAGGAAGTCGTGGGCGGTCCGCTGGGCAGCGGTGAAGGCCCGTTCCGAGTCGACCGTCGTGCCGAGCACGGCGGTCCGCTCGTCGAACGTCGCCCGGGACCGGACGACGGCGTCCCGCTCGCGGGTCCGGCGGTCGATGCGGTCCTCGAGCTGCGCGAGGGCGTTGCCGCCCTGGTCGCGGAGCCGGGCCTCGGCGTCGCGGAGTTCGATCTCGACCGCGGCGTGCCGGGCCTCGGCGGCGGCGACCTCGGCGCGCGCCGCCGTGCGCTCCCGCCCGTTGCGGTCGACCTCGGCGTCGAGCAGCGACCGCTTGCGCGACGCCGTCCAGTGCGCGAAGGGCGAGACCTCGGCGCCGGGTGCGATGCCGTCCAGGGCCTCGGCCGCCGCCTTCGACCGGGCGATCTCGGCGTGCAGCTCCGTTATGGGGGAGAGGATGCGGACCTTGCGCTCCTCGGTGTCCATCGCCTCGTACGCCTCGTCGAGGGCGGAGAAGTGGGCGAGGGCACGGTCGGCCGCCTCGTACGTGCCCGGGGTCTCGAGCACGAGCGACTTGTAGAGCGCGTCGACGGTCGGCAGGTGCTGGCCGGCCTGGATCCGTGCGAGCAGGCGCATCGCCCGGTTGCCACCGCCGGAGTCGCCGATCCCGAGCCGGGTCTGCAGCGTGTACGCGAGCTCCTGGTAGGTGTCGCGGATGACGAGCCCCGGCACGCGTCCGGTCAGCTCGAGGTGGTGGAACCGCGACGGGACGAACTCCTCGAGCCGGCGCAGGTCGAACGTGTCGTCGACCGTCGCCATGGTCATCTGGATGTCGCCGACCCCGCGCGCACGCTTCGGCACGATGTACGTGCGCAGCACCGTGAACCGCCGCTCGTCGTCGTTCCGGAACGTCACCGCGACGGCGCCCCAGGTGGTCTGGTCGTCACCGCGCAGGTTGACGTCGCGCAGGCTCCCGGACTCGGGGTCGCGACGGGTGTCCACCTTGCCCCGCAGGTACGTGAGCAGGTTGCGCTGGTCGGCGCTCCGCGCGCGCCCGGTGGTCGCGTCGTTCGACGCGCCGTTGAACGGCACGTCCGACGGCATCATGACGGCGAGGTACGCGTCCATCAGCGTCGACTTGCCGGTGCCGGACGCGCCCGAGATGAGCGTGGCGGTGCCGGAGAGCTCGACCTGGCGGTGGCCGTGGAACCCGCCCCAGTTCACGACCTGCATGGACTCGGCGCGCCACTGCGCGACCGTGTCGAACAGGGCGGGGATGCCGAAGGAGTCGGTCGCGGTGTCGGTCATGCGTCCGTCTCGCCTTCGTCGTCGGTGTCGGTCTCGTCTGCCGGGAGGGACGGGTCGTCCCCGTCGGTCGGCTCGCCGTCCGGGGTGGTCGCGTCGGCGTGCGCGGTGGTGGTCCGGAGCGCCGTGTTCGCCAACCACGTGTCCAGGTCGCGCAGCCGCTCCAGCGGGAGCAGCACCTCGACCACGCTGGCGATCCGGAACCGGTCCGGGTCGCTGGTCTTGAGCAGGATCCGGGCGGTCACGAGGCGTTCGACGGCCTTCGCCACGCGGCCCTCGTCACGGGTGCGGTCGGTCGCCGTCGCGGGACGGAACCCGGCGACGTGGCCGAGGATCTCGGAGCGGTCGACGACGACCTGGTCCGGACCGGGACGGGTGTCGGCGCGCAGCCGCATCCGCAGGTAGACGAGGACGATCGTCTCCTCGCGCGTGTACGGGACGTCGCGGAGCAGCGTCGGGAACCCGCGGCGCTGGCTCTCGGAGCGGGCCTGGCGCTTCCACGCCACCTCGCGGTCGCGGTCCACGTGCAGTTCGAGGAACAGGTCGTTGAGCCGCGACCGGAGCTGGTGCTCCGCGTCGAGCACCGCGCGCCACTCGTCGGTGTGGGTGCGTGCACTCACGTAGGGGCTGCGGAGCAGCGCCACGAGGGCGCGGCGCTGCCGGTCGTCGAGACGGCCCTCGTCGCCCTCGAAGAGGGCGAAGCTCGTCTCGTCCCGTTCGTCGTCCTGCTGGACGGCTGCGGGGTCGTCGTAGGGGACCGTCTCGTCGACGGGTGCCGGTGTCGTGTCGCTCACCGCGCCTCCTGTGCGTGTTCGTCGTTCGTCGTGTCCGGGTCCGGGCCGCGCCGCTCGTCGGTGAGCGCTGCCGTCGGCATGTGGAAGGTGACCGAGCGGCCGTCCGGGCGGACCGTCCGGTGCTCGGCGAGGTGCGCTGCGGACTCGAAGTCGTCGTGGCCGGTGAGCAGGTGGGCGAGGCCGAAGAGCTCGACCGGGCGCCGCTGTTCCGGCGGCAGCCCGTGGAAGGCGTCCACGCTGGAGTCGGCCGAGGCCGAGCGGAGCGCCGCGCGCAGCTCGGTGAGCAAGGGGCCACCGTGTCGGCGCAGGGTCTCGACGTCGAGCTCCTCGAAGACGTCGTCGTCCGGCTCCTCGATCGCGGGTGGGACCGACTCGGCGTCCGGGTCGTAGAACCGTTCGCGAAGCGTGCCGACCTCGGCCGTCGCCGGCAGCAGGCCGAGCGGCAGGCGGTCACGTGCCGATCCCTGGTCCATCCACGTCGCCAGGCCGCGCTCGACCGAGCGGAGGACGGCGTCGAGCTCGCGGTCGCGGGCGACGTCGTGCGCCACGATCTGGTCGCGCAGCGTGGCCGTGAGCTGCCGGCGCTGGGCGAGGACGTCCTCGATGCCCTGCCGGAGGATGACCACCGTGTTCCGGAACGCCCGGCGCTCCGCCGCCCCGAGACCGTCCGCGAACGGGTGGGCGAGGATCGTCTGGATGTCGTCGCGGAGCCGGAGCAGCAGCGCGTCGTCGCGGAGCAGCTCGAAGGCACCCTCGAACGCGCGGCCCTCGGGCGTTGCCTCCATGAGGTTGTCCGTCCGCGCGAGGTAGTCGTCGAGGATCTCGCCGATCGGCCGGACCTCTTGCCGGAAGTCCTCGACGATCGACCGGTGCATCGCCGCCACCGCTTCCTCGACGCGCTTGAAGTCGCTCGGCAGCTGCCGGATCAGGTCGGAGATGTTCGTGTAGCCGTCGCGCATCCGGGTGTCGTCCACGGTGTCGACCTCGCCGTGCTCGAGCCGGTCGCGCTCGGCCTGCAGCTCGGCGATCTGCGCGTCGATCCGGCGGACCTGGACCGCGGGGTCCGGCTCGGCGCGGGCCGCCCAACGGTGCACGGCGTCGACGATCATCGCGAGCCGGCTCTCGCTGATGAGTGCGCGGTCGGACGAGAGGGCGTCGACGAGGGACAGGGCCTCGAGCGCGTGGCTCGTCAGGGAGTACTGCTCGTCGCCGTCGGGGGAGTTCGACCGGACGAGCCACTGCGCGGCCACCCACTCACGGCAGAGCGCGCGGCCGTTCGGTCGGGCGTCCGGTTCGCCCTGCTCGGACACCATGCCCGCATCCGGGGCTACCGAGCGGGCCTCGTTCGCGGGCGTGCGCGCGCCAGCGGCCTGCAGGCGCGCGACGTGCTCCTCGACCTGCAGGTGCATGCGGTCCGCGGGGACGTACTGCACGTCGCGGTCGAACACGGTCCGGAAGACCGCGAGCACGACGGCGCTCGTCGGGCGGGACATCAGCCGCAGGGTCGGACGGTCGAGGACCGCCCGGACCCGGGCGAACTCGAGGTCGACGTCGGTCATGCGCCCCTTCGTCCTTGCTCTGCTGCGTGGTCTGCGGTGTCGTCCCCGTCGCGTGGTCCGCGGGTCGTCGGCGGGGGAGATGCGAAGAGCCCGACGCTGCTGCGTCGGGCTCTTGCGGGTGGGTGGGCGATACCAGACTCGAACTGATGACCTCTTCGGTGTGAACGAAGCGCGCTACCAACTGCGCCAATCGCCCCTGCACTGTGCGTGCCAGTCGATAGTAGCGGATGCCGGGGCGTGCACCGAACACGGCGCGCGTCCCGGGTGTGGCGTCGGGGCTCGACCCGGCCCGATCCGCATGAACACGGGGGACACGCCCGGTGAACGAGGAGGATTTTGGTGGATGCCCTCGGGTTCGTATAGAGTTTACGTCGTCGCCGCGACAGCGGGTCGGACAAATGCGGATGTGGCGCAGTGGTAGCGCATCACCTTGCCAAGGTGAGGGTCGCGAGTTCGAATCTCGTCATCCGCTCGAGTGTGGTCTTCTCCGGAAGACCACGACTCACCAGAGGGTATCCCACCGTTCGGGTACTCACGGAGACGTGAACCTCGATGGTGGGGTGGCCGAGAGGCTAGGCAGCGGCCTGCAAAGCCGTCCACGCGGGTTCGAATCCCGTCCCCACCTCCAGTTCCACACTCCTCTGGGCGATTGGCGCAGCGGTAGCGCGCTTCCCTGACACGGAAGAGGTCACTGGTTCGATCCCAGTATCGCCCACCAGCAGAGAGCCCCCGGGAAACCGGGGGCTTTCGTGGTTTCTGGGCACCGCGAGGATCCAGGCGCCGCGCGCCCGATTCGCGCTGCCGCGGTGGGGTGACCACCGAGCGGACGGGAGGCGCGGTGCGGGCCCGCACCGCGCCTCCCGTCCGGTGGTCAGCTCGTGGATCAGCCTGCTGCCCCGGGGAACAGGGACCGGTTGGCGATGTCGATGACGAACTGTCCGCCGTACTCCGGGTAGCGCTTCGTGATGGCCGCCTTGTAGGCCGCGCCGTCGTCACCGAGCAGCTCCGCGGCGTCGGCGAGGTAGCGCTCCAGTTCGCCGAAGACCGCCGGGGTGGTGGGCAGCCCGTGACCGGCGAGGACCGTGTCGTACCCCTCCGCCTGCGCGAGGAGCGACACGGCTCGCTGCCACCCGTCGATGTCCCGCTCGCCGAAGTACAGGTGCACGTCGTGGTAGACGAGGTCCTGGGCGATCAGGACGCCGTGGTCGGGCAGCGCGATCAGGAGCTGGTCGTGCGCCTCGCCGCCGACGACGTGCTCGAAGGTCAGGAGGACACCGTCGACGACCTCCTCGCCGACCCGCACGGACCCGTCCGGCGTGACGTCGGCCACCGGGACCAGGCCGCCGGTCGGCAGGTGGACGTCGCCGCGGGCGAGGATCGCGTCGCGGACCTCGGGCAGCGACACGAGCGGGGCACCCCACCGGGCCGCCGCCGCGTAGTGGTCCGGGTGTCCGTGGGTGATGACCAGTCGGTCGATCGGCTTCCCGAGTGACCGGGCGTACTCGGCGGCCTCGTCGGCGAACGGTGCGAGGAACTGCCCGTCCACGACGATCAGCCGCTCCGGGGTCTCGATGATCTGCGACGTGACGTTGACGCTCTTCTCGGGCGCCATGTAGCTGTGGATGCGGACCTCGCCCTTGTCCAGGACGGTGACGGTTCCGTTCATGATTCCTTCTCTCCGGCCGCTTGCTGCTCGCGGCCACGGATCGATACTCTCCTCACGGAGTTCCGGCATCGAGGGCACTGGTGGACTCGTTCGGATCAATCCGGGACAGGTGGTCGGTGTGGGGCAGATGCAGCAGCTGGCGTTCGGGACGACCGTCGTGCCGGGCATCGAGGTCGTCGGGATCCGCTCCCTGCGGCGTCGCATGCGCTTCGGCGCCGACGGACGGCAGCACCGGGTCGACTTCCACGTCCTCACGGTCGTCGCCGAGGGCGCCGGCCGGCGAGAGGTCGACTTCGAGGACTTCCCGCTCGATCGTGACCGGGTGCTGTGGGTGCGACCTGGGCAGGTGCAGCGGTTCGAGGACGGCGACCTCGACGGACTCCACCTGCTCGTCGCCGACGAGTTCCTGGCGAGCCTGCCGGCCGCCGACGCGATCGGCGTGCGCCAGCCGGTGTCCGTCGCGGACCCGGAAGCCGCCGCCGCGATCCGTGCGGTCGCCGGCGAGCTCGCGCGCGAGCACGACCGCGAGGTCCCGTCCCGGATGGTGCTGCAGCTGCTGCTCCGTGCGGTCCTCGTCCTGCTCGAGCGCGGCGCGGCAGCGGCCGCCGACGACGGGGTGGAGGACCCGGTCGCGGCCCGGTTCCGCAGGGAGGTGGAACGGCGGTTCACCGAGCTGCACACCGTCGCCGAGTACGCGCAGGTCCTCGGGCACAGCATCCGGACGATCTCCCGCGCCGTGGCCCAGGCGAACGGCACGAGTCCGAAGCAGCTGATCGACCGGCGGATCGCGCTCGAGGCGCAGCGCCTGCTCGGGTACACCGACCTCCCGGTCGCGCGGATCGCGGAGCGTCTCGGGTTCACCGAAGCGACGAACTTCAGCCGGTTCTTCCAGCGGACGACCGGGATCAGCGCGACGCGGTTCCGGACGGACCGTCGGCCGCCCGTACGGCGCTGACCGGCGCTGGTGTCTCCCGAGGAGCACTGCCCGGGCGGGGAGCTCCACTCCGTGGTGGAGCCCTGCGGCGAGCGCCGTCGCGACCACGAGGGCGAGCAGCGCGTGCAGCACCGCCGCGCGGCCGCTGGGGTCGGCGGGGAGGACGGTCGGGAGCCACTGCAACACGAGCAGGTGCACGAGGTAGAAGGCGAACGAGAGCTCCCCGAACCAGCGCATCGGCGCGCTGGCGAGCGGACTCCGGCGGCCCGACAGGTCGATGCGGGCCAGCGCCGTCACGAGCAGCCCGTACCCGACGACCGTGAAGCCGCTGAGGTGCCACGGGCTCGAGGGTTCGGCGGTCGTAGCCGCGTACCCGACGGCCGCGAGCGGGACCGCCAGCGCGAGCGGTGCGCCACGCCACGCTCCGGTCCGCATCAGTCGTGCGACCGCGACGCCGAGGAGGAACTCCGGGAACCGTGCGATCGGCGAGTGCCCCGCGTCGACCGGGATCGGGAGCACGGCCTGGACCGCGTGCAGGCCGAGCAACGGCTCAGCGAAGGTGGCCACGACCGCCGCGACCGCGACGACCGCCAGCGCCGTCGTCGACACGCGCCGGAGGACCAGGGTGAGCAGCGGGAAGGTGGCGTAGAACGCGGCTTCGCAGACCAGGGACCAGCTCACCGGGTTCCCGGCCTGCCACCAGTCGGGCCGCCACGCGCTGATGAGCAGGGCGTTCGCGACGACCGAGCCCCGCGACGGACTCACGATCTCCGGGACGGCGGGGGCCACCACGGCGACCGCGAGGGCGAGCGCGGTGAGGTGCAGTGGGGCGATCCGAGCGATGCGCGCCCACCAGAACCGTTGTGGGCTCGTCTCGTCGCGGTGGGACCAGGCCAGCACGAACCCGGACAGGACGAAGAAGAGCGACACCCCGGTGTCGCCACCGCCGACGACGCGGGAGAGGAGCTCCTCGGACCGGCCGGAGAAGAAGCCGACGTTCCGCAGGTGGTAGGCCCAGACGGCGAGGGCTGCGCACCACCGCAACCCGGTCAGGGAGGGCAGCGCGCGCGGTGTGAGGGTGACGGACATGCCGCGAGTCCACCGGAGCCGGTGTTGCGAGCGCGTCCGTCCGACCCCTTACGTTCGCCTTACCCCGGCGCCCGTATCCTGCTCCGACACGACGAAGGGTTCTGACATGGTGCGCGTGTTGGTGGTCGAGGACGAGCCGTTCCTCGGGGACGCCGTGCAGACCGGACTGCAGCTGGTCGGGCTCAGCGTCGACCTGGTCCGTGACGGTGCCGCGGCGCTGGAGGCCGTCGACGTGCACGCGTACGACGTCGTCGTGCTCGATCGTGACCTGCCCCTCGTGCACGGTGACGACGTGTGCCGCGCGCTGGTCGCGATGCCGGAGCCGCCGCGCGTCCTCATGCTCACCGCGGCGACCACGGTCGGGGACCGGGTGTCCGGGCTCGCCGTCGGCGCGGACGACTACCTCGGGAAACCGTTCGACCTGGCGGAACTCACCGCCCGCGTCACGGCGCTGCACCGCCGACCCTCCGCGGTCGTCCCGCCGACCCTGCACCGCGCCGGCCTCACGCTGGACCCGTTCCACCGCGAGGTCTTCCGCGACGGCCGTGTCCTGCACCTGTCCCGCAAGGAGTTCGCCGTCCTCGAGGTCCTCATGCGCGCGGGCGGCGGCGTGGTCAGCGCCGAGCGACTGCTCGAGAAGGCCTGGGACGAGCACGCCGATCCGTTCACCAACGCCGTGCGGGTGACCGTGTCGACACTCCGCAAGAAGGTCGGAGCCGACCGGATCGAGACGGTCCCAGGGGTCGGGTACCGGATCGCTCGGGTCACGTCGTGATGCGGGAGCGGCTGCGGCGACCGAGCGGGATCCGGTTCCGGATGACGCTGCTCGGCACCGCGGCGGTCCTGGTGGGCGGGATCGCGGTGCTCCTCGTCGTCGTCTGGATCCTCACGATCATTCCCGGGTTCACGATCACCGCGGGGCCGTTCCCCTACGGCACGACGCACGACGTCTTCACGGTGCACGGGCGGCAGGACGTCCTCACGCTGTTCTGGTTCTGCTCCGTCGTCGTCCTCGTGCCGTTGACCGTCCTGGGTGGCGTCGTGAGCTGGCTCATCGCCCGGCGCACGGTGCGGCCGCTCCACGACGTGATCGCCACCGCCGACGGACTCGACGTCGACGACCTGCGGGCGCGGGTCCCCGTCGCGGCCGCGCAGGACGAGACCCGAGCCGTGGCGATCGCGCTCAACGCGCTCCTCGACCGGCTCGAAGCCGGCGTCGCAGCACGGAGCCGCTTCGCCGCGAACGCCTCCCACGAGCTCCGGAACCCACTCGCCACCGTCCGTGCGATCGCGCAGCTCGCCCAGCGCCAGACCGACGACCCGGTCATCCAGCGGGCGCTCTCCCGGATCGTCGCGACCAACGACCGGATGAACGAGACGACGGCGGCCCTGCTGACCCTGGCGCGCGCCGACCGTCCGGCCGACCCGGAGCGGTTCACGGTGCACGCACTGGTCGACGACGCCGTCGAGGGCCTGCAGGTGCCGATGCGGGCTCGCCGTGTCGCCTTGTTGAACGTCGTCGACCCGGCGCTCGAGGTCGACGGCGGCCGGGTGCTCTTCGGGCAGCTCGTGCGCAACCTCGTCGACAACGCCGTCCGGTACGCGACGCCCGGGTCGACGGTGCGGGTGTCGGGGACGCCGGACGCCGCGGGCCCGCTCCTCGCGGTGGAGAACGAGGGCGATGCGATCGACGATGCCGACGTCGCGCTGCTGGCGGAGCCGTTCCGCCGACGGGTCACCCGGGTGCGCACCGATGCCGAGGGCGCCGGTCTGGGACTCGCGATCGTCACGACGATCGCCCGCGTGCACGGCGCCGAGCTGGTGCTGGCCGCCCGTCCCGCTGGTGGCCTGCTCGCCCAGGTGCGGTCCACCTCGACCGGGTCGCCCTGATCGGGCCGTCCGGCGGGTCACCGAGCGGGGTCGGCCCGGTCGGTGACGACGGCCGTGGCCTTGTGTAGTATCTGCGTGTGCACGTAGACAAGCAGCCCTGCGGACTCAGCCCGGAGTCCGAGTACGTCGAACTCGCGGTCGAGGTGTTCGCGATGCTCGCGGACGCCACCCGGGTGAAGATCATCCTCGCGCTGCGGAACGCCGAGGAGATGAGCGTCAACCACATCGCCGATGTCGTCGACAAGAGCCCGGCCGGGGTGTCCCAGCACCTGGCGAAGCTCCGCCTGGCACGGATGGTGTCGACCCGTCGCGAGGGCACCACGGTGTTCTACCGGTTGACGGACGAGCACGCGTCGGAGCTGGTGATCGACGCGGTGAAGCAGGCGGAGCACGTCGTCGGCCAGGCGCCGCACCACCATCGGGGGCAGGAGTCCACGTGACGGCACACACCCACACGCACAGCGATCACCACGACCACGGCGACCACGGCCATCAGCACGATCACGGTGCGCACGGGCACTCGCATCCGCACGGTGGTGTGCAGGGGTTCCTGTACGACCTGTTCGTGCCGCACACGCACGACGCAGCGGACTCGATCGACGACGCGATGGAGGCCAGCACCGCCGGCGTCCGCGCGCTGAAGACCAGCCTGTTCATCCTGTTGGGCACCACGGTCCTGCAGGCGGTGATCGTCGCGTTCACGGGGTCCATCGCGCTGCTCGCGGACACCGTCCACAACTTCGCGGACGCCCTGACCGCCGTGCCGCTGTGGATCGCGTTCATCCTCGGTCGTCGCGTGGCAAACCGCCGCTACACGTACGGGTACGGCCGGGCGGAGGACCTCGCGGGCATGTTCATCGTGTTCGTCGTCGCGCTGTCGGCCGTCGTCGCCGGGTGGCAGGCCATCGACCGGTTCATCACCCCTCGACCGATCGAGAACCCCTGGCTGCTCGTCGCCGCCGGCCTGATCGGCTTCTCCGGGAACGAGGCGGTCGCGATCTACCGCATCCGCGTCGGCCAGCGGATCGGCTCCGCCGCACTGGTCGCGGACGGCGTGCACGCTCGCCTCGACGGGTTCACGTCCCTGTCGGTCGTCCTCGGTGCCGTCGGCGTGATGCTCGGCTTCCCGATCGCGGACCCGATCATCGGGCTGCTCATCTCGGTGTCGATCATGGTCCTGCTGTGGGGGACCGTTCGGTCCGTCGGCGCCCGGCTCATGGACGCGATCGACCCGACTCTCGTCACCCGCGCCGAGCAGGCGCTCGAGCACACGAGCGGGGTCGAGGTGGTGCGCGATCTCCGGCTCCGGTGGGTCGGGCACCGGCTGACCGGTTCCGCCACCGTCGAGGTCGCCGCCGCCTCGCTGCACGACGCCGAGCACATCGCCGAGCACGCCGCGGAGCACGTGCACGAGGCGATGGGCAACGTCGATGCCTTCACCGTCACCCCGTCGTCCACCCGCACGAGCACTGACCACCATCGAGAGGAACCCGCCATGTCCGTCGTGAAGATCAACGCCATCACCGTCCCCGAGGGCAGGGGCGCCGACCTCGAAGCCCGCTTCGTCGGACGGGCCCACGACGTCGAGCAGCAGCCCGGCTTCGAGCGCTTCGAGCTCCTCCGGCCCACCGCCGGTGGCACGCGGTACTTCGTCGTCTCGACCTGGACGGACGAGGACTCCTACCAGGCGTGGCGCACCGGTCAGGCGGGCGCGCACCACGGCGGGAGCAGCCCCGTCGCGACCGGTGCCGAGCTCCTCGAGTTCGAGACCGTCATCCTCTGATCCGAGCTCGGTGCACGGGTGACGGTCGATCCTCGCGTGCGCAGTGCTCCTCGGTGTCCCGCTCGAGAGCCTGCTCGGGTGGGGGTGGACCGATCCCGTCGTCGACAGTGGCGCGTCGCCACGGATCGTCTCGCGTGCGGCGTCGAGCACGTGCGCACCGGGCACCTTCCGGCGTTCGCCAGACCCGGCCCCGTGGTCCGGGCACAGCTTCGATGCACCCTGCTCGCGGTCGCGCGAGCGAGGCGGTCAGGGGACCGACTGCCGCGGCGACTGCTCGGGTCCGCGCGGTGCCCGGCGATCGATCGCGATGATGCCGAGTGCGACCAGCCCGGCGAGCACTGCCCCGACGGTGTTCATGAACCAGTCGTTGGTGTCGCACGCTCTCCCGAGGGACGGGACGAGCGCCTGCAGCAGTTCGACGGCAGCGGAGAACCCCGACGCCGCGGCCACCGCCCAGACCGGACGAGTGGTGCGCAGCCCGGCGAAGAGCGTCACGGGGAACAGGAGTGCCACGTTCGCGAGCGTGTCGATCCCTCGGAACGGGACCGAGAACTGCACAGTGCAGAAGGTTCCGTTCCCGCCGGTGCCGTCGGGCGTCATCGTGAGTGCCACCGCTCCGACGACGCTGACGACGGTGAGCGTGGTGAGCAGCCACCGTGTTCCGCGGCGGTACACGAACCAGCCGAGGGCCGCGAACGCGATCAGAGCCACCCAGAAGAGGACACGCACGGCGGCCGCGTGGTTGACGAGGAAGGTCGTGATCACGGAGTGATCCTCGCACCTCCGCGCGATGTCGAGCGCCGTACGCATCCCACGCGGTCCGATCCGTTCGTGGGTCGCGGCCGGACAGGACGGTCCGATGTGTGGATCGTGTCCGGATCGGGAACACCGAGGGCACGCTTGCGTTGCACCACATGGTACCCCCGGGGGGTGTACGAGGGTCGTCGGCGCCAGCCACGTCAGATCGGAGCAGCATGGACACGCACGAGCACCACCGGACGAGCGAGCACGAGCGGGCCGGCCACGGCAGGGCATCCCGACCCGGTTCGACCACCTGGGCGATGGCGGCACAGGCGACGCTGCACTGCCTCACCGGCTGCGCGATCGGCGAGGTCCTCGGCATGGTCATCGGCACCGCCGCCGGCTTCAACAACGCGGGCACGATCGTCCTGTCGATCGCCCTCGCCTTCGTCTTCGGCTACGCCCTCACGATGCGCGGCGTCATCCGGTCCGGCTTGACCCTGGCGGCCGCGTTCACGGTCGCGCTCGCTGCGGACACCGTCTCCATCGCCGTCATGGAGGTCATCGACAACACCGTCGTCGTCGCGATCCCGGGCGCCATGGACGCACAGCTCGACCAGTGGCTCTTCTGGGGTGCACTGGCACTCTCCCTCGCGCTCGCCTTCGTCGTGACGACGCCGGTCAACCGCTGGATGATGAGCCGCGGGCACGGCCACGCCGTCGTCCACGCCCACCACTGAGCAGCCGGCGCCCACGCTGACGGTCGTGGGTCGGCCGTCGGACCGGACCTACGGAGGACGGGAGGCGCGGTGCCAGCTGGCACCGTGCCTCCCGTCCGACGGCCGCTCGCGCCACACGCGATGACCGTCCGCCGGCCCCGCGGAGCGGGATCCGCTACCGGGCGCCGGCCGTCCGCAGGGGCGAGCACGCCGCGACGAGGACGGCGGCGACGAAGACGACGGTCACCGCGGCCAGGGCGACGCCGTCTCCGGCGACGGTCATGACGGCACCGCCGCCGATCGCTCCGACGGCCGCGAGGTCCGGTTCGCACTCCGCACCGTGCCGTTCGTGCGACCGAGGAGCGCATCCGGCGTGACGCTCTGGCGGAGGCTCATCTCGTTCGCGTTCTCGCACCCCGCGGCCGCGCCGTGCACCACGAAGGCGACGAACAGGACCGCGACGGTCGCCGGGCCCGTCGTCGCAGCCACGGCCGCGAGGGTGACCGCGGCCCAGGCCACCGGGTAGGCGGCTCGTGCGGCGATGATCGTCCGTACGGCACCGAAGCGGGTCCCGAGCCAGGGCGCCGCGGTGGCGCCGAGGAGCGTCGCGACGCCGCCGACGGCGATGATGCCGCCGTACACGGCCGCGGGCAGGGCCAGGGTGCGCAGCGCGAAGGTCGCGAAGACGGTGAGCGCGGCGGCGTTGGCGAGGAACCAGAGGTGTGTGGAGAGCGCCAGCGGGGCGAGCGTCGCGTGGCCGTAGGTCCAGCGCAGGCCGTCGGCGATGTCACTCCGCAGCTTCGAACCCGGCCGCCTGACCGCGATCTCCTCGACGACCCGGATCCGGGCGACGAGGACGGCGTCGACGAGGTAGCTGATCGCGTCGAGGGCGATCGCGACCGGTGCGGTCACGATGCTGACGAGTACGCCGCCGAGCGCCGGACCCACCGTCTGGGCCGCTGCGTCGCTCTGGTCCACGCGCGCGTTCGCCGCCGTGAGGAGCGGGCGCGGCACGATCCGGGGGAGCAGTGACTGGGTGGCGGCGAACCCCGCGACGGACGCGACACCGAAGAGGAACAGCACCGCAGCCGTCACCCAGAGGTCGAGGAGCCCCGCCCACCAGAGGAGCGGGATCGTCCCGAGGCAGACGCCGCGGAGGATGCTCGCCCAGACGAGCAGCGGCTTCCGCGGGACACGGTCGACGGACGCGCCGATGAGCAGGCCGAAGAGCGCGTAGGGGACGAACTGGGCAGCGTTCACCAGGCCGACCTCGACGGGCGTGGCGTCGAGGACCGTCACCACGAGAACCGGGATCGCGACCGCGCTGACGGCCGATCCGAACGCCGACACGGTCGCGGCGGTCCAGTAGGGGCGGAACCCAGGGACGCGGCGCAGCGTGGTAACGTCGTCGCCCATGCGCCAACGCTCGCAGACCGCTGTCGCGCGGGCAACCGGGCGCGCTCGGTGGACGGGGCCCGGAGGCGCGGGTGACGCCCGTCGGTCGGGTCAGCCGAGTCCGGTGCAGTGCGCCATGACGGCCTGCTGCACCGGGAGCAGGGACGCCTTGAAGGCGTGCCCGACGAACGCCGGGTACGCCACCGCGTCGTCGCTGACCTCGCGACCGCGGACGAACGGCGGGCACGGTGCGAGGCGGACGCCGGCCGGCGCGGTGTCGAGGAGGGCCGCCGTGATCCGGAAGGCTTCGAGTGCCTCGGCATGCCGCCCGGGGCCGTCCGTGAGCACGACGTCCGCCGTCCGGATCGCGGTCGCGAGGTCGTCGGTCCACACCGCTCCGGGGGTCGCGAGGCCGTCCGGACAGCACTGCACGAGGTCGAGCCGCAGCACGCGTGCGGCCTCCTGCCAGGCCCTGGAGATGTTCCCGTCCGCTCCCACGAACAGGAAGCGCAGGGTGCCGAGGTCCGCGCCCGAGCTCCGGAGCGCGTACAGGTCCGACAGGACCTCGCACGGGTGGTTCTCGTCGGTCATGGCGTTCACCACGGGGAGCACGCCGGCGTCGGCCAGGCCCTCGACCACGGCGAGGTCGTGGTGGCGGACGACGAGGACGTCCGCCCACGAGGCCAGGTAGCCGGCGACGTCGGCCAGGGCCTCGGGCTTGTCGAGCGTCGTGTCCGGGAAGACGATCGGCTGGAGGCCCATCGCCGCGGCACCCCGCTCGAAGGTCACCCGGGTGCGCAGGCTCGTCGCGGGGAAGAACATCACGGCCGAACCGTCGGTCGTCGGTCCCCGGCCGTCGCGGTAGGCGTCCGCGAGGGCGAAGACCTCGGCGACGTCGTCCACCGTCCAGTCGTCGAGCCGGGTGAGGGAGCGCATCCCACCAGCGTAGGGAACGGTCGGGTCGGAGCGGGTCGGTGCTGCCGTTCAGGCCTCGCCGAGTGCCGTCAGCACCCGGGCGCGGAGACCACTCGGATCACCGGTCCGTCGGTCGACGAGGACCGCGCGCATCCCCACCGACCGGGCCCCGGCGACGTCCCGCACGGGGTCGTCGCCGACGAAGAGGCACGCCGTCGCGGGAACGCCCAGTTCGTCGGCGAGCACGTGGAAGGCGCGCGCGTCGGGCTTCTGGACACCGATGCGCTCCGAGGTGCACACCACGTCGAAGGCGGTGTCGAGACCCGTCACCCGCAGCTTCTCGGACTGCTGGGCGGTGGTGCCGTTCGTCAGGAGGCCGAGACGGTGCCCCCGGGAGCGGAGCTCCCCGAGGAGCGGCAGGACGTCCGGGAAGGCCCGCCAGGCGGCTCGGTAGGCGCCGAGGTACTGCTCGAACACGATGTCGACCCCACGGTCGTCCCGGGGCAGCGCGATCCCGAGCGGGGGCAGGACGGTCCGGAGCCGTTCGCGCCGCTGCTCCTGGAAGCCGATCTCGCCGGAGCGCCAGCGCTCGAACTGCGTGTCCTCCGCGTCCGACCACGCGTCGAGGACGGACGGGGTGACGGTGACGCCGAGTCCGGCGAGGAACGCGGCGGCACCGGCCCGCGCGGCGCCACGATGGTCGAAGAGGGTGTCGTCGAGGTCGAAGCCGACCGCTCGGGGCGCGCGCACGTGGCAAGGGTACGGCGGCTCCGGCCGACCGTACGATGGCCGGGATGGACAGGACGGACGACGTGACGGCGGCCTACGGGCGTCGCGCTGCGGAGTACGCGGAGCTCCTCGGCTCGATGGCGTCCGTGCACCCGTCCGACGAAGCGCTCGTGCGGGCGTGGGCCGCGACCGTCGACGGCCCCGTGCTCGACGCCGGGTGCGGGCCCGGGCACTGGAGTGCGCACCTCGCCGCCCTCGGCCACGACGTGCGCGGGATCGATCGGACCCCGGCGTTCGTCGACCACGCGCGGCAGGCGCACCCGGGCGTCGCGTTCGCGGTCGCGGACGTCGACGCGCTCCCCGACGAGCCGGAGCGCCTCGGTGGGGTCCTCGCGTGGTACTCGCTGATCCACCACGACCCGGATGCGCTCGGGCGTCCCCTGGCGGAGTTCGCGCGGGTGCTGCGACCGGGCGGGCAGCTGCTCGTCGGGTTCTTCGCCGGCGAGCGCGTGGAGCCGTTCGACCACGCCGTCACCACCGCGTACCGCTGGTCGGTCGGCCACCTGGTCGGCGAGCTCACCGCCGCCGGCTTCGAGGTCGTCGCCACGTCGACACGGGATGCCGACGCGCGGACGCCCAGGCCGCACGGAACGGTCTCGGCGCGACGCCGAGGCGGTCCGTCCGTGCCGCGCTGACCCGGTCGGTCAGAGCGCGCCGGGAGGCCCGGACTGCCAGCGGACCCAGGCCTCGAGCTGCGCCTTCGCGCTCTCGAGGCTCGTGTGCGAACCCCCGAGACCACCGAACTGGGCCCGCACCTCGTAGGACGACCCCAACAGGACCGTGCCGATCACCTCGGAGCCCCATCGCGCCTCCCAGGTCTGGGCGTCCATGACGACCCAGCGCAGGTCGTCGGATCCGGAGTGCTCGGAACTGGAGAGGGAGGTCATGGTGCTTCCGGTCGCTGGACGATGGGATCGTTCCGGCGGCCGTGGACTCGGGTCACCTCGTGGGACGCTAGTCCTCGGCGGCTGAGCGGTGGACCGTGCACCCGCCGCCACCCGCTCGGGTCCGGCGCTCAGGGGAGGACGAGTCGCCGTTCCACGACCGCGCGGGCGACGTCCGCGAGCAGCAGCTGGTGGGATCGGGCGTACGCGCGGAGCATCGCGAACGCGTCGTCCATCTCCACCTGGTGGGTGTGCGCGACGAAGCCCTTCGCCTGTTCGATGACGACCCGGCTGTCGAGCGCGCGCTGGAGCTGCTGCTGCGCCAGGGTGGCGTGCTCGAGGGTCCGCTGCTGCAGGATGCTGATGGTGGCCACGTCGGTGAGCGCCTGGGCGGCGAGCGCGTCGTCCCGGTTGAGGGCGCCCTCGGCTTCGCGGAAGAGGTTCAGCGACCCGAGCGTGGTCTCGCGGAGGCGCATCGGGATCGAGTGCACCGAGGCGTACCCCGACTCGGCCGAGGCGCGTGCGAAGGTCGGCCATCGACGCTGCATCTCGGCGGGGTCGCGGCCGGAGACGGTCTTGCCGGTGGCGAAGCACTCCACGCAGGGCCCCTCGCCGGAGTCGAGCTGGAGCAGGCCGAGGAAGCTGGACCGTTCGCTCGTGGACGCGAGCACCTCGAGCTCCTGCTCCTGGTTCACGAGCAGGATGCCGGCCGCGGAGGCATCGAAGATCTCGACGACGCTGTCGACGAGGTTCTGCAGGAGCTCGACGACGTCGTAGTCGTCGACGAGGGTGTCGGTCAGGGCGACGAAGGTCTCGACGAGTCGGTGCTCGCGGGTCGGTGCCATGGTGCGTGCTCCCTAGGTCTCGGAACCGTACGGCCGGGCGAGGTCGAGTCGGCGTGCGATGACGTCCGCGGCGACGTCGCGGACCGGTCGTTCGGTGGCGAAGGCGTGCGCGCGGAGGACCAGCAGCGCATCCTCGACGCTCACGCCGAGTTGCGCGGCGGCCATGCCCGTGGCCTGGTGCACCTCTCGTCGCGAGTATCGTCCGTTCTCGGTCGCGGTGTGCTCATCCGCGGTCGCGGCGACGAGCGCGCTGCGGAGGACGCGGCGAGCGGCGACCTCGGTGAGTTCGACCGCGCCGCGCACCTGGGCGGCGGTCAGGGTCAGGTCGTGGCCGATCGACAGGTCGACCGCGCCCACCGGGATCGTCCCGATGCGCATCGGGAAGGAGAAGATCGCGCCGACCCCGGCGCTCAGCAGCCCGTCGAGCGCGAGGGGCCACCGTTCGACGGGCGTCACCCGCAGATCGGGTTCGAGGACCGGCCGACGGGTGTCCAACGCCTCCCAGCACGGGCCTTCGCCGAGGTCGAACTGGATCTCGTCGACGCGTTCGGCGAGGGCGTCGCTGGCGAACACCGTGGCGGTGCCGAACGGGTCCCCGAGCGTCGAGATCCCGACGGTGGTCACGGGCAGTGTGGCGAGGAAGGGCGGACACAGGTCCGAGCCGTCCGGCGCCGCCTGCATGGCGGACGCCGCGGCCGCGTAGTCGTCCATGGGCGGGCACCGCTCTCTGTCGGGTGTCCGGGCGGCGGTCGGTCGCACGGTCCACACCGGGCGCTGATCCGTTGCCCGCACCCCCGACGCTAGTGCACGCCGGGCGCCGCCGGGACGAACCGGATGCGTTCCGCAGCGCGTGTCACGTCACGCGGTCGGGCTCCGACGGTCCAGGAGGCGCGGGTCGGCTCAGCCGACCGGCCGGTAGATCGCGATGGGGGGCGCCTGGTCGTCGCCGTCGTCGTGGCTCTCGCCGGAGGACAGCCAGGTGCGCCCCTCGTGCTCGATCGTCGTCGGCAGGTCGCCGTGCACGAGGATGCGCACCGCGGGCCGGTCTCCGTCGACGAGGTCCACACCGTGGGCCTCGGTACCGCCGGGGTTGTCGTGCACGTAGCTCATGGTGCGATCGAACTCCCTCGGCCTGGTAGAGTTCTCGTGTACGCGGATGTGGCGCAGTGGTAGCGCATCACCTTGCCAAGGTGAGGGTCGCGAGTTCGAATCTCGTCATCCGCTCGGTACACGAAGGCCCCGGTCACCCGACCGGGGCCTTCGTCATGGGGACGGCAGTCGTTCCCGGTCCGGGGGCGCAGGCTTCGGGTGCCCGCGCCCCTCGGACGCGCGGGCCACCGTGCCCACTCGAGCGCCTGCGGATGGGTGGTCCGGTCGGCGCCCATCGAGTGATCCGGAACGGGGCGTCGTCCGGATGGGTCGACTTGCGCCAGCATGCGGTTTCCCGCACGGATCCCGCACGTCCGTGCGCCGACACGGCGTGGCGCTCGCGCTCCGTCCGTCGGACGCCCTCAGTCGTCGCTGGGGGTGACGCGCGCGCCCGGGATGCCGATCCAGGGCCCTCCCGGGACGTCGACGACCGTGACGAGCACGTCGTCGCAGTGCGGGCACCGCGCGACGACGCCCATCGGACTGGCGTGCACCCGCGTGACCGCGAGTGCCCCGACCGTCCGGCACCCGGAGCACCGGAGCGTGGCCACGGTCGGGTCCGGTCCGAGGAACCCGGCGAGCGCCCCGGCCAACGCGTTGCCGTCGAGCACCGTCATGCGCTCCCTCCGAACCGTTCGGCGCGGACGTCGGTCGTGTCGTGACCGAGCTCGCCGAGCCAGGTGAGCACCTGCTCGACGAAGGGCGTCGACCCGCAGACGTAGACGAGGGCGCCGGCGTCCGGCGGGAACACCGCGGCGGCGAGGGCGTCCCGGGTGAGCCGTCCGGCGGGGGTCGTCGCACCGTCCGGGGCCCGGCGGCTGTACACGACGGTGGTGTCGACCCCGGCGGCCTCGGCCCGGTCGAGCTCGGTGCGGAAGAACACGTCGTCCGGGGTGCGCACTGCGTAGAGGAGCCGGAACGGTGCCGGGTCCTCGGCCTCGGCGTGCGCGGTGGCGATCGCGGCGAGCGGGACGATCCCGGATCCGCCGGCGACGAGCTGCACCGGGCGGTCCGACACGCCCGGGCGCCAGACGAACCAGCCGCCGAGCGGACCGTGCACCTCGAGGGCGTCCCCGACCTCGACGGCGTCCACGAGGAAGGGGGAGACCTCGCCGTCCTCGACCCGGTCGACCGCGAGCACGACCGAGGTCGCCGTGCCCGACGAGGCGATCGAGTAGGAGCGTGACGCCTGGTAGCCGTCCTCGGCCGTCAGGCGCAGGTCGAGGTGCTGTCCCGGGTCGTTGCCCGGCCAGGTGGGGACGTCGAGGACGATCCGTCGGGCGTTCGGCGTCTCGGGGGAGACGGCGGCGACCGTCGCGGCGTGCCAGGCCGGCCGCCTGCGTGCCGGTGCCGACGTCGGCGGGGCGATCCGTGCCTCCAGGCCCTCGACGGCGCTCACCAGTACCGCTCTTCCTTCCACGGGTCGCCGTGCAGGTTGTAGCCCGCGTTCTCCCAGAACCCGGGCTCGTCCTCGGACTGCATGACGATGCCGCGCACCCACTTCGCGCTCTTCCAGAAGTAGAGGTGGGGGACCAGCAGGCGGGCCGGCCCGCCGTGCTCGGGGGTGAGGGGCTCGCCGTCGGCCTCGAACGCGATCCACGCCTGGCCGTCGAGCAGCTCGTCGAGCGGGACGTTCGTCGTGTAGCCGCCGAAGCTGTGCACCATGCAGAAGTCGAGCGATGTCTCGACGTCCTCGAACAGCCGGTCGAGCGGGACGCCCCGCCACGGCATGTCGAGCTTCGTCCAGTGCGTCACGCAGTGGATGTCGACGGTGACGTTTTCGACCCCGAGCGCGTGCACCTCGTCCCACGTCCAGGTGTGCAGCCCGGACTCGGTCCGGATCGAGAACGCCCAGTCGGTGGGCTCGATGTCGGGGGTGGCGCCGGCGGACAGCACGGGCCAGTCGCGCACGAGCGTCTGGCCGGGCGGGATGCGCGGGTCGTCGCGGTCGTCGCGGCGACCGCCGAAGCCTCGGGTGAAGGTCGCCATCGGTGCTCCTCGCTCGCGCGTCCGGTGACCGCGTGGTCGCCGCTGTCGTCGATCATCCCGCCTCCGACCGGCCCTCGTGTAACGGCTTGGTAAACGTTCCCGCGCCCGTGGCGGGGCCGCACGGGGCCGCTCGATCGCCCGCAGCCCGCGGATCCGGGGCCGTCCGGTGCGCCGTGCGGGTCCGACGCCGGGCTTGGCCGCAGGCGATCCGCCCTCTATCGTTCACCGGAACGATTACCAGGAGGGGTCACCCCGAATGCCACCCATCGTCCACGAACCCCGGAACGCCCGCGGCCCGAGCCGTCGCGCGGTCCTCACCGGCGCCGCCGGCCTCGCCGGTCTCGGCCTGCTGACGCTCACCGGGTGCAGCTCCGGCGCCTCGGCCGGCACCACCGACCTGCCGGAGGCGGCCGCCACCGGGACCGCCCGGCGTGGCGGTCGGCTCCGCATCGCCCGACCGGCAGCCTCGGCCGCCGAGACGCTCGACTCCGCGAGCTCGCTGTCGGCGTACGAGTACCTCGGCGCGCTCTACAACCGGCTCGTCAAGCTCGACGAACAGGGCCGGACCGTGCCCGACCTCGCCGAAGAGTGGTCGGCGAACGCCGACGGCACCGAGTGGACGTTCCGCCTCCGCCGCGGGGTCCGGTTCCACGACGGGTCGCGCTGCACCGCGGACGACGCGATCGCGAGCATCCGGCACATCCTCGACGAGAAGACCGGCAGCCCGCAGGCCGGGGTGCTCGGCGAGGTGATGGACGCGCGCTCCATGACCGCCGTGGACCCGCACACGCTGCGGTTCGCGCTCACGAAGCCGAACGCCGAGTTCCCGTCGCTCCTCAGCGCCTACCAGTGCTACATCGTGCCGGCGGACGCGATCACGGACATCGGCCGGACCGGCATCGGGACGGGGCCGTTCCGGCTGTCGTCCTTCACCCCGGCGGGCGCCGGCAGCGTCGAGGCCTTCGACGACCACTTCGCCGGTCGCCCCGCGCTCGACGGGATCGACTTCTTCTCGATCCAGGACACCACCGCCCGGGTGAACGCGCTGCTCGCCGGGCAGATCGACCTCATCTCGCAGACGAACCTCGACTTCGCGACGGCTCGGGTCGTCGCCGCCTCCGACCGCGCGACCATCGCCCGCTCGAAGAACGCGCAGTGGTACACGATCCCGATGCTCGCCACCTCCGAGGAGTTCCGCGACCCGCGGGTCCGGCAGGCGATGAAGCTCGCGTACGACCCCCGCACGATCGTGGACACCGCCCTGCAGGGCACCGGCTCGCCCGGCTGGGACAACCCGGTGCCGCCGCAGCTCGCCGCGTTCGTGGACGACCACCGCGAGTACGACCCGGACAAGGCGAAGGCGCTGCTCAAGGCCGCCGGCCGGTCGGACCTCCGCACGTCGATCTACACGTCGAGCTACGAGTCGGTGTTCACCCCGATGGCGGTCGCCTACCGCGACGCCGTCGCGGACGCCGGCATCCGCCTGACCGTGCAGAACGCCAGCTCGGACTCGTACTACACGCAGATCTGGATGCAGAAGCCGCTCATGGTGAGCTACTGGTTCACGGGCCGCCCGATCGACCAGCTCCTCAACCAGATCTTCCGGTCCGGCTCGTCGTACAACGAGAGCGCGTGGTCGAACGAGCGCTTCGACGGCCTGCTCGACGACGCCCGTGCCGAGATGGACGACGCGAAACGCCTGACCCTCTACCAGGACGCCCAGCGGCTCGTGGTCGAGGACGGTGCGGACATGACCCCGATGTTCGGCGACCGCCTGGTCGGGCTGTCCCGCGACGTCGTGAACTACTCGGAGTACGGCTTCGAGTTCGACTACCTCCGGATCGGACTGCGCCGATGACCCCCACACCCCGGCGCACCGCGCCGTCGGACGTCCTCGTCCCCGTCCTCCGCCGCCTCGGCATCGCCGTCCTGACGGTCGTGCTCGCGTCGCTGTTCGTGTTCCTCGCCGTGCAGGCGCTGCCCGGCGACGTCGCGCAGCAGCTGCTCGGCCAGAACGCCACACCGGACGCGGTCAAGCAGCTCCGGGAGTCGCTCGGGCTCGACCAGAACGTCTGGCTCCGGTACCTCGAGTGGCTCGGCGGCGCGGTGCACGGCGACTTCGGCACCTCGCTCGTGAGCGGGGAACCCGTCGCCCCGACCCTCTTCACCGCGTTCCGGAACAGCATGCTCATCGCCGTCCCCGCGATGCTCGTCGGCGTCACCCTGTCGCTCACGCTCGGGGTCGTCGCGGGGGTCCGCCGCGGCCGCGCGTCCGACCGGGTCATCTCGATCGTCAGCCTCGTCGTGATGAGCGTGCCGGAGTTCATGGTCGCCACCGTGCTCGTGCTGCTGTTCGCGATCGGGCTGCCGCTGTTCCCCGCGGTCGTGCTGCGCGGGAGCGACGCCACGGTGGCCGAGCTGCTGCCGACCATCTGGCTGCCGATCATCGTGCTCACCCTGGCGATGGCGGCCTACATCGTCCGGACCGCACGGTCCTCGACGATCGACGTGATGGCGTCCGAGTTCGTCACGACCGCCGAGCTGAAGGGCCTCACCATGCGGCGGGTGGTCTGGAAGCACGCGGTCCCGAGCGCGCTCCTGCCCACGCTCAACGTCGTGGCGCTCAACGTCGCCTGGCTCCTCGGCGGGGTGGTCGTCGTCGAGAACGTCTTCAACTACCCCGGCATGGGCAAGCTCATGCTCGAGTCCGTCTTCAACCGCGACCTGCCGACGATCGAGGCGATCGCACTCCTCAGCGCCGTCGTCTACGTCGTGTGCAACCTGGCGGCCGACCTCACGGCGCTCGCGCTCGACCCGAAGCTCCGCACCCGACAGCGTCGGACGCGCACCCGGACCCGCGCCGGGTCGCGCGGCACGCGCTCCGCCCGGAAGGCAGCAGCATGACCGCCATCGTCCCGCGCACCCGGACCGTCATCGGCGCCGCCGTCGCCCCCCTGCGCGGCTCGACCGCGCTGAGCATCGGCCTGGGCCTCATCGCGCTGCACCTCGTGCTCGCGGTCCTCGCACCGCTCATCGCCGGGCACGACCCGGTCGCGACGAACTCCGCCGACGTGCTCGCCGGTCCGACCTGGACGAACTGGCTCGGCACCGACCAGTACGGCCGCGACATCCTCTCGCGGACCCTCAACGGCGGTCGGTACGCGCTGCTCGTCACCTTCCTCGCGACGACCATCGCCGTGGCGATCGGCACCGTCCTCGGGTGCGTCACCGCGTACGCCGACAACTGGTTCGACGAGGTCGTGATGCGGGTCGTCGACGCGCTCCTCAGCGTGCCGTCGATCCTCGCGCTCCTCGTCGTCGTCACGGTCTTCGACGCCGGCCTCTGGGTCATCGTCCTCGCCGTGACCGTGGTCTACGCGCCGGCCGTCACCCGTGTGGTCCGCGGCGCGGCACGGACCGTGATCACGCAGGACTACGTCACCGCCGCGCGCGCCCGCGGGGAGCGCGCCCTGTCCATCGTGTTCCGCGAGATCCTGCCGAACGTGCTCGACGTGGTCCTCGTCGAGTACGCGATGCGCGCCTCCTGGATCGTCCTGCTCGTCGCCTCGCTGTCCTTCCTCGGCTTCGGTGCGAACCCGCCGACGCCGGACTGGGGGCTCATGGTGCAGGAGAACCGCACCGCCCTGACGGTCGTGCCGCTCGGCACGCTCGCCCCGATCGTCGCGCTCGCGACCCTCGTGATCGGGCTCAACCTCGCCGCCGACGGACTGGCGAAGTCCCTCGGTGTCGACCGTGCCACGCAGGGGGTCAGCGCATGACGCACACCGACCAGACCACCGCCCCGGACGTCGCCGCCCGGGCGACCGGAGCGGGCACGGACCCGATCGTCCGGGTCACCGACCTCGCCGTCTCGTACGCCGCCGGCCGACGCCTCGTCCCGGTCGTCCGCGGTGTGTCCTTCACGATCGCGGCCGGTCGGACCCTCGGCCTCGTCGGGGAGTCCGGCAGCGGCAAGTCCACCGTCGCCCGCACCCTCCTCGCGCACCTCCGCGCCGGGTCGCGGATCGAGCGCGGCTCGGTGCGGGTCGCCGGCGACGACGTGTTCGCCCTGTCGTCGGCCGGTCGACGGTCGCTCCGGGGCGGCACCGCCTCGGTGGTCGCGCAGAACGCCGGGCAGGCCCTCACCCCGTCGATGCGCGTCGGCGAGCAGATCCGCGAGGCCCTGCGCGCCCACGGCGAGCCCGACGGCCCCGAGCGCGTGCTCGAGCTCGTCCGGCTCGTCCGACTGCCGTCGCCGGAGACGATCGTCCGCCGGTACCCGCACCAGCTCTCCGGCGGCCAGCAGCAGCGCGTCGCGATCGCGATGGCGGTCGCCGCGCGGCCCCGGGTGCTCGTCCTCGACGAACCCACCACGGCGCTCGACGTCGTCACCCAGGCGGCCGTCCTCGACCTCGTCGCCGACCTCGGGCGCGAGCTCACCATGGCCGTCCTGCTCGTCAGCCACGACCTCGGCGTCGTGTCGGCGATGGCGGACGAGATCGCGGTGATGCGCGACGGCGAGGTCGTCGAGCACGCCGCCACGGCGGCGCTCTTCGCCGCGCCGCAGCACGAGTACACGCGCGCCCTGCTGGCCGCGGTGCCGGACGGGCGACGGCCGGGAGGGACGGACCAGGCGCCCGAGACGGCGACCGTCTCGTCGACGGCCGCCTCCAGGGCCGGCCGCACCGTTCCTCCCGAACCGCTCGTCCGCCCCGTGGTGACCGCCGAGGACCTGGTCGTCCGCTACGCGAGCGGCCTGCCCGCTGCCGTCGACGGGGTGTCCTTCACGATCGCGCCGCGCGAGACGCTCGCCGTCGTCGGCGAGTCCGGGAGCGGCAAGTCGACGCTCGCGACGGCCCTCGCGGGTCTGGTGCCCGCCGAGTCCGGCACGTTCGCGTTCGACGACGGCACCGTGTCGGGCGACCTCCGCGAGCCCGTCGCCGGACGCTCCCCGGAGCTCCGCCGTGCCGTGCAGCTCGTCTTCCAGAACGCGGACACGTCGCTCAACCCCCGGCGGACCGTCGGCGCGGCGATCGCCCGCCCGCTCAAGCTCTTCACCGGCTCCTCGTCGGCGGAGCGGGTCGGCGAACTGCTCACGCAGGTCGGGCTGGGGCCGGCGTTCGCCGACCGCCTGCCCGCGCAACTGTCCGGCGGGCAGCGCCAGCGCGTCGGCATCGCCCGGGCGCTGGCCGCCGAGCCGCGCCTGGTCATCGCCGACGAGATCACGACGGCACTCGACGTGCAGGTGCAGGCCGGGATCCTCGCGCTCCTCGCCGAGCTGCAGCGTTCGCGCGGGCTCAGCTGCCTGTTCATCAGCCACGACCTCGCCGTCGTGCGCGGCGTCGCCGACCGCGTCGCCGTGATGACCGGCGGTCGCATCGTCGAGATCGGCCCGACCGAGGCCGTCTTCGGCGGCCCGAACCACCCGTACACGGCGACGCTCCTCGCGGCGACGCTGGAACCCGGCAGCACCGTGCTGCCGGACGTCGGCGACGGCGTCCCACGCTGGCGGCACGCCGAGGGCTGGACAGACCGCGGCGACGGACACCTGACCCGGAACTGGGAGGACGCATGACCGGCTCCACCGCACTCGGGGTGGACCCCGTGCTGCCTGAAGGCGTGACCGTCCGCGACGAGTGGATCCCGATGCCCGACGGCGTCCGGCTGCACACCCGGATCTGGTCACCGTCGTCGCCCGACGGTCCGGTGCCGGTGCTGCTCGAGTACCTGCCGTACCGGCTCGACGACTGGACGGCGCCCCGCGACTCGGAACGGCACCCCTGGTACGCCCAGCACGGGTACGCCTCGGTGCGGGTGGACATCCGCGGGACCGGCTCGTCGGACGGGTTCTTCGACGACGAGTACAGCGAACAGGAGCTCCGCGACGGCGAGGCCGTGATCGCCTGGCTCGCCGAGCAGGAGTGGTCGACGGGTGCCGTCGGCATGTTCGGCGTCTCGTGGGGCGGGTTCAACGCGCTGCAGCTCGCCGCCCGTGCCCCCGAGGCCCTCAAGGCGATCGTGACGGTGTGCTCCACCGACGACCGGTACGACAACGACGTGCACTACGTCGGCGGTGCGGTGCTCGGGATCGACATGGCGGCGTGGGGCGCGACGATGTTCGCCTTCAACTCGCGACCGCCGCGGCCCGAGGTCGTCGGTTCCGGCTGGGTCGACCAGTGGCGTGACCGTCTGGATCGGAACCGGCCGATGACCCCGGTGTGGTTGTCGCACCAGGAGCGCGACGACTACTGGCGGCACGGCAGCGCTGCGGAGGACTACGACGGCATCGGCGCCGCGGTCCTCGCGGTCGGCGGTTGGGCGGACCCGTACCGCGACGCCGTGCTCCGGCTCGTGGCGAACGTGGACGCCCCGGTCAAGGGCATCGTCGGTCCGTGGTCGCACCAGTACCCCGACCGAGGGCTCGCGCCCGGGCCGTCGGTCGGCTTCCTGCAGGAGACCCTGCGGTGGTGGGACCGCTGGCTGCGGGGGATCGACACCGGCGTCGAAGCGGATCCAGCGCTCCGTGCCTGGATCAACGAGGGCGAGCCGCCCGCGACGTACTACGAGTCGCGCCGCGGCCGGTGGGTCGGCGCCGAGGCGTGGCCGTCGACCGCGACCATGGCACGCAGGGTGGGGTTGACCGCGCTCCGCGGCGGCGCAGACGGCCCGGTCGTCATGCGGTCGCCGCAGCACACCGGCGCCGACGCGGGCCGGTTCTTCCCGTTCGGGAACGCCACCGACCTGCCGCCGGACCAGCGCGCCGAGGACGGCCGCTCGGTCTGCTTCGACCTGCCGCTCGACGAACCGCTCGACGTGCTCGGCAACGTCCTCGTCCACCTCGCGGTCACGAGCGACCGACCACGGGCGACGCTGACGGTCCGGCTGTGCGACGTCGCCCCGGACGGCTCGTCGACCCTCGTCACGCGTGGTGTCCTGAACGCCGCGAAGCGCGACGGGGCGGACCGGAACGACCCGCTCGAGCCCGGGATGCCCGCGTCGCTGCCGGTCCGCCTCGTGTCGACCGGACACCGGTTCGCCGCCGGGCACCGGCTCCGGATCGCCGTGTCGACGGCGTACTGGCCGTGGGTCTGGCCGCACCCGGACGCGCCGACCCTGACGCTCGACCCCGCGGCGTCGACCCTGGAGCTGCCCGTCTGGACACGTGGCGCCGACGACGGCGTCCGGTTCGAGCAGCCCGAGCGGTCGACACCGCTCGCGATCGAACGGGTCGCGCCGACCGAGGCGCTCCCGCAACGCACGGTCACGCACGACGTCGAGACGGGGGAGTGGACCCTCGACGTCGACCCCGGGTACGGCGGCGGACGCGTGTACCCGGACGGCCTCGTCTTCAGCGAGGACGCCCGCGAGACCTACCGGATCCGGTCCGACGACCCGACGAGCGCCAGCGCGACGTCCCGTTGGTCGATCGGGTTGGAGCAGCCCGGGTGGGCCGCACGGATCGAGACCGCGTCCGAGGTCACCGCGGACGCCGACGCCTTCCACGTGCGGAACACCGTGCGCGCCTGGGCACGCGACGGAGGCCCCGACGTCCCCGAGGTCCTCGTCGCCGACCGGACCTTCGTCGACGACGTCCCGAGGACCTCGGCGTGAGCGGCGCAGGACCGGCCCGGGTCCGACAGCGCCCGGAGGTCCGCCGCGCGATGATCGTCGAGGCCGCGCGGGCCGTGATCGTCCGGAACGGTGTCGGCGCCACCGGCCTGCGCGACATCGCCGCCGAGGCGGACGTCTCGGTCGGGACCGTCACCTACCACTTCGGGAGCGTCGCGGAGATCCTCAACGAGGTCGTCGTGCTCGAGACCGAGCGCTTCTACGGGGCGATCGTCGCCGCCGTCGACGCCGAACCCGACCCCGTCGTCGGCATCCGCATGCTCGTCGAGCCGCTCTTCGGCGACACCGAGCAGGTCCGGCAGCACTGGCGGATCTGGTCGGACTACTGGACCGCGGTCGTCCGTCGTCCCGAGGTCGCCGCGGAGTACGCCGAACGCATCCGCGTCTGGGAGGCGTGCCTCGTGCGGGTCGTCCGCCGGGGCACGGACGCCCGGGTGTTCACACCGGAGGGGACGGCCGAGGTCGTCGCGCTCAAGCTCGCCGCGTACAGCGACGGGGTGGCGACGCAGATCGCGCAGGGTGTCCCCGGGCTGACGAACACCGTCGCGCTGTCGTGGATGTGGACGTTCCTCGCCCACGAACTCGGTGTGCCGGCTGAGCGTCTCGCCGGAACCGTGTCGGTGCCCTTGTGATGAGGTAAGGCTTCCCTTACCGTTGCCGTATGGCACGGACCCGGCGACAGCCCAGCGAACGCATCCTCCTCGCCGGTGGCGTCGACGACCTGCCCGAGATCACCCGCATGCTCGAGGACCTGCCCGCCAACGCGTACGGCCAGGTCTTCGTCGAGACGGCCCTGCCGGAGCAGGTGCACACCCTCCCGGCGCCCCCGCGGGTCACCGTGACCTGGCTGGTCCGGAGCGCCCGCCCCTCGGCGGTGGCGTCCCTCGTCTTCGCCGACCACGGCGAGGCCCTCGCGAGCGCGGTCACGGGGTGGGCCGCCGAGTGGTGCGTCGCCGACTGCGAACCGCGCACGACCGTCTGGATCGGCTGTGCCGACAGCCCCTGGGTCGAGCGGGCGCGCTCCGTCGTGCAGATCGAGCTGGACGAGGCCGGCTTCGACACCCTCGTCGGCTGACCGAGCGAGGCCAGCCTTCGCTCCCTTGTGGCGCACGAGCGGAGCGGGCACTGTTGTCACCATCGGACCCACCCCACTCGGGTGGGACCACGAGGCAGGAGGAAACGACATGACCGACACCACCAGCACCAGCACCAGCACCACGTCGCCGTTCTCGACCACGCCGGAGCTCGCCGCCGGTGTGGCGCAGTTCCTCGCCCCGGTCGTCATCGACCTCGAGGCGCTCGTCGTCAACGGCAAGCAGGCGCACTGGCACGTCCGTGGCCGCAACTTCGTCGGCGTGCACGAGCTGCTCGACACGATCGTCGAACACGCGCAGGAGTGGGCCGACCTCGCCGCGGAACGCATCGTCGCACTCGGCCTGCCCGTCGACTCGCGCATCGCCACCGTCGCCGCGAACACCACGATCCCGCCGCTCTCCGAGGGCTTCCAGAACTCCGACGTGACCATCACCGAGGTGATCGCCGAGATCGACGCCGCGCTGCTGCAGGTCCGCCGTGCGGTCGAGGGCCTCGACGAGGTCGACCTCAACAGCCAGGACGTCGTCATCGAGATCGAGCGCGGGCTGACCAAGGACCGCTGGTTCCTGCAGGCGCACCTGGCCGCGTAGACGCGACCCGTCCGACGCACGCGCACCGACCGCGCGGCAGCCGTTCACGTGACGGCCGTCGCCCGTTCACCCGCCTGTACCCACGCACAGCCATCCTCGGATGGCACCCGTTCGGGGGCACAGACGAGGGGAACAACCGATGCAGCACACTCCCGAGCGACGCCGCCGGACGGCGCTCGCACTCTCCGCCGCGCTCATCGCCGGCGCCGTGGCACTGCCGGGCGCGGCCGAGGCGGTCGGCCAGCTCGCGCTCGACCAGCACGGCGGCGCCCAGCGCCACCAGGGCGACCAGACGCGCTCGGTCCAGCAGGAGATCGAGCGCGCCGGCGCGAAGAACGTCATCCTGCTCATCGGCGACGGCATGGGCGACTCCGAGATCACCATCGCCCGGAACTACCAGTACGGCGCGGCCGGTCGGCTGCCGGGCCTCGACGCCCTGCCGCTCACCGGGTCGTACACGACGTACTCCGTGGTCAAGGACGGCGCGGACAAGGGCAAGCCCGACTACGTGACCGACTCCGCGGCGTCGGGCAGCGCGTGGGCGACGGGCACGAAGACGTACGACGGCGCGATCTCGGTCGACGTCGACGGGAAGCAGCAGCAGACGCTCCTCGAGCTCGCCAAGGCCAACGGGCTGCGCACCGGCGACGTGTCCACCGCCGAGATCCAGGACGCCACCCCGGCGGTCCAGGTCGCCCACGTCGGCGCCCGCTCCTGCTACGGCCCCGACACCGCGTCGTGCGGCACGGACGCGCTGCAGAACGGCGGCCTCGGGTCGATCAGCGAGCAGCTGCTGAACACCCGACCGGACCTCACCCTCGGCGGCGGGTCGGCGAGCTTCCAGCAGACCGCGAAGGCCGGGCAGTGGCAGGGTTCGACCCTGTTCGACCAGGCCGAGCAGCGCGGCTACCAGGTGGTCTCCGACGCCGACGGCCTCGCCGCCGTCCGTCGCGCCGACCAGTCGAAGCCGCTCCTCGGGCTCTTCACCCCCGGGAACTTCCCGACCCGGTACGCCCCCACCACGGCGACCGTCGGCGGGGCCGACCAAGCACCCGTGCAGTGCACGCCGAACCCGGCACGCCTGTCGACCGGGCTCTCGCTGCAGTCGCTCACGAACAAGTCGATCGACCTGCTGAACCGTGACCGTGCGAAGTCCGGCAAGGGCTTCTTCCTGCAGGTCGAGGGCGCGAGCATCGACAAGCAGGACCACGCCGCCGACGCGTGCGGCCAGATCGGCGAGACGATCGACTTCGACGAGGCCGTGCAGGCGGCGCTCGCGTTCGCCAAGAAGGACGGCAACACGCTCGTGATCGCCACGGCGGACCACGCCCACTCGAGCCAGATCGTCGACAACACGCCGCCGACCTCGCTCTCCACGGCGCTCCGCACGGCCGACGGCACCACGATGAAGGTCTCGTACGGCACCTCGGCCGCCGGCAGCTCGCAGCAGCACACCGGCACGCAGGTCCGCATCGCGGCGTACGGCCCCGGCGCCGCGAACGTCGTCGGGCTCTCGGACCAGACGGACACGTTCTTCACGATCCGCGACGGCCTGGACCTGCACGAGGACCTCGCGGCGCTGTCCCGCGGCGCCCGCGTCGACCTGTCGGTCGGAGCACCGCGTCCGGGCCAGCGCGTGACGCTCACGGGCTCGCGGTTCGCCGGCGACCGCCAGGTGCGGGTCGCGGTCGGCTCGACCGACCTCGGCACGGTCGACGTCATCGACGGCACCGCCACGGTGGTGTGGAAGGCGACGCCCGGCAAGTCGACGATCACCTTCACGGGCGTGCAGTCCGGCAAGCAGGCGTCGAAGCAGGTCCGGGTCCGCTAGCACCCGGGACGGACGACGTCCACGGCGCGCCCTGCCGGACCGGCGGGGCGCGCCGTGCCCCTGCGTCAGCCGCCGGGCGTCACCAGGCCCGTCTCGTACGCCAGCACCACCGCGTGCACGCGGTCCCGCAGCTGCAGCTTCGCGAGGATCCGTCCGACGTGCGTCTTCACGGTCTGCTCGGCGATGAAGAGCTCCGCGGCGATCTCCCCGTTCGACCGGCCCCGTGCGAGCAGCAGGAACACGTCGCGCTCCCGTTCCGTGAGCACCTCGAGCACCTCGGTCCGGGGCGCGACCGGCAGCGGGCCCGCGACGAACGCCTCGACGAGGTGCCGGGTCACGCGCGGAGCGAGCAACGAGTCGCCGGCCGCCACCGTCCGGACCGCCTGCACGAGCTCGTCGGCAGTGGCGTCCTTGAGCAGGAAGCCGCTCGCACCGGCGCGGAGGGCGTCGAACACGTAGTCGTCGATGTCGAAGGTCGTCAGCATGACGACCCGGACCGGTTCGGTCGCGGGTGCGGCCGTGATCCGGCGGGTCGCCTCGATGCCGTCGAGCGCGGGCATCCGCACGTCCATCAGGACGACGTCCGGCCGGAGCCGCAGCGCCTCGACGACCGCTGCGGCGCCGTCGGCGGCCTCGCCGACGACCTCGATGCCGTCCTGGGCCTGGAGGATCGCCACGAGTCCGATGCGGAACATCTGCTGGTCGTCGACCACCATCACACGCGTCATCGGGTTCCTCGGTCGGCCTGCGGACGCAGGGTGGTGGTGCCGGGGTGGCAGGGCAGTGTGACCCGGACGCGGAACCCGCCGGACGGCAGCGGTCCGTGGTCGATCGTGCCGCCGAGGGCCGCGACGCGCTCCCGCATGCCGGTGAGCCCGAAGCCGCCGTCGTCGGGCGGGACGATCGCGACGGTGTCCCGCGGTGGTGCCGCGTTCACGACCTCGACCGCGACCACCGCGTCGCGCCGTACGACGGTCACGGCGGTCTCGGCACCCGGGGCGTGGCGTGCGACGTTCCCGAGGGCCTCCTGCACGACGCGGTAGGCAGCGAGTCGGGCCAGCGGGTCGATCGTGCCCCCGGACGCCCCCTCGTCGAGCTGGAGCGCGACCGGGATCCCGGCGGCCTGCGTGGCACGGACGAGTGCGGGCAGGTCGTCGAGCCCGGGTTGCGGAGCCCGTTCGGCGGCGGTGTCGGCGCGGAGCGTACCGAGCAACTGGCGCATCTCCCGCAGGGCGGTCCGCGAGGTCTCGGCGATCGCGGCGAACTCGGCGCGTGCGGCCGGCGGCAGGTCCGCCACGCGGAAGGGTGCCGACTCGGCCTGCATGTGCACGACCGACATGCTGTGCGCGACGACGTCGTGGAGCTCGCGGGCGATCCGGGAGCGTTCCTCGACCGAGCGGCGTCGGGCCTGCTCGAGCTCGACGTCCCGACGGGCCTCGGCGAGCTCGACCCGGACCGCCCGGCGCTGCCCGACGGCCACGGCCGTGCCGGCGAAGAGCAGGGAGCTGCCCGCGGAGACGACGAAGGTGGCGGCCCAGACGTCGGCCGGCTCCCAGCGTCCGGGTGCCACCGCGACGAGGGCGAGGGTCAGCACCGTGGCCGCGGTCCAGACGGCTGCGGTGAGCCGCCAGTCGGTCCGGACGCCGAGCACGACCAGGAGCGCGCCGACGCCGATGATCGCGGTGACCGGGAGCGGCCACGGACCGGCGGGCGACCCGGCGGTGAGGAGGCCGAGCGCCGCCACCGCCGCGAGGTGCGCCACCGAGGAGGTCCGCGGCAGGACCGGGGCGAGCCCGAGCGAGACCGAGAGGACCGCGGTGACGAGCAGTGCGAGGGGGACGGGCACGTCGTACACCGCCACCGTCACGGGGGCCGCGACCGCGAACAGGGTCGCGGCGACCACGACGAGCACGATCCGAGCGACGACCACGGGCCAGGTCGCCCACTCCCGACGCGTCGACCACGGCCGGCGTCGGCGGGGCGTCACGGGTGGGACGTGGGCGGTCACGGTCGAGCGGTCCCTCCGGCGTGGGCGAGCTGCGGGGCGGGTGGTGCCGTGTCCATCTCGGCCGCACGGGCCGCGGCGCGGGCGTCCCGCTTCCGGCCGACTCTACCGAGGACGCGGTCGACGGCGATGCCGAGCCCGGCGGCGACCACCATCGAGACGAGCGCGGCGACGACGGGTTCGTGCAGCACGCTCGACGTCGCGAGGGCGATCCCGATCGAGGTGGCCGACCACGCCAGTCCGGCGATCGAGCTGATCGCGAGGAAACGGCGGTACGGCAGCCGGGTGGCGCCGGCGGTCATGTTCACCGCGACCCGTCCCACGGGGATGTACCGGCCGACGAGGACGAGGCTCGCGGACCGCCGTCGCATCTGCCGCTCGGCGAAGGCGAACGCCGAGGCGATCCGTGGGCGGCGGGATCGCGCGAGCCGGTCCAGTCCGATCCGACGGCCGATCCAGTACGCGACGGAGTCCCCGGCGACCGCGCCGAGCGCGGCGGCCACGAGCACCCCCGCGAGGAGCGGCTGTCCGGAGGTCGCGGCGACGGCGGCGACCGCGACGAGGGCCGTCTCGCTCGGGACCGGCGGGAAGAAGCCGTCCACCAGGCAGAGCACGAACAGGACGACGAAGACGAGCGGGCTGGTCGCCAGCTCGACGACGAGCGGGGTGATCTGGTCGAACACGGTGGCTCCCTCCGCCGACGGACCTCGTCGACGGTCCCGACGTTACGGAACCGCGCGCCTGCTGCCATCCCCCGCGGGTCTCGACCACCCCCTACCGTGGTGTGAGGTCGCCCGACCGGTCAGGCGGCGCCGTCCGACCCGTCGGCGGCCGTCGCCTCGCGCGCGATCGTCTCGGTCGCCGCGGCTGCCTCGGTCGCCGCGGCTGCCTCACGGATCCGTCGGACCACGGCCGTCGTGGAGTGCTCCGGGACGTAGTCGACCATGACGACCTCGCCGCCGTAGCCGCGCACCACCGCGGTCTCCCGCAGCATCTCGGGGGAGTAGTCGCCGCCCTTGACGTAGACCTCGGGCCGCAGCCGCTCCAGCAGGGGGATCGGGGTGTCGGTCGCGAAGACGGTCACCAGGTCGACGCACGCCAGTGCCGCGATGACGCCCGCCCGGTCCTCGGCCTGGTTGATCGGACGCTCCGGGCCCTTCAGCCGCCGGACGGAGTCGTCGTCGTTGAGTGCGACGACGAGCAGGTCGCCGAGGTCGCGGGCCTGCCGGAGGTAGGTCGTGTGTCCGCGGTGCACCACGTCGAAGCAGCCGTTCGTGAACACGACCCGCCGACCGGCCGCCCGCGCGTCCGCCACGGCGGCGGCGAGTTCCTCGTGGTCGACGACCGTGGCCGCCGGCGCCGTCACGGACTCCAGGAGCGCCGCGGCGGTGCAGACGGACGTCCCCGCCTCACGGACGACGACGTCCGCGGCGGCCTGTGCGACGGACACGGCGTCGCGGAGCGGTGCGCGCACCGCGAGCGCGACCGTCACGGCGGCGCAGAAGGTGTCGCCGGCACCGGACGCCTGCTGCTCGGACGCCGGGACGGCACGCGTGCGGAAGCCGTCGTCGGTGCCGTCCTCGACGAGGACGGTGCCGTCGCGGTCCAGCGTGACGACGGCAGCGCGCGCGCCGGTGCGTCGGAGGACCTCCTGCCGGGCGTCCACGACCGCCGAGGCCCGGTCGCTGCCGGTCCCGAGGGACGCATCGAGCAGTGCCCCGGCCTCGCCGGCGTTCGGCGTGACGAGGTCGGGTCGGAGCTCCGACCAGCGGGTGAGGTCGTGCGCGTCGACGACCACCGCGGCGGGACGGTCGGCGTCGAGCACCGGGACCACGTCGGCCGGGTCCACGCCGAGGCCGTAGTCGCAGACGACCGCGGCGTCCGCGCACCGGAGCGCACGGGCGACGGCACCGGCGAGACGCACACCGTGCTCGGCGGTCGGCTCGGCGGCGATCTCGTCCACGCGGACGACGACCCGGTCGCCGCCGACGACGCGCGACTTCCTCGTGGTGCGGGTGCCGGGGACGACGACCATGCAGGACGTGTCCACCCCGGCGGCGTCGAGGCGTTCGCGGAGCACGACACCGGCCTCGTCGTCGCCGAGCAGCCCGACCATCCGGACGCGTGCGCCGAGCGCGCGGGCGTTCACGGCGGTGTTCGCCGCGCCGCCGGGGACCGCGACCGTCCCGGTGACACGGACCACCGGGGCCGGTGCCTCGCGCGAGACCCGTTCCGCCTCGCCGACGGTCCAGCGGTCGAGGATGCAGTCGCCGATGACGACGACGAGCGGTTCGCGGTCGTCGACCGCGGCGACGAGCTCCCGGACGAGCCGGACGTCCGCGCTCACCGTGCGCCCCCGGCGGGCGGTGCCGCCTCGAGGTGCACGACGGTCGTGGTGGTCAGCTCGTCGAGCAGGTGCGGGCCGTACCCGAACCCGGCACCCGAGGCCCCCCGTGGCTGGGCGCTGCCACCCGGGGCGCCCCCGAACACGGCGTTCACCTTCACCGTGCCGACGGGGAGCTCGGCCGCGGCGCGCAGGGCGCGCCCGGAGTCGTTCGTCAGCACCGTGGCGGCCAGCCCGTACCGGTCGGCGGCGGCGAGCCGGAGGCCCTCGTCGAAGTCTTCGACGACGCGGACGGGGGCGATCGGCCCGAAGGTCTCCTCGGTCATGACGAGCATGTCGTCGGTGACACCGGTGAGCACGGTCGCGGGGTAGAAGGTGCCAGGGCCGTCCGGTGTGGTCCCGCCGGTGCGTGCCGACGCACCACGCTGCAGGGCTTCGTCGACGTGCGACTGCACGGTGCGCCGGAGCCGGTCGTCGACGAGCGGCCCGTACTCCGCCGCCGGGGCGGACGTCCGCCGCTCGGCCTCGGCGACGAGTGCGGTCACGAACGGCTCGGCGACCGCGCGGTGCACGTAGACCCGCTCGACGCTCGTGCAGATCTGGCCGGTGTTGGCGAAGGCCCCGAGGGCGACCTGGGCCGCGGCCCACACCGGGTCGACGTCGCCGTCCACGACCACGGCGTCGTTCCCGCCGTTCTCGCGCACGACGTGGGCGCGGGTCCGCACGGCCGCCTCGGAGAGCCGGTCGCCGGTGGCGGTCGACCCGACGTGGGCGTAGACGTCGATGCCGTCCTGTTCGAGGAGCAGCTCGCCGGTGGCGGCGTCGCCGTCGACCCCGACGAGGACGCCGTCCGGCAGGACCTCGGCGAGCAGGGCGTTCAGGCGGGCGATCGTCGCGGGGGAGCGCTCGCTGCCCTTGTGCACGACCGTGTTGCCGGTGACGATCGCGGCGCCGAGGATCCCGCACGCGACGGCGACCGGGTCGTTCCAGGGAGTGAGTGCGAGCACGACGCCACGCGGGTGCGGCACCGACCAGTCGGCAGCGCCGAACGCACCGCGCAGGGCCTCGCCGCGGTGCACGGGGCCGAGCTCGGCGTACTGCACGAGGGTCCCGATGCCCGCTTCGACCCCGCCGATCGCGTCGCCGGGGACCTTGCCGGTCTCGCGGGTGTTGAGGTCCGCCAACTCCTGTGCGTGCGCACGGACGTGCTCGGCCGCGCGGTGGAGCACGGCACCACGCTCGGCGGGTGCGGTGCGCGCCCAGGCGGGTGCGGCCGCCCGGGCGCGGGCGACCGCGGTCCGGACCTCGTCCTCGGTGGCCCGCCGGACGGTGGTGGCGAGGGTCCCGGTGGTGGGGTCGGCGACGACGATGTCGTCGGTGGCGGGGGGTGCGATCGTCATGGTGTCCTTCCGAGGGGCTGCCGGGCGTCCGACGCTCCTCGCGCGGTGCTGGGCACGTCCACGGCATCGCGTTTCTCGTCCATCCGGCGTCGCTGCTGGACGCCCGGGCGGCGCACGGTCGGTAGACGGGACGGGTGCAACTGATCGGCAACGGTGGAGAACCCTTCGACGACGTCCGCGAGATCGCGGTGCTCCGGGGCGGTGGACTCGGCGACCTCATGTTCGCCGTCCCTGCGATCGAGGCCCTCGCGGCGGCCTACCCGGCGGCGCGGGTCACCCTGCTCGGCACGCCGATCGCACCGGCGGTCCTGCGCGGTCGGACCGACGCCGTGCACGCGTTCGAGGAGCTCCCGGTCGTGCCGGGCGTCCGGGACGCCGGAGCCGGTACCGGTGCCCCGACCGTCGAGGCCTTCGAGGCGCGGACCGTCGGCCGCTTCGACCTGGCCGTGCAGCTCCACGGCGGCGGCCGGAACTCGAACCCGTTCCTGCTCCGCCTCGGCGCCCGACACACGGTCGGCACCGCCACCGAGGACGCCGAGGTGCCGGACCGCTGGGTCCGCTACGTCTACTACCAGCACGAGGTCCTGCGGGCGCTCGAGGTCGTCTCGCTCGCCGGTGCAGCACCGGTGGTGCTCGATCCTCGCGTCCGCGTCACCGACGAGGAACGCCTGGCGGTCCGCGACGGACTCGGGGTGACCGACCGGCTCGTCGCGATCCACCCGGGCGCCACCGACCCGCGTCGACGGTGGAGCCCGGAGCGCTTCGCCGCCGTCGCCCTGGCCCGACTCCGCGCCGGCGACGACGTGGTCCTGGTCGGTGACGCGACCGACGTCCCCGCGGCCCGCGCGATCCGGGCGGCGCTGCCGGACGAGGTCGTGGGCCGGCTGCACGACGTGACCGGATCGCTCCCGCTGACCGAGCTTCCGGCGGTGCTCGCCGCCGCCGACCTCGTGGTCGGGAACGACTCCGGCCCGCGACACCTCGCGGTCGCCGTCGGGACGCCGACGGTCGGGGTGTTCTGGTTCGGCAACATCGTGAACGCCGGGCCGTTCGACCGCGGCCGGCACCGCGTGCACCTCGCCTACGTGACGCGGTGCCCGGTCTGCGGCATCGACGTCACGCAGGTCGGGTGGACGGCCGAGCGCTGCGCGCACGACCCGTCGTACGTCGACGCGGTCGATCCGCAGGCGGTCCTGGCCGACGTCGAGGACCTGCTCCGCACCACGTGACGGGAGGCGCGGTGCGAGCCCGCACCGCGCCTCCCGTCACGCACTCGGTGCGGTCTACGGCCAGCTCGGCTCCGTCGCCGGCATGATCGACATCTCGCGGATCTCGCAGCCGGCCGGCTGCGACAGCGCGAACAGGATCGCGTTCGCCGCGTACTCGGGCTCGATGAGCTGCGCGTCCGGACCGGGCTTGTACTGCTCGGTGCGGTCCGCGAAGAAGTTCGTGCGCATCCCGGCGGGGATGACGTTCGTCACGCCGACGCTGCCGCCGGTCTCGGCGGCGAGCGCCTGCGAGAACCCGCGGACACCGAACTTCGACGCCGAGTAGGCGGTGCCGTCCCCGACCCCGCGCAGGGCGAGCGAGGACGAGATCGTCACGACCCGGCCGTGCGAGGCCTCGAGCGCCGGCAGCGCCGCACGCACGACCGCTGCGGTGCCGAGCAGGTTGACGGCGACGATGCGCTCCCAGTCCCCGGAGGAGATGCCGCCGATCGGCGCGGGCTTGTCGATCCCGGCCGCGGTGACGACCGCGTCGAGACCGCCGTGCCGCTCGGCCGCGTCGCGCACGGCACGCTCGGTCGCCTCGGTGTCGGTGACGTCGACCGCGACCGCGTCGGTGCCCTCCGGGACGGCGTCGACCCGCAGGTCGAGGACGATCGGGGTACCGCCGGCCTCGGTGACCGCAGCGACGACGGCGGCTCCGAGGCCGGAGGCGCCGCCGGTGACGAGGACGCGGCCGATGGGGGTGGTGGGGACGGGCATGGACTTCCTTCCGTGGTGGTGGTGCTCGCGCGCGGTCCGCGCGCGAGCGTCGTGGGACGTCGAGGCTCAGCCGACGTGCTCGAGCGCGGCCGCGAGGCGGGTCGTCGAGCGGCCGGGGTGGAACGGGACCGTGACGACGCGGCCACCCCACTCGGCGAGGGTGGCCGTCTCGGGCAGCTCGCTCGCGGTGTAGTCGCCGCCCTTCGCCCACACGTCGGGCCGGAAGCGTCGGAGGGCCTCGTCGGGTGTCTGCTCGTCGAACACCACGACGGCGTCGACGCAGTCCAGCGCGAGCAGGAGTTCGACGCGGTCGTCCTGGGTCATGATCGGTCGTTCGGGACCCTTGAGCGCCCGGACCGAGTCGTCCGAGTTCAGGCAGACGACCAGGCAGTCGCCGAGCGCGCGGGCGGCGGAGAGGGTGCGGGCGTGGCCGGCGTGCAGCAGGTCGAAGCAGCCACCGGTCGCGACCACCGTCCCCCCGGCACTCCGGACGTCGTGCACGACGCGCATCGCGTCGCGGTCGGCTCCGGGGACGCGCACGGGTGGGGAACCCTCGTCCGCGAGGAGTGCGGTCACCCCTCCGGCGGCGAGGTACTCGGAGGCGGCGTCGACCCCGGCTGCAACGGCGTCGGTGACGTCGGACCCGGACGCGAGCGCCACGGCGACGCTCGCAGCGAGTCGGTCGCCGGCACCGCAGGGGTCGCCGGCCGTCACGGACGGGGCGGGGACGAAGCGGTTGCCGGACCGACCGTCCGCGACGAGGGCGCCCCGGTCACCGAGCGTCACCGCCACGGCGTCGACGCCCCAGCGCGTGACCAACGCTCCTGCCGCTTCGGTCGCGAAGGGCACGCCGCGTCCGCCGATGTCGGTGAAACCCCGCGCCTCGGCCTGGTTCGGGGTCGCCACCGCGACCCCGGCGACAGGCTCGGCACCCTTGGGGTGCGGGTCCCACACCACGGGGACACGCTCGGCGGTGCGGGCGATCGCGGTGCGCAGGGCCGGCGCGGCCGCGACACCGCGGCCGTAGTCGGCGACGACCACGGCGTCCACGGTGTCGAGCGCGGCCAGCATCTCCGGCGTGGCATGTGGCGCCGGCGGGGTGGCGCACCCCTCGTCGATGCGCACGAGGGCGTGGTCGACGACGCGGACGCGGGTCTTCACCGGGGTGGGCGCGCCGGACGGCCCGGCGACCACGGTGACGTCCGGCAACAGCGCCCGGATCTCGTCGGCCCGGCCGTCGTCGCTCAGCACCGTGACGAGGGTGACGTCGTGTCCGTCCCGGGCGAGCATCGTCGCGACCAGACCGGCGCCGCCGGCGCGTCGGTCGTCCGTGCGGACGTCGACGACGGGCACCGGTGCGTCCGGGCTGAGCCGATCGCTGGTCCCGGAGACGTCGACGTCGAGCAGGGTGTCGCCGACCACAGCGATCCGCAGCCGGACGGGGCCACCTGGGGCGGCCGTACCGACCAGCTGTCGGCGGGTGCCCGCCCGCTGTCGGCGGGTGTCGGCGCTCATCGGCGGCCGCCCCGGCGGAGCGCGGGCTCCATGGCGCGGCAGAGCGCGTGCACGAGCACGAGCTGCGCCTCCTGCACGTTCGCGGACGCCCCGTCGATGCAGATCGCGTCGTCGACCGCTTCGGCGAGGGGGTTCGGACGCGGGCCGGTCATCGCGATCGCCCGCGCGCCGACCGCCCGTGCCGCGGCTGCCGCACGGAGCAGGTTCGGGCTCCTCCCGCTGGTCGAGAGCAGCACGACCACGTCCCCGGCGCGGGCGTGCGCGGACACCTGCCGGGCGAACACCTCGTCGTAGCCGTAGTCGTTGCCGATGGCCGTCACGGCCGACGACTCGGCGTGGAGCGCGATCGCGGAGTAGGCGGGCCGGTCCCCGTCGAACCGTCCGACCAGCTCCGACGTCAGGTGCTGCGCCTCGGCTGCGGACCCGCCGTTGCCCGCGGCGAGCAACCGTCGGCCGGCGACGAGCCGCGCAGCGATGTCGTCCGCCCAGTCGGCGATGTGGTCCCCGTGGTCGACGAGCGACGCGATGACGGGGACGGAGGCGGCGACGTGGTCGAGGACCACCCGGGCACTCGCCGTGGTGGCGTGCTCGCCGAGTCCGGTCTGCTGGTCGATGGTCATCGTGCGGTCCTCTCCGTCGGCTGCACGGCGCGGGCGATCCGGCCGGCGTCGGTGCTGCGCGTGCGTGCGGTTGTGCGGGTGCGTGCCGCGGCGGTGGCCCCGGCGACGCCCGCCGACCCCGCGGCGGTGGCGCCGGCGACGCCCGCCGACCCCGCGACCCCTGTCGTCCCGGCGAGGAGGCGCTCGTAGACGCGTTCGCTGTCCCCCGCGACCTTCTGCCAGGTGTACCGGGCCTCTGCACGTTCCCGGCCGGCGCGCCCGTAGGCCTCCCGCCGGTCCGCGTCGTCGAGCAGCGCACCGACCGCCCGGGCGACCGCGTGCTCGTCGCGCGGCGGGACGTGCAGCCCCGTGGCGTCCTCCACGACGGTGTCGATGAGTCCACCGACGCTCGAGGCCACGACCGGTCGACCGCACGCCATCGCCTCGAGCGGCACGATGCCGAACGGCTCGTACCACGGGGCGCACACGACGACGTCGGCGCTGCGGTAGACGGCGGGCATGTCGTGCTGACCGAGCTGGCCCCGGAAGGTCACGTGGTCCCGCACGCCGAGCTCCCGCGCCAGCGCGTCGAGCCGTTGGTACTCCGGGTCGTCCGGCAGGTCGGCGCCGGCGACACCGGCACCGCCGACCACGACGAGTTCGACGTCGCGTCCGGCGTGCACGAGGTCCGCGAGCGCGGCGATGGTCGTGCCGACGCCCTTGCGCCGGACGAGGCGGGAGGCGGACAGCACCCGGAACGGACGCTGCCGCTCCTCGACGGGGCCGTCCGGTCGGAACAGCGTCGTGTCGACGCCGCACGGGACGACCGAGATGCGCTGGAGCGGCACTCCGAGGGCCTTGAGCTCGAAGGCCTCGTCCGAGCAGGTCGCGACGACCTGGTCGACGCTCCGCCCGACGGTCGGTTCGATCCACTCGCGCTCGGCCGGACTGGTGTCCGCCGAACCCTGGTGCCGACGCTTCACGACACCGAGCGCGTGGAAGGTCTGCGCGACGGGGATCCGGACGCCCCCGGTGCGGGCCTGCACCTGGGCGACGGCCTCGAGCGCAGCGTGCCCGGACATCCAGAAGTGCCCGTGCACGACGTCCGGCCGGTCGACGAACCACTCGGCGGCGAGGACGGACGCGAACGTCCCCATGTACGGGAACAGCTCGTCCTTGGGGACGTGCCGTGCCGGACCGGCATCGACGTGCACGACCTCGACGCCCGGTCGGAGGAGCACCCGGACCGGCTGCCCCGCGTCGTCGCGCCGGGTGTAGACGGTGACCCGGTGGCCCCGGTCCGCGAGTGCACCGGACAGCTCCGCGACGTGGACGTTCTGGCCACCAGCGTCGACCCCGCCGAGAACCGCGAGCGGACTCGCGTGCTCGGACACCATGGCGATCTTCATCCCAGGCTCCCTTCGAGAGCGGCTCCCGCCGCTCGGTTCGTGCGCCCCCCGCGCGTGACCACGTCGTCGAGCAGGTCGTCCCAGTCGGCCAGGTACCGTCCGAGCGCGTGCCGCGCCAGCACGGCCTCCCGTGCCACGGCCCCGCGGCGACGTGCTTCGTCGGGGTCCTCGAGCAGGGTCCTGGAGGCGCGGACCAACTCCTCGACGTCGGTCGCGATCGCGCCCGCCTCGGCGGGGACCGTGCGACTCGCGTCGGTCGTGGCGAGCACCAGGACGGGCATCGCCATGTGCATCGCCTCGATGAGGGACAGTCCGAGGGACGTCCACCGGTTGGGGTGCACGTAGGCGCGGCGCTCCGCGAGCGCGGCGTGCATCGGGTCGGACGGGACGTCGCCGAGCGCGACCACACCGTCGCCGAACCCGAGTTCCGGCAGTCGTTCGGTGGCCATGCCCCACACGTCGACCGGCGCCACCGCGGCGAAGCGGGGGAGCAGGTCCGTCCCGACCACGCGGTTCCGCCGGACCGGCTCGTTGATGACGACGCCGAAGCGGTCGAGCGAACCGGTGTACAGCGGCCCGGGGTCGACGACGCCGTGCTCGATGACGGTCGTCCGGGTGGTGCCGCAGTCCCACATGAGCGCGTTCCAGTGCGTGACGTGCGCGATCGTGAGGTCGTCGCGGTCCCGGAACGGGTGCAGGCTGTTCGGCACGTCGATCCGCGGTGCGTTGTGCTCGACGACGACCACGGGCACCTCCCGACCACCGAGCAGTCGTCGAGCGAGTTCGCGTTCCTCCACCCGCTGCACGACGACGACGTCGACCTCGGCGGCGGCGACGTCGGCCGGGTCGATCTCGATCGCCGAGTCGGGCCAGTCCCGGCCGCCACGGCCGAGGCCCCACGCGTCGCGCTCGGCGTTCGTCGGGATGAGGTACTCGTGCGGGCCGCGGACGAAGGCGTCCATCCAGCCGCCGTGCACGTGCCACACGAGGATCCGCATGCGGGCCTTCCGGTCGAGGAGAAGTGGGAGCAGTGCGGAAGCTACGCAGCACCCTCTGGCGCGCTCCGCAGACTTCTCCGGTCCATCCACGAAGCGCGGTCGAGGAGCCGTTCGTGCGCTTCGAGGACGTTCTCGGTGCGCACGGAGGACAGGCACGGGTGGCCCGGTACCGGGCACTCGCGGGCGCGGCTGAGGCGGCACGGAGCCTGCTGGTCGCCCAGCAGTTCGACGAGCGGCGCGTCCGGCGCCCACTTGACGGCGGGGACGACCGGCGAGAACAGGCTCACGATCGGTGCCCCGACCGCGGCCGCGAGGTGCGCCGGCCCGGTGTTGCCCACGACGACGACCTCGGCGCCGGCGAGCACCGCCGCGAGCTCGGCCGGCGTCGTACGACCACCGAGGTCGATCGCGGTGTCCCCGGCGACCCGGGCCGTCAGCGCGCGTTCGCCCGGCGATCCCGTGACGACGACGGGCATCCCGCGGGTCGCGTACGCGGCGACCAGGTCGCGGTGCCGCTCCTCCGGCCACGCGCGCGCCGGGACGCTTGCGCCGGGGTGCACGACGACGTAGCGGTCCAGGGCGGCCACCTCGGCAGGCGGGTCGACGTCGAGACGCACGCCGAGCCTCCCGGCGTCCCCCTCGGGCGGACGGAACCCGGCCGCTGCGACGATGCGCAGCGCCCGTTCGGCCTCCGGGACGTCCTCGGGGAGGTCCTCGCCGGGGCGGAGCCGCACGTCGAGCAGGGAGCCGGGGTGGTCGACGCTGGCGCCGGAGACCCGGCCGACGCCGGCGAGGCGGAGCAGGAGCGCCACGGGGAGCGGTGACTGGTGGAACGACGTGAGCACCACCGCCTCGTCCGGGCCCTCATCGGCGACGAGCGCCCGGAACTCGGCGAGCACGGCGTCGTCCACCGGTCTGGCGGTCTCGGTCACCCACGGGGCCGCCCAGACCCGGACCCGGTCGACACCGGGCAGCAGGTCCGCCGCGGGGGCGCCCTGCGGCCCGCACAGCATCGTCACGTGGGACGCCCCGGCGGCGACGGCCCGGACAGCGGGGCCCGCGACGAGCACGTCCCCGAACGAGTCGAGGCGGACGACGAGGACCCGGGGGCCGGCCCTCACGATCGGACCGTCCGCACGTGCTCGAGCACGAGGGCGACCGCGTCCTCGATCGTCGCCGCGACCGTCGGTGCGGCGTCGACCTCCTCCTGCCGGGTGCGCGGCGTCGGGACGAGCACGGACTGGGCGCCCGCGGCCAGCGCCGCCCCGACGTCGGCGCCGATGTCCCCGACGACCACGAGCTCCGACGGGTCGAGGCCGAGCCGGTCGGCCGCGTCGAGGACCATCCCGGGGCGGGGCTTCCGGCACGCGCAGTCGTCGTCGGCGTCGTGCGGGCAGACGCACCACACGTCGAAGGGTCCGACGAGTTCGTCGACCCGGGCGTTCGTGGCGTCGACCTGCTCGCGCGTCGCCGTCCCCCTCGCGATCACCGACTGGTTCGTCACCACCCCGAGCGCGAGACCGGCCGCCCGGGCACGACCGACCGCCCGCCGCGCGCCGGGGACGGGCACCACCAGTCTCGGATCGGCGTTGTAGGGGACGTCGACGACGAGCGTGTCGTCGCGGTCGAAGAGGAGACCGCGCACGGTGCGGTCCGGAGCGAGAGCCATGCCCCCGACCTACCGGCGCGCAGCAGGGGGTCGGCTCAGGAACAGCCGGCGAACGCGATCCCGGACGAACGGACCGGTGTCCACGGCTACCGTCGCCCGCGTGACCGCCGTCCCCACCCTGCCCCCGTCCGACGGGCGCCCCGAGCTGCTCGTGCTCCGCGCCATCAAGCTCGGCGACCTGCTCGTCGCGGTGCCCGCACTGCACGCGCTGCGCCGCGCCTTCCCGGACCACCGGATCTCGCTCGCCACCACGGCGTGGCTCGCGCCCGTCGTCGAACTCCTGCCGGACGTCGACGTGCACCTCGCCCAGCACGGTCTGGACCACCCGATCGGTGCGCCCGCCGGGGCGATCGACGTGGCGGTGAACCTGCACGGCGCCGGGCCGGAGTCCTCCGACCTGGTCGCGGCCCTCGGTGCCCGTCGGGTGATCGGCCACGCCGACCCCACGAACGGCTTCGACGGGCCTGGGTGGCCCGACGGCGTGCACGAGCGCGACCGGTGGACCCGCCTGCTCGCCTGGCACGGCATCGCCGCCGATCCCGACGACGTCGGCATCGCGCGTCCGGCGACACCCCCGGTCGCCGAGGGGGCCGCGGTCGTGCACGTCGGCGCCTTCCACGGCGCGCGGCACTGGCCGACGGATCGCTTCGCCGCCGTGGTGCGCGGACTGCGAGCGCGCGGCCTCGACGTGGTCCTGACGGGAGGCGCGGACGACGTCGAGCGTGCGGCCGACGTCGCGCAGGCGGCCGGGCTGGCGCCGGGGGCGGTGCTGGCCGGTGTGCTGCCGCTGCAGGACTTCGCGGGCGTCATCGCCGCCGCCGCGCTCGTCGTCACGGTGGACACCGGGGCGGCGCACCTCGCGTCCGCCTACGGGATCCCCTCGGTGGTCGTGTTCGGACCGGCGCCACCCGAGGCGTGGGGGCCGCCCGCAACGGGTCCGCACGTCGTCCTCACCGACGCCTCGGTGCGCCGCGGCGACGTCTTCGCCGAGGACCCGGACCCGGCGCTCCTCGCGATCGGTCCCGACGACGTGCTCGCCGCGGTCGACACGCTCGCGGTCGGTCGACGACCCGCTGTGACCGACGGGACGGCCGCTCAGTAGCGTGGCGGGTGAGCGACCCGGACACGCCGGGTGCTCACGAGGAGGCACACGTGTTCGAAGCCGCGAACATCCGGGACTGGATCGGTCTGCCGGTCGTCGACGAGGCGGACGACAAGGTCGGCACGCTCGAGAGCATCTACTACGACACCGCGACCTCCGAGCCCGCCTTCGGAGCGGTCACCACGGGGATGGTCGGCTTCCAGAAGCTCCTGTTCGTGCCGCTGACCGGTGCGCTGGTCGCGCCGAAGCACCTGCGGGTCGCGTACCCGAAGAAGCTCGTGAAGGACGCGCCGACGATCGCGACCGACGGTGAGCTCGACGCGTCGCTCGAGCCGGAGGTCTACCAGCACTACGGCCTCGAGTACCGCACGGGCAGCGGGGGAGAGCGACGACTGGGCCGTCGCTGACCGCCCGCGACGGGTCGGCGCGTTAGCCTGGTTCGTCCGACCCGTCCCTGGAGGCCGAACCTGCTCCGCTCCGTCCGCTCGACGCTGCTCGCCGTGGTGGCGGCCTCCGTCGTGCTCGCGGGGTCGGTCGCGGGTGGTGGTGCGGTCTCCGCCGCGCCGATGTGGCCGGTCCCGCAGCCGTACCCGGTGACCGGCGACCCGGTCGAGACGCTCACCGACCTCCCGCCGGGCAGCGAGTACGTCGCACTCGGCGACTCGTACTCGGCCGGCTACGGGCTGTCCGATCCCACCCACCTGCCGACCGGCGCCTGCGGACAGTCCGCCCAGGACTACCCGCACCGCATCGCCGCACGGTTCGGGCTCGACCTCACCGACGTCACCTGCGGCGGCGCCACGAGCGACGACGTCACGAGCGGGTTCCAGTTCAAGGGGGTCCCGCCGCAGATCCGGTCGCTGTCCGAGCGCACCCGCTTGGTGACGCTGACGATCGGCGGCAACGACGCCGACCTGTTCGGCACCGCGGCGTCGTGCCTCGCCCTCTCCCCGAAGGGGCCGGTGTTCTCCGGCCGCGACGCGCCCTCCTGCCGCAGCACGCTCGTCCGGGACGGCGAGGACATGCTCCGGACGAAGATCGAGTCCCGCGTGGCGCTCGGCATCGCCGACACCCTCGCCACCGTGCGGGAGGCCGCGCCGAACGCGACCGTCCTGTTCCTCGGGTACCCGGCGATCTTCCCGGACGCCGACCACACGCCGAAGGGCGGCTGCTTCCGGTCCGCGCTCGACCTCGGGACCCTGGCGGGCTCCTTCCCCTCGAACACCTACCCGTTCACGAACACCGACGTGCGGTACCTGCACGGCGTGCAGGAAGCACTGAACGACGTGTCGGCGTCGGCCGCACGGGCCGCAGGGGTCCGGTTCGTCGACGTGTTCTCGAGCACCCAGGCGCACTCGGCGTGCGCGACGAAGAAGCCCTACGTGTCGGGGGTCTCGCTCGACGGGACCGGTGACCTGCGGCGGATCGACCTCGAGCCGGGCGCGCTGCACCCGAACACCCGCGGCGTCGCCTACCTCACCAAGCGCGTCGCGGCGGCCGCCCGGGACCTCGCCGGCTGATCCGCCGCTCCGGGGACCGGAGCGTCGTGCGCCGCGGGCGGGACCACGACGACCGGCGACACCGTCTCGCGCAGGACGTCGTGCAGGACCGAGCCCGAGAGCGCCGTCACGTGCCCGAGCCCGAGCACCACGACCGAGGCGCGACGCGTGTGCGCGGCGATCGCGTGCCCCGGGTGGCCCTCGACGAGCAGCGGGTGGAAGCGGACGTCGGGGTAGCGGCCCACCAGGTCCGTCGTGACCCGCTGCAGGAGCTCGGCGTTCCGGGTCCGCCATCGCATCGGGTCCTCGGCGAAGTCCGTGAGACCCGTCCGGGTGAGCACCGGCATCTCCCACGCGCGGAGCAGCGTCACTCTCCGGCGGAGCCGACGGGCCTCGTCGACGGCGATCGCGAGGGCGCGGTCGTCGACCGGTTCCTCGACCGCGAGCACGACGTCGCCGGCGATCGGACGGGGTCCCTCCGGCACGACGACCGTCGGGACCGCTGCGCGTGCCGCGACACGGGCCGGGTCCCCACCGGCGGTGGAGCCGCGACGGCCGCGGAACGTGCCGATGACGAGGACGTCGCCGCCGTCCGACTCCTCGACGAGTGCCGTGGTGAACGGTCCGGCGTGCCGTCGTACCTCGACCCGAGCATCGGGCATCGCGGCCCGGGCGGCGTCCGCCACCGCGTCGGCGACGCGCTTGCCGTCCGGACCCGTGCGACCCTCGATCGCCGGGTCGACCCCGATCACCCGGATGCGGTCGATGCCCGTCCCGGCCCGGTCGGTGACCCAGTGCAGAGCCTCCTCGTGCGGCGCTGCCGCATCGGCGGCCAGTGTGACCGTCCTCCACCGTTCGTCCATCCCGATCGACCTCCTCGTCCGGGGCCCTCCGGGGCGTCGTCATGGCGCTCCTCACCCTGCAAACTACTCCCGCTCCCCGGTCGCGGACCCGACCCGTCGGCACGGTGCGGACGCCGACCGGGCCGACCCGCGCCTCCTGGACCGACCGGCGCAGCCGGGGACCGGCCCGCACCGCGCGGCCCGGCGTCGACACCGTCCGCCGCCGGGTAGCGTCGCGCTCGTGGTGCTGAGCGCGGGACTCCTGCTGTACCGGACGGACGACGTCGGCGTGCAGGTCTGGATCGCGCACATGGGCGGACCGTTCTAGCGGAACCGACCACGCGCGTGGTCCATCCCGAAGGGGCTCGTCGAGGGGGACGAGGACCCGCTCGAGACCGCCCGCCGCGAGTTCGCCGAGGAGATCGGGGTCGCCGCGCCCGACGGCCCCGTCACGGACCTGGGCGAGGTGCGCCAGGCGTCCGGCAAGCGTGTGCGGGTGTTCGCGGTCGCGGCCCCCGCGTTCACGGTCGACCGGGTGCGGTCGAACACGGCGTGGATCGAACTGCCGCGGGGATCCGGCCGGTACGTCGAGGTGCCGGAGGTCGACGACGCACGGTGGGTGCCGGTCGACGAGGCGCGCACGATGCTCGTCGCGGGGCAGGTCGCCGCGCTCGACCGGCTGGCGGAGGGGTGACCCGCGCCGGACACCGGTCGACGGTCACCTGTCCCGGTCACGGCATCGTGTGGACGGTCTTCGCGCTCCCTGGATAGCCTGAGGAGACGTCGAGACACCGACGTCTGGCTCAGGGACCAGGTCAGCACGAGCAGGGGAGCACGATGCGGCGCTTGCGCACCGTCACGGCGGCACTGACCGCCCTCGCACTCGGAGGGGGACTCGCGCTCGTCGGCGCGTCGTCAGCCTCCGCCGAACCGGCCGGACACTGGGGGACCTTCACCCTCGCCGGCCAGACCAAGGCCTACACCGGCACCGTCAGCATGCCTGGCTTCCCGGAGACCACCTTCACGTCGAACTCGCGGCAGTCGACCGTCGTGAGCGGCAACTCCACCTGGCAGGGACCGAACACCGGCCCGGGCGCGGCGTACGGGTCGAGTCGTGGCAACACGTACCTCAACCAGCGACCGCTCGCCGACGCGGCCGGCCAGCCGTCGGTCACCACGTACACCTTCGCCGAGCCGACGCCCGGTGCGAGCAGCTGGTCCTTCGTGCTCGGCGACGTCGATGCCGACCGTGCGACGATCTCGGCCGTCACCCAGGCCGGTGCCGCCGCGACCGCTACCGACCTCGGGTTCCAGAGCGTCTACAACTCGTGCTCGGCGACGTCGCCCGGTGGCTGGTCGTGCCCGGCGGACCCGGACGGGTCGACCGGTCGAGACGTCCCGACCTGGGACCCGGCGACGCTGACGCTCACCGGCAACGCCGGGTCGGTGGACACCGCGGGCGCGACCGCCTGGTTCACGCCGACGACCCCGCTGACGAGCCTGACGATCACCTACGAGCGCCGGAGCGGGTTCCCCGTCTACCAGACCTGGTTCGCGAACCGTACCGCCGCGATCACCGGTACGGCCACGCTCGACGGCACGCCCATTCCCGGGGCGACGGTCACCGTGACGGCGCCGCGCGGCACCGTGTACACGACGACGACCGACGCCGAGGGGGAGTACGCGTTCCCCGAGCTCCCCGTCATCAACGGCTACACGGTGTCGATCACCGCGCCGCCCGGAGCCAACGGTGCATCGACGGCGACGGACGTCTCGTTGAACGGCGTCCCGGGCGGCGCGGACCAGGTGCGCGACTTCACGTTCACGTCCCCCGACGGGACCACCGCGGTGATCGGACAGGTCGTCGACGACGCGGGCAACCCCGCAGCCGACGTGCCCGTGGTCATCACCGACCCGAACGCGACCGACCCGATCGAGACGGTCACGAACGAGGACGGCTACTACACCGCGTCGGGCCTGACGCCGAACACGGCGGTCACCGTCGCGGTCGACGGTGCCGACCCGGTCACGGTCACGACGGGTGCAGCCACTCCCACGGCACCCACGCGAGCCGGGCCGATCGTCACCACAGCCGTCGCGAGCGTCGGTGGGGTGGTGCGTCTCGACGGCGCACCGCAGGCGAACGTGACCATCGACCTGCTCGACGCGTCGGGCACGGTCGTCGACACGACGGTCACCGGAGCCGACGGCTCCTACTCGTTCACGACGGTCGGTGGCACCTACACGGTCCGCTCGGCACTGCCGACGCCCGACGCGACGGGCGCAGCGACGAGCACCGCGGTGACGCTGGTCGGCGGGGGCGCGGACCAGACCCGCGACTTCGCCTTCACCACGCCCGCGGCGCCGGTACCGGTCACCACCAGCGCGAGCGGTCGGGTCGTGGACACGAACGGTGCTCCCGTGGCCGGGCGCACCGTGACGGCGACGCCGGACGAGGCAGACTCGGGCGCGCCCGTGACGGCCACGACCGACGCCGAAGGCCGCTACACGCTCGACGGACTCGCCCCGTCGACCGACTACACCGTGTCGGTCACCGGGAGCGACGCGACGATCGGGTTCACGTCCGGCCTCGACGACACCGACGTGGTGACCGTCGACGACCTCGTCGTGGCAGCCGCCGCGACGCCGACCGCCTCCCCGGTGCCCACGGCGAACCCCGTCCCGACGACCGCGCCGGTCGCCGCGACGGGATCCGGCCCGACGAGCGGCGCCCTCGCCTACACGGGCGCCGACCTGACGCCGGGGCTCATCGCCGCGGGCGTGCTCGTGCTGCTCGGCGGAGGGCTCCTGACGTTCCGCGCGGCGCGCAACCGTCGCCGGACGTCGCACCTCCAGGACTAACCGCACACGCGAGGGGCGGGGCCGGCGCTGCCGGTCCCGCCCCTCGTCGTCTCGTGCGCGGCGCGCCGGCACGTGCCGTGCCGTGCCGTGCCGTGCGGTGCGAGGTTGCTCGCTCGGTGCCCGCCTGTCGCGCCGCACCCAGCCGTCAGCGTCGCACCGGGTGACGGACACTGCACCGTGCGGAGTTGGCCGAGTGCCGCAAGCCCCCGATCAGCCTCACGCCGACGCAGCATTGGGCGCTCGGCACCGTGCCGGATACGCCAGCCCGTGCGAGATTGCTCGCTCCATGCCCGCCTGTAGCGCCGCACCCAGCCATCAACGCCGCACCGAGTTACCGACACCGCACCGTGCGGAACTGGCCGGGTGCCAGACGCCCGCCGACCGGCCTCGTACCGGACCAGCACCGACGCTCGGCACCGTGCCGGATCCGCCACCCCGTGCGAGGTTGCTCGCTCCGTGCCCGCCTGTAGCGCCGCACCCAGCCGTCAACACCGCACCGAGTGACCGACACCGCACCGTGCGCCGCGCCGGACGGCCGGCTCGACCAGCGCCCCCGCGCCCCCGCGCCCCCGCGCCCCCGCGCCCCCGCGTCTCAGCGCCTCAGCGCCCGCGCCGCGTCGGCACCGAGCCCGTGGCCACCGCGACCGACCCCGTGAGGGTCTGGATCGCCCGCGACACCACCGGCACCGAGGTCGTGACCACCTGGAGCGACGACGTGATGGCCTCGATGGACGACGTCGACAGGTGCTCCTGGTTGTGCGTGTGCACCGGGAAGCCCCGACGCGCCGCGATCACGACGCCGAGGGACCCGACCAGCACGGCGGCGCCGGCGAACGGCATGAACTGCAGGCCGACGACGCCGAGTGCCTGGCCGCCGATGGCGGCCCCTCCGGCGATGCCGATGTTCGACGCACCGTTGACGAGGGCGCCCGCGATGTCGGGGGAGACACCGCCGGTCCGGATTGCCGCCGCCATGAACAGCGTGCCCGTGGTGCCGTTGGCGGCCATCCACACGCCGGCGACGACCATGGTGCCGAGCAGCGACCCGTGCACGAACGGCAGCACCGCGAACGCCGCGGCCATCACGGCGACGGCTGCGATGAGGGTCTGCCGCGGTGCCCGGTCGACGAACATCCCGGCGAGCCAGAGCCCGACGACACCCGTGCCGCCGAGGACGAGCAACGCCCCGCTGACCATGTCGGCGTCGAGCCCGGCGTCGACCGCGTAGGGCCCGATGTACGTGTAGACGACGTAGTGCCCGGCGAAGAGCAGCAGGTCGGCGACCACGACGGAGAGCAGGCCGGTGCGAGCCCAGGCCTTCGGCGAGCCGATGTGCGGCGAGGAGGCCCCGCGGACGCTCGGCAGGAACAGGAGCGCGACCACGGCGAGCACCGCTGCGGCGACCGCGACGGCCCCGACGGCCGGGCGCCACCCGATGGACTGCGCGACCCAGGTCGCCACGGGCACGCCGATGACGAAGCCGAGCGAGCTCCCGGAGTACACGAAGGCGATCGCACGACCGGCGAGCCGCGGCGGGACGATGCGCGTGGCGTACGCCGAGGCGACCGAGAAGAACAGCGCGTGGGCGACACCGCCGACGACCCGGCCGGCGCACACGACGGCGAATGACGGCGCGAGGGCGATCATCACGTTCGACACCGTGTAGCCGATGAGCGTCGCCACGAGGACGGTCTTGCGCGGGAGCCGGGCGGTGAGCGAGGTCAGCGGGAGCGCGAGGATCGCCACCGCGGCGGCGTACACCGTGACGACGATGCCCATGGTCGACTCGGAGACGCCGAGGTCGGCGCTCATGGTGCCGAGCAGCCCGACGGGCATGAGCTCGGTCGTGATCGCGAAGAACGTCGCGAGACCGAGCACGGCGATGCCCACGACGGACTGCGTGGTGACGGTGATCGGCCGCGTGTTCGTCGACACGGCCGAGGTGGTGGTGTGGGTGGACACGCTGCTGACCTCCTCCGGGGAACGGCGGAGCGCGCGTCGGTGTCGACGTGACGACGACCGGACCGGACGGTGCCGGCCGACGATGCGCGCTCGCTGTGGTGTGTGGGTTGTGGGTACGACTCCACGGCGAGTGCGCTCTTCCAGTGTTGCACGGTGCACCGATGAGATGCGAGAGCCTTCGCCGAGAAAGTCCTAGGAGCGCTCCAACGCCTGTGGCGCCCAGGCATTCCCGGTCAGTTCTCGTTCGTCACCGTGCCCTGCACACCGCCGCCCCGGAGGTTCAGCGTCAGCGTCCCGCTCATCGACTGCGCGGACAGTGACACCGACCCGTGCAGCGCGTCCTGGCGCGGGTAGCACGCCGAGGTCGACTCCAACCGGTTCGCCGTCGCGACGAGGCAGATCGTGGAGCGGTCGGTCCCGACGCCCGCCCAGACGCTCCAGGGCGTCTCGAACGAGCCCCCGTCGAGCGCTCGGTTCGTGAAGATGAGCCGGGTCGTCCGGAGCGTCACCGGCGCCTCGACCGGACCGGGCAGCTGGTCCGCGTAGGTCTGCGGCATGTCCAACAGGTCCTCGAGCGTGATGGTCCCGGCGCTCGGCGTCACGCTCGGCGCCGCCGCGGGGTCCGGTCGGGAGGTCCCGACGACGGTCCCGGCGGCGAACGCGACGCCGACCGCGGCGGCGACCCCGAGACCGACCCACACACGCGGGCGCGTCGTCCCGATCAGGCGCGTGATCCGTTCGCGCACGGCGCGGGTGCGGTCCTGGAGGCGCGGCGCACCCCCGCCGCCGACGCCCGCCCCCGCCTCGTGGCCGGGCATCGTGCGTCCATCCGGACCACCCGTCCCGTCGCCAGGGGCGCCGGTGGCGCCGGTGGCGCCGTCGCCGCCGTCGACGTCGGCCGACACGTCCGCGTCGGCCCGGCGCACCGCCGAAGCGGCTGCGTCCGGCACAGCGCCGACGGCCCCGGGACCGACCGGTGTCACACCGGACGGTCCCGGGGTGGATGCGGACCCCGGAGCCGGGGCCGGAGCCGTGGTACCGACCGGTGCGGCACCGGACGCCCAGGCGGTCGATGCGGAACCGGCAGCCGGGGCCGTCGCACCGGGAGCTCGGGACGCGTCGCCGCCGGCCGCGGCCGCCGCTGCCCCCGACGAACCCGCGAGGGGCCGTGTGCCGCCGGTGCCGAGTGAGGCCCGAGCCGCGCGTCCGAGGCTGCCGTCGCCCGCGGCACCGGACGGCACCGAGGACGGACCGGCGGCAGACGGCGTCGGACGCGACCGCGTCGTGGACGGTACCGGCGGGGTGACGCCAGCCGCGCCTCCTGGACCGCGCCGTGGGGCGCCGAGCCGTTGCAGGGCGATCCTCGCGGCGGCCGCGTCGGCCTCGGACACGCCACCACCCCATGCGAGCGACTCGAGCCGTGCTCGTTCTGCTGCCACGTCGTCGTCGGCCATGCGCACTCCCGGTCGGTCGCACTGTCCGCCCATCGTCCCACCGGCGGCGTGCGGGCGCGCACCCAGTTCGCGGGGCGTAGACGGGGAGCATGAGCGACAAGCACGATCCCGACCCCGAGACCCTCGAGCCGCTGAGCCACGACACGCAGTCCGGCGAGGCCGACTACGTCGCGACGAGCCCCGGGGGGACCGGCACCGAGCGCCACGTGCCCCTGCCGGAGCAGGAGCAGGGTCGCGGCACCGAGTACGACCCCGTCGACCAGGGTCCGCAGCAGGAGGGCCAGGGCGGCTGACACCCGGCGACGCGGCCGAGGGCCGACGAACGGTGCCCGCCGTCAGGCCAGGACGCGCCGCAGCACCGCCCGCTCCCCGAGGGTCCACACGGCGCTCGTGACGACGTAGAGGGCTGCCGCGAGCGGTGCGATCGCCGCGAACACGACCGTGACGAAGGGCGCCCAACGCCCGATCGCCGCCGTCGCACCGGCACCGGGCACCGAGGCGTCCGCGACGGCTGCCGGGTTCCACCGCAGGTTCGCGCGGCGGGTGAGCTCGACCACGATGGCGAGCACGGCGAGCAGGAGCACCACGACCCAGGCGTGCGCCCACAGCGGCGAGGTCACGACGACGACGAACGAGTGCCCGAGCGGCACCCCCGCGAGGGTCGCCGAGAGCAGGGTGTTCACCGTGCCGTCGATCGAGGCGTGCGTGAACAGCGTGTAGACGAGCGAGAGGACCGGCGCCTGGGCGAGGACCGGCAGGCAGCCGGCGAGCGGCGAGACCTTCTCGTGCGTGTAGAGCTCCTGCATCGCGCGCCGGAGCCGCTCGGCGTCCTTCGCGTGGCGCTGTCGCAGCGCCGCGATCTGCGGAGCGAGGCGACGGCGGTCCCGTTCCGCGCGCACCTGCAGCACCGCGAGCGGGACGAGCACGGCGCGGACGGCCAGGGTGAGCAGCACGACGGCGATCGCGGCGGCGAGTCCGCCGAGCGTGGGGGAGAGTGCCGCGGTGGTGGCGGCGAGGAGGTCGGCGCCGCCGTGCAGCAGCGGCCCGACGAGGGGCAGGGTGGTGAGGTCCATGACGTTCCGATCGGTTCGGTGGGAGTGGGTCGCAAGTGCGGCCCGGCCACCGATCGGTGGTCAGGCCGGTGCGACGGCTCCCGGGGCCCGCGGTCGCGCGTGCCCGTCGGCGTCGGGATGACTCCAGGCGATCCGCGTCACGAGGTCGGCCGGGGCGCGCGACGGCACCGCCGACCGCGCCGGCACGAGGCCGACCACGATCGCGAGGACGGCCGCCACGAGGACCGCGACCGCCACGGCCGTGAGCCCGAGCGCCACGACGGCGACGAGCGGGACGGCGCCGACCGAGGGGTCGCCGAGGACGAGCGCGGCGGTGCAGCGCAGGACGAGCTCGACGATGGTCATGGTCCGTTCAGGGTAACCCCCGCGCGCCGTCGCGGGGGAAGTGCCTGGTCACGGCAGGATCGTGCCCATGACCGCAGGTTCGCCGAGCACCCCAGCGACCGTCGCCCTCGAGCAGGCGGGGGTCGCGTACACCCCGCATGTGTACGAGCACCACGAGACCGCCACCAACTTCGGCGAGGAGGCGGCTGCCGCGCTCGGACTCCGCGAGGAGCAGGTGTTCAAGACCCTGGTGGTGTCGGTCGACGGTGCCCTCGCGGTGGCGATCGTCCCGGTGGCGAACCGACTGGACCTCAAGGCCATCGCGGCGGCCGTCGGCGGGAAGAAGGCGACCCTCGCGGACCCGGCACTCGCGGAGCGGCGCACGGGCTACGTCGTCGGCGGCATCAGCCCGGTGGGTCAGAAGACGAAGCTGCCGACCGTGGTGGACGAGTCGGCGCTCTCCTACCCGAGCATCTTCGTGTCGGGCGGCCGGCGGGGCTTCGACATCGAGGTGGCCCCGGCCGACCTCGTGCGGGTCACGGACGCCACCGCGGCGCCGATCGCACGGACCTGAGCCGGGTCACCGCAAGTTTCTCCGCCGACCGGGAATGAGCCGGTCCCTCCTGCGTTGCATTGAGTCGAAGGCACTCAAGTTCCCAGGAGGTCCCTTTGCCAGCAACGTTCGGCCCGACCGGCGGCAACGACTCGTTCGACGAGTTCCTCGCCCGTCTGCTCGCGGCACAGGAGACCGGCGCCCAGCGATCCGTCCCGCTGGGACGCCCGGTCGACATCACGCGACTGCTCAGCCGTCGCACCCACGAGCTGCTCCAGCGCACCGCCGAGTACGCGGCCGCGCAGGGCCAGCGCGAGATCGACGCCCTGCACGTCCTGCACGTGCTCGTGCGCACCGACCCGTTCACCGCCGTGCTCCGGCACGCCGGTGTCGACCCCGAGCGCTTCGCCGACGAGGTCGAGCAGCGCCTGCCGATGGCCCGCGAGCCCCAGGAGCAGCCCGACCTTCGGCCGGCCCTGACCGGCACCGCCCAGCGCATCCTGCTCGAGGCCACCCAGGCCGCCCGCGGGTTCGGCAGCACGTACACCGACCCCGAGCACGTCTTCTTCGCGCTCGTCATGGACCAGGACACCGTCACCGGGCAGCTGCTCGCGAGCGCCGGCGTCACCCCGCAGGTCATGCAGGAGTACGCGGCGGAGGCCGCAGCCGCCGCCAGGGAGGGGCGCACGATGCCCACGACCACGGACCAGACCACCGACACCGCGAGCGACACCCCGACGCTCGACCAGTTCGGCACCGACCTCACCGAGCGGGCCCGCGACGGCCGCATCGACCCGGTGATCGGCCGCGCGGACGAGATCGAGCAGACCGTCGAGATCCTGCTCCGTCGCACCAAGAACAACCCCGTCCTCATCGGCGAGCCCGGCGTCGGCAAGACCGCCATCGTCGAGGGACTCGCGCAGCGCATCGCCGACGGCGACGTGCCCGTGCTGCTCCAGAGCAAGCGGGTCGTCGCGCTGGACCTCGCTGGCATGCTCTCCGGCACCCGCTACCGCGGCGACTTCGAGGAGCGCCTCACGACGGCGATGGACGAGATCGCGGCGCACGCCGACGAGCTCATCGTGTTCGTCGACGAGCTGCACACCGTGGTCGGCGCCGGCGGTGGCGGCGAGGGCGGTTCGATGGACGCCGGCAACATCCTCAAGCCCCGGCTGGCCCGCGGCGATCTGCACCTGGTCGGCGCGACCACGCTGAACGAGTACCGCCGGATCGAGAAGGACGCCGCACTCGAGCGTCGCTTCCAGCCGGTCACGGTGGGGGAGCCGAGCGTCGAGGACGCCGTCGCGATCCTCACCGGCCTCGCACCGCGCTACGAGGAGCACCACGGCGTCACCTACACGCCCGACGCCCTCCGCGCCGCGGTCGAGCTGTCCCACCGCTACGTCACCGACCGGCACCTGCCGGACAAGGCCATCGACCTCGTCGACCAGGCCGGTGCGCGCCGTCGGCTCGCCCTGTCCGGGGACGTCGACGTCGAGGCACTGCGCGCCGAGGTCGCCACGCTCGTGGCGTCGAAGGACGCGGCGGTCGCCGAGGAGCACTACGAGGAGGCGTCGCGCCTGCGCGACGAGATCGACGGACTGGAGGCGCGGATCACCGCCGCCGGTCAGGCCGACGCTGGTCGCGCCTCCGGTCCGGAGACCGTGGGCACCTCGATCACGGAGGAGGACATCGCAGCCGTCGTGTCGCGTGCCACCGGGATCCCGGCGACCCGCCTGACGCAGGGCGACCGCTCCCGGCTCGCTGCGCTCGAGGACGAGCTCCACGAGCGCGTCGTCGGCCAGGACGACGCCGTGCGGGCGATCGCCACCGCGGTGCGGCGCAGCCGGACCGGCATGGGCGACCCCCGTCGTCCGGTGGGCAGCTTCCTGTTCCTCGGTCCGACGGGTGTCGGCAAGACCGAACTCGCGAAGGCGTTGGCCGGGTCGCTGTTCGGCGACGAGTCGGCGATGCTGCGGTTCGACATGAGCGAGTTCGGCGAGCGGCACACCGTCTCGCGACTGGTCGGCGCCCCTCCCGGGTACGTCGGCTACGACGAGGCCGGGCAGCTCACCGAGCGCGTCCGTCGGAACCCGTACTCGGTCGTGCTGCTCGACGAGGTCGAGAAGGCGCACCCGGACGTGTTCAACCTGCTGCTGCAGGTCCTCGACGACGGTCGTCTCACGGACGGCCAGGGTCGCACGGTGGACTTCCGGAACACGGTCGTCATCATGACGTCGAACATCGGCTCCGAGTTCCTCGCGTCGCGCTCCGGTGCGCTCGGCTTCGCGCCGGTCGGGTCCGGGGACGGGTACGCCGAGGAGGACCTGCACGCCCGGGTCATGGGCAAGCTGCGTGAGGCGATGCGGCCGGAGTTCATCAACCGCATCGACGAGATCGTGCTGTTCCGGAAGCTCGACCGCTCGCAGATCGAGTCGATCGTGTCGCTGCTGCTCGAGGACACGGCGCTCCGGCTCGTCGCGCAGGGCATGACCCTGACGGTGACGGACGCCGCGGTGGCGTGGCTCGCCGAGCACGGCTACGAGCCAGAGTACGGCGCCCGCCCGCTCCGGCGCCTGATCCAGCGCGAGGTCGACGACCGCATCGCGAGCCTCGTGGTGGACGAGGCCGTGACGGGCGGCGACACCGTCCGGATCGACGTGGTCGACGGGGCGCTCGAGGCCTCGGTCGCGGTCCCCGCGGCGGTCTAGTCCGGTCTGGTCCGCTCTGCGCCGGGACGCCCCGGCACCCCTCGTGGTGCCGGGGCGTCCTTCGTGTCCGGATGTCCGTGGTGCCGGTGCGTCCGAACGGTTCGGGAATACAATTCCGGACGAATTCCCGGAAAAGGGTTGCGCGGGGAATAGCGGTGTGGATAGTGTTCACGAGCAGCAATCACCGCGTCAGCACGAGACCGAGAGGGGGCCTGACCATGATGTTCACCGCAACGACTCCGTTCCGTGGAATCCGTACGTCCGGCGGCACCCCGATCCGGGTCCGCTGACACGGAGCGTCCCACACCAGCCGCATCTCCGACCGGCCCGTCCGCGCTGAGGTCTCCTCGCCGCACGGTGCCGATCCAGCCGTCCTTTGCGCTCGTCCGACACCCTCGTGGTGCCTCGGTCCGAGCGCGCCGGATGGTCGTCGTGGACGTCGGTGGTCGGTGCGACGCTCCCACCATCGGTAGTCATTCCTGACCGCACTCGTCGTGCATTCTTCGACGGCGTGCGGAATGCATTCTCGCGCATTCATCTCTCTGCCCGCGTTCCGGGCAGCACTGCCATGCCCTGGCAGTCGTCATCACGCCTGAAAGGCACCACCTTGTCAACGAAGACCGTCATCCGCCCTCCCGATACCCGCGCGGTGCGCCGTCGGGTCTCACTGTCCGACCGCATCGCGCTCCGCGTCGGGCTGTCCCTGATCATCTGGAGCCGCCGGACGCACCACGTCCGTCATTCCGTCGACCTCGAGACGCGCCGGCGTCTCGAGCAGGAGCGGGCTGCCCGCGAGGCCGCCTGGCTCCTGCAGGTCGGCCTGCAGAACCGCTGGCGCTGAGCGCCGCGCGGTTGCTCCGCGCACGGCGCGGGGTGCAGCGCGGCGGCTCCGCCGCACCGTGCGCCCTGCGTCACCCGGTGCGGCGCGGCAGCTCCCGCTGCAGCGCGGCGGCTCCGCCGCACCGTGCGCCCTGCGTCAGCCGGTGCCGCGCTGACCGCTCGGTGCGAGGTTGTAACCCCGCACCGAGCGGTCGCGCCCGCACCGGCCGGCGACCGCCGCACCGTGCGCCCTGCGTCACCCGGTGCGGCGCTGCCCGCTCGGTGCGAGGTTGTAACCCCGCACCGAACGGTCGCGCTCGCACCGGCCGGCGTCCGCCGCATCGTGCGGTGCGTCCGCGGCCCGCCGCACCCAGCACGGCGCGCTTGCTGCACCGTGCGCCCTACGTCACCCCGTGCGGCGCTGCACGCTCGGTGCGAGGTTCTATCCCCGCACCGAGCGGTCGCGCCCGCACCAGCCGGCGACCGCAGCACCGTGCCGTGCGGCCGCGGCCCGCACGACCAGGCACAACGCGCTTGCTGCACCGTGCGTCCCACGTCATCCGGTGCGGCGCCGATCGCTCGGTGCGAGGTTGTAAACCCGCACCGAGCGATCGCGCCCGCACCAGCCGGCGTCCGCCGCACGGTGCGGCACGGCCGCGACCCGCACGGCGCGGCGCACTCGCACCCGCACCAGCACGAGCACCAGCGCGCCAACCTCGCACCGTGCGACGAGCACGCACGCGAGCCCGGCCACCTCGGGACGGGCCGCGCGTGACGGAGGTGCCCCGCGCCTCCCGTACCGTTGTCGGGTGACCGAAACCGCAGCTGCCCTCGTCGAACGCCTCACCGCCGTCGTGCCGGACTTCCCCTCGCCCGGGATCCTGTTCCGCGACGTCACGCCGGTGTTCTCGGACGCCGTCGCGTTCGGCCGGGTGTGCGAAGCACTCGCGGCGCCGTTCGCGATCGGCGACGGCTTCGCGGCGGTCGCCGGCATCGAGGCCCGGGGCTTCGCCCTCGCGGGCGGGATCGCCGCACAGCACCAGGTCGGTGTCCTGACCGTGCGCAAGGCGGGCAAGCTGCCGGGCGAGGTCCTCAGCGAGCAGTACGCGCTCGAGTACGGCGAGGCCGAGCTCGAGCTGCGACCGGGGCAGCTGCCGGCGGGGACGCGGGTGCTCGTGGTCGACGACGTCCTCGCGACCGGTGGGACGGCCGCCGCGACCGTGACCCTGCTCGAGCGCGCCGGGTACGAGGCGATCGGCTTCGCCGCCCTGCTCGAGCTGGACGGACTGGCCGGCCGCGAACGCCTCGAGCCGCGCCTGCCCGTGCAGACCCTCGGCGCCGTCCCGGCCTGACCGGCCAGCGGACGGGCCGGCCTGACCGGCCAGCGGACGGGCCGGCCTGACCGGCCAGCGGACGGCCCGGCCTGGTCCGCCAGCGGACGGCCCGGCCTGGTCCGCCAGCGGACGGCCCGGCCTGGTCCGCCAGCAAACGGACCGTCCAGCGGACGGACCGGCCTGAGCCGCCAGCGGACCGCCCGCGCACTAGTCTTGATCCACCCCATCCAACCGAGGAGTCCCATCATCGTGACCGAGTCAGTCGCACCCGAGCCCGCAGACCTTCCCCAGGCACCCGAGCCCCGCACCGCGACGACGACCACGACGGGCACCGAGCTGTTCGACGGCGTCCGCGGCGTCGTGGCGATCCGGGTCGCCGGCGTGCTCAAGGACCTCGCGGCCGAGGTGCACGACGGCGACGTCGTCGAGCCGGTCACCCTCGACGAGCAGGACGGCCTCGACATCCTGCGCCACTCGGCCGCGCACGTGCTCGCGCAGGCCGTGCAGCAGATCAACCCCGACGCCAAGCTCGGCATCGGCCCGCCCGTCAGCGACGGCTACTACTACGACTTCGACGTCGCCGAGCCCTTCACACCGGAGGACCTCAAGGCGATCGAGAAGAACATGGATCGCATCATCCGCCAGGCCCAGCGCTTCCGTCGCGTGGTCGTCACCGACGACGAGGCCCGCGAGCGCATGGCGGGGGAGCCCTACAAGCAGGAGCTCATCGGCCTCAAGGGCGCTGCCGAGGCCGGCGACTCCGGCGAGAGCGTCGAGGTCGGCGCCGGCGAGCTGACGGTCTACGAGAACGTCGACCCGAAGACGGGCGAGGTGCTCTGGCAGGACCTCTGCCGCGGTCCGCACCTGCCGCACACCCGGATCATCGGCAACGCGTCGAAGCTCATGCGCGTCGCCGCGGCGTACTGGCGCGGCTCCGAGAAGAACCCGCAGCTCCAGCGCATCTACGGCACCGCCTGGCCGGACAAGGACCAGCTCAAGGCGTACCTCGTCCGCCTGGAAGAGGCTGCCAAGCGCGACCACCGCAAGCTCGGTGCCGAGCTCGACCTGTTCTCCTTCCCCGACGAGATCGGCTCCGGCCTCGCGATCTTCCACCCGAAGGGCGGCATCATCCGCCGCGAGATGGAGGACTACTCGCGCCGTCGGCACGAGCAGGAGGGCTACTCGTTCGTCTACACGCCCCACATCACCAAGGGCGACCTCTTCGAACAGTCCGGGCACCTCGGCTGGTACCGGGACGGCATGTTCCCGCCCATGCACATGGACGAGGCACGCGACGAGGACGGCAACGTCACCCGCCAGGGCGCCGACTACTACCTCAAGCCGATGAACTGCCCGATGCACATCCTCGCGTACCGCTCGCAGGCCCGGTCGTACCGCGACCTGCCGCTGCGGATGTTCGAGTTCGGCACCGTGTACCGCAACGAGAAGTCCGGCGTGATCCACGGCCTCACCCGTGTGCGCGGCCTCACGCAGGACGACGCCCACATCTTCACCACGCAGGAGAAGATGAAGGAGGAGCTCACCACGACCCTCCAGTTCGTCCTGTCGCTGCTCCGCGACTACGGGCTGAACGACTTCTACCTCGAGCTGTCGACGAAGGACCCCGAGAAGTACGTCGGCGACGACGACGTCTGGGACGTCGCGACCGACACCCTGCGCGAGGTCGCCGAGGAGTCCGGACTCGAACTCGTCCCGGACCCCGCCGGCGCGGCCTTCTACGGCCCGAAGATCTCGGTGCAGGCCCGCGACGCGATCGGCCGGACGTGGCAGATGTCGACCGTGCAGCTCGACTTCAACCTGCCGGAGCGCTTCGACCTCGAGTACGCGGCGGCGGACGGCACGCGTCAGCGTCCGGTGATGATCCACCGCGCCCTCTTCGGTTCGATCGAGCGGTTCTTCGGCGTCCTCACCGAGCACTACGCCGGCGCCTTCCCGGCGTGGCTCGCGCCGGTCCAGGTCGTCGCGATCCCGGTCGCGGCCGAGTACGGCGACTACCTCGACGAGGTCGTCGCGAAGCTCCGTGCGCACGGCGTCCGCGCCGAGGTCGACCACTCGGACGACCGCATGCAGAAGAAGATCCGCACGCACACGAAGCAGAAGGTGCCGTTCCAGCTCATCGCGGGCGGCGACGACCGCGACGCCGGCGCGGTGTCGTTCCGCTTCCGCGACGGCCGTCAGGACAACGGCGTGCCGGTGGACGAGGCGGTCGAGCGCATCCTCACCGCCATCCGCGAGCGCGCGCAGGTCTGATGACCCGGCCAGGAGGCACGGATCCCGTCCGGGGGACCGGTCACGTCGACGACGTGGCCGGCCCCACGGCCGTGCCCACCGCGACCGGGTCGGCCGACGACCCGCTCGTGATCCGCGACGCCGCGACCGGCGCCGCGGTGCCGGACGCGTTCCAGCGCCTCTGGAACCCGCACCGGATGGCGTACATCGACGCCGGCCGCGAGGGGAAGGGCCGCGGACACGACGACGACTGCCCGTTCTGCGAGGCCCCGCACAAGTCCGACGAGGACGGCCTCATCGTCGCCCGTGGCGAGCACGCCTACGTCCTCCTCAACCTCTTCCCGTACAACAACGGGCACCTGCTCGTCTGCCCGTACCGCCACGTCCCGCTCTACGACGAGGCGACGCCGGACGAACTCCGCGAGATCGGCGAGCTCACCCAGACGGCGATGCGGGTCCTGCGTGCCGTGTCGCACTGCGACGGCTTCAACATCGGGATGAACCAGGGCGAGGTCGCGGGGGCCGGGGTGGCCGGCCACCTGCACCAGCACATCGTCCCGCGGTGGCAGTCCGACGCGAACTTCTTCCCGATCATCGCGCGGACGAAGTCGATGTCCCAGCTGCTCGGCGAGACCCGCCGACTCGTCGCCGACGGGTGGCCGTCGGAGCACTAGACTGTCGGCATCATGAGCGACAGCAGCAGCACCACGAGCACCCCCGGCACCTCGATCACCGGCTCGGACCGCGTCAAGCGCGGCCTCGCCGAGATGCTCAAGGGCGGCGTGATCATGGACGTCGTCGACGCCGAGCAGGCCCGCATCGCGGAAGAGGCCGGCGCGACCGCCGTCATGGCCCTCGAGCGCGTCCCCGCCGACATCCGTGCGCAAGGTGGCGTCGCCCGCATGTCCGACCCGTCGATGATCGAGGAGATCATCGCCGCGGTGTCGATCCCCGTCATGGCGAAGGCCCGCATCGGCCACTTCGTCGAGGCGCAGGTGCTGCAGGAGCTCGGCGTCGACTACATCGACGAGTCCGAGGTGCTGTCCCCGGCCGACTACGTCAACCACATCGACAAGTGGAACTTCACCACGCCCTTCGTCTGCGGTGCGACGAACCTGGGCGAGGCGCTCCGTCGCATCACCGAGGGCGCGGCCATGATCCGCTCCAAGGGCGAGGCCGGCACGGGTGACGTGTCCGAGGCCACCAAGCACATCCGCACGATCAACAAGGAGATCGCGGCGCTGCGCCACCTCAAGGAAGACGAGCTCTACGTCGCCGCGAAGGACCTGCAGGCCCCGTTCGACATCGTGAAGGAGGTCGCGCAGACCGGCAAGCTCCCGGTGGTGCTCTTCACCGCCGGTGGTGTCGCGACCCCGGCCGACGCCGCGATGATGATGCAGCTCGGCGCGGACGGCGTGTTCGTCGGCTCGGGCATCTTCAAGTCGGGCGACCCCGCCAAGCGTGCCGCCGCGATCGTCAAGGCCACGACCTTCCACGACGACCCCAAGGTCATCGCCGAGGTCTCCCGTGGGCTGGGCGAGGCGATGGTCGGCATCAACGTCGCCGACGTCCCCGCACCGCACCGCCTCGCCGAGCGCGGCTGGTGAGCGCCCGGCCCCGCATCGGGGTCCTCGCGCTGCAGGGCGACTTCCGTGAGCACATCGCGTCGCTGACGGAACTCGGCGCCGACGTGGTGCCGCTCCGTCGCGCCGAAGAGATCGGCGCCCTCGACGGCGTCGTGATCCCCGGCGGTGAGTCGAGCGTCATGGACAAGCTCTCGCGGGCGTTCGGCGTGGCCGAGCCCCTGTCCGAGGCGATCCGCGGCGGCCTGCCGACCTACGGCACCTGCGCGGGCATGATCATGCTCTCCTCGCGCATCGCCGCCGGCATCCCCGGACAGCAGACGCTCGACGTGCTCGACACGACCGTCCGGCGGAACGCCTTCGGCAGCCAGAACGACTCGTTCGAGATCGACGTCCCGATGCCCGCGCTCGGCGAGGCCCCGGTGCACGCGGTGTTCATCCGCGCACCCGTGGTGGAGCAGCACGGCCCGGGGGTCGAGGTCCTCGGCGCCCTGCCGGACGGCCAGGTCGTCGCGGTGCAGCAGGAGAACGTCATCGCGAGTGCGTTCCACCCCGAGGTCGCCGGCGAGGACCGCTTCCACCGCCGCTTCCTCGCCCTCGTCCGCAGCGCCTGATCGCGAGCGGGGAAGCACCGGACCCGCGAGGCGGGGCCGCACCGTCCCTCCCGGCCCGGTAAGCTGGACCGGACTTTCCGCAAGACGCAAGGAGCACCGTGTCCGGGCATTCCAAGTGGGCAACGACCAAGCACAAGAAGGCCGTCATCGACCAGCGACGTGCCAAGTCGTTCGCGAAGCTCATCAAGAACATCGAGGTCGCCGCCAAGATGGGCGGCGCCGACATGTCGGGCAACCCGACGCTCGTCGACGCCGTGCAGAAGGCCAAGAAGACCTCGGTCCCCAACGACAACATCGACCGCGCCATCAAGCGCGGCGCCGGCCTGACCGGTGAGTCGATCGAGTACACGACGATCATGTACGAGGGCTACGGCCCGAACGGCGTCGCCATGCTCATCGAGTGCCTCACGGACAACAAGAACCGTGCCGCTGCCGAGGTCCGCACCGCGATGTCGCGGAACGGCGGCACCATGGCCGACCCGGGCAGCGTCGCCTACAACTTCTCGCGCAAGGGCGTCATCTCGGTCACGAAGACCGACGGCCTCGACGAGGACACCGTCATGACGGCCGTGCTGGACGCCGGCGTCGAGGACGTCATCGACCAGGGTGGCGGCTTCGAGGTCATCACCGAGGCGAGCGACCTCGTCGCGGCCCGCACCGCGCTGCAGGACGCCGGGATCGACTACGACTCGGCCGACGCCGAGTTCGTGCCGGGCCTCAAGGTGCCGGTCGACGCCGACACCGCCCGCAAGGTGTTCCGCCTCATCGACGCGCTCGAGGACAGCGACGACGTCCAGAACGTCTACTCGAACTTCGACATCCCCGCGGACGTCCAGGCCGAGCTCGACGAGGACGAGGACTAGCCCGATGCTGCGCGTGCTCGGGGTCGACCCCGGGCTCACGCGGTGCGGCGTCGGCATCGTCGAGGTCGCATCGAACCGACGCGCCCGGCTCGTCCACGTGACGGTCGTGCGCACCCCGGCGGACATGGCACTCGAGCAACGACTGCTCCGGATCGCCGACGGCATCGCCGCCGAGATCGACGAGCACCGCCCGGACGCCGTCGCGGTGGAGCGGGTGTTCGCGCAGGCGAACGTCCGCACCGTGATGGGCACCGCGCAGGCCGCCGGGCTCGCCCTGCACGCCGCGGCGGTGCGCGGCCTGCCCGTCGGGCTGCACACCCCGTCCGAGGTCAAGGCCGCGGTCACCGGGTACGGCAACGCGGACAAGCGCCAGGTGCAGACGATGATCGCCCGCGTGCTCGGCCTCGACGAGGCCCCGAAGCCGGCGGACGCCGCGGACGCGCTCGCGTTGGCCGTGTGCCACGCCTGGAGGCTCGGGTCGCCCGACGCGGTCGGCACCCGTGCCACGAACCTCACCCCGGCACAGCGTGCCTGGCGGGACGCGCAGGGCGGGACCACCGACTCGCCGCTCGCCCGGGCCGCCGCGGCCGCCAGCCGCTCGCAGCGTGGCTCGTCGGCATCGTCGGCGGCCGGCCGTAGGCTCGGAGCATGATCGCGAGTCTCCGGGGCACCTGCATCGACATCGCCGGCTCCGGCGTGGTGATCGAGGTCGGGGGAGTGGGCTACGCGGTCACGGTCACCCCGGCGCACGCGCTCACCATGCGGCACGGGTCCGAGGTCTTCGTCCGCACCGCCATGATCGTGCGCGAGGACGAGCACCAGCTGTTCGGCTTCGCCTCCACCGACGCGCTCCAGGTGTTCGACCTGCTGCGCAGCGTGTCCGGTGTCGGGCCGAAGTCGGCGATGGGTGTGCTCGCCCACATGGAGCCCGCCCAGGTCGCGAACGCCGTCGCGAACGACGACGACGGCGCCTTCCGGAAGGTGTCCGGCATCGGCCCGAAGACCGCGAAGCTCATCATCGTCGCGCTCTCCGGCAAGCTCGCCGCGTTCGAGCAGGCCCCCGTCGTGGCTGCCAGCGGCGGCGCCGCGCACCCGGCCGCGACCGACGTCGTCGCCGCCCTCGTCGGCCTCGGCTGGCGTGAGGACGCGGCGCAGCGTGCGGTCGACGAGACCATCGCGTCCGAGCCGGGCGTCGCCTCGATGGGCACGCAGGCCCTGCTCCGCGCCGCGCTCGGTGCCCTCCGTCCCGCCGGTGCCGGCCGGTGAGCGGGATCACGTCCGCCGGCGCCGAGTCGCAGGAGGAGCTCGCGTTCGAGGGCGCCCTGCGGCCGAAGTCCCTCGACGAGTTCGTCGGGCAGCGGAAGGTCCGGGGGCAGCTCGACCTGCTCCTCAAGGCGGCCGCGATGCAGGACCGCACCCCGGACCACATCCTGATGGCCGGCCCGCCCGGGCTCGGCAAGACGACCCTCGCGATGATCGTCGCGCACGAGTCCGGCCGCCCCCTGCGGATGTCGAGCGGGCCGGCGATCCAGCACGCGGGCGACCTCGCCGCGGTGCTGTCGTCGCTCGTCCCGGGGGAGGTCCTCTTCATCGACGAGATCCACCGGATGGCGCGCTCGGCAGAGGAGATGCTCTACCTCGCGATGGAGGACTTCCGCATCGACGTGATGGTGGGCAAGGGCGCCGGAGCGACGAGCATCCCGCTCGACCTGGCGCCGTTCACCCTCGTCGGTGCCACCACCCGAGCCGGCCTCCTGCCGAACCCGCTGCGCGACCGCTTCGGGTTCACCGCGCACCTCGAGTTCTACGAGAAGGACGAGCTCGAACAGGTCCTGATCCGCGCGGCCCACCTGCTCGAGCTCGACATGGACCGGTCCGCCCTGCGCGAGATCGCCGGACGCTCGCGGGGCACCCCGCGCATCGCGAACCGGCTGCTCCGCCGTGTCCGCGACTACGCCCTGGTGCACCGCACGACCGACGGCATGGCCGCCGTGCAGGGTGCCCTCGACCTCTACGACGTCGACGAGCTCGGTCTCGACCGGCTCGACCGCGCCGTCGTCGAGACCATGCTGACGCGCTTCGACGGTGGGCCCGTCGGCCTCAACACCCTCGCGGTGTCCGTGGGCGAGGAATCCGAGACGATCGAGTCGGTGGTCGAGCCGTTCCTCGTGCGCGTCGGGCTCGTCACCCGCAGCCCCCGCGGCCGGATCGCCACGCCGCAGGCCTGGCGCCACTTCGACATGACCCCGGGGCAGAACGGTCTCGCGCAGCCCGGGCTGTTCGACGACGACGCCGACTGACGTCCCCGCCAGCAGTCCCGGTGACATGCCACGCACAGACGTGTGCCCTAGACTGCTACGGCCCGAAACCGAGCAACCAGAGAAGGCAACGCATCATGGGTCAAGAAGTCATCCTCATCGTCATCGTCGTGGCGTTCGCGGCCTTCATGTTCTACAACAGCCGGAAGCGCAAGAAGCAGCAGTCCGAGCTCGCCACCAAGATGGTGCCCGGAGCGAAGGTCATGCTGTCCTTCGGCCTGTACGGCACGCTCCTGTCGATCGACGACGAGAAGGTCACGGCCGACGTCGAGATCGCTCCGGGAACGGTCGTCACGGTGCACCGCCAGACCCTGTCGCGTGTCGTGGACGACACCGCGTCGGACATCACCACCACGGCCACGCCCGAGGACGAGCCCGCTGCGCCGAAGCCCGTCGCCGAGCTGAACGGGGAGCCGATCTACGGCGAGCGTGTCGACTCCACGGACGCCGACGCCGACGCTGCGAAGCGCAAGACCGAAGACTGACTCCCTCGGCCGCCGGGTCCACCGACCCGGCGGCGACACCTGCCGCCGGTCTCCCGCCGTCGGTCCTGACAGAAAGACGAGACGACCGGTGGCACGATCGACACCCGTCAAGAAGGCGATCCGCTCGCTGACCTGGTTGGTGATCCTCATGGCGGTCCTCGCGGGGTTGAACACCGCCGCGTCGGTCCTCGCCGGGAACACCAAGGACGACACCGGCAAGTGGTTCGAAGGGGCCAGCTGGGTCCCGGAGCTCGCGCTCGACCTCCAGGGTGGGACGCAGCTGACGCTCGCGGCCCAGAACACCGAGGGCGGCTCGGTGACGAGCCAGCAGCTCAACCAGGCCGTCAACATCATCCGTCAGCGCATCAACGCGACCGGTGTCTCGGAATCCCAGATCAACACCCAGGGGACGAACAACATCGTCGTCTCCATCCCGGGCAAGCCGGACAAGGCGACGATCGACCGCATCGAAGCGGCCGCGAAGCTCACGTTCCGCCCGGTCCTCTACACCGAGGCCGCGACGAACACCGCGGTCGGCGGCAGCGACGGCTCCACGGCCTCGCCGACGCCGTACTCGCCGCCCGCGTCGCTGCAGTCCACGCCGAGCACGAAGCCGACGAACGGCAGCGACCTGTCGCAGGTCACCCCGGCACTGCAGGCGCTGTACACCAACTACAACTGCAACGCGCCCGACGACGTCACGGCAGCGCCGGACGACGAGCCCCTCGTCACCTGCGACCAGGACGGCGCCGCGAAGTACATCCTCGGCCCCGTCGAGGTGTCCGGCTCGGGCATCAGCAACGCCACGTCGGGCCTCGCGACCGACTCGCAGGGCACCTCGACCGGCCAGTGGGCCGTCAACCTGACCTTCAAGGGCAAGAGCTCGGACGACTTCCGCGAGGTCACGAGCCGGCTCGTGAAGCTGCAGGCGCCGCAGAATCAGTTCGCGATCGTGCTCGACGGCTCCGTCATCACGGCGCCGGCGTCGAACGCCGCGATCACGAACGGCAAGGCGCAGATCACCGGGTCGTTCACGGCGGAGTCCGCGAAGACCCTCGCGGACCAGTTGAAGTACGGCGCGCTGCCGATCAACTTCCAGGTGCAGTCGAACGAGAACATCTCCGCGACGCTCGGCACGGCCCAGCTCGTCGGCGGCCTCGTCGCGGGCCTGATCGGCCTGATCCTGGTCATCATCTACTCGGTCATCCAGTACCGGGCCCTGGCGTTCGTCACGGTCCTGTCGCTCGGTGTGGCCGCGGCGCTGACCTACCTCGTGATCGCGATCATGTCGTGGCGCGTCGACTACCGCCTGTCGTTGGCGGGTGTGGCGGGTCTGATCGTCGCGATCGGCATCACGGCGGACTCGTTCATCGTGTACTTCGAACGCATCCGTGACGAGCTCCGGGACGGCCGTGGCCTCGAGAGCGCGGTCGAGGCCGGCTGGAAGCGGGCACTCCGCACCATCCTGGCGTCCGACTCGATCAACTTCCTCGCTGCCGTGGTGCTCTACATCCTCGCCGTCAGCGACGTGAAGGGCTTCGCGTTCACGCTGCTGCTCACCACCCTCATCGACGTCGTCGTGGTCGTGATGTTCACGCACCCGATGATGCAGCTCATCTCCCGCAGCCGGTTCTTCGGCGAGGGCCACCGGTTCAGCGGCCTCGACCCCTCGGCCCTGGGTGCGGTCTACCGCGGTCGCGCGCAGTTCCGCGCTCCCGTGGTCGACGGCAAGCGGCAGCGCAGCGCGGGCGAGGCACAGCGTCGACAGACGATCGCAGAGCGGAAGGCCGCGCAGGCCTCCGGCGAGAACGGCCAGGCGCCGGACGGGAAGGACGACTGATGGCCAGCTTCAGCCAGTTCGGCAGCGACCTCTACACGGGGAAGCGCTCGTACGACATCGTCGGCCGGCGCAAGACCTGGTACATCATCGCGGTCGTCGCGATCGTGGTGTCGCTCGCGGTGCCGTGGCTCCGCGGCGGGTACCAGCTCGGCATCGAGTTCACCGGCGGGTCCGAGTTCACGCTCTCCGACGTGAAGAACCTCGACCAGAACCTCGCCACCGACACCGTCGAGTCGATCGTCCCCGACGGTGTCCCGCGGGTCTCCCAGCTCGGCACGCACGGCATCCGCGTGCAGACCGGTCAGCTGACCGACCGTGAGACCTCCGAGGTCCAGGACGCCCTCGCCAAGGCGTACGACGTGCCGGACAGCCAGGTCGCCGCGACCTTCATCGGTGCGACCTGGGGCGCCGACGTCCTCAACCAGGCGATCCGCGGCCTCGTGATCTTCCTCGCCCTCGCGGCGGTGTTCATGGCGCTGTACTTCCGCACGTGGAAGATGTCGGTCTCCGCGATGGTGGCGCTCCTCCACGACCTCCTCATCACGGCGGGCGTGTACGGCATCGTCGGGCTCGAGGTCACGCCCGCTGCGGTGATCGGCTTCCTGACGATCCTCGGCTACTCGCTGTACGACACCGTCGTGGTCTTCGACAAGGTGCGCGAGAACACGTCGCAGGAGTCGCACCGCACCTTCGTGCAGTCGGTCAACCTCGCGGTGAACCAGACCCTCGTGCGCTCGATCAACACGTCCGTGGTGGCGCTCCTGCCCGTGGCGGCGATCCTCTTCATCGGGTCGTACGTCCTCGGCGCCGGCACGCTCCGCGACATCTCGCTCGCCCTGTTCATCGGCATCATCGTCGGCACGTACTCGACGATCTTCATCGCGTCGCCGATGTACGCGCACCTGCGTGAGAACGAGCCGAAGATCAAGCAGGCCGACGCCAAGAAGCAGGCCGCTGCCGCCAAGCGCCAGCGCGAGGTCGACGCGACGGCGGGCGTCTGATGCCGGCGGAGATCGTCGACGTCGACGTCGCCGAGGCCCGTCGCCGGATCGAGGCCGGGGCGCGCCTGTTCGACGTGCGCGAGCAGGGCGAGTGGGACGAGGTCCACGCCGAAGCGGCGACCCTGGTGCCGATGTCCGAGCTCGTCGCCCGCTGGAAGGAGATCGACGGCGGAGACCAGCCGGCGATCATCGTCTGCCACTCCGGCGGACGCTCCGCCCGGGTCGTCGCCGCGCTCGAGCAGTCCGGTGTCGCCGCGGTGAACCTCGTCGGCGGCATGGTCGCGTGGGAGCAGTCGGGCGCCCCCGTGGTGCGCGACGCCCAGGGCGAACCGCGTCACGAGCACTGACCGGACACGCGTAGTCTTGTCGGATCGAGCTCGGACGGGCACCCCGGGAGGCGCAGCATGACGGACACACGTGAGTCCACGCCCCAGGACGCCCCTGCGCCGCGAGCTGGCCAGGACACCGGCTCCGCCAGTCGGCCCGGTTCGCCCCAGCGTCCGACGAGTCCCCTCGGTCCGAACACGACCGGCAACCTCGGCTCGCTCCGTTCGCTGCTGCCCCGGCTGTTCTCCCGCGCCCAGCCCGCGGGGGCCGTCGACACCCTGATCCGCACCGTCCGGTCGCACCACCCCAAGGCCGACGTCACGCTCATCGAGCGGGCCTACTCGGTGGCGGAGCGCGCGCACGACGGGCAGAAGCGCAAGTCCGGCGAGCCCTACATCACGCACCCCGTCGCGGTCGCGCAGATCCTCGCCGACCTGGGCATCGGGCCGATCACGATCGCCGCCGCGCTCCTGCACGACACCGTCGAGGACACCGACTACCAGCTCGACCAGCTGCGCGAGGACTTCGGCGACGAGATCGCGATGCTCGTCGACGGCGTCACGAAGCTCGACAAGGTCAAGTACGGCGACAGCGCCCAGGCCGAGACCGTCCGCAAGATGGTCATCGCGATGTCGAAGGACATCCGGGTCCTGGTGATCAAGCTCGCCGACCGCCTGCACAACGCGCGCACCTGGGGCTTCGTCGAGTCCACCTCCGCCACACGCAAGGCGAAGGAGACCCTCGAGATCTACGCGCCGCTCGCGCACCGGCTCGGCATCCAGATGATCAAGCTGGAGCTCGAGGACCTGTCGTTCGCGGTGCTCCACCCGAAGCTCTACGTCGAGATCGACAGCCTCGTCAAGGAACGCCAGCCGAAGCGCGAGCAGTTCGTCCAGAACGTGATCGGCACGCTCAAGAAAGACCTCAAGGCGGCCAAGGTGCGCGGCGAGGTGATGGGTCGTCCGAAGCAGTACTACTCGATCTACCAGAAGATGATCGTGCGCGGGCGCGAGTTCGACGAGATCTACGACCTGGTCGGCATCCGTGTCCTCGTGCCGACCGTGCGCGACTGCTACGCCATGCTCGGCTCGGTGCACGCGCGGTGGACGCCGCTGCCGGGTCGCTTCAAGGACTACATCGCGACGCCGAAGTTCAACCTGTACCAGTCGCTGCACACCACCGTCCTCGGGCCCCAGGGCCGCGCGGTCGAGATCCAGATCCGCACGCACGAGATGCACCAGCGCGCCGAGTTCGGTGTCGCCGCGCACTGGAAGTACAAGCAGCGCGCCGCCGGCCGTGACGTCGACTCGTCCTCGGCGACCGACCAGGACATGGCGTGGCTCGCGCACATCACCGACTGGCAGGCCGAGACCAGCGACCCGGGGGAGTTCCTCGACTCGCTGCGCTACGAGATCGGCGCGAAGGAGACCTACGTCTTCACGCCGCAGGGCAAGGTCATCGGGCTGCCGTCCGGCGCGACCCCGGTGGACTTCGCGTACGCCGTGCACACCGAGATCGGGCACCGCACGATGGGCGCCAAGGTCAACGGCCGCCTCGTCCCGCTCGAGAGCGCGCTGTCGAGCGGCGACGTCGTCGAGATCTTCACGTCGAAGAACCCCGACTCCGGTCCGAGCCAGGACTGGCTGACCTTCGTCCGGAGCCCCCGTGCCCGGAACAAGATCAAGCAGTGGTTCACCAAGGAGCGCCGCGAAGAGGCGATCGAGCAGGGCCGCGACGCGATCGCACGGGCCATGCGCAAGCAGAACCTGCCGCTGCAGCGCATCATGAGCCAGGACTCGATCTCCGAGGTCGCGTCCTCGATGCGCTACGACGACATCTCCGCGCTGTACGCGGCCGTCGGCGAGGGGCACGTCTCCACGCAGTCGGTGATCGAGAAGGTCCTCGGCAACGTCCAGACCGAGACCGAGACGGAAGAGCCGGAGCTCAGCTTCCCGCGCCAGGTCACGAGTCGCCAGCTGCGCAACAGCGACAGCGGCGTGCTGGTGCGCGGGGCGCCCGACATCCTCGTCAAGCTCGCGAAGTGCTGCACCCCCGTCCCCGGCGACCAGATCGTCGGGTTCATCACCCGCGGTCAGGGCGTCTCGGTGCACCAGGCCTCGTGCACGAACGTGAAGTCGCTCATGAACGAGCCCGACCGCATGATCGAGGTCGAGTGGGCGCCGTCGTCGAAGTCGGTGTTCCTCGTGCAGATCCAGATCGAGGCACTCGATCGGTCGGGCCTGCTCAGCGACGTGACCCGTGTCCTCACCGACCACCACGTGAACATCCTGTCCGCGACGGTCTCGACGTCCTCGGACCGGCTGGCGCTCAGTCGCTTCGTGTTCGAGATGGGCGACACGACGCACCTCGACCGCGTGCTGAACGCCGTGCGCCGGATCGACGCGGTCTACGACGTGTACCGGGTCAGCGCGGGCTGACCGGGTCGCTGCAGCCGCCGAGCCGCTGCACTGCCGCCAGTCGCCGCTCCGCCTGACGGACCATCGGGATCGTCCCGAGCGCCGCGAGGTGTCCGATGACCTCGTCGACCGAGACGGCTTCGATCGCGAGGAGACCGGCCACGGCTCGGGCGTCCGCCGGATCGAACCCGCCCGGACGGTCCCCGGGGCTGCGCAGCAGGTCGACGACGGTACGGAGCGGTGTGGTCACGCGGAGTCCACCGAGGACGACCGTGTCCTCGTCGGCGATCACGACCTCGCGGACGTGGACGGCGCCGTCGGTGTGCACGCGGACGCGGAGCGGCACACAGCCCTCGACCGGCGACGGCGCGCGGGAGACGGCGCCCCAGATCCAGGCGGCCGTCCGGGTGCCGGCGATGAACCGTGCGTCGCCGAGCGACCACGCGGCCGCAGCAGCCCGGAGCGACGGCGTCTGCGGCTCGGTGGGGGAGGCCCAGCAGGCGCCGACCGCCACGAGCTCACCGGCGAGGACGGCCGCCCGCAACTCGGCCTCCGGCCAGTCGTCGGTCGTCAGCAGTCGGGTTCGGGGCACCCGGACATCCTGCCCGACGCGCGCCGCGCACCGGCGCCGCCTGTGGAGAGGCTGCGGGACCCGTCGACGACGCGACCGTCTGTCGGACGGGAGGCGCGGGTCGGCCCCGCGCCGCGCCTCCCGTCCGACAGCACCGACGCCGCGAGCACCGCAGTCGCCGTCCGGCGACGTCGGGTCAGCGCAGGACGTCCGCGCGGTGCACCAGCGCCGCGGCGCCGATGAGCGGGCCGTCCTGCGAGAGCCCGGTCGGGACGATGCGCACCTTGGTCACGAAGCCGAACTCGACGCGCTCCGCCACCGCCTCGCGCGCGTACTCGAACAGGTCGGGGGTGACGTGCGAGAACCCGCCGCCGATGGCCACGACCTCGAGGTCGACGAGGCTCGTGGCGGCCGCGATGGCCTGCCCGAGCGCACGGCCGCTGCGCTTGACCGCCGCCACCGCGATCTCGTCGCCGGCCGCGTACGCAGCCGAGAGCTCCTCGCCGGTGCTGCCCGCGAAGCCCTGCCGCTGCGCCCAGGCGACGGTCTTCGGCCCGCTGGCGATCGCCTCGAGGCACCCGGTGCCACCGCAGGCGCAGTGGTCGTCGAAGCCGCCGCACTCGACGTGGCCGATGTGCCCGGCGTTGCCCGTCGGGCCCGACACCGTCCGGCCGTGCAGGATCAGGCCACCGCCGACCCCGGTCGAGACGATCATGCCCATGACGTGGTCGGAGCCCTGCGCAGCGCCGACCCAGTGCTCGGCGAGGGTGATCGCGAGGCCGTCCATCCGGAGCGTCACGGGCGTGCCGGCGGGGACGTGCGCCGCGACGCGGTCCCGCAGCGGGTACCCGCGCCAGACCGGCATGTTGAGGGGCGAGACGAGGCCGTGCTCCTCGTCGACCGGACCGGCCGAGCCGATGCCGACCCCGACGAGCGCGGCATCGGTCGGCAGCGCGGCGAGGGCCGCCGTCACGACCTCGTCGACCGCGGCCTGCAGTTCGTCGGACGTCCGGCCCGGGCCGGTCGGGCTGCGGAACCGGGTGGCCGGCAGGACGACGCCGGCGTCGGTGACGAGGGCCGCCTCGACCTTGGTGCCGCCGAGGTCGACGGCGAGTGCGAGGGCGGTGGGCTGGGTGGTGGACATGCGCGCTCCGATGCGGCGGTCGGGAGGCGCGGTGCCGGTCCCGGACGCGTCGTCGCGTCCGGCGGGCGCCGGCCCCGGTGGGGTCGGGTGGTGCTCTGGCGGTCCGGGGCTCGCGCCCCGGCAGGTCAGTAGGACGTGGTGTCGTCGCCGACGGAGGACGCGGTGCCGGTCTCGGCACGGTGCGCGACCTCGTCGAGGATGCGGGCCGAGGCACTCGTGCCGATGCGGTCCGCGCCGGCCTCGACCATCTCGACGAGGGTGTCGAGCCCGCGGACGCCGCCGGAGGCCTTCACCCCGGTGTCCGGGCCGACGGTGGCGCGCATGAGCGCGATGTGCTCCGCGGTGGCGCCGCCGCCGGCGAACCCGGTGGAGGTCTTCACGAACGCGGCACCGGCCGACTGCGCGGCGCGCGATGCCGCGACGATCTCGTCGTCGGTGAGGAACGCGGTCTCGAGGATGACCTTGACGACCGTGCTGCCCGCGGCGTCGACCACGGCGCGGACGTCGGCCTCGACCCGCTCCCAGTCGCCGGACTTCGCGGCGCCGATGTTCTGCACCATGTCCAGCTCGAAGGCGCCGTCGGCGAGGGCCTGCAGCGACTCGGCGACCTTGGCGCCCGTGGACGTGGTGCCGTGCGGGAAGCCGATGACCGTCCCGACACCGACGCCGGTGCCCGTCAGGCGCTCGACGGCGTGCGCGACGTCGCTCGGACGGACGCACACGCTGAAGACGCGGTACTCGGCGGCCTCGTCCAGCTGGGCGTCGACGTCCGAGCGTGTCAGCTCGGGCTTGAGGATCGCGTGGTCGATGAGACCACGGACGGCATCGGCGGTGACGGAGAACGCTGCTTTGTCCACCCGGCAAGCCTACCCGGAGCCGAGCCGCGTACCGTGCCCCGCATGCGCGTCCTCGTCACCGGGGCCACCGGCTACATCGGCGGTCGCCTCGTCCCACGTCTCCTCGAAGCCGGTCACACCGTCCGGGTCTTCGTCCGCACCCCCCGCAAGCTGCAGGACGTCCCCTGGCACGACGACGTCGAGATCACCTCCGGCGACCTGCAGGACGCCGACGCCGTCCGCACCGCGGTGCAGGACATCGAGGCCGTCTACTACCTCGCACACGCGATGGGCGCCGACGGCGACTTCGAACGCGCGGAGCGCGACGCCGTCGAGACCATGGCGCACGAGGCGAAGGCGGCGGGGGTCCGACGGTTCGTCTACCTCGGTGGGCTGCACCCGGACGGCGAGCTCTCGAAGCACCTCCGGAGCCGCAAGGAGGTCGGCGACGTCCTGCTCCGCTCGGGCGTCCCGACGATCGCCTACCAGGCCGGTGTGGTGATCGGGTCCGGCAGCACCTCGTTCGAGATGATCCGGCACGTCACCGACGTCCTGCCGTGGATGCCGACGCCCCGCTGGGTCCGCAACTTCATCCAGCCGATCGCCGTCCGCGACGTGCTCTACTACCTCGTCAAGGCACTCGACATCCCCGCCGACGTGAACCGCACCTTCGACATCGGCGGGCCGGACGTCCTCCGGTACGGGCAGATGCTCAACGGCTACGCGGTCGAGGCGAAGCTCCCGCAGCGGGCGATCTCGGTCCTGCCGGTGCTGACGCCCGGACTCGCCGCGCACTGGTTCAACCTGGTCACCCCCGTCCCGCGCAAGCTCGCGACGCCGATCATCGAGTCGCTCCAGTTCGAGTGCGTCCAGCGCGAGCACGACATCGACGAGGTGGTCCCGCGACCGGAGGGCGGCCTCACCGGGTACCGCCGGGCCGTCCGGCTCGCGCTCACCCGCATGCGCACGGGCGAGGTCGAGACGAGCTGGCGGAACGCGACGCTCGCCGCCACGCCGGCCGACCCCCTGCCGAGTGACCCGGACTGGGCCGGGCACACCGTGTACGTCGACGACCGCAAGCGGCACTCCGCGGCGTCGGCCGAGGACGTCTGGCGCGTCGTCGAGTCGATCGGCGGCGACAACGGGTGGTACTCGTTCCCGCTCGCCTGGGTCGCCCGTGGGTGGATGGACAAGCTCGCCGGGGGAGTCGGACTCAACCGTGGCCGGCGGGACCAGAAACGTCTCGAGCAGGGTGACGCGCTCGACTGGTGGCGGGTCGAGCGCCTCGAGCGTGGCCGGTACCTGCGGCTGCGCGCCGAGTTCAAGTCGCCCGGACGCGCGTGGCTCGAGATGACCGTGACCCCGGCGGACGACGGCGGCAGCGACTACCGGCAGCGGGCGATCTACTTCCCGCAGGGACTCGCCGGTCGCCTGTACTGGTACTCGATCCTGCCCTTCCACGGCGTGATCTTCCCCGGCATGGTCGAGCGCATCACGGCGGCCGCCGAGCGGGAGTCCGAGCACACCGAGTCGACGGGGCGGAACTGGACCCAGCAGAATGGGACCCCGGAACCCGTACACGAGGAGGCAGCATGACCGAGGAACGCACGAGCGTCCTGTTCCTGGGCGACAGCATCACCGAGCAGGGGTCGTGGGACGCCTGGCTGCCCGACGAGCGGACCGTCAACCAGGGCATCGGCGGTGACACGACCGACGGGGTCCTGCAGCGGCTCGACGCCGTCGTGGCCGAGCAGCCGGAGGTGATCGTCCTGCTCATCGGCACGAACGACTTCGGGAACCACCGCAAGAGCGTCGAGCACGTCGTGCGCGGCGTCGAGTCGGTGCTCGTGACGCTGCGCCGCGAGCTGCCCGGCGTCCGCCTGCTGCTCGTGTCGATCCTGCCGCGTCAGGCCGAGTACACCGCCAAGATCGAGGAGGCCAACCGCCACCTCCGCCAGTTCGTCGCGACCTGCCACGCCCAGTACCTCGACGCCTGGCCGGCCCTCGCCGACGGCGACCACCTCGACGACCGCTTCACCGACGACGGGCTGCACCTCACCGAGGACGGCTACCGCGCGTACGTCGCCGAACTCCTCCCGGCCCTCGAACGGGTCCGCGACCTCCCGCCGATGTCCCGGTCCATCCAGGCGATCGACCTCGACGGGGCCACCGCCTGATGGCAGCGCGGAAGGGTCGGCCACCGGCGGGTTCGTCCCTGCAGGGTGTCCCGACCGGCACGCCGGCTCGGCCGACCAGCACCACTGCCGGCAAGTCCGGGCGCGAGCTGCCGGGGTTCACCCGGCCCGCGCTGGCGCCGTCGCTCATCGCGGCGATGCTCCTGCTCGCCTGCCTCGCCGTGATCGACTCGTCCGCCTTCGTGTTCGCCCGGTGGGGTGTCTCGGTCCTCGCGCTCATCGTCCTGGTGTTCGCCGTCCGGGGTCGCACCTGGTGGGCGGCGGTGCTCATGGCGGCCGTCGCCGTCTGCTGGAACCCGATCGCGGTCGTCCCGATCCCCGGCGAGGTGTGGGCGGCCCTGCAGCTCGTCGCGGCCGCTCTGTTCGTCGTCGTCGGCATCGTCGTCACGGTGCCGCGCGAGACGGAGCCGACCCGCGCCTCCCGGCCCTGACGCGCCGCCGCGGCCGCCCGGCCCGGAGCGTGCGTCCCGGAGCGGACCGGAGTCCGCGCGGACGGTAGGATGAGGCGCCGGGCACCGAAGGCCCGCGCACTGATGCGAAGGGCATGGATGAGCAACGAGACCGAGCCGGTGACCGAGAGTCCTCTGCTGAACCCTCGACCGTCCTCCGGCGGTCTCGAACGTCCCGACGTCGTCGTGCGGAAGGGCCGTCTGACGCTCGTCAACGGGCACCTCACGCCCCAGCAGTCGATGATCGAGGACCTCCTGTTCCTCGACGACGCCCTCACCGCGGGCGACGTCGACCACCTGCTCATCCGCGGCAACGACCAGCGCCCGGTGATCGCGCTCGACGAACGCGACCGGCAGCGGGCGGAGAGCGCCGTGATGGCCGCCGCCGCCAACGAGCCGTTCTACGCGAAGCCGCCGGGCAAGCCCGCCGTGCTCGTCATCGACGACGGACTCGGCTCGGTCGACGAGCCCGTGCTGCGCGTGTTCCGACCGCGCCTCGAGCCGCTCGGACGCCTGCGCTACGGCGCCGAGACGAGCGTGCAGCTCGAGTTCTGGCGGGTCACCGACACCGAGGTCCTCGCGCCCGTCGAGAACGCCCTCATGCGACGCAGCCTGCCGGTCGACGATTTCGTGCTCGTCGACATCGAGCGGTACGGCCGCACCTGGCGCACCGTCGAGCACATGTTCGACGACCACGTCTCCGACATCCGTTTCCCGATCGACATCGTGTTCTCGTGGGTCGACGGCAACGCCATCGAGTACCAGCGGGCACGCCAGGCGGCGCAGTCCGGGGCCGTCCTCGGCGAGGGGGACGACGCCCCGGCGCGCTTCCGACAGATCGACGAGCTGAAGTACGCGCTCCGCTCGGTGCACACCTTCGCGCCGTGGATCCGACAGATCTACATCGCCACCGACTCCCCGGCGCCCGCGTGGCTCGCCGACCACCCGAAGGTGCGGATCGTCCGCTCCGAGGAGTTCTTCGCCGACCCGTCCGTCCTGCCGACGCACAACTCGCAGGCCGTCGAGTCGCAGCTGCACCACATCCCGGGCATCAGCGAGCACTTCATCTACTCGAACGACGACATGTTCTTCGGCCGCCTGGTGGACCCGTCGGTGTTCTTCAGCCCGGGTTCCGTGACGAAGTTCATCCTCGCGACGACCCGGATCGGACTCGGCTCGAACAACCCCGCACGCAGCGGGTTCGAGAACTCCGCCCGCGTCAACCGCCGGCTCCTGCAGCAGCGGTTCGGGGCGGTCACCACCCGGCACCTCGAGCACGCGCCTACCCCGCTGCGCGCGTCGATCATGACAGAGATGGAGCACGAGTTCGCCGACGAGTTCGCGGCCACCGCGGCGTCACGGTTCCGTGCGGCCGACAACATCTCGGTGACGAACTCGCTCTACCACTACTACTCGCTGCTCACCGGGCGCGCGATCGTGCAGGAGACCGCCGAGGTGCGGTACATCGACACGACGATGCAGTCCGGGCTGCGGGCACTCGGCGACCTGCTCAAGAAGCGGAACGCGGACTTCTTCTGCCTGAACGACGGCAGCTTCCCGGAGGTCAGCGACGAGGAGCGGACCGAGCGCGTGACGGACTTCCTCGAGAAGTACTTCCCGTTCCCGGCGCCGTGGGAGCGCGACGCGGGCTGACGGTCGGCTCGGCGACCGGTCCGCTGTCGTCCGACGTTGGGCGTGTCGTCCGTTGCGCGCACGGAGTGATGCGTCTGCCACTTCCGACATGACGCCTGTCGAACGACGACCGCGATGTCGCACGATGCACACGCAACTGATGCATGTGCACGTTCCGACTCGACGCTCGTCGAACGACGACCACGGTGTCGCCCCATGCACACGCAACCCCCACGGGCCGCGCCCGCACGATCGAGCCGACCCGCGCCTCCTGGCCCCGAACGGGGCTCGTCGGGCGCCCCGCCCTCAGCGGTGGACGGGGGAGACCGGTACCGAGTCGAGCGTGAACACCGGGATGCTCGACGTCACCGGCGCCGGCTCGGCCGCCGAAGGGATCGTGACGCCGGCCGCTGCGAGCCGCGCCTCGGTCTCCACTGCTGACACCGGCTCGCCGACCGTCGAGTAGTGCCCGATCGGCACGACCGAGTGCACCACGTTGTGGCCGTAGACGTGGACGAGGTTGAACGACTGGGCACCGTCCTGCCCGCGGGTCCCACCCTGGTACTCGGTGAGGTCCTGCGTGTAGCACGTGGCACTCGCCACCGACACCGGGATGCCCGCGAAGACCGCACTCGTCGAGTAGTGCAGGTGACCGGCGATGATCGCGATGACGTCGCTGCCCTCGACGACCTCGGCGAGGGCGTCCTGGTCACGGAGCTCGACGAGCACCGCGAGGTCCTGGACGCTCGGCACCGGCGGGTGGTGCATCGCCAGGATGGTGCCGTGCGGCGCCTGCTCGGAGAGCACCTCGGCCAACCAGTCGAGCTGTTCGGGGGAGACCTCGCCGTGGTGAGCGCCGGGCACGCTCGTGTCGAGGGTGATCACGCGCAGCCCGTTCACGTCGTACACGAAGTCGACCGGGCGGTCGGTCGGCTGGAGCCCGAACAGCTCCTGCCGGAACGCACCGCGCTCGTCGTGGTTGCCCATCGCCCAGATCACGGTCGCACCGATGCGCTCGGCGGCCGGCTCCACGATGTCGCGGATTCGGGCGTACGCGCCCGGTTCGCCCTTGTCGGCCACGTCGCCGGTGACGACGATGGCCTCGGGTCGGGTACCCGACGCCTCGATGTCGGCGATGATCGCCGCGAGGCGGGCTGCAGAGTCGACGTCACCGTAGAGTTCGCGGTCACCCGCCACGAGGTGGGTGTCGCTGAGGTGGAGCAGGAAGTGGTTCGGCCTGGGGTGTTCGGCCGTCCGGCTGTCCATCGGGGTCTCATTCCGTTGGTCGGGTGCGTGGTGCAACACAGTGCCACACCGTCCTGGACGAGTCCAGCACGAGTCGGTGAACCCAACGTGAACGCGGCCCGGCGTGTTCCCGCACGCACGACGAAACCCCCGCCACGACGTGACGGGGGTTCCGGGATCCGATCGCTCGGATCAGCTGACTGCCTAGTGCTTGGCCTCGACCGCGGGGGCGGCGTGACCGGCCTCGAGGTCCGGGCCGTGGTGCGCGGCGTGCGCAGCCTCGAGCTCGGCCTTCGACACCGGGGTGATCCGGTCCTCGAAGAAGAAGCGCGACAGGCCGGCGCGCGCCTTCTGCAGCCCGGAGATCTTGCCCCGGGCGTTCGGACGGATCATCAGCGGCTTGTACTCGTTGAACTGCAGCAACTTCCACCGCTCGTACTCGTCGAGCTGCTCGTGCACCTCGATGTACTCGCCGTGGGGGAGTCGCACGATGCGTCCGGACTCGTAGCCGTGCAGGACGATCTCGCGGTCCTTCTTCTGCAGGGCGAGGCACACGCGCTTCGTGATCCAGAAGGCGACGAACGGGCCGAGGACCGTCGTGGCCTGGATCACGTGGATGACGTGGTCGATCGACACGTAGAAGTGGGTCGCGATGATGTCCGACGACGCGGCGGCCCAGAGGCTCGCGTAGAGCGTGATGCCGGCGGCACCGAACGCCGTACGGGTCGGGGCGTTGCGCGGACGGTCGAGGATGTGGTGCTCACGCTTGTCGCCCGTGACCCACGCCTCGATGAAGGGGTAGATGAAGATGGCGAGGATGAGCAGCACCAGGACCGCGATCGGCACGAGGATGTTGAACGACACCGTGTAGCCGAACCACACGACCTCCCAGTGCGGCGGCACCAGACGGAGCGCGCCGTCGGCGAAACCGATGTACCAGTCGGGCTGGGTACCGGCGGACACCGGGGACGGGTCGTACGGGCCGTAGTTCCAGATCGGGTTGATCGTGAACAGCGACGCGATGAGGGCGAGGATGCCCGCGACGATGAAGAAGAACCCACCGGCCTTCGCGGCGAACGCGGGGAGGATCGGCACACCGACGACGTTCTCGTTCGTCTTGCCGGGCCCGGCGAACTGCGTGTGCTTGTTGATGACGACCAGCACGAGGTGGACACCGAGCACGGCCACGAGGATCGCGGGCAGCAGCAGGATGTGCAGCGTGTAGAGACGGCCGACGATGTCGGTGCCCGGGAACTCTCCGCCGAAGAGCAGGTAGGCGATCCAGACGCCGATGACCGGCACACCCTCGATCATGCCGACGATGATGCGCAGACCGTTGCCGGAAAGCAGGTCGTCGGGGAGCGAGTAGCCCGTGAAGCCCTCGGCCATGGCCAGGACCCAGAGGACGAAGCCGAACACCCAGTTGAGCTCACGCGGCTTGCGGAACGCGCCGGTGAAGAACACGCGGGCCATGTGCAGCATGATCGAGGCCACGAACAGCAGGGCTGCCCAGTGGTGGATCTGCCGGACGAAGAGCCCGCCGCGGATGTCGAACGAGATGTTGAGCGTCGACTGCAGCGCGGTCGACATCTCGATGCCCTTCAGCGGGACGTACGAGCCGTGGTAGACCACCTCGGCCATGGACGCCTGGAAGAAGAACGTGAGGAAGGTACCGGAGAGCAGGACGACGACGAAGCTGTACAGCGCCACCTCGCCCAGCATGAAGCTCCAGTGGTCGGGGAAGATCTTGCGCCCGACCTCCTTCACGAGGCCCGAGATGCTCGTGCGCTCGTCGATGTAGTTGGCGACCCCGCCGATGATGCGGGATCCGCGCTCCGGTGCCGGCTTGGTGGTCGACGACGCGGGTGCGTTGGTGGTCGTGCTGCTCATCAGCGTTCACGCTCCCAGAAGGACGGTCCGACGGGCTCGTGGAAGTCGCTCTGCGCAACCAGGTAGCCGTCGTCGTCGATCGCGATCGGAAGTTGGGGGAGGGGGCGTGCAGCCGGTCCGAAGATGACCTCGCAGTTGTTCGAGACATCGAAGGTGGACTGGTGGCACGGGCAGAGCAGGTGGTGCGTCTGCTGTTCGTACAGGGCGACCGGGCATCCGACGTGGGTGCAGATCTTCGAGTACGCGACGATGCCGTCGTAACCCCAGTTCTCGTGGCCCTTGGAGGGGTTGAGGTCCTTGGGGTCGAGGCGCATGAGGAGGACGGAGGCCTTGGCCTTCTCCTCGAGCATGTCCTCCTTGTCGAGCATGCCGTCCGGGATGACGTGGAACACCGAACCGATGGTCACGTCGGACGCCTTGATCGGGAGACCCGTCGGGTCCTTCGTCAGGCGCGTGCCCTTCGCCCACATGGTGTGGCGGAGGAGTTCGTTGGGGTCGGCCGCCGGCGCGAGGTCGCGCACGAGGACGATGCCCGGGAGGGGGAAGGCCGCCAGGGCGCCGATCATCGAGTTGCGGATCAGCTTGCGACGGCTGAAGCCGGACTCCTTGTCGGCGAGCTGGAACGCCTCGACCGCCTTGGCACGGGTCGCGTCGGTGCCGCGCGTGCTGTGGCGGAGCTCGGTGATCTCACGGTCCACCACGAGCGACTTCGACCAGTACACCGCGCCCAGGCCGAGCGCGAGGAGGGCGAGGGCGATCGACAGACCGAGCCAGAGGTTGGCGGTCCGGACCGTGCCGAAGTTGTCGGAGTCGATCGGGAACGCGACGTAGGCCGCGATCGCGAGGACACTGCCGACGATCGACAGGTAGAAGAACGTGGCGACCTGACGCTCGGCGAGGCGCTGCTTCTTCGGGTCGACGTCGGTGCGTCGTGCGCGGTGCGGCGGCTCGCCCGGGTTCTCGAACGGGTCGGTCGGCAGGACCGCGGTCCCGGGCGACGTGGTGGTCGTGCCGTGCTTCTCGACAGCCGAGGACGAGTTCAGTGCCTCGTCGTCGTGCTCTGCCATGGTGTTCCCTTCAGTGTCGTTCGACACGGACGATCAGTTGGACTTCGCGGTCAGCCAGACGGTCATCGCGACGACCGCGCCGAGTCCGAAGATCCAGATGAACAGACCCTCTGCCACCGGGCCGAGGGAGCCGAGTGCGAACCCGCCGGGCGACTTGTTGTCCTGCACGTACTTGAGGTACGTGATGATGTCGGCCTTCTGCTCGGGGGTGAGGTTCAGGTCGTTGAACACCGGCATGTTCTGCGGGCCCGTGACCATGGCCTCGTAGATGTGCTTGCCGGACACCGACTGCAGGTTCGGCGCGTACTTGCCCTCGGTCAGTGCACCACCGGCGCCGGCCACGTTGTGGCACATGGCGCAGTTGATGCGGAAGAGCTCCGCACCTTCGGCGGCGTCGCCGTCGGAGCCGTTGGTGAGGCTCTCGGAGGGGACGGCCGGGCCGGGGCCGAGCGACGCGACGTACTCGGCGAGGGCGTCGATCTGCTCGTCCGTGAACTGCGCGGGCTTCTCTTCCGCCTGCGGTCCCTGGGCGGCCATCGGCATGCGGCCGGTGCCGACCTGGAAGTCGACCGACGCGGCGCCGACACCGATGAGGGACGGACCCTCGCTGGTGCCCTGCGCGGAGAGGCCGTGGCAGGTGGCGCAGTTCGAGGCGAAGAGCTTCTGGCCCTCGTTCACCTTCGACTGGCTCGACGCCGCCACGGTGGTCGTGCTGTCGTCGGCGTTCGCCGTGGAGCTGAACAGCGCGTACGCACCGCCGGTGGTCATGAGACCGACGACGATGAGCGACACGGTCGCCATCGGTGAACGGCGGCCCTTCTTGGACTTGCTTCTGTTGAACATGCGGTGGGGGCTATCCAGTTCCTACTTGAGAAGGTAGATGACGGCGAAGAGGCCGATCCAGACGACGTCGACGAAGTGCCAGTAGTACGACACGACGATCGCGGTGGTCGCTTCCTTGTGACCGAAGTTCTTGGCGGCGAACCCGCGGCCGAGCGTCAGCAGGAAGGCGATGAGGCCACCCGTGACGTGCAGACCGTGGAACCCGGTGGTCATGTAGAAGGCCGAACCGTAGGCGCTGGAGGAGAGCGTCACGCCCTCGTGCCAGAGGTTCGCGTACTCGAAGATCTGACCGCAGACGAAGATCGCGCCCATGCAGTACGTGACGAAGAACCACTCCGTCATGCCCCAGTCCTTGGGGTTCCAGCTCGTCCGGTGCACCTGGAAGCGCTCGGCGGCGAAGACCGCGAACTGGCAGGCGAAGCTGGACAGCACCAGGATGATCGTGTTCACCGAGGCGAAGGGCACCTCGAGCTTGGCGGTCTCGGTCGCCCAGAGTTCGGGCGAGGTGCTGCGCAACGTGAAGTAGATCGCGAACAGGCCGGCGAAGAACATGACCTCGCTGCCCAGCCACACGATCGTCCCCACGGCAACGGCGTTCGGCCTGTTCAGGACCGGACCGCTGGCGGATCTGGAGAGAGGGGTGCTAGTCACAGACTCCATTATGGCCGAAACCACGGACAGTGTTTTCCTAGCCAACTGGCGGGTTGCTCGAATTCACTACGATCGGAGCATGCTCGACGCTCTCACCTGGCCTGCCGTGATCAGTGCGCTCATGGCGCGCGAAGACCTGACGATCAGCCAGTCCACATGGGCCATGCAGGAGATCGTGGTGGGCCGCGCCACGCCGGCACAGATCGCGGCCTTCGTCGTGGCCCTGCGCGCCAAGGGGGAGACGGTCGACGAGGTCGTCGGCTTCCGCGACGCGATCCTCGACGCCGCCGTCCCGCTCGACGTCGACCCGATGGCGCTCGACATCGTCGGGACCGGTGGTGACGTCGTCGGGACCGTGAACGTCTCGACGATGAGCGCGATCGTCATCGCGGCAGCGGGCGTGCCGGTCGTCAAGCACGGCAACAAGGCGAGCTCGTCGAAGTCCGGGTCCAGCGACGTGCTCGCCGCACTCGGACTCGACCTCACGATGGACGCCGCGCGTGTTGCCGACACCTTCCGGCGTGTCGGACTGACCTTCGCGTTCGCGAGCGCGTTCCACCCCGGTTTCGCGCACGCAGGCCCGGTGCGGCGGGAGATCGGCGTGCCGACCGTCTTCAACTTCCTCGGGCCGCTGGTCAACCCCGCACGGTGCGAAGCGAACGCCGTGGGCGTGGCGCAGCTCGAACTCGTGCCGATCATCACCGGCGTGTTCCAGACCCGCGGGGCCACGGCGCTCGTGTTCCGCGGCGACGACGGCCTCGACGAGCTGACGACGACCGGCCACAGCCACATCTGGGAGGTCACGGGCGGGCGTGTCACCGAGCACGACCTCGACCCGCGCGACCTCGGCATCGCCCGTGCGCGCATCGAGGACCTCCTCGGGGGTGACCCGGAGCACAACGCCGCCGTGGTGCACCGCGTCCTCGCGGGGGAGACCGGTCCGGTGCGCGACATCGTGCTGCTCAACGCCGCGGCCGGTCTCGTGTCGTTCCGACTCGCCGAGGACCCGACCGAGGTCGACCGGCCGATCCTGCAGCGGTTCCGCGAGCAGCTGGTGGTCGCCGCGGACGCGATCGACTCCGGCGCCGCAGCGCGCAAACTGGCTGATTGGATCGGCGTCGCCCCCGCCGCCTGACCTGCACCGTGCGAGGTTGCTGGCCGCTGCACCCGCTGCCCCTACCGCCTGACCTGCACCGTGCGAGGTCGTTGGCTGCGGCACCCGCTGCCGCTGCGCGCCGCACCGTGCGTGCCTCGTCACCTGGTGCGCGGTTGCGCGCACGGTGCGGCGCTGCAAGCGCGCACCGTGCGGGCAACCTCGCACCGAACCACGCAAGCCGCACCGCGCGCCGGCCGCCGCCGCCCGGACCTCGCACGTGCAGCACGGCGCAACCGCGAGCCGCGCCGTGCGTACTTCGTCACCTGGTGCGCGGTTGCGCGCACGGTGCGGCGCTGTAGGCGCGCACCGTGCGGGCAACCTCGCACCGGACCACGGACGCCGCACCGTGCGCGAGCGCCCGCGCCTCACCGCACCCGCGCCGCGCCCGACCCCAGCGCACCCCCACACCCGACCGCACCCACCACGCACCCCACGCACCCCGCGCCCGCGCGCCCCCGCAACGCCAGGAGGCGCGGTGCCGGTCCGTCGGACCCGCACCGCGCCTCCTGGCGGTCACCGCAGAAGCGGACTACTGGACGTCCTCGTCCACCCAGTCGAACGTCTTCGTGACGGCCTTCTTCCAGAGGCGCAGCGTGCGCTCGCGCTCTGCCTCGTCGAGCTGGGGCACCCAGCGCTTGTCCTCCTGCCAGTTGGCGCGGAGCTCGTCGAGGTTCGCCCAGAACCCGACGGCCAGGCCGGCCGCGTAGGCCGCACCGAGCGCCGTGGTCTCGGCGACCACCGGACGGACCACCGGCACGTTGAGGATGTCCGCCTGGAACTGCATGAGCGCGTCGTTGGCGGTCATGCCGCCGTCGACCTTGAGCTCCGTCAGGTCCACGCCCGAGTCCGCGTTGACGGCGTCGAGGACCTCGCGGGTCTGCAGCGCCGTCGCCTCGAGGGCGGCACGGGCGATGTGCCCCTTGTTGACGTAGCGGGTGAGGCCGACGATCGCGCCGCGGGCGTCCGGGCGCCAGTACGGCGCGAACAGGCCCGAGAACGCCGGGACGAAGTACACGCCGCCGTTGTCCTCGACGGTCTTGGCGAGGGCCTCGACCTCGGGCGCGCTGCCGATCAGGCCGAGGTTGTCGCGGAGCCACTGGATGAGCGAACCGGTGACGGCGATCGACCCCTCGAGCGCGTAGTGCGTCTCCTGGTCGCCGAGCTTGTAGCCGACGGTGGTGAGCAGCCCGTTCTCCGAGCGGACGATCTCCGTGCCCGTGTTGAAGATGAGGAAGTTGCCCGTGCCGTAGGTGTTCTTCGACTCGCCCTGGTCGAACGCGGCCTGGCCGAACGTCGCGGCCTGCTGGTCGCCGAGGATGCCGGCGATCGGGACCTCGCGGAGGAGGTTCGACGACTCGACGTGGCCGTAGACCTCGGAGGAGCTGACGATCTCGGGGAGCATCGACTTCGGCACGCGGAAGTCGGCGAGGATGTCGTCGCGCCACTGGAGCGTCTCGAGGTCCATGAACAGCGTGCGGGACGCGTTCGTGACGTCGGTCTTGTGGACGCCGCCGTCCACGCCACCGGTCAGGTTCCAGAGGACCCAGGTGTCGGTGGTGCCGAAGAGCAGGTCGCCCGCCTCGGCCTTCTCGCGTGCACCCTCGACGTTCTCGAGGATCCAGACGATCTTCGTCCCGGCGAAGTACGTCGCCAGGGGCAGGCCGACGACCGACTTGTAGCGGTCGGTGTCGCCGTCGGCGAGCTTGTCGACGATCGACTGCGTGCGGGTGTCCTGCCAGACGATGGCGTTGTAGACCGGCTTGCCGGTGTTCTTGTCCCAGACCACCGCGGTCTCGCGCTGGTTCGTGATGCCGACCGCCGCGACGTCGTGGCGGGTGATGTCGGCGCGGGACAGTGCCTGGCCGATGACCTCACGGGTGTTGTCCCAGATCTCCGACGGGTCGTGCTCGACCCACCCGGCACGCGGGAAGATCTGCTCGTGCTCCTTCTGTCCGACGGAGACGATCGAGCCGGAGTGGTCGAAGACGATGGCTCGGGTGGAGGTGGTGCCCTGGTCGATGGCGACGATGTAGTCGGCCATTGGTGCTCCTTACGCTGGTGCTCGGGTTGGTGGGGTGAAGACGATCAGGAAGCGATCGGCAGCAGGAAGGTCGAGAGGCCGGCCGCGAGGGCGCCGCCGACGAGCGGTCCGACGACCGGGACCCAGGCGTACGCCCAGTCGCTCGAGCCCTTGCCCTTGATCGGCAGGAAGGCGTGGGCGATGCGCGGACCGAGGTCACGTGCCGGGTTGATGGCATAACCGGTCGGGCCACCGAGGCTGACACCGATCGCGATCACGAGGAAGGCGACCGGGACGGCGCCGAGCTCGGCCGGGGTCTTGCCGTTGGTGAAGGCGAGCACGACGAAGACGAGCACGAAGGTGCCGATGATCTCGGTGACGACGTTCCACCCGTACGAGCGGATGGCCGGGCCGGTCGAGAACACGCCGAGCTTGGCGGCCGCGTCGGGCTCCTCGTCGAAGTGCTGCTTGTAGGCGAGCCAGACGATGACCGCACCGATGATCGCGCCGATGAGCTGGGCGATCCAGTACAGGAACATCTCCCCGACCGTGATCTTGCCGAGGATGGCGAGCGCGAGGCTGACCGCGGGGTTGAGCTGGCCGCCGGAGCTGTAGGACACGGTGACACCGGCGAAGACCGCGAAACCCCAGCCGATCGTGACCATGAGGAAGCCGGCTCCGAAGCCCTTGGACTTCGTCAGCGAGACGGCGGCGACGACGCCGCCACCCAGGATGATGAGCATCGCCGTGCCGACGAGCTCGGACAGGAAATTGACGCCGATGCCGTCCATCGGTGACCTCCAGTGCGTGAGGGTGGGGGTCCGGTGGTACAGCGCCGGCACTCCCCGTTGAGTGATTGGGGCCGAGCATACTGACGGGCATCGGCGGATCGCGACGCATCGGTGAGGGAAGTGCGCGATTGTGCACGAACGTGCACGGACCGTGTGCGCTCGCGCATCCCAGGTCGGTGGGCACCCCTCGGAGGCGTGCACGAACGTGCACACGGCAGGAACGGTCGCCCGGGGTGGCGATGTAGATTGAGGGCACTCCGGTCGACGACGGCGGTGCTGCCTCGCGATCGCCCGCACCCCGTGGAGGTCAGCATGAAGAAGCTCATCAACGATCCGCAGGCCGTGGTCGACGAAACCGTCCGCGGGTTCGCCCGCGCACACGCCGGACACGTCGTCCTCGTCGAGGACCCGATCCACATCCACCGCGCGGACGCCCCGGTGTCGGGCAAGGTCGGGATCGTCAGCGGTGGCGGCAGCGGGCACGAGCCCCTCCACGCCGGGTTCGTCGGACACGGCATGCTCGACGCCGCGGTGCCCGGGCCGGTCTTCACGAGCCCCACCCCGGACCCGATCGTCGCCGCGACGAAGGCCGTCGACGGGGGAGCTGGCGTGCTCCACATCGTGAAGAACTACACCGGGGACGTCCTCAACTTCGAGACCGCCGCCGAGCTCGCCGGCATGGACGACATCCGGGTCGAGTCGGTCGTGGTGGACGACGACGTCGCCGTCCAGGACTCGCTCTACACGGCCGGCCGGCGCGGAGTCGCCGGCACCGTCGTCGTCGAGAAGTGCGCCGGCGCCGCAGCCGAGCGCGGCGACGACCTCGACGCCGTCGCCGCCGTGGCGCGGCACGTCAACGACGTCACCCGCTCGATGGGGCTCGCGCTCGCCTCCGGCACGGTCCCGCACGCCGGCGAGCCGTCGTTCACCCTCGCCGACGACGAGGTCGAACTCGGCATCGGCATCCACGGCGAGCCCGGCCGCGAACGCATCCCGATGGCGCCGGCCGACGAGCTCGTCGACCGGGTGCTCGAACCGATCCTCACCGACCTCGCCGCTCCCGCCGGGTCGAAGCTGCTGCTCCTCGTGAACGGCATGGGCGGCACACCGCTGTCCGAGCTGTACATCGTGTACCGACGCGCCGCCGAGGTCCTCACCGACCGCGGCCACGACGTCGCGCGTAGCCTGGTCGGCGACTACGTGACATCCCTCGAGATGCAGGGGTTCTCGCTCACCGTCACGGTGCTCGACGACGAACTCACCGCCCTCTGGGACGCACCGGTGGAGACCCCGGCACTGCGCTGGGGACGTTGACCCACCGCCCACCCTCCAGGAAGGAACACCGAATTGGCGCTCGACACCGCATGGGCCATCGACTGGGTCCGACGCACCGCCGCCACGATCGACGACCACCGGGCCGAGCTCGTCACGCTCGACCGCGAGATCGGTGACGGCGACCACGGCGAGAACCTCGACCGGGGCTTCCGCGCCGTGCTCCAGGCCGTGGACGCCGGTTCCTTCGACACCCCCGGAGCCGTGCTCAAGGTCGTCGCGACGAAGCTCATCTCGACGGTCGGCGGGGCCGCCGGGCCGCTCTTCGGGACCGCGTACCTCAAGGGAGCACAGGCTGCGGGCGACGAGACGGAGCTCGACGCCGACACGCTCGTCCAGGTCCTGACCGCCGCGCGGGACGGCATCGTGTCGCGGGGCAAGGCCGCCGTCGGCGACAAGACGATGGTGGACGCCTGGTCGCCCGCCGTCGACGCCGCGGCCGCCGCCGCAGCAGCCGGCGAGGCACCGGAGCGGGTGCTGGCGGCCGCGGCGGACGCCGCCGCCACCGGCGCCGAGTCGACCGACCCCCTGGTCGCCCACAAGGGTCGGGCCAGCTACCTCGGGGAGCGCGCGGTCGGGCACCGTGACCCGGGTGCGCAGTCGACGGTCTACATCCTCCGTGCGGCCGTGGACGCCGCGTGAGCGTCGGCATCCTGGTCGTCTCGCACAGCGCGTCGATCGCGACCGGCACCGTCGAGCTCGCCCGGCAGATGGCCGCCGACGTCCCGATGGTCGCCGCGGGCGGCACGGACGACGGCGGGATCGGGACCTCGTTCGAAGCGATCACGGCCGGCATCGAGGAACTGGGTGCGGCCGACGCCGTGGTCGTGCTGTGCGACCTCGGGTCCGCCTACCTCACGACCGACACCGCGCTCGACTTCCTCGACGACGACGCCCGGGCGCGCGTGCACGTCTCGCCGGCTCCGCTGGTCGAGGGGACGGTCGCCGCGGCGGTCGCCGCGCAGACCGGCGGCGACGTCGACGCCGTCCTGGCCGCTGCCGCGTCTGCCGCAGCCTCCGAGACGGACGCGAGCCGTGCCTCCAGTGCGTCCGACGACGGTCCTGGAGGCGCGGCACCGGTCTCCGGGACGCCGCCCGTCGACGAGGCGGCCGCGTCCGAGACGGTGGAACTCGTGAACGAGAGCGGGCTGCACGCCCGGCCCGCCGCGGAGTTCGTGAAAACGGCCGCGAAGTTCGCGGCCGCCGTGCGGGTGAACGGGGTGGACGCCAAGAGCCTGCTCGCGATCATGGCGCTCGCGCTGCCGAAGGGGGCCACCGTCACGATCGAGGGCACCGGGCAGGACGCCCCCGAAGCAGTCGACGCCCTCGTGACGCTCGTCCGTTCCGGCTTCGGCGAGTGACCGGACCCGTCCGGGTTCCAGCGAGGCGCCGGATCTAGCGGATCTCGCGGATCTCGCGGATCGAGACGGTCCCGGCGAGGTCGAGGTCGGACGGGCCGCCGGTGACCCCGGCGTCGGCGAGGAGCGTGGCGCCGAACACCGCGCTCCAGAACGTCCGTGCGTCACGACCGACGCCGCTCCCGCTCGTCCACCCGTGCTCGGTGACGACCCGCTCGAGGTAGCGTTCCGACTGGCGGAACAACACCTGCAGGAGCAGCCGGACCCGGTCGCGTTGCGCGGCGTCGTCGCCCGCCGCGGCGAGGGCCCGGACGACGAGCGGGGTCGACGGCATCGCGAGGGCAGTCCGTGCGAGCACCCGACGGAAGGCCTCGGCGCTGCCGGCTCGACGCCCGGCGGCCTGCAGGCGCGTGGTGTCGCGGAGGAAGAGCGCGAACGCGGCGTCGAGCACCAGGCGGTCCTTCGAGCCGTAGTGGTGCGTGATCTGGTTCGGGTACACGCCCGCGGCCCGCGCGATCTCGCTGACGGTGATCGACCGCCGCGTGGGCCGACCGCCTTCGCCAGCGCCCAGCAGCCCGGCGGTCGCGGCGAGGATCCGTGCCCGCGTGGCCGCACCTCGCGGGGTCCCTGGAGCGTCGCTCGTGGTTGCCATGCCGGAATTGTACGTGGTACAACTCAACTTGTTCAACGTACAAGAAGGAGTCACCCGTGCACATCTCCATCACCGGCTACGGAGCGGTCTCGCCGTTCGGCCACGGCGTCGACACGCTCTGGGACGCCCTCGTCGCCGGTCGCTCGGGCGTGCGCGTCCTCGACCGGACCGGAGCGCGCTGGGACCAGGTGCCGATCCGGGTGGGGGCCGCCGCCGCACTCGACGCCGACGGCGCGCTCGGACGGGTCCGCGCGAACCGGCTCGACCGCAGCCAGCAGCTCGCCCTCGTCGCCGCGGAGGAGGCGTGGGCGGACGCCGGCGCACCCGAGGTGGCGGGGGACCGGCTCGCCGTCGTCGTCGGCACCGGGATCGGGGGAGTGGAGACCCTCCTCGACGCGCACGACGTGCTCGGGACGTCAGGGGCACGTCGGGTGTCGCCGCGCACGGTGCCGATGCTCATGGCGAACGCCGCTGCCGCGCAGATCAGCATCGCCGTGGGGGCACGCGCCGGCGCCTACACCACGGTGTCGGCCTGCGCGTCCGGCGCCGAGGCGATCGCGACGGCCGCGCGACTCATCGTCACCGGAGAGGCCGACGTGGTCATCGCCGGCGGGACCGAGGCGGCCGTGACGCCCGTGACGATGGCGTCGTTCGCCCAGTCGCAGGCGCTCGCGAAGCCCGGCGACGACGACCCGACGACGCTCTCCCGCCCGTTCGACGCATCCCGCCGCGGGTTCGTGCTCGGGGAGGGCGCCGGGTTCGTCGTGCTCGAGCGGGCCGACCACGCCGCAGCCCGTCGTCGGCCGTCGCACGGGACCCTCGCCGGCTGGGGCATCACGTCGGACGCCTTCCACATCACCGCGCCGCTCGCCGACGGCTCCGAGCAGGAGCGCGCGATGACGGCGGCGATCCGGATGGCCGGGCTGACCCGCGCCGACATCGACCACGTCAACGCACACGCGACGAGCACCCCCGTCGGGGATGTCGGCGAGGCCGCGGCCATCGCCCGCGCCGTCGGCACGGGCGCCGTCGTGACCGCACCGAAGGGAGCGATCGGCCACCTGTTCGGTGCGGCGGGCGCCGTCGAGGCGATCCTCGCCCTGCGCGCGATCGAGACCGGGGTCGTCCCCGCGACCCTGAACCTCGAGCACCTCGACCCGTCCGTCGAGCTCGACGTGGTCGCGGGGGCCGCGCGAGAGGTGCCGATCCGAACGGCGCTGAACAACTCGTTCGGGTTCGGTGGGCAGAACGCGTCGCTGGTGTTCACCGCGGCATGACGCTCTGTGACGCCGATCGCGCCAGGAGCGGACGCGCCTGCCTACGCTCCATCCACTGGCACCGTGGCCAGCACAACCCGTCATCGAGGAGCCCGACCGTGACCGAACAGACCATCGCCCGCCAGGTGCACGAATTCAACGAGGGCTTCACCGCCCAGATCGGCCCGGACCTGTCCGCGGTGTTCGACGGTGAGCAGCGGGACCTCCGTGCCGCGGGCGTGCCAGGGGACGTCGTCGGCGTCGGCGACACGACCCCGGACGCCCCGCTCGTGACGCCGACCGGAGAACGGACCTCGCTCTCCGCCGTCCGTGGCGATGCGCCGACCGTGCTCGTCTTCTACCGCGGCGCCTGGTGCCCCTACTGCAACATCACCCTGCGCACGTACCAGCAGGAGCTGTTGCCCGCGCTCGAGGGTCGCGGCACCCGGCTCGTGGCCGTGTCGCCCCAGACACCGGAGGCCGCGGAGCAGTCCATCGCGAACGGCGAACTCGCCTTCCCGGTCCTCACCGACCCGGAGAACGAGCTTGCCGGACGGTTCGGCATCGTGACGGAGCCGAGTGCCGCGGCGCGTGGTGCGCACACGGCGCTCGGGTTCGACGTCGCGGACAGCAACGCGGACGCGACCGCCGCGATCCCGTTCCCGTCGGTGTTCGTCATCGACGCCGGCGGCGTCGTGCGCTTCGCGGACGTCCACGTCGACTACACGACCCGCACCGAGGTCGCCGAGGTCCTCGCCGCCGTCGACGCGCTGCTCGCCGAGGCGCGCTGACACGTCGGAGCGGAGGTTGCCGGCGGCGTTCGGTAGGGTCGTGCTCAGCTCGGCGTGAGTTCCTGCAGACCGGTGACGCGCAGGAGGTCGAGCTTCGCGGCGTCCTCGGTGCCCGGCACGGCGGTGTAGACGACGATGCGGAGGTCCCCACCCGGCACGCTCAGCACGTCGCAGTCGATCTCGATCGGGCCGACCGAGGTGTGCACGCACTTGCGGCTCGCGCGGTGCTCGGCGACCCGGCCGGTGTCCCAGCGGCGCTCGAACTCGGGTGACTCACGACGCAGGCGGGCGACGAGCTCCGCGAGGTCGCGATCCGCCGGGTACCGGCCCACCGCGGCACGGAGGTCGGCCGCGAGATCGCTCGAGAACTCCTCCTGGTGCTCGTCGTCGAACTCGACCTCGTCGTGCCCGTGCATGAAGTGCCGCCACACGAGGTTCCGGTCCATGCCCGTGTACCGCGACGGGTCACCGGTCATCGCAGCCCAGAGGGCGTTCCACAGGATGATGTCGTGCGCGGCGGTGAAGACGGCGAGCGGGACGTCGCCGAGGCGGTCGATGATCCGCTGCACGCCCGGCGTGACGTGCCGCGGGACCATCCGGCGGGACGGCAGCGCGGTCCCCGCGACCCGGTGGAGGTGCTCACGCTCCGCATCGGACAGCCGGAGTGCGGTGGCGAGCGCGCCGAGCAGTTGCGGGGACGGGTTCGTCGCCCGCCCCTGTTCCAACCGGACGATGTAGTCGACGCTGACACCGGCGAGGGCGGCGAGCTCCTCACGACGGAGACCGGGCGTCCGTCGACCGGACCCGGCCGGCAGGCCGACCGCTTCAGGACGGACCCGGTCGCGCCAGGAACGCAGCACACTCGCGAACTCGCTCATGCCCACCATCCTCGACCTGCGCCTCCCGGCCTGCCTGGTACTGGTGGTCCCACTGTCGAGCGGTGCCTGGGGGACCCGGCCACGGGGGCGGAGGCTGGGGGCATGACAACGACACTCATCACCGGAGCCAACCGCAGCCTGGGGCTCGAGACCGTCCGCCGCCTCGTCGAGGCCGGGCACACCGTGTACGCCGGCATGCGCGACCCCGACACCGGGGACGAAGTGCGGGCCCTCGGCGCGCACGTCGTCCAGCTGGACGTCACCGACCAGGCCTCGGTCGAGCGGGCGGTCGGCGAACTGCCCGGACTCGACGTGCTCGTCAACAACGCCGGCATCCTCGGGACGTCGTTCGGGGTCGACGACCTGGACGCCGACGCGATCACGGCGGTGCTCGACACGAACGTGACCGGCGTCGTCCGGGTCACGCAGGCTGCGCTGCCGCTGCTGCGGGAGTCGGCGAACCCGGTCATCGTCAACGTGGCCTCGGGTGTGGGCTTCCCGCGGTGGCTGACGACCCCGGGTCGGGACGAGTACCCGGTGCCAGCGGTGCCGTACGCGGCGTCGAAGGCGGCGCTCATCGCCCTCACCGTGCAGTACGCGAAGAACCTGCCCGGGTTCCGGGTGAACGCGAGCGACCCCGGGTACACGGCGACGGAGTTCAACGGCTTCGGCGGACACCAGACCGTGACCGAGGGGACGGACGCCACGGTGGCGCTGGCGACGATCGGCGCGGACGGCCCCACGGGGGAGTTCCACGACCGGGACGGGCGCATCGCGTACTGAGGGGCGGGGCGGAGGCGCGCCACGGGGCACGCCGCGCGCGCCCCGTGGCCGCTTCGTGAGCAGGAGAAGTCGGGTCTGACGGACGGACCCGACACCTTCTGCTCACCGAGTGCGTCCCCACCGCGGGCGGGACGGCCTGGAGGCACGGCGCGCGTGGGACGGGGCGAGCTCGCCCCGTCCCGTGGCCGGGTCGCAGAGCGCCCGGTTCAGTCGTGCACGTCGGCACCGAACCCGGGGCCGGGACGCATCATCCAGCCCGCGGCGTCGGGGAGCGGGCGGAACCCGAACCGCTCGTACAACCCGTGGGCGTCGGCGGTGAAGAGCGCGAACCGCTTCAGCCCGAGCGGCTCGATCGCCTCGGTGACACCCCGCACGAGGGCGACGCCGACCCCGCGGCCCCGCGTTCCCGGGTCGACGAAGACGTCGGCGAGCCAGCCGAACGTCACGCCGTCGGTGATCACACGCGCGTACCCGAGCTGCTGCCCCGAGTCGTCGTCGTACACCCCGAAGTTCCGCGAGCCCGCGATGATCGCGTCCTGCGTCGCACGATCACGGCCGCGGGCCCAGTAGGACTCCTCGCTCAACCAGCGGTGCACGCGGGCGACGTCGAGGTCGTCGGGGTCGGCGGAGAAGCGCAGTCCGTTCATGCAGCCAGTGAAGCGGCGGCCGCGTCCCGCCCGCAACGGCCGATCCGCGATCTGTGGACAGCACGCACGTCGGGCTCCGTCTGTCAGGATTGCCCGATGCGCGCAGTCCAGTACGACGAGTTCGGTTCCGTCCCCGCAGTCGTCGAGGTCCCGGACCCGACCGCCCCCAGCGACGGCGTGGTCGTCCGGGTCGCCGCGACCGGTGTCTGTCGGAGCGACTGGCACGCGTGGAAGGGGCACGACGACTCGGTACACCTGCCGCACGTCCCGGGGCACGAGTTCGCCGGCGTGGTGTCGTCCGTCGGATCGGACGTCCGGGGGTTCGCCGTGGGGGACCGGGTCACCGCGCCGTTCGTCTTCGCGTGCGGCGAGTGCGAGCAGTGCCTGGACGGCGCGACGCAGGTGTGCACCCGGCAGCAGCAGCCGGGCTTCACGCTCCCGGGCTCGTACGCCGAGGCAGTGGTGGTCCCGCACGCGGACGTGAACCTCGTCGCGCTGCCGGAGGCCGTCGGGTTCGCCGAGGCCGCTGGGCTCGGCTGCCGCTTCGGCACCGCGTACCACGCCCTGCACGCCCGGGGACGGGTCGCCGCGGGGGAGTGGGTGGCCGTCTTCGGCTGCGGGGGAGTCGGGCTGTCGGCCGTCATCGTCGCGGTCGCCGCCGGAGCGCACGTCGTCGCGGTGGACGTCTCGCCCGCAGCGCTCGCACGTGCGGAGGCCCTCGGCGCGATCGCAGTGCCGATGGACGACGCGGTCGCGGACGCCGTCAGGACCGTCACCGGTGGTGGTGCGCACGTCTCCGTGGACGCGTTCGGCAGCCGTGCCACCTCCGTCGCTGCGGTGGACTCACTCCGCCCGCGCGGTCGGCACGTCCAGGTCGGGCTGCTGCTCGACGACGAGGCCGTGCCGGCGATCCCGATGGGCCGCGTGATCGGCGACGAGCTCGAGCTGCTCGGCAGTCACGGCATCTCCGTGGGGGAGTACGCCGCGATGCTCGACGACGTCGTCGCGGGTCGTCTCCGCCCGGCGGAGTCGATCGGTCGGACGATCGGGTTCGACGAGATCCCCGAGGCGATCCTCGCGATGGACCGGCCGGCGACGTCCGCCGGCATGACGGTCGCGGTGTTCTGACTCTCTCGGCCGGGGAACCTCTCTCGGACGGCCCGGCTCCGACGGTTCCTGCCGAGCTGATCTCTCGAGGTGGTCATCCTGCTGACTCACCGGTCCGCACGTCAGATCGAGAACGAGGGCCCGCTGGAGTCGAGTGGCTCTCCGCGGAGGCGCGGGTCCTCGTCCGACACGTAGCAAGTCCGGGATTCAACCGGAGCAGTGACGCGCGGCCCAGGAGGGTCGTCGCGGAGCCGATCGTGCGGTCGAGCAACGGGTGGGGAAGCGCACGATCAGTGCGCGGTCGATCTCCGAGTTGACATAATATGCATTATCGGCGCGCTGCACAGAACCCAGGAAGGGTCTCAGGACTGGTCGTCGCCGCTCGTGGGGACGTCGTCCGCGTCGATCTCCAGCGAGGCGTGCTCCTCACCGTGTTCCTCGAGGTTCGCCCGGTCTGTGTCCGGCTGCTCCGGCTCCTCGGCGTGCGTGGTCTCTTCGGCGGGGTCAGGCTGGCTGTAGCTCATGTGTCGGACCGTACGCGGCCACACCTGGGCGGGCATCCGCCGGTCCGGAACGCGCACCCGGCCGACCATGTGTCGTGCTCTCGCTGGCTGTGCACGACGGAACGCCCCGCCGGCACGGGCCGTCGGGGCGTTCTGGCACGAGGTCGGTGACCCGTCAGGAGCTGTCGTCGCTCCCGTCGTCGGTCACCGGCGCTCGTCGGGTCAGTTGTTGGTGACCGCCGGCACGACGACCGCCAGCGCGACGATGATCAGGATGATGGACAGCACGATCGCGATGGCGCTCAGGACGATGCCGGCGAGGACCATCCCACGGCTGCCGACCGCACGACGACGGGCGATGATCCCGAGCACGAGGCCGACGATCCCCGCGATGAGACCGATCCAGACGAACAGGAACGAGAAGACCACCCCGACGATGCCGAGGACGAGCGAACCGATCGCGATGCCGTTGCCACCGCTCGCGGCCGGCGCAGCACCGTTCCGTGCGGGCGGGTATCCATTCGTGGACATGAAGAGCTCCTTCGGTCAGGGACGCTCTCGACGGCCGGGCAGCCGCGGACCAGAGGACGTGAGCGTCAGCCCGGACGCTAGACCGCTCGGCCAGCTGGCGCTCAGGTTCCTCGTGGTCCGCTGTACCCCGTTTCAGGCCCCGACGTACGCGGCGAGGTGCTCCCCCGTGATCGTCGACCGCGCCGCGACGAGGGCGGCCGGGGTGCCTTCGAAGACCACACGACCACCGTCGTGACCCGCGCCCGGGCCGAGGTCGATGAGCCAGTCGGCGTGCGCCATCACGGCCTGGTGGTGCTCGATGACGACGACGGTCCGGCCGGCCTCGACCATCCGGTCCAGCAGCCCGAGCAGCTGTTCGACGTCCGCCAGGTGCAGCCCGGTGGTCGGCTCGTCGAGCACGATGACGCCGCCGGGGTCACCGAGGTGCACTGCGAGCTTGAGTCGCTGCCGCTCGCCGCCGGACAGGGTCGTGAGCGGCTGGCCGATGGTGAGGTACCCGAGACCGACGTCCACGAGTCGGGCGAGGATCGCGTGCGCCGCTGGGATCCGCGACTCCCCTGCTGCGAAGAACGCCGCCGCGTCGGCCACGGGCATGGCGAGGACCTCGCTGATGTCCTTGCCGGCGAGCCGGTACTCGAGCACCGACTGGTCGAACCGCTTGCCGTCGCACTCGACGCACGGGGTTGCGATCCCCGCCATCATGCCGAGGTCGGTGTATACAACACCGGCACCGTTGCAGGCGGGGCAGGCGCCCTCGGAGTTGGCGCTGAACAGGGCGGGCTTCACACCGTTGGCCTTGGCGAACGCCTTGCGGATGGGTTCGAGCAGTCCGGTGTACGTCGCCGGGTTGCTCCGACGCGACCCCCGGATCGCACCCTGGTCGACCGCGACGACACCGTCGCGGGGTGCCAGTGATCCGTGGATCAGCGTGCTCTTGCCGGAGCCCGCGACACCCGTCACGACGGTGAGCACCCCGGTCGGGACGTCGACGTCGATCCCCTGCAGGTTGTGGGCGTCGGCACCGCGGATCGCGAGCACGCCGGTCCGCTCGCGCACGACGTCCTTCACGCGCACCCGGTCGTCCAGGTGCCGACCGGTCACCGTGTCGCTCGAGCGCAGGCCGTCGACCGGCCCCTCGTAGCAGAGCGTGCCACCGTCCTTGCCCGCACCGGGTCCGAGGTCGACGACGTGGTCCGCGATCGCGATGACCTCGGGCTTGTGCTCGACGACGAGCACCGTGTTGCCCTTGTCACGGAGCCGGAGCAGCAGCGCGTTCATCCGCTCGATGTCGTGCGGGTGCAGGCCGGTGCTCGGCTCGTCGAACACGTACGTGACGTCGCTCAGCGACGAGCCGAGGTGCTTGACCATCTTGACGCGCTGCCCCTCTCCCCCGGACAGCGTCCCGGTGGGACGGTCGAGCGAGAGGTAGCCGAGACCGATCTCCACGAAGGAGTCGACGGCGTCGCGGAGGCCGTCCAGCAACGGCCCGACGGTCGGCTCGTCGAGTCCGTGCAGCCAGGTGGCCAGGTCGGTGATCTGCATGGCGCAGACGTCCGCGATGCTCTTGCCGGCGATCGTCGACGAGCGGGCGACGTCGTTCAGCCGGGTGCCCCCGCACGCCGGACAGGTGGTGAAGGTGACCGCGCGGTCCACGAACGCCCGGATGTGTGGCTGCATCGCTTCGCGGTCCTTCTGCAGGAGCGAGCGGCGCACGCGCGGAACGAGTCCCTCGTACGTCATGTTGATGCCGGCGATCTTCCGCTTCGTCGGCTCGCGGTACAGGAAGTCCGCTCGCTCGGCGTCGGTGAAGTCCCGGATCGGGGTGTCCTTGTCGAAGTACCCGGACTCGGAGAACATCCGGACGTTCCAGCCGTCGGTGCCGTAGCCCGGGACGGTGATCGCACCGTCGGACAGCGCCTTCGTGTCGTCGAACAGCTGGGTGAGGTCGATGTCGGTCACCGTCCCGCGACCCTCGCAGTCGGCGCACATGCCGCCGAGGCGCGAGAACGAGACCTTCTCGGCCTTGGCGTCCTTGCCCTTCTGCACCGTGATCGCGCCACCCGCGGTCACGGTCGCGAGGTTGAACGAGAAGGCGTTCGGTCCCCCGACGTGCGGCGTGCCCAGCCGGCTGAAGAGGACGCGGAGCATGGCGTTCGCGTCCGTCACGGTGCCGACGGTGGACCGTGGGTCGGCACCGATGCGTTCCTGGTCGACGACGATCGCCGTGGTGAGCCCGTCCAGTACGTCGACGTCCGGACGCGCCAGCGACGGCATGAACCCCTGCACGAAGGCGCTGTACGTCTCGTTGATCATGCGCTGCGACTCGGCCGCGATCGTCGCGAAGACCAGGGAGCTCTTGCCCGAACCGGACACGCCGGTGAAGACCGTCAGTCGTCGCTTCGGCAGGTCGACGTCGACGTCCCGGAGCGTGTTCTCACGCGCACCCCGGACCCTGATGCGGTCGTGGCTGTCGGCGGCGTGCTCGGCGCTCGGTTCCATGACCACAGCGTAGCGGTGACGTGTCACGTTCCACAGGACGGTTCCGGAGCGGAACGGACGCTCCAGAGGGTGGTTCCGGTCCGGAACGAGCGGGGATCAGGTCGTCGTGTAGCGACGGACCAGCTCGGGGAGCTCCGCCGGCTCGAACGGCTCGTCCGTCGCGTCGAGTTCGTCCGCCGTCCACCACCGGGCGCGCAGGATGTCCACCCGCTCGTCATCGGTCCACTCGGCGTCCGACAGCGTGAAGCCGGGCGTCCGGACGACGTAGAACTCCGCGTGGCCGCGATCGTGGTCGGCCAGGTCCCACTCGACGGTGAAGTCCCAGGACCACACCGGCTCCCCCGGCTCGTCGATGACGATGCCGGTCTCCTCGCGCAGCTCGCGGATCGCCGCGTCGCGGTGGTCCTCGCCCGGGTCGACGCCACCGCCCGGCGTGATCCAGCGGTGGGCGCCGTCCGACGACGGTGAGTTGGTGTCCATGAGGAACACGCGACCGTCGGGGTCGAGCAGGATGATCCGGGAGGTGCGGCGCAGGCCGGGCTTCGCAGTCACCCGTCCGACGTTAGCCGACGAAGCCGCTGACGTCGCCGACGAGCTTGGTGTGGTCGGCGGGGATCGGCTCGACGGCCGCCGCAGCGATCTCGGCGGCGAACTCGGAGACGCTGTAGAGCTTGCCGACCTCGGCACGGCGCCCCTCGATCGCTCCCGGGTTGAGGCGGTTGAGGAGGGTCGCGGTGATCGTGCCCTCGATCATGTCGCCGGACACCACCACGAACTCGATGCCCGCGGCGTCGAGCTGCGGCACGAGCTCGCGCAGGGCGAGCTCGCCGGCGCGCTTGCTCTTGGCGACCGGGACGTACTCGTCCATCGTCTCGGCCGTCTCGACGAAGTGCGCCTGGTGGCTCGTGACGAACACGACCCGTGAGCCGGCGGGCATGTGCGAGACGGCGGTCTGCAGCATGTCGACCTGTGCGTCGCGGTTCAGTCGGAGGGCGTAGTCCTCGCCGAGGCCGGACTCCATGCCGCCCGAGGCGTTGAGCACGAGCAGGTCGATGCCGCCCCACTCCCCCACGACCGTGTCGACCATGGCCTGGACGGAGTCGTGGTCGGTGAGGTCCGCGCCGACCGCCAGGGCCGATCCGCCTGCCGCGACGATCTTCTCGGCGATCTGCTCGGCACGCTTGGCCTTGTTCCGGTAGTTCACGACGACCTTGGCGCCGGCCTCGGCCAGGTACCCGACGGTGTCGGCTCCGATGCCGCGGGACGACCCCGTGACGAGGGCGCGCTTGTCGGCGAGGGATCCGGGGGCGAGAGGGTTGCTCACAGTCGTGTTCTCCAGGTCTGGTTCGGCGGTTCGGCCGCCGACGAGCCTACCAACCGCCGGGCAGCCGCAGCACTGAGGTGATATGTTGAACGGAGTTGGACCGGCCGTCGCGACGCAGCGAGCAGCCGCGCGCGACCGAGGGAGGGAGATCGCGTGAACGGGATCGATTGGATCCAGACCGTCGTCTGGATCGGACTGGTGCTCCTGCTGGGTGTGGTCGAGATCTTCACGCTCGACTTCATCTTCATCATGCTCGCGGCCGGCGCCGCCGGGGGCCTCGTCGCCGCCCTGCTCGGTGCCCCGTGGTGGCTGTCCGCCATCGTCGCTGCCGGCGTCGCCCTGCTGCTGCTGTTGCTGGTGCGCCCGCGCCTGCTGACCGCGCTCGGCCGGAACGCCGACCCGCACCGCACCAACGTCGAGGGCCTCATCGGGTTGCCCGGCACCGTCGCCGTCGCGTTCACCGCGTCGTCGCCCGGACAGGTCCGCCTCGCCAACGGCGAGACCTGGAGCGCCCGCATCGCCGCCGGCTCCACAGACCGAACACCGCCGCTCGGGACCCCCGTGGTCGTCGAGTCCATCGAGGGGTCGACGGCTGTCGTCCGCCTCGGAGAAAGGGCCACCTCGTGACCATCTCAGCCGGGACGATCGCTCTGCTCGTCCTCATCCTGGTCGTCGTCATCTTCGTGATCGTCGTCCTGTCCCGCGCGATCCGGATCGTGCCGCAGGCGACCGCGGGCATCGTCGAACGCCTCGGGAAGTACCACAAGACCCTCAACCCGGGGTTGAACCTCCTGGTGCCGTTCATCGACCGGCTCCGGCCGCTGCTCGACATGCGCGAGCAGGTCGTGTCCTTCCCGCCGCAGCCGGTGATCACCGAGGACAACCTCGTCGTCTCGATCGACACGGTCGTCTACTTCCAGGTCACCGACGCCCGTGCGGCGACGTACGAGATCGCGAACTACCTCGGTGCGGTCGAGCAGCTCACGACCACCACGCTCCGCAACGTCGTCGGTGGCCTCAACCTCGAAGAGGCGCTGACCAGCCGAGACAACATCAACGGCCAGCTCCGCGTCGTGCTCGACGAGGCGACCGGCAAGTGGGGCATCCGCGTCGGCCGCGTCGAGCTCAAGGCCATCGAGCCGCCCGTGTCGATCCAGGACGCGATGGAACAGCAGCTGCGCGCCGAACGGAGCCGTCGTGCGGCGATCCTGCAGGCCGAGGGCACGAAGCAGTCCCAGATCCTCGAGGCCGAGGGGCAGCGGCAAGCCGCCATCCTCGCGGCCGAGGGTGACGCGAAGGCCCAGGTCCTCCGCGCCGAGGGTGAGGCACAGGCCATCGCCACGGTGTTCGACGCCATCCACACCGGCGACCCGGACGACAAGCTCCTGTCGTACCAGTACCTGCAGACGCTGCCGAAGATCGCCGAGGGCAGCGCGAACAAGCTCTGGATGATCCCGAGCGAGTTCACCGAGGCGCTGTCCGGCATCGCCAAGGGCTTCACGACAGGCCGCACCGGCAGCGGACCCGTCGCGGGCGGCGCCGCCGGCGGCGACTTCCTGTCGCGCATCTCGAAGCTCGCCAACGAGAGCCTCGCGAACACCGCCGCAGCCGACGCGGCTGCGGCGTCGGTGCCCCGCCCGGACGCCACCGCGGCGGACATCGTCCCCGAGTCCGAGCTCGACCAGCGCCTGGCCGAGTCGAACCGCAGCGTCGACGCGCACCTCGCGGCCTCCGACGAGGCAGCGGCGGACGAGCTTCGTGACGCCGCAGCCGACGAGCACCACGCCGCTCCGACGCACGCCGCGGTCGACGAGCACCAGGCCGCACCGACGGACGCCGGTCCGGACGCCTCCGGACACCGCACCAGCGACGGCTCCGGCCGACGCTGACGACGCGGTCACCGAACACGACGACGCCCGCCCCGGCAGACCGGGGCGGGCGTCGTCGTGTCCGAGTGCGGTGTCAGGCGCCGCGTCGAGCACGCAGGAACTGCAGGCGCTCCTGCAGGAGCTCCTCGAGTTCCTCGCGCGAACGGCGTTCGAGCAGCATGTCCCAGTGGGTCCTGGGGGCCTTGACGTCCTCTTCGGCGACCTCGACGGGGATGCCGTCGTCACCGAGGAGTCGTCCTTCACGTCCGGAGCGGGGCTCCGACCACGTCTGGGGCACGTCCGCATCCGCCGAGAAGACGATGTCGAACGTCTCCCCCGATTCCGTCTGGTAGACCGCTCGCTTGCGGTCCGAGAGCTCGACGCCCTCTTCGCTCTGGAGACTCTGACTCCCGAGCCGCATGCCGCGGAGACTCCGATCAGCCATGTGTGTGCTCCTCTCGCTCGTCTGCCCTGCACAACACTGTCCCACGCGCCTGCACTCCCGGACCGGCGCATTCACAGTCCTCTCCCAGTGCCGGGGCTCGGCAACCGGATTCCCACCGGACAGCCAGCGAGCCGCTGCTGCAGCTCGCCACGGCCACGGCGTGCCCCGCGACTGGTCGGCTCAGACGCGGCGAGCCCCCGCGGCGGGTCGGGACCGCCACGGCGGGCCACCGCGACTGGTCGGCTCAGGCGCGACGCGTAGCCCGGCGCCGACTCCACGGGGCGCAGGCGAGCAGGACGAGCAGCCCGCCGAGCGAGAGCACGAGCGCGATCGACCCCGATGCGAGGGTCGCCGGCGTCGTCGAGGTCCCGAGCGGCACGTCCGTCACCATGGACGTCGCGGTGTAGGCGGGCACCCGGTCGATCGTGCGACCGGTCGGGTCGATGACCTGCGACGCCCCGACGGTCGAGATGTTCACGAGCGACCGCCCCGTCTCGATCGCCCGCATCCGGGCGATCTCGAGCTGCTGCAGGTTCTCGTCGGTGCCGTCGAAGTCCGCGTTGTTCGTCTGCGCGAGGATGACCTGCGCTCCCCCGCGCGCCATGTCGGTGGCGAGACCGTCGTCGACGATGTCGAAGCAGATCGCGATCCCGGCCTTGATCCCGGCGACGGACAGGACGTTCGGCTTCGTCCCCGGGGTGTAGTCACGCTGCAGCAGCCCGATGAGCGACGGCGCGAGCTTCGAGAAGAACCACCGGTCGGGCACGTACTCACCGAAGGGCACCGGACGCTTCTTGTCGTAGGACGACTGCCAGCCGTCCTTCGTCCACACGAACGAGGTGTTGTGCAGGACCCCGGAGGGCGTCTGCGTGATCGCGCCGGCGACGATCGGCGCACCGACGCCGTCGACGACCTGGTCGAGCGCGGATGCGATCACAGGCTGCTGCCGCGGGTCGAACTCGGCGGAGCCCTCGGGCCACACCACCAGGTCGACGCCCTTCGCGTCGACGTCGGTCGCCGCGACCTGCGCGCTCAGCACCGCGCCCGGAGCCGCCCGGTCGAAGTACCCGGCCGGACCGTTCCCCTGCACGGACTCGATCCGGATCGTGCCGTCGACCGCGGTCGGCCACGCGGGCACGGCGAGCACCGCCGCGACGAGCAGCCCGGCGGTCGCCACCCTGAACGGGACGCGGACCGGGCGACCCGGGCCCCTGGGCGTGACGAGCGCGAGCGACAGGACGACGGCGACGCAGTACACGACGACGAACGTCACGCCGAGGACGCCGACGTAGGCGGCCAGGTGCGTGAACGGGCCCTGCGACTGCGAGAGGCCGACGCGTCCCCAGGCGAAGCCGCCGTAGGGCCAGCTCCCCGAGAACCACTCGCGTCCGGTCCAGAGTGCGGCGACGACGGCCGGGAGGCCCCACACGCGTCCGGCGGTCGACGGCAGGACGCGCGCGACCCAGCGGTACGCAAGGGCGATCGCGACGCTGCCGAGTGCGAAGAAGGCGGCTTCGAACAGCGCGAGCGCGAACCACGGCACCGGCCCCAGGTAGCGGCCGGCCCACGAGATCGCGGGGATCCAGAAGGCCGCTCCGGCAACGTAGCCGAGCCACGCCGCACGCCGGGCGCGCTGGCCCATCGCGGCGAGCAGCATGCACGCGAGTGCCGGGTAGGCGAGGAACCACCAGCCCGGCGAGGGGAAGGCGAGTGCGAAGAGCACGCCGCCGATCACGGCGAGCGGGAACGCCTGCGCGAGCGGGAGGGCGGCGAAGTCCGGCCGACGGCCCGCCGGAGGAAGCGCTGCGGCGCCGCGACCGACCCCGGCGGACGCGCCACGGGAGGTCGCGGACGCAGGACCGGCGGTCGCGGACGCAGGACCGGCGGTCGCGGACGCAGGACCGGCGGTCGCGGACGCGCCACCGGACGTGCCACCGGGGGCAGTGGACCCGTCGCCCTGCGGGCGCACGTCGGACTCGGGAACCGGCACCGTGCCTCCTGTCAGACCGCCGCGTAGGCGACGATGCCGCGGCGCACCGCGTCCGTCGCCCGCCGCGCGGTCTGGGCGAGGTCGCCGTCGCCGGCGTTCCGGATCTGGTCGAGCAGGTCGATGACCTGCTTCGACCAGCGCACGAAGTCACCGGCCGGCAGGTCGAGCGTGCGGAGCACGTCGTCGAGCGCGGAGCCCGACGCCCAGCGGAACATGCCGACCGCGGCGGCCGGGGTCGGCGGCTGCGACCCGGCGAGACGGGCGTCCCGCTCGATGTCGTCGAGGCGCGACCAGATCGTCAGGGTCTCGTCGAGCGCGGGCCGGAACGCACCGCGGGGCAGGGCGTGCTCGGTGCCGGGAGCGTCCTCGCGGCGGGGCTGGTAGACGATCGTGGCGGCCATGGCGGCGAGCTGCGCCGGGGTGAGGTCCTTCCAGACACCGGCTTCGAGGCACTCGGCGACGAGCAGGTCGCGCTCCCCGTAGATCCGCTGCAGGCGTCGCCCGCCCGCGGCGACCGTGGCCTCGCCGTTGCCGGTGTCGACCAGGTAGCCGAGCTGGAGCAGCACGTTCGTGACCCGGTCGAAGGTGGTCGCGACCGCACCGGTGCGGGACCGGATCTGCTGCACGAGCTTGTCGTTGGCGCGCTTGAGCTTGTACCAGCGCTCGGACCAGCGCGCGTGCGCCTCACGGTCGGGGCACGCGTGGCACGGGTGCCGCTGCATCCGTCGCCGGACGTCGGTGATGGCCGCTTGGCGCTCGGCCCGGGCGCCGTGCGAAGCCTCGCGACCGCCGGGGACGTTCGTCCGCTCGAGGTCGGAGAGCTCCCGGCGCAGGGCCGCGTACTCGGTGAAGTCCCCGAGGTGGCACTGCATCGCCTGCTGGTAGCCGTCGAGCGACTCCTGCTGCGACCGGACCTTGCGGGCCAGGTCGACGACGGACCGGTCGGCCTGGAACTGGGCGAACGAGGTCTCGAGGACCTCGCGCGTGCGCTGCCGTCCGAACTGGTCGATCAGGTTGACGGCCATGTTGTACGTCGGCTTGAACGAGGAGTTGAGCGGGTAGGTCCGACGACTGGCGAGTGAGGCGACGCCCTGCGGGTCGAGGCCGTCCGACCACTGGATGACCGAGTGCCCCTCGACGTCGATGCCGCGGCGGCCGGCACGACCGGTCAGCTGCGTGTACTCCCCCGGCGTGATCGGCACACGGGCCTCGCCGTTGAACTTCTCGAGCTTCTCGAGGACCACCGTGCGGGCCGGCATGTTCACCCCGAGCGCCAGGGTCTCGGTCGCGAAGACGACCTTGAGGAGCTTGCGCTGGAAGAGGTCCTCGACCACCTCCTTGAAGGCGGGCAGCAGGCCGGCGTGGTGTGCGGCGACCCCGCGCTCGAGCCCCTCGAGCCACTCCCAGTAGCCGAGGACGGCGAGGTCCTCGTCGAGGAGCGTGCGGCAGTGGTACTCCGCCGTCTCGCGGATCTCGTTGCGTTCCTGGGCCGTCGTCAGCGACAGGCCGGAGCGCAGGACGTTGCGGACGCCCTGGTCGCACCCGTTGCGACTGAAGACGAAGAAGATCGCCGGCAGCAGCATCCGCTCGTCGAGCATGTGCGCGATGCGCTCGCGGTGGAGCTTCTCGGTGCGGGGCCCGCGACGGTCGTGGTAGCCGCCACGCCCGCGGCCACCGCGGTGTCCACCGCCGTGTCGCTCGCTGCGGGAGGCTCCGCCGACGAGGCGCAGGAGCTCCGGGTTGACCCGGTTCGTCGCCGCGGCACCGCTCGAGTCGAACAGGTCGACCATCTTCGAACCGACGAGCACGTGCTGCTCGAGCGGGACCGGCCGGTCCTCGGAGACGATGACGTCGGTGTCGCCGCGGACGGTCTGCAACCAGTCGCCGAACTCCTCGGCGTTGGACACCGTGGCGCTCAGCGAGACGAGACGGACCTCGGTCGGGAGGTGCAGGATCACCTCTTCCCACACGGCACCGCGGAACCGGTCGGCGAGGTAGTGCACCTCGTCGAGGACCACCCACGCGAGGTCGTCGAGCAGGTCGGAGTCCGCGTAGATCATGTTCCGCAGGACCTCGGTCGTCATCACGACGACGCGCGCCCGCGGGTTCACGTTCGTGTCGCCGGTGAGCAGCCCGACCTCGGACTCGCCGTAGACGTCGACGAGCTCGGCGTACTTCTGGTTGCTCAGCGCCTTCATCGGCGTCGTGTAGAAGACCTTCGCCGAGGGCTGCCGCATCGCCAGCCAGATCGCGAACTCGGCCACGACGGTCTTGCCGGCACCGGTCGGCGCGGCCACGAGCACGCTGCGCCCCTGGTCGAGCGCGTCGCACGCGGCGAACTGGAACGGGTCGAGGTCGAACCGGAGGTCGGTGCGGAACAGTTCGAGGTTGCGGGACCGGTTCCGGACCTTCGCCGCCCGGAACCGTTCGGCAGCGCTGGGTTCCGTCGTGCTCACAGTCCGTACTCTTCGTCGAGCTTCGCCTGGCGCTTCGCCACCCGGCGGTCGTGGACCCAGGCCACGGCGCACGCGGCGACGTACAGCACGATCATCGGCACGGCGAGCAGGAACATCGAGATGACGTCGGCGCTCGGCGTCACGATGGCGCAGAAGACCAGGATGCAGAGGATCGCGACGCGCCACGACTTCATGATCGACGCCGCGGACAGTACGCCGACGAAGTTCAGCAGCACCAGGAAGACCGGCAGGACGAACGCGATGCCGACGGCGACGATGAGCTTGATGACGAAGTCGTAGTAGGCCTTGGCGTCCACGATCGAGGTGTCCTGGCTCGACACGAAGCTGCCGAGGATGCCGACCACGTGCGGCAGGATGTACCACCCGAACCAGCAGCCGGCGAAGAACAGCGGGATCGCGGTGCCGAGGAAGCCCCAGACGTACTGCTTCTCGCGGCGGACCAAAGCCGGGACGATGAACGCCCAGATCTGGTACAGCCACACCGGGCTCGCGATGACGATGCCGATGGTGATCGCGATCTGCAGCTTCAGGTCGAAGGCGCCCGTGATCATCGGGAAGTTCAGTTCGGCCGTGTGCCCGCCGACCTTGGCGAGCTGGGAGACCGGGGACCGCAGCGCGTCGAGCACGAACGGGGTGAGGAACCACCCGCCGACCGCGGCGACGACGATCGCGATCACGGCGCGGAACAGTCGGTTGCGCAGCTCGATGAGGTGCTGCCCGAGCGACATGCGGCCTTCGGCGTCCTTCGTCGGACGCCCGGTCCGCCTCGCTCGCCCGCGCGCGGTCGTCGAAGCCATGCCTCGATCCTACGGGGTCGGGACCGACAGTCGACCGCGACGTGCGATCGCACAGGTGGGTCACGGACTCAAGCGACAGGGGCGGCCCGCGGTGGCGGGTCACGGCGCAGGGGGCGGCGTACGGGAGGCGCGGTGCGGGCTGGCACCGCGCCTCCCGTCCCGTCGGTGGGCGCGTCTGCGGCGGGGCCGACGCCCGGGAGCGACCCGAGCCCGGGTCGGCGCGCTGACGCGCAGCGCAGCGGGAGCGCGCCTCAGTCGGCGGCGAGGGCCGCGGCGGCGAAGTCGCGGACCGCGGCGCGCGCGGCCGGCGGGTCGAGCACGACCGCGCGACCGGGCAGCCCGGCGACGAGCCGCACGACGCCGTCGAACCCGTTCGACGCGGCCAGTCGGATGCGCACCCGGCCGTCGGTGTCCGGCGCGTCGGCCGTGTCCGCGAGGAAGTCGGCCACGAGCGGCAACGACGACGAGTCGAGCTCGACCGTGACGATCACGTCCTCCGCCGACTGCTGGAACAGCGTGTCCGGGATCACGACGTCGTCGATGGACTTCTCGGCCGGACGGTCGTCGACCCGCACGCCGGACATCCGGTCCAGGCGGAACGTCCGGAGGGCCTGTCGGTCGAGGTCCCACGCCCGCAGGTACCAGTCGGTGTCGATCGACTCCACGCGCAGCGCGTCCACCCGGCGGGTGCTCCCCCGCGTGCGGGGTCCGGCGTAGTCGAAGACGAGGCCTCGGCAGTCTGCCGTCGCGCGACGGATGGTCGCGAGGGCGACGTCGTGCAGGTCCTGTCCGACCGTCACGTTCGCCGCCGCACCACCGGCGCCGCGGGAGAGCTTCGCCATGAGGGCCCGGATCGCGTCGCGGTCGGCGGCCTCGGGCAGGGCGGAGAGGTACTGCAGCCCGGCGATGAGCGCCGACGCCTCACGCGCCGAGAGCCGGGGCGAGTCGTCGATCGCGACGAGGTTCGTCAGCACGATCATGTCGTTCTGGTCGAAGTCGTCCCAGGCGATGTCGAACAGGTCGCCGTGCTGGTACTGCATGGTCTCGCCGGGGACGCCGGACACCGCGATGAGCTCGACGGCGCGGCGGATCCGGGTCTCGGGCACACCGAAGTGCCGCGCGGCCTCGGCGACGGAGACCCGCTCGCGGTCGATCAGGTAGGGCACGAGGGCGAGCAGGAACGCGAGCTTGTCCTGTGCCTGGAGCGGTTGCTGCTCAGCCACGGGTGCTCCCGTCGTGGTCGTCGGTGTGGTCGGCCACGAGGGCCGTCAGGCGCGCGGTCACCCGGTCGCGCAGGTCCTCCGGCTCGAGCACACGGACCTCGGGGCCGAACGCGGCGAGCTCCTCGGCGAGGATCTGCGGGTCGACGTGGTGCAGCACGAGGACGCCGTCGTCGTCGGTCTCGGTGTCGCGACGTCGCGCGAGCCGGCGCGCGGCGTCGGACCCCGGTGCGACGCGGATCCGTGCGGTGCGGGCCGCCCAGACCCGTTCGAGTTCGGCCAGGGCGCGTTCGCCGGCGCCGGCCGGAGCCGGGTGCCGTCCGACCTCGAACTGCGTGACGGGGCCGACGATCCGGGCCAGGAGGTAGTTCTTCTCGCTGCCCGTCGCGAACTCGTGTGCGGCGAGCATCCACCGGCCGCCGTGCTGGACGAGGGCGAGCGGCGCGACCTCCCGACGACGGGGTTCGTGCTGACCGGGCGTGATGTAGTCGAACCGGACCGCCGCGGCCCGGTCGAGCGCCGAGCGCAGCGGTTCGAACGCGACGTCGCGGGCGCGGAGCCGCGGGGCGTACGCGTCGACGCCGATGGCCCCGGCCGCGTCGTCCTCGGACCCGGCGGAGCGGACCTTGAGGAGGCCACGACGGGAGTCGGCGGACAGCGCGCCCTCGCGCCAGGCCATCGCCGCGAGCGACAGCAGCGCCGACTCGTCCGGCGTGAAGCGGACGTCGACCGGCAGGTCGTACTCGCCCTTCGGGATCCGGTACCGGAGCGTCTGGTTGTTGCCGGCCGCCCCGGGCGTCTCGATCGTCTCGAGCGGGATGCCGAGCTCGCGGACGTCGTCCTTGTCGCGCTCGAACTGTCGCTCGAGCGAGGCGTTGTCGCCGCCCGTCGTGAACCGCTGCCGGTAGCCCTGGACGTTCGCCAGGATCTCGGACTTCGTCAGCCCGGACTCCGTCGAGAGCAGCGCGAGCACCAGGCTGAAGAGCCGTTCCTCGGCAGGCACTCGGGGCACACGGGTCGCTGGCACGAGCCGATCCTACGGCAGCGCGGGTGCACCGGAGTGCACCCGCGCCGCGGTCGGTGGACGGTCCGGGAAGGTCAGGCCGAGACCTTCCCGAGGACGTCGATCACGTACGCGTACGCCTGTCCCTGCTGGTGCACGATCGCGAGGACCTGGTCGCCGACGCGGTGGCCGACGATGGCGTTCCGGACGCCCTCCTGCACCTGGCCCTTGGCGAGCGGGACGCTCTGCGCGCCCGACCCGTCGGTCCAGCTCGAACCGGCGACCGACGAGTCGGCGCCGTCCGTGCCCCAGGACACGGCGGTGTACTTGATGAGGGCGGTGTCCTTCTCGGTGAGCACGGCGCCGCTGCCCTTGCGGAGCAGGTGCGTCTCGTCCGAGGACGGCGCGCTCCACGACGGGATCGTGATGCCGGGGGCACCGGAGGGTGCGAGCACGACGGCGGGCATGCCGTCGCCGGCGAGCTGCGGGGTGCCGGTGGCGCGGGCGTCGTAGGCGCGCTTGACGTCGATGACCGCGATGACGGCGTCCTCGGTCTTGCCGGAGGTCGTGCCGGTCTCGCCGGTCGTGGACGAGTTGAGCGCGCTCTTCGGCAGGGCGACGGCGAGGCGGTCCCCAACGTGCGCGCACTCGAGCGAGGCACCGAGGGCACCGTAGTTGTCGGCGCCGGCCGTGATCGGGGCCGTCTGGCCGGAGTACCCGCTGGTCTGCGCGACCTCGCCGGTCGAACCGTCGACGAGCGTGTACTCGATGAGGACCGGCGTGCCGTCCTCGATCTCGCGTCCGTCGCCCGTCTTCAGGACCGAGACCTGCGTGCCCTTCGTGGTGAGGCCGCTCGGGACGCTGACCTTCGGCTCCTTGCCGAACGCACCCGTCGCGGTGACCGCCTCGGACGCGGCGCCGGGAGCGGCACAGCTCGACGGCGTGGAACCGGCCCCGCTCGCCGCGCACCCGGTGAGTGCTGCGGCGAGGCCGATGGTGACCAGGAGTGCGGGGATGGTGCGCACGGACCCTCTTTCCGTTCGATGCAGGACGGGCACGACGCGTAGCCTACCGGTCGTCCTCAGCAGGGCCGTCCGCGTCGGACGTTGCGGGGCCGGCCTCGGCAGCGGCGACCTTGCGGGCCTGCGCCGCCGCCTGCCGCGCGACCTTGCGGAGCTTCTTGTCGCTGGCCGACCGCTCGCCGACCGCGCCGGGGGTCCAGGCCTCGACGTCCTCGTCGGAGAACTCGGCCTTGCCTGCGCGACGCTTCAGGTTGGGGAGCACGACGCCGTCCGCCAGCCGGCGTGCCGTCACGAGGAACCCGGTGTGCCCCACCATGCGGTGGTCGGGTCGGACCGCGAGGCCCTCGACGTGCCAGGTGCGCACGAGCGTCTCGCTCGACTGGGGGTCCGTGAACCGACCGGTGTCCCGGAGCGCCTCGGCGGTGCGGGACAACTGCGTGACGGTTGCGACGTAGCAGACGATGAGGCCGCCGGGGACGAGGGCGTCGGCCGCGGCGTCGACGCACTCCCACGGCGCGAGCATGTCGAGGACGACCCGGTCGACACTCTGCTCGTCGACGGCGCCCGGCAGTTCCTCGACGAGGTCGCCGACGGTGACCGACCAGTTGTCTGGGACGGCACCGAGGAAGGTGCCGACGTTGCCCCTGGCGATGGCCGCGAACTCCTCGCGACGCTCGAACGACCGCAGCTGCCCGGTCGGGCCGATCGCCCGGAGCAGGAAGAGCGAGAGCGCCCCCGAGCCGACACCGGCCTCGACCACGCGGGCGCCGGGGAAGACGTCGGCGAACGCGACGATCTGGGCCGCGTCCTTCGGGTAGACGATCGCCGCACCGCGGGGCATCGACATCACGTAGTCGTTGAGGAGCGGGCGGAGCGCCAGGTACTCGTCGCCGGTGCTCGCACGGATCACCGAGCCGTCGGGCTGCCCGATGACGTCGTCGTGCCGGAGCACGCCGCGGTGCGTGTGGTACTCACCGGCGACCTCGAGCGACAGGGTCGTGAGCTTGCCCTTGGGGCCGGTCAGCTGCACGCGGTCACCGGCGCGGAAGGGTCCGCGCGGCGGGGTGTGCGGCGCTCCCCCGGCGGTGTGCGGGAGGTGTTCGGTCGGGTTCGGGACGGCGTCGGTCATCGCGCGACCTCCTGGGTGCGGGCGGCGAGGGCCGGGCCGGTCAGCTCGACGAGCCGGTCGACGTCGACGTCCGCGAGGGTGGTCAGGTGGACGTCGCCGCCCGTGATGTCCGACAGCGGCACGATGTGCTCGACGGCGACCGTCACCGCGCCGGAGGCCACGGCCGAGGCGACGCCGGTGGCGGAGTCCTCGATCGCGATGCAGGCGGTGGCGTCGACGCCGAGCTGGGCCGCGGCGGAGAGGTAGGCGTCCGGGTACGGCTTCGGCCGCTCGACGTCGTCACCGGCGACCACCACACGGAAGCCGCGGTCGCCGATCGCCTCAGCGGCGACGAGCGCCATCTTGCGGCGGGACATCGTCACGAGCGCGGTCGGGATGCCGCGGTCGTGCAGCCCCTCGATGAGTTCTCGGGCGCCCGGTCGCCACGGCAGTTCGCCGTCGCGCAGTCGCTCCATGACGTAGTCGGTCATCCACTGGATGATCTCCTCGACCTCCATGTCGACGCCCTTGTCGCGGAGGAGCTCGCCGGAGCGCTCGAGACCGCTGCCGACGAGGGACAGTCCGTCCTCGTGGGTCCACTCGGCGCCGTACCGCGCCGTCAGCTCGACCTGGGACTGCTGCCAGATGGGCTCGGTGTCGATGATCGTGCCGTCCATGTCCCACAGCACGGCTGCGGGCAGGACTCGGTCGGGGTGCTGGGCGGTCACGGGCGACGAGTCTACCGGGGCGGCCGGACCCGCTTTCCGCTCACCGCGGACGCATGGACGCACTGCGGTCGAGCGGCCCTATCCTTGTTGCTGCGATTCGTGTCCGGCCGAGGGCGGTCCCGCACCGCGCTCGCCCCGCTCCACCACCAGGAGGTCCCGTCCGTGCCACAGCACTCCCCCTTCAGCGACGGTCGACTGCTCGTCGTCGCCTTCGAGGGCTGGAACGACGCCGGAGAAGCGGCGAGCGGTCTCGCCAGGCGCATCGTCGAGTCGCTCGAGCTCGACGAGCTGCGTGAGCTCGACGGCGAGCGGTACGTCGACTACCAGTTCAACCGGCCGAACGTCGGCACGGACGAGAACGGCGGGCGCGGCATCCAGTGGCCGCGGATCGTCCTGCACGGCCCCGGCGCCGAGGGCCGACCCGTGATCGGCGCCACCGGCTCCCCGTCCGAGCGCGACGTGTTCGTGCTCGTCGGCCCGGAGCCCTCGCGCACCTGGCGCGGCTTCTGCGCCGAGATCATCGACCTCGCCGACGTGTACTCGATCGACGCGGTCGTCTTCGTCGGTGCGATGCTCGCCGACGTCCCGCACACCCGGCCCATCTCCGTCTTCGTGTCGAGCGAGAACGCCGGCGTCCGTGCCGCGTTCGACGTCGACCGTTCGTCCTACGAGGGGCCGACCGGCATCCTCGGCGTCCTCGCCGACGCCATGGACACCGCCGGGCTCACCACGCTGTCGCTCTGGGCCTCGGTGCCGCACTACGTGCACAACTCGCCGTCGCCGAAGGCCACGCTGTCGCTGCTCGACAAGATCGAGGAGCTCACCGACGTCACCGTCCCGCGGGGATCGCTGCTCGACGACGCCACCGAGTGGGAGGAGGGCATCGACGCCCTCGCGGCCGACGACGAGGACATGGCGTCCTACATCGGCCAGCTCGAGCAGGCGCGCGACACGGTCGACTCCCCCGAGGCCTCGGGCGACGCCATCGCGCAGGAGTTCGAGCAGTACCTGCGCCGTCGCGAGCGCAAGGACGGCAAGGACGGCGGTACCGCCGGCGGCGAGGGCTTCCGCCCGCCGCCTCCGGCGCAGTAGACGTGACCAACGGACGGACGGGAGGCGCGGAGCCAGCTGGCACCGTCCCTCCCGTCCGTCCGTTGGGGACGTTCCGGGCGCGCGGCCGCGCACCGAACGGGCGCGGTCCGTCACGCTCAGCACGCGGATCCGGCCCGTTCCGCCCTTTCGGCGAATCCGAGCGGCGCGTCCTGCCCGCTCGATTCCGCTGTTGCGGCCTCGAGGTCAGCCCAGGCGGATGCCGAGGAGCGCGTCGACGAGGTCGACGAGCTCCGGCGTGACCGCCGTCCCGCCGGCGATGGCGGTGTCCACCGCCGCGACGGCACCGGGCGTGTCGAGGTCGTCCGCGACACGGGCCCGGACGCGCGCGACGACGTCGGCCGCGTCGTCGGCGTGTCCGGCATCGCTGCCGGACGCCCACGCGTCCCAGGTCGCCAGACGCGTCGTCGCGCTCGTGAGCTCGGCGTCGAACCACTCCCAGTCGTCCGAGTACTTGTGCGACAGCAGCGCGAGCCGGATCGCGCGGGGGTCGGCGCCGTCGTCGAGCAGCCCGCGGACGGTCACGAGGTTGCCGAGCGACTTCGAGATCTTCTCGCCCTGGTAGGCGATCATCCCGGTGTGCACGTACGCGCGTGCCAACGGCTGGTGCGCGAGGGCCGCGGCGTGCCCCGCGCTCATCTCGTGGTGCGGGAAGACGAGGTCGCTGCCGCCGCCCTGCACGCTGATCGGCAGGCCGAGCTTGTCGCCAGCGATCACGCTGCACTCGATGTGCCACCCCGGACGACCGGGGCCGAGCTCGGTGTCCCAGCTCGGTTCGCCGTCGCGGGCGGCACGCCAGAGCAGTGGGTCGAGCGGATCGCGCTTGCCCGGGCGGTCGGGATCGCCGCCCCTCTCGGCCGACAGGGCGAGCATCGTCTCGCGGTCGAGCCGGCTCTCGTCGCCGAGGGTCCACGACTCGGTCGGACGGTTCACGTCGAAGTAGACGTCGTCGCCGTCGGAGTCGTCGGTCGGCACGTCGTAGGCGTAGCCGGTCTCCTGCAGGAACGCCACGGCCGCTGCGACGCGCTCGACCTCGTCGGTGACAGCCACGTAGTCGTCCGGCGGCAGGATGCGCAGCGCCTCCATGTCACGCCGGAACAGGTCGATCTGCGACGCGGCGAGGTCCCGCCAGTCGACACCGTCACGGGCGGCGCGTTCGAGGAGCGGGTCGTCGACGTCGGTCGTGTTCTGGGCGTACTCGACCTCGAGCCCGGCGTCGCGCCACACGCGTCCGAGCGTGTCGAACGCCAGGTAGGTCGCGGCGTGGCCGAGGTGGGTCGCGTCGTACGGGGTGATGCCGCAGACGTAGAGCGCCGCCCGCTCCTCGCCGCCGGTCGGGTCGACGGGCTTGCCGCTCGCCGTGTCGTGCACGACCGGGCGGGGCGCGGAGCCCGGGACGTCGGGGACGGACGGGACCTGCCAGGCCCTCACGGCTGGATCACTCCGAGCGACAACAACACGATGAGAACGATACCGAGTGCGATGCGGTAGACGACGAACGGCATGAAGCTGCGCTTGCTGATGTAGTTCATGAACGCGGCGATGACGACGAAACCGACGACGAACGCGACGACGGTCGCGATGAGCGTGTCGACGACGCCGAAGGGCGCTCCGGTGTCCCCGAGGCTCGTCGCCGCCTCGTACAGCCCGGAGAGGAACACGGCGGGCACGGCGAGCAGGAACGCGAACCGGGCGGCTGCCGGGCGGGTGTATCCGAGCGCGAGCCCCATCGACACCGTCGCCCCCGAGCGCGACACCCCCGGCACGAGCGCGAGCATCTGCGCCAGGCCGATCAGGATCCCGCCGCCGAACGTCATGTGCTCGAGGCGGCGCACCTTCTTGCCGACGACGTCGAGGACGCCCAGCACGATGCCGAAGACGATGAGCACGATCGCGACGATCCAGAGCGACCGGAAGGTGGTCTCGATCGAGTCCTTGAGCAGCAGCCCGGCGACACCGATCGGGATCGTGCCGAGGATCACCAGCCAGCCGAGGCGCACGTCCGGGTCGCCCTTCGGGACGTCACGCTGGACGACGGAGCGGAACCACCGGCCGACGATCCGGGCGATGTCCTTCCAGAAGTAGATGAGCACCGCGGTCTCGGTCCCGAGCTGCGTCACGGCGGTGAACGCCGCACCCGGGTCCTGCGCGTCCGGCAGGAACAGCCCGACGATGCGCAGGTGGGCGCTGGACGAGACCGGCAGGAACTCGGTGAGCCCCTGGACGAAGCCGAGGAAGATCGCCTCGAGGATGTGCACGCACGGGCCTTTCGGGGAAGTCGGTCAGGACACCGCCACGGAGGCGACCACGCACGGTATCAGTACGTGGCGAGGAGGTCTCCGAGGACCCGCCGACCGAACGCGAGCGCGTCGAGCGGCACCCGCTCGTCCACGCCGTGGAACATGGCCGGGAAGTCCACCCCGGCCGGCAGCTGGAGCGGGACGAACCCGTACCCGGCGATGCCGAGCGTCGAGAGCGCCTTGTTGTCCGTGCCGCCGGAGAGCAGGTACGGCAGCACCGGGGCACCGGGGTCGTGGCGGCCGAGGACGTCGCGCACCGCGTCGACGAGCGGCCCGCCGAAGTCCTGCTCGAGGCCGATGTCGCGGAAGGACATCACCACCTCGACGTCGTCGCCCGCGAGCTCCCGCACCCGCGCCAGCACCGCGTCCTCGTCGCCGGGCAGGCACCGGATGTCGACCAGGGCCTCGGCGCGGTCCGGGATCACGTTGTGCTTGTACCCGGCCGTCAGCACCGTCGGGTTCGTCGTCGTGTGGAGCGCCGCGTGGATGAACCGCGAGGCCGAGCCCGTCGCGAGCGCCACCTCGTCCGGGCCGGTCACCGTGGGGTCCACGCCGAGGAACCGCGCGACCTCGGCGACCATCGCGTCCGTCGTCGCCGACAGCCGGACGGGCCACTCCTCGCTGCCGATCCGGGCGACCGCGGCGGCGAGCTTCGTGACCGCGTTGTCGTGGATGACGTGCGAGCCGTGCGCCGCCGTGCCCGTCGCGACGAGCTTGATCCACATGAGCGCCTTCTCGCCCGTCTGCAGCAGGTAGGCACGACGGTCGCCGAGCGTGATCGAGTAGCCGCCGACCTCGCTGATGGCGGCGTTCGCGCCCCGGAACACCTCGGGGTGGTGCTCGACGACGTGGTGGGAGCCGAGGACGCCCCCGGCCTCCTCGTCAGCGAAGTACGCGATCACGAGGTCCCGCTCGGGTGCGCCCTGCCGCTCGATGACGTCCGACAGCGACGTGAGCATCATCGCGTCCATGTTCTTCATGTCCACGGCGCCGCGACCCCAGAGCATGCCGTCACGGACCTCGCCGCCGAACGGGTCCACGGACCAGTTCGCCGGGTCCGCGGGCACGACGTCGAGGTGGCCGTGCACGACCAGGGCGGGCTTGTCGCGGTCGCGTCCGGGCACCCGGGCCACGACGCTCACCCGGTCGGGCTCGGACTCGAAGAGCTGCGGCTCGAGTCCGAGTGCTCGGAGCTCCGCCTCGACGTAGTGCGCCGCCTCGGTCTCGCCGCGGGACTTCCCCTCGCCCCAGTTCGTCGTGTCGATGCGGATGAGGTCGCGGGCGATCGCCGCGGTGGCCTCGAGGTCGGTCGGCGTGGCCTCCGGGTTCGTCATGGCCCCACGCTACCGGTCTGGTCCGACGTGCCCGGTGCCCGGCGTCACAGCGGGACGCGCCCGGGATGCGTTGCCGTGTTCATCGCGCGTTCAGACCCGTGCTAGTGTCTTCTCTCGGCAGGAACGCCGGGGAAAACCCGGGAAACAGACACCAGACACCCTGTCCGGGTGGCGGAAATGGTAGACGCGCTAGCTTGAGGTGCTAGTGCCCGTATTAGGGCGTGGGGGTTCAAGTCCCCCCTCGGACACACGAAGGAGAAGCCCCCTGGCCACCGGCCAGGGGGCTTCTCCCGTTCCGGTCGCGGCGGCGACACGGACCCGCGGTCAGTGTCGGATCGCCTCCTGCACCCACCGCGCGGCACCCTCCGCATCGACGAAGCGCCCGTCGTCCTGCGCGTCCGCCGCTGCGTCGAGGAGCGCACGGAACCGCGGCCCCGGGACGAGCCCCGCGTCGATGAGGTCGCGGCCCGTCACCAGGCGCGGCCGCGGCCCCGACACCTCGTCGGCCAGCACGACCTCGAACCACGCCCACGCCGGAGACGGCCCCGACGCCGGGCCACGACCCCGCGAGTCCGCCTCGCACACCCGTGCCCAGACCTCCACGGCCGACAGCGGACCGCCGAGTCGGCGCCGGAGTCGTCTCACGGCCGGGACGGACGGCGGCGCGCCCGTCGTCGAGTGCGCCACCATGTGCTCCCGGATCGCGGGGACCACCCGGTCGACGACGGCCCTCGGCGCACCGATGCGGCGGAGCAGTGACCGCGCGGCACGGGCACCGCTGACCTCGTGTCCGAGGCTCCGGATCCGGACGGTGCCGTCCTCGCCCCGCACCCGCTGCGTGCCGTCCCCTGCTTTGCCGAGGTCGTGCAGGAGCGCGGCGAGCACGACGACCGTCCGGTCCTCCCCCGTCACCCCGTCGGCCGTGCAGGATGCCGCCGCGGCGTCCGCTGCGAGCCCCAGGTGCACGTGCACCGGACCCTCCGGGTGCCAGTGCGGGTCCTGCGGCACGTCGCGGACCGCGGCGAGCTCCGGGAAGTGCCGTTCCCACCCCGTGGCGTGGAGGACGTCGAGGGCCCGCGAGGGGTGGTCGCCCCTGGTCACCTTGCGCACCTCCGGCCAGGTGCGTTCCGGTGCCACGGCGGGGAACGCGTCCACCAGTGAGCGGGCGACGGCGACCGTGGCGGGGTGCACGCTGAGGTCGAAGCGCGCGGCGAGCTGGGCGGCCCGCAGCACCCGCAGCGGATCGTCGCCGAACTGCTCCGAGGTGTGCCGGAGGATCCCCCGAGCGGCGTCCTCGATCCCGCCGAACGCGTCGACGTACTCGTTCGTCGCCGGGTCCCAGGCGATCGCGTTCACGGTGAAGTCCCGACGGGCGGCTGCCCGGACGAGGGCCGCGTCGTCGCTGCCGCTCGGGAGCACGGCGACGTCGGCCTGCACGCCGAGGAACACCACCTTGAGCACCTCGAACCGCGTGCCGGCGAGGACGACGACGGCCCCGGCCGCGCGGAGGGCGTCCATCACCGCAGCCGTCTGGGTGCCGTGCACCTCGACGTCGACGTCGTGCTCGGGGTCGGTGCCCGACCGCCCGGTCTCGCGGAACACGGCGTCACGGACCACCCCGCCGACGAGGAGCGCGCGGCCGACGCTGCCGAGGACGGCGAGGAGCGCGGCGACGGCACCGGTCACGCCGAGCGCGTCCTCGGGGTCCGTGGGGCCGGGGCACCGGTGGACGGCCGCGGGCAGGCGAGCGGCACCGCAGCGGGGGCAGGAGATGGTGGTGGTCACGTGCGGCCTCTTCCAGGACCTCCGTGCGGCGGCACCGAGGGAGTCAGTCTGCCGCACCACGCGCGTCGGCGCGACCGGACGACGGACAGGAGGCGCGGTGCCAGCCGGCACCGCGCCTCCTGTCCGTCAGGGTCTGGCGTCTACGACTTCGACGCCTCGACGAAGGTGCGGCGCGGGTCGGTCTCCTTGATGAGCGACGTTGCGTCGCGACCCGAGACGGCACCGGTGATCCACCCGATCACGATGCGCACCTTGCGGTTGAGCGTCGGCATCGCGTACACGTGGTAGGCGCGGTGTGCGAGCCAGGCGAGCAAGTTGGTCATCTTGATGCCCTTGATGTTCGCCGCACCCTTCGCGACACCGTACGAGGCGACGGTGCCGATGGACGGGTGGCGGTACTCCTCGAGCGGCTTGCCGGTGATCGTCGCGACCACGTTGTCCGCGGCCACGACGGCCTGGCGGACGGCGTTCTGCGCGTTCGGCGGGTAGTACGCCGGCTGCTTCTCGGCGGTCAGGTCGGGGACCTGCGCGACGTCGCCGAGCCCCCAGACGCCCGGGACGACCTCGTGCGTGTCCTCGCTCTCGACCTGCAGCTTCGCGTTCGCGGCGAGGTGGCCCTTCGGACCGCGCGGCAGGTCGGAGGCGTCGAGGAGCGGGTTCGGCTTCACGCCGGCGGTCCAGACGAGCAGGCCGGCCGCGAACTCGTCGCCGTCGGAGAGCTTGATGACGCCGCCCTCGGCGCTCGGCATGGTGGTCTTCAGACGGACGTCGATGCCACGGGCGCGGAGGGACTCGAGGGTCCACTTCGACAGCTCCGGGCCGACCTCGGGCGCGACGCGGTCGAGCGCGTCGATGAGGACCCAGCGGGGGTGCTCGCCGGCGAGCGACGGGTACGTCTTGATGGCGGCCTGCGAGACGTCGAACAGCTCGCCGATCGCCTCGACGCCGGTGTAGCCACCGCCGACGAAGATGCTCGTGAGCAGGCGGCGGCGCTCGTCCTCGTCACGCGTGGCAGCGGCCTTGGCGATGTTGTCGAGGAGCTTCGCGCGGACGTAGGCAGCCTCTTCCACGCTCTTGAAGCCGACGCCGTACTCCTCGAGCCCGGGGGTCGGGAAGGTGCGGGTGACGGAGCCGAGGGCGACGACGAGTTGGTCGTAGCCGAGCGTGCGGTCGTCGCCGCCCGCCGTGGCGATCGAGACGGTCTTGTCAGCCGACGAGATCCCGGTGACCTTGCCCTGGATGACCCGCGTCTTGCCGAGCGCGCGGCGCAGCTCGAAGGTCACGTCCTTCGGGGCGATGTGGCCACCGGCGACCTCGGGCAGGAACGGCAGGTACGTGTAGTACGTGTTCTGGTCCACCAGCGTGATGCGCATCGGCACGGTCGCGGCGTGCTTCTGGAGCTGCTTGACGGTGGTGTAGCCAGCGGAGCCGCCGCCGAGGACGAGGACGTGAGGGATGGAGTCTGCCATTCCCCCGGTCTACCCGACTTCGGCTTGTGATGTCATGTGCCGCGCGGCCTGTCGCGGAGCCGCCACCAGGCGGTCTCGGCGAGTTCGACGCCGGTGTAGACGCCGTGCGGGGTCCGACGGGACTCGGTGAGCGAGAAGCGGCGGAGCCGGTAGCCGCCGCCGAAGCGGTCGATGATGGCCTCGGGCGAGGACTCGGGGTCGCGCTTGACGTACCAGGTGCGGTCGTCGACGGCCTCGATCACGCGGTGCTCACCGACGCCCGCCGATGCGGGAGCGCAGCACGTCGATGCGCTTCTGGATCTGCTCGATGCTCGCCTGCGCGACCGCCGGACCCCCGCTGATGCGGCGGAGCTCCGCGTGGATCGCGCCGTGCGGCTCGTTCGCGTGCCGCGACCAGATCGAGACGAGCCGGTGCAGTTCGGACCGCTGCTCCTTGATCGTCTGGTACATCGGGCGGTCCTCGGTGGCGGCTGCGGCCTTGGGCATGCCGTCCTTCGGGGTGCGCCCCTTCGCTCGCTTCGCCTGGGTCGCCTGCCGCGCGCGGAGCAGGTCGCGCACCTGGTCGGGCTCGAGCAGCCCCGGGATGCCGATGAAGTCGAGTTCCTCGAGCGATCCGACCTCGCCGCCGGTGCCGAACTCGCCGCCGTCGTAGAGGACCCGGTCGAAGGAGGCCTGCGAGTCGAGCGCCTCGAACGGCTGGACCTCGAGCAGGCTCTCCGACGCGCGGTCCTCCTTGTTGGCCTCGGCGACCATCGCGTCCTCGGGGTTGTACATCCCGTCGTCGGCGTCCTTCGGGCGGTCGAGGGCGTGGTCGCGCTCGAGTTCGAGGGAGGCAGCCAGCGCCATCAGGCCGGGCACGCTCGGCAGGAACACCGACGCCGTCTCGCCGCGCCGTCGGGCTCGGACGAACCGGCCGATCACCTGGGCGAAGAAGAGCGGGGTGCTGGCGCTCGTCGCGTACACGCCGACGCACAGTCGCGGGACGTCCACGCCCTCGGACACCATCCGGACGGCGACCATCCAGCGCGAGGTGTCCTCGGCGAAGGCCTGGATCCGGCTCGACGCCGCGGCTTCGTCCGAGAGGACGACGGTTGGCCGCTCGCCGGTGATCTGCTGCAGGATCCGGGCGTAGGCGCGGGCCGTGGTGGTGTCGGTGGCGATGACGAGCCCGCCGGCGTCCGGCACACCACGGCGGACCTCGGTCAGGCGTTTGTCGGCGGCGGAGAGGACGGCCGGCATCCACTCGCCCTCCGGCGAGAGGGCGGTCCGCCACGCCTGGGCGGTGATGTCCTTCGTGACCTGCTCGCCGAGCGACGCCGACATCTCGTCGCCCATGCGGGTCTTCCAGCGCATCTGCCCGGCGTACGCCATGAAGAGCACCGGACGGACGACGCCGTCCTTGAGGGCACGTCCGTAGCCGTAGTTGTAGTCGGAGATCGAGGTGCGGATGCCCTGCTCGTCGGGGGCGTACTGCACGAACGGGATCGGCGCGGTGTCCGAGCGGAACGGGGTGCCGGAGAGGGACAGGCGACGGGTCGCCTTCGAGAACGCCTCCCTGATGCCGTCGCCCCAGGTGAGGGCGTCGCCGCCGTGGTGGACCTCGTCGAGGATGACGAGCGTCTTGCCGCCGGCGGTGATCTTCTGGTGGACCTCAGGGTTCATGCCGACCTGGGCGTACGTGATCGCCACGCCCTGGTAGTGCCGGCCGAACATGCCGTCGCCGTTCTTGAACATCGGGTCGATCCGGATGCCGACACGGTCCGCCGAGTCCGCCCACTGCCGCTTCAGGTGCTCGGTCGGGGCGACGACGACGATGCGGTCGACGGTGCCGCGGGCGAGGAGCTCGGTGGCGAGCCGGAGCGCGAACGTGGTCTTGCCGGCGCCGGGCGTGGCCGCGGCGAGGAAGTCGCGCGGCTCGGTCTCGAAGTACTTCGTCAGCGCCTCGACCTGCCAGGCGCGGAGCTTCGAGGCGGTGCCCCAGGCGGCACGGTCCGGGAACGCCGGCGACAGGTTCTGCACGGCCGAGTTGCCCGCTGCCTCGGCAGCGGCGACGGCCTCGTCGTGGGCGACGACCGCATGCTCAGGTGCGGCGGTACCGTCGTCCCACAGGGCCGCGGGCTGGTCCCCCGCCCCTGGCTGATCGGTGTACTCGGCTGCGCTCACTGCACGAGATTCTACCGTCACCCTTCGTCCTGCCGAGCGTGTGGGACGTGCCCCTCGGGCGTGCCGCGCACCAGGGATGCCGGTCGGAGCACGCCGGCGCCGAAGCGAGCGGCGACCGCGTCGATCGTCGTCTCGGTCTCGCGCCACGGCGCGTCGTCGTCCCACAGCGCGTTGCTCGCCGCGGCCGGCACGAGGTTCTCGCCGCGGACCCCGATGAGGCGGATCCGGTTGCCCGGCCGGTGCAGCACGTCGTACAGCTCGACGGCTTCGCGGTGCAGGCGCTTGGCGACGTCGGTCGGTTCCGCGAGGGTGCGGGACCGGGTCAGCGTGCTGAAGTCGGTGTAGCGGACCTTGAGCGCCACTGTCCGTGCCTGCACGTCGGCGCGCCGGAGTCGCACGGCCACCTTGTCGGCCAGGCGCAGGAGTTCACGGGCGACGTCGTCGCGCTCGGTGAGGTCGTGGCCGAAGGTGACCTCGTGCCCGATCGACTTCTCGCCGACGCCGGCCTCGACCGTCCGCGGGTCGCGGCCCCAGGCGAGGTCGTGCAGCCGCTGGCCACCGGCGGGTCCGAGCGCGGAGACGAGCGAGCCGAGGGGCGTGGTCGCGAGGTCACCGACCGTCCGGATGCCGCGGCGCTCGAGGGTCTCCTGCGTCTTGCCGCCGACGCCCCACAGCGCGGAGACCGGCTGCGGGTGGAGGAACGCCACGGTGTCGGCCGCCGGCACCACGAGGAGCCCGTCCGGCTTCGACCGGCTCGATGCGAGCTTCGCCACGAACTTCGTCGACGCGGCGCCGACCGAGCAGTGCAGCCCGGTCTCGGCGAACACGGCGGCGCGGATCGCCCGGCCGATCTCCCACGGTGTGCCGTAGAGCCGGATGGCCCCGGCGACGTCGAGGAACGCTTCGTCGATGCCGAGCTTCTCGACGCGCGGAGTGAACCGGTCGAAGACGTGCATCACGGCGTCCGACTTCGCACGGTACTTCTCGAAGTGCGGCTCGACGATGATCGCGTTCGGGCACCGACGCTTGGCGACGGCCATCGGCATCGCGGAGTTCACGCCGTACTTGCGTGCCTCGTACGTGGCGGCCGTCACGACGGAGCGGTCGGAGTCGTGCCCGACGATCACGGGCAGGCCGCGGAGGTCCGGCCGGTCCAGCAGCTCGACCGAGGCGAAGAAGGCGTCCATGTCGACGTGCAGCACGGTCGCCGTGACGTCGTCCACCGGTGCGTCCGAGACGAGCCGGTTGCGTCCGTCCTGTTTGCTCACGCGCCGATGATGCCACCAGCTACCGACATCGCGGTCCGCGGGGGCGGGGGCTCACCGGCTGGCCGGACACTAGCCGGGCAACCCCGCACGAAGCGGCGCGGGCGGCACCGTGCGGCTCCCGTCACCGCGTGCCGGGTTGCCCGCCCCGTGCGGCGCTACAACCTCGCACCGAGCGGGCAGCGCCGCACCGGCCGACGGTCCCCGCACCGTGCGGCGTCGGCGATCGCCCGGCTGCACCGTGCGGCTCCCGTCACCGCGTGCCGGGTTGCCCGCTCCGTGCGGCGCTACAACCTCGCACCGAGCGGGCAGCGCCACACCGGGCGACGAAACCCGCACCGGGCGCCGAAACCCGCACCAGGCGAGCCGGCCGCCCGCCCCGCGCCCCCGCGCCACCGCCCCCGTCCGCCCCCGCCCGCGCCTCGCCCCCGCCCTCGCCCGTCAGGCGAGCGGCCCGAGCACCGACGCCGCGATCGTCCGCGCCGCCGAGTCCCGCGTCGACGGGTGGTACTGCCCCGCCCGGACGTCCCGCGCCAGCCGCGCCAACTCGCTGCCCGCCCGGTAGGCGCTCCCACCCACCACGCGCATCGCCTCGTCCACCGCGTGCGCCGTTGTGTCCACCGCCCGGGCCTTCGTCCCCACGAGCAGCGGGAACCACCGCGCCCCGAGGTCGTCGAGCTCGTCCACCGACCGCGCGAGCGACGAGACCTGCAGCTCGACCGCGTCGACGGCGCCCTGCACGTCCGCGATCGCCCGCCGGACGTCGGGGTCCGCCGAACGCGGGGTCCCGTCCCGGGCGGTCCGGGCGTGCACCGCCGACACCGCCAGCGACACGGCCCGCGAGGCGATCCCGACGTACACCGACGCGACGAGGAGCTCGAACGCCGCGAAGACCCCGAACACGAGCGGGTCCTGGTTCGGCCCCACCGGCAGGCTCCGCACGATCCGGTCGGCCGGCACGTGCACCCCGTGCAGCAGCGTCGTCGGGCTCTGCGTCGCCCGCATCCCGAGGGTGTCCCAGTCGTCCAGGTGCTCGACGTCGCCGTCCGACCGCAGCACGAAGCCGTGCACCAGTCGCGGTTCCGCGCCGCTGCCGTCCTTCCCGAACACGCTCAGGACGTCCCACGCGGGTGCGAGCGAGGTCGACACCTTCGTGCCCGTGAACCGGTAGCCGCCGTCGCCGTCCGGCTCCGCCGACGTCGTCGAGTCGAACAGCACGGCGTCGTTGCCGGGTTCGCTCACCCCGAACGCGAGCAGGCGGTCGTCCGCCGCGTGGTCGGTGACGGACTGGAGGAACGACTCGCCTCGCGCGGTGACGGCTCGCGCCGCCTGCACCCAGACCTGGTGCATCCCGAGTCCGAGCGCCGTCGCCGGTGCGGCCTGCGCGAGCCGCTGCTGCACCGCTGCCGTCGCGGCGAGCCCGAGCCCGGCGCCGCCGCGCTCGACGGGGACGCCGAGTCGGAGGTAGCCCGCCGCCCGCAGCTCGTCGAGGTCCTCGGCGCAGAACGCGTTCCGGGCGTCGTAGTCGGGCGCACGCGCCGCGATCCGGTCGAGCAGCTCGTCGGGCAGGCTCCGGGACGGGTTGGCCTTCGTCATGGCACGAGACTATGGTCCGAGGGGTGTCAGATCGTCATCCGTGGTCCAGGTACGTCGCGATCGGTGACTCGTTCACCGAGGGGATCGGGGACCCCGACCCCACGGTGCCCGGCGGCAACCGCGGCTGGGCGGACCGGGTGGCCGAGGTCCTCGCGCACCAGTCCGACGACTTCGCGTACGCCAACCTCGCGATCCGCGGACGGCTGCTCCAGCAGATCATCGACGAGCAGGTCGAGCCGGCGCTGGCGCTGCACCCGGACCTCGTGACGGTGTCCGCGGGTGGCAACGACATCATCCGCCCGGGCTCCGACCCCGACGAGCTCGCCGAGCGCGTCGACGCGATGGTCGCCCGGCTCCGGAGCGACGGCGCGACCGTGGTGCTCTTCACCGGGCCCGACGTCGGCATGACCCCGGTCCTCGGGATGGTCCGCGGCAAGACGGCGATCTACAACGAGAACCTGCACGCGATCGCGTTGAAGCACGGTGCGATCGTGGCGAGCATGTGGGCGCTCCGCGTCCTCCGCGACCCGCGCATGTGGGCGCCCGACCGACTGCACCACTCCCCCATGGGCCACGCCACCGTCGCCGCCGCGGTGCTGGACGCACTCGGTGTCGAGTACGGCCTCGAACCGTTCAACCCGGAGCCGCTCGAGGCCCGGCCGTGGCGCGAGGCCCGCGCCGAGGACCTCGGCTGGGCGCGCGAGTACCTCGTGCCGTGGGTGGTGCGGCGGATCAAGCACACGTCCTCGGGCGACGGCGTGACCGCGAAGCGGCCCGAGCTCCAGGACGTCGTCGAGCACCGCTCCGACATCCCCTAGGCCCCGTCAGTCGGCGGGGCGCCGGAGCGTCATCGGCCCGTCGTGCAGGGGTTCGGTCCCCCACCTCGCCCCGACCGTGCCCCGGTCGAGGTCGACGCGCAGGTGCAGCAGGTGCGGCGTCTCGACGAACCGCAAGGCGACGCGAACCGTCCCGTCCGGCTCGGTCGCGGCGCTCGCCGCGAGGGCGCCGTCGACGGCCCATCGTCCTTCGCCGAGCGGCACCGAGTCCGAGCGTCCGTCGTCGGTCACGGTCATACGGATCCCGTCGCCGTCGCGCGCGAACGTGACCGCGTCGAGGATCCCACCCGGGCGGGACCGCAGGGAGACGTCGGCGAGGTGCTCGGGGAGGCGACCACCCGCCACCGGTGGCAGCCCCAAGGAGGTGAGCCGCGCCTCCAGGCCGGCGTCCGCGGCCGCGTCCACGTCCGCTGCGTCGAGGGCGGGCAGGAGGTGCTGCCAGGCCGCGTCGAGGACGGCCTGCATGTCGAGGCTCTGCCCGGTGAGCGCGAGGACGACGTCCTGCTCGGGCAGGACGACGCAGAACTGGCCGTAGGCGCCGTCGCCGCGGTACCCGTGGCGGGCCATCCAGAACTGGAAACCGTAGCCCTGCGACCAGTCCGGGTTCTCCTCGGCCGGGTTCTCGACCTGCGTGCTCGTGGCCTGCGCGACCCAGTCCTCGTCGAGGATCCGCTCGCCGTCCCACACGCCACGCTGCAGGTACAGCTGTCCGAGCCGCGCGATCGCCCAGGTCGGCGCGTAACAGCCGCTGAAGCCGAGCTCCGCGCCGGTCTCGTCGCGTCGCCAAGCGAGGTCGTCGATGCCGAGCGGGTCGAGCAGCCGCGGGCGCAGGTAGTCGACCAGCGTGCCGCCGCTGACCCGCCGGACGATGGCACCGAGCGTGTAGGTGCACGGCTGGTTGTAGGCGAAGACGCTGCCGGGCTCCTCGTCGGGCGGCGTGAGCAGGAAGCCGCGGACGAGGTCGTCCGGGTCGGCGGCACGGGCCCGGTCGAGGGCTTCCTCGCGGTGCCCGCTCGCCATCGCGAGCAGGTGCCGGACGCGGATCCGGCGGCTGCGCTCGTCGGTGATCTCGGCGTCGAGCTCGGGGAAGTACGACAGCGCGGTGGCGTCGAGGTCGATCAGCCCCTCGCGGACGGCGATCCCGACGGCTGCGGCCGTGAAGCTCTTGCTGAGCGAGTAGAGCAGGTGGACGCGGTCCTCGGCGTACGGGTGCCACCACCCCGCGGCGGCCACCTGACCGTGGCGGAGCAGCACGATGCTGTGCGGCTCGACCCCCGGTGTGGACTCGAGGGCGTCGAGGAACCGGTCGACACCGCCGGCGTCGATGCCGAGGGCGGACGGTGCAGCGGTGGGGAACGTCGTCGTCACACCATCGACCCTACGCGTGCGGTCGACCGGTGCGTCGGACGGAACCCGGGACGAGCCTGAGAGGCACGGCATCCGGGTCACGGCCGCCGTCCACGCTCCTGCGCCATGATCCCCCGGTACGACTGCACCACAGCACGAGGGGGCCCGATGACGGCAGCGGTCCGCCCGGGGCGGGTGTCGGCGGCGGTGCCCGCGCGGTGGACGGTGCCCGCGCTGTCGACGGTGCTCGTCGCCGTCGCCACGGCCGTGCTCGCCTGGGTCCGCATCGGCGCCCCCGCCCGCGGCGTCGCCTGGGCCGAGGACTCCGGGCGATTCCTCACCGACCGGCTCGTCCTCGGCCCGGTCCGGTCCGTCTGGCACCCGTACGACGGGTACCTGCACGTCCTGCCCCGCCTCGTCGTCGACGCCGCCGTCGCGACCGGGCGCATCGACCTGTACGCCCTGACGGTCTCGGCGCTGTCGTGCGCGGTCCTCGGCGCGGTCTGCGGCACGGTCTTCGCGCTCGCCCGCGACGTCGTGCGGTCCTGGCCGCTGCGCGTCCTGCTCGCGGTCGTCCCGGCGGTGATCCCCCTCGCACCCGTCGAGATCGCCGGCACCGCGGCGAACCTGCACTGGTACCTGCTGTTCGCGGCACCCTGGCTCCTCGCCCACCGTCCGCGGAGCTGGTGGGCGGCCGGTGCCACCGCCGCGGCCGTCGGCGTCGTGACGACGAGCGAGATCCAGGCGGCCGTGTTCCTCCCGCTGCTCCTGATCGGCCGTCGGCAGGTGCGCGTGCTGCCCGTCGCCGCGACCGCGGTGCTCGGTGTCGCGGCGCAGGCCACCGCGGCCCTGACGCACCCCCGTTCCGCGACGCACCAGGGTGGCATCACCTCGTTCCGGGACATGACCGCCGGGTTCCTCGCGCAGGTCGTCGGCGGCAGCTGGGACGCCGACGTCCGCGCCGTGGGTGCCTCCGTCGCAGCGCACGGCTGGTGGGTCGTCGCCGTGCCCGCGGCGCTCCTCGTCGCCGCCGTGGTGACCGCGCTCGTGCGGGCACCCTGGCCGTCCAGGTGGATGCTCCTCGCCACCACGGTCGGCGCCGGCCTCGTCTGGTACGCGGCGCTCATCGTGAACCGGACGCCCGGCACCACGTGGTCGACGTTCACCCCGTCGGACTGGGCGGACACCGAGCCCCTGCGCTATGCGGCGGCGGCGTCGATGTTCCTCGTCGCGGCCGTGGTCCTCGCCGCCGACGTCCTGCTCGCCCGCGGGCGGTGGCCCTGGCGTGCGGCCGGCGGGGCGCTCGTCGTCGTGACGGTCGCCGCCCTCGTCGCCGGGAGCGGAGCGACACCGCTCCGCGCGGACGGCCCCGTGTGGGCCGCCCAGGTCGAGCACCGTGCGGCCCACTGCGCCGCGCATCCCGGGGACACCGTCCGGATCGGCGGGATGCCACGGCTCGCCGGGTGGGACGCGGTCGTGCCCTGCTCGATGATCGAGCACGCCGTCGGGCGCTGAGCCGGTCGAGCGCGCCGTCGGCCCGACGCTCGTCAGGCGCGCCGTCGGGCGCTGCGCCCGTCGGTCGTCAGGCGCCCTGGAACGGGTTCGTCCACCGCCACCAGACGCCCGGGTCGTCGATCGACCGCTCGAGCACGAGCGGGACCGTCACCGCGTCGTGGTCGGTGATCGTGAACCGGACCCGTCCGACCCGCTCCCCCTTCGTGCCGAGCGTGATCCGGTCGAGGTGCGTCGACGCGGACACCGTCGTCCTCCCCCAGACGAGCACCTCGGCCGCCCGGCCGGACACCGCGTCGGCCTCGTCCTGCCACGGCGTCGAGAAGGTCCCGAACGTCTGGCCGGCGTGGGTGAGCGTCACGACCTGGAAGTTGTCGGCGACCGACCGCAGCAGCCGTTGGACGTCGTCGTCGAGCGACTCGTGGTCGACGCCGCCGAGCATCGCCCCGACCACCGTCACCTGCCGGCCGCCCCGCTCGTAGGTCGCGGCGAACAGCAGGCACGCCCCGGCCTCGTCGAGCGTGCCGGTCTTGATGCCCTCCACGCCGTCGAGCCCGAGCAGCTTGTTCGAGTTCTCGATCTCGCCGGCACCGGGGACCGTGACCTGCTTCGTCCCGACGACCTCTTTCACCACCGGGTCGGCGAGGGCCAGCTGCCCGAGCATGACGAGGTCGGTCGCGGTCGAGGTGTTGCCGGCGTCGAGGCCCGTCGGCTCGTGGATCGTGGTGTGGTCGAGTCCGTGCTCGTCGAGCCAGGTGTCCGCCGCGGAGCGGTACGCGTCCATCGACCCGAACGCCCACAGCGCCAGCGCACCGGCGTAGTTGTTCGCGGACTTCATGAGCATGACCTGGAGCGTCTGGTACTCCGACAGCCGCAGGCCGGCCGGCATCGGCGCGACCTCGCCGTTCACCGCGAGGTACTTCGCGTAGAGCGCCTGCATCCCCGGGCTGAACGTGATCGTCGGCCCGGACTCTCCCTGCTCCAGCGGCTTCGCGTCGAGGACGACGAGCGCCGTGACCACCTTCGAGATGCTCGCGATCGACCGTGGCTTGGTGTCGCCGCTCGTGCGGAGGCTCTCCGGGAAGTCGGTGGCCTCGACCGCGGTCGCGCCGTAGCCGGGGAACGTCAGGTCCGGCACCGACGACGTGGGCGCCGAGTAGGTCGTCGTCGAGGCGCTCGCCGGGGCGAACGGCACGACGGCCGCGGCCACGAGGTAGCCGACCGCCAGCACGAGCACGGCGACGACCGAGACGGTCACCGGCCTCCGGACGGCGGAACGGGGGCGGCGGACGACTCGTGACACGGGAACCGAGCGTACCGGGGGCGGGTCCCGCGCGGCTGCGAGGACGCGCGGACAGCGGGACGGCGGACGGGAGGCGCGGCTCGGCCCAGACACGGACGGTCGCGTCCGGCGGGACCCCGGTCCCGAGTCGTCGGTACCCCGACGCGGTGCGCTGCCACGGGCGGCGGGACGGTGGAGGCGGGACGCGACCACCCGGTCCCCCGGCCCGACCGACGGGGACGAGCCGCGCCTCCTGGACGCGACTCAGGCGCGCTCGGCGGCGAGCCGCTGGGCGTGGGTGACCGCCCACAGGCCGACGGCGCTCGCCGCGGCGACGTTCAACGAGTCGACGCCGTGCGCCATCGGGATCCGCACCGTCGTGTCGGCCGAGGCGATCGCCGCGGGCGTGAGGCCCTGCCCCTCGGTGCCCATCACGAGCGCCACGCGCTCCGGCACGTCGGCGACGAAGGCGTCGAGGTCCACCGAGCGGTCCGTGAGCGCCATCGCGGCGAGGTGGAAGCCCTGCGCCCGGAGCTCCTCGCCGGCGGCCGGCCAGTCGCCGATGCGGGTCCAGGGGACCTGCAGCACGGTGCCCATGCTGACCCGGACGCTGCGGCGGTAGAGCGGGTCGGCGCAGCGCGGGCTGACGAGGACCGCGTCGGCCCCGAGGCCGGCGACGCTCCGGAAGACGGCGCCGACGTTGGTGTGGTCGACGATGTCCTCGAGTACGACCACGACCTTCGCGTCGCGCACCACGTCCGCGACGCTCGGCAGTTCCGGACGGTGCATCGCGGCGATGGCGCCACGGTGCATGCGGAACCCCGTGAGGTCCTCGAGCAGGTCGTCAGGACCGACGAACACCGGGCCGTCGTGGTCCGCGACGACCGGCAGGACGCTGTCCAGCCACTTCTCCTGCACGAGCACGCTGCGTGGGACGTGACCGGCCCGCACGGCACGCTCGATGACGGTGTTCGACTCGGCGATGTAGAGCCCACCCTCGGGCTCGGACACGCGGCGCAGGGCGACGTCGGTCAGCCGGGCGAAGTCGTCGAGACGGGGGTCGTCGAGGGAGTCGATGCGGACGGCGTGCACGGGGCTCGATTCGGTGTCGGGAGGGTGTTGCCCGCGACGCCGTGGGGCCTCGCACGGCGGGAGGGAAGTGACCGGGTCGGTCGGCTGTTGAGGGTACCGTGAACACGATGGCCACGAGCGAACCGACCAGCCCCCAGGGCGCGACCGCGTCCGCGCTCGACCTCGACCGCGCCGTCGAGCTCCTCGCGGGCAAGCGCATCGCGGTGCTCTCGGGCGCCGGGCTGAGCACCGACTCGGGCATCCCCGACTACCGCGGTGCCGGCCGCGTCGTCCGCAAGCCGATGACCTTCCAGGAGTTCCGCGCCGACCCAGCCAAGCGCCAGCGCTACTGGGCCGGCTCGCACCTCGGGTGGCGGACCTTCGCGGCGGCCCGTCCGAACCCCGGGCACCAGGCGCTCGCCGGGCTCGAACGCGACGGTGTCGTCACGGGCATCGTCACGCAGAACGTCGACGGACTGCACCTCCGCTCCGGGTCCCGGCGGGTCGTCGAGATCCACGGGTCGATGGACCGTGCCGTCTGTCTCACCTGCGGGCAGGTGTTCTCGCGGGCCGACCTCGCGGCCGTGCTCGACCGCGACAACCCGTGGATCGACGAACCCGGGTCGGTGCAGCTCCAGCCCGACGGCGACGTCGAGATCACCGACGTCGATCGCTTCCGGGTGCCGGACTGCTCGGTGTGCGGCGGGGTGCTGAAGCCCGACGTGGTGTTCTTCGGCGAGTTCGTGCCGGCCGAGAAGTTCCGCGAGGCCGTCTCCATCGTCGCCGAGGCCGACGCACTGCTCGTCGTCGGCTCCTCGCTCACCGTGAACTCCGGCGTCCGACTGGTGGACCACGCCGCCCGCCGGAAGCACCCCGTCGTCATCGTCAACCGCGGTGCGACCCGGAGCGACGGCCGGGCCGCGGTCAAGATCGACGCGGGCACGACCGAGACCCTCGAAGCCCTCGCGGCGCGTCTGCGATGATCGAGCGGTGACGACGCTCCTGTACCTGGTCCGGCACGGCGAGACCGACTGGAACGCCGAACGGCGCATCCAGGGCTCGACGGACATCCCGCTCAACGACACCGGACGCGGGCAGGCACATGCCACCGCGACCCTGCTCGGGCGACGCCGGTTCGACGCCGTCGTCGCATCCCCGCTGTCCCGGGCGTTCGAGACGGGTGCCGTCATCGCGGCCCACCTCGACCTGCCCGAGCCCTCGACGTACCCCGGACTCGCCGAGCGCTCCTACGGCGAGGCCGAGGGCCTGACCGACGACGAGGTCCGGGCGCGGTACCCGCACGATGACATCCCCGGCCGCGAGTCCCGCAGCGCGCTGCTCGCCCGGGTGACCGAGACGCTCGGCGAGATCGCGGTGCGGTTCGACGCGGGCCGCGTCGTCGTCGCCACGCACGGCGCCGTCATCCGCACCGTCGTCAACGCCGCGGCCCCGGGGACGGCCGACCGGCACAGCACCCCGATCCGGAACGGGTCGGTGCACTCCTTCCGGTGGGACCCCGAGCGCTTCCGTGCGGAGCTCGTCCGGTTCGACGACCCGATCGACGAGGTGTCCGACGCCGAGGGCCGCTCGGCGTTCGCGGACCAGAACCCCCTCGAGCGTCGGGCGTAGCCGGGGGCACCGTACTAGGCTCCGATGCACTCGCAGACCCGAGCGTGTGAGGGGGGGCTGACATGACCGTCGACGGATCCGGTGGTGGGGGCGCTCGGCCCGGACGGCCCCAGAGCCCCGAAACGGACGACCTCGACCGCGCGTTCGGTCCGGACACCGCATCGGTCCCGGTGCGCACGCCGCGGCAGCGGGTCGGACGCAGTGCGCTCGTGGGCCTCGGCGTGGTCGTCGCGGTCGGTGTGATCGCGGTCGTGCTCGTCACGATCGTCGGGAGCGTGCAGAACGGCGTCGGCGGGGTGTTCCCGCAGCCCGGGGCCGCCCTCGACCGGTTCGGCGGCGCAGCACGCGCACTCGACGGGGTCGAGGGGGTCCGCGACCAGGAGCCGGAGAAGACCTCGTTCGCGAGCTACGACGTCGAGTCGACCGTCACGGTGACCCCGACCCTGTCCGACGAGGAGCGCACCGCGGTCGTCGAGGGACTCCGCACCGCGACCGAGGACGCCAGCGGGAACGGCGTCCGGGTGTTCGCCGTCGCCGACCTCGGCGCACTCGAGGTCGGGATCTCGACCGACGCGACGGTCACCCGGGAACGACTCGAGCTCGCCCGGCAGCTGGACGCCATCGGGGGTGTGTCCGCGGTCCGGTGCTCGTGGGGCGACGACGGCCCGTCGGACGACCCGGCGGATCAGACGATCACGGTCGAGACGATCGGTCGTGGTGCCGCACTCGGCGCCGTGGTGGCGAAGGCGACCGCGGAGGCGCACGCCGTGTTCCCCGGGGCGACGGTGACGGCGGTCCGTCCGTCCTCGTGACGGCGGTCCGTCCGTCCTCGTGACCGGTCGCGGGCGCGCACCGACCACGTGACCGGTAACGGGAGCGCACCGCCCGGATGACCGGCCGCGGGTGCGCACCGCCAGCGTCAGTCGGTCCCGCGGTCCTCGCGCCGGGCGACCGCCTGCTCCACCGCACGGACGACCTGCTCGGCCGACGACTCCCACCGGAACCGACCCGCCTGCGCGATCGACGCCCGTGACGCGTCGTCCCACCGCGCCTCGAGCCGGCGGACCGCGGCGGCGACCGCCGACGGCGACGTCGGGTCGAAGTACTCGGCGACGTCCCCGCCGATCTCACGGAAGATCGGGATGTCACTGACCACCACCGGTGTGCCGACGCCCATCGCCTCGACGAGCGGGATGCCGAAGCCCTCGTCGTACGACGCCGTCGCCAGCGCGGTCGCCGACCGCAGCACGGACAGGTACTCGTCGTCCGAGGCGCCGTCGTGGAACACGATCGAACTGGCGGGCGCGAGCCGCTCCAGACGAGCACGATCGGCGACGGACACGCGCGACATGCAGTGCAGCACCCAGTCCGCGCCGAGCAACGGCAGCGCGGCCGCCAGCGTCTCGACGTTCTTGTACGGCATGAACGAGCCCATGTAGACGAGGGACTTCTCGCGCGTGCCGCCGAGGCGCGGGGTCGCCGGGTCGGCGGCGTTGTACGCGACCGTGACGGGCCGCTTGGTCAGGTGGTACTCGGCGATCAGGCCGGCGGTCGTCTCGGAGACCGTCACGACCCCGTCGGCACCGTTCAGGAGCACGCGTTGCGGCACCCAGCTGAGGTGGAAGACACGCCAACCGAGCCGGAGCGGCCACGAGAACTCGCGCGGGGGCGTACGGTTCCGGTAGTAGATGAGGTCGTGCAGCGTCAGCACGAGGGCGTACCGCCGGCCGCGCGAGCCCATGGTCTGCATGGGCGAGAACACGGCGTCGAACCCCAGGCGGTTGACCGTCCGGGCGACGAACGGCTCGCCCGGCTCGGTCGGTGCCGGCAGGAGCTCCCACGGCAGATCCGACGGCAGGGACTCGAGCTGTCGCTCGTCGTGCACGAGCAGGATGTAGTCGTGCCGTTGCGGCAGGTGCGCGACGACACCGGCGGTGAACCGGCTGATGCCGTCGTGGCGCCCGATGCGGACGTACCGGCAGTCGATCCCGATGCGCAGCCGGGTCACGACGCCGCGCCGTCCGACGCGGCCGACGACCGCGGCGCACGCTTCGTGCCCGACGGCCCGCCCTTGCGACCCCGCTTCGGGGCGTCCGCCATCCGCCGCAGTACCGCGGACGCCGCGGCCCCCGGGGTCTCGTAGTGCACGAGGTGCCCGACGTCCGGCACGACGACGAGTTCGGCGTCGGGCAGTCGGGCGGCCAGGGCGCGCTGCTCGGGCACGGCGGTGATGTCGTCGCGTTCGGCCGCGATCATGAGCACCGGCACGCCGATGCGGTCGGCGTACTCGGAGACGTCGTGGGTGACCGAGGTGCGGAACGCCTCGAGCACGCTCGTCCGGTTCGCGAAGGCCGAGAAGTACCGGTCGTGCTGGTCGTGGACCCACCGCCGGAGGTCGCGGTCGTGCGACTTCACCATCGCCAGGCTCATCACGCGGACGATGGCCGGGTTCCGGAGCAGCCCGAGGCCCAGCGGCTTCGGGAGCACCGCACCGGCGCGGTAGTACCCGATCGCGATCGCCGTGCCCACCGCCCGCGGGCCCTGCAGTGCCGGGGCGGCGATCGGGTTCACGAGCACGAGCAACCGCGTCGCGAGCCCCGCGGCCACCGTCGCGGCGACCACGATCGACCCGAACGAGTGCCCGAGCACGACGGTGTCGGGGCCGAGGCCGAGTGCCGCGTGGAAGCCATGCAACCACGCGACGTAGGAGTCGATGTCGGAGACCGGCAGCGGGTCCGAGATGCCGAAGCCCGGCAGGTCCGGCACGATCACGCGCACCCCGACGAGGTGCGCGGCGATCGTCTCGAGGCCATGGTGGTCCCCGCGGAAGCCGTGCACCGCGAGGACGGTCTCGTCGGCGTCGGACGGCCCGTACTCCCAGTAGTGCGTGGTGCGGCCGTCGACCTGCACGGAACGGTGGACGACCGGGGTGGCGGCCATCAGCGACTGGTACGGGGAGAGCACGGGCGGTTGCATCCGGGCCAGTCTACGAACGCGAGCCGGTGCGCCCGGGCTGCCCCACCCGGAATCGTGGACAACTCGCAGAGGCGACCCCGCTGTGGAGGACCGGACCACCCGCGAACGCGACCCGCCTGTGGAGGACCGGACCACCCGCGAACGTGACGCGCCTGTGGAAGACGAGCCGCGCCTCCAGGCCCTTCCGGACCCACCCGGCCTGCCGGGTCGCTGCGATCTCCGGACAACTCCATGCGCCGCGGCCTAGCGTGTCCACGGTGACGTTCACCGCCCCGATCCAGCTCCCAGGCCTGACACTGGACCCGCAGTGGTACAAGCGCTCGGTGTTCTACGAGTGCATGATCCGTTCCTTCGTCGACTCGAACGGTGACGGCATCGGCGACATCCAGGGGGTGATCGGCAAGCTCGACTACCTGCAGTGGCTCGGCGTCGACGCACTGTGGCTCCCGCCGTTCTTCCAGTCGCCGATGCGCGACGGCGGCTACGACATCGCCGACTACAAGGCGATCCTGCCGGAGTTCGGTACCCTCGACGACTTCCGCGAACTCGTCACCAAGTCGCACGAACGCAACATGCGCATCGTCATCGACATGGTGATCAACCACACGAGCGACCAGCACGAGTGGTTCCAGCAGTCACGCGAGGACCCGGACGGCCCCTACGGCGACTTCTACGTCTGGCGGGACACGGACACCGAGTACGAGAACATCCGGATCATCTTCGTGGACACCGAGGAGTCGAACTGGACGTTCGACCCGGTGCGCCGCCAGTTCTTCTTCCACCGGTTCTTCTCGCACCAGCCGGACCTCAACTTCGAGAACCCCGCCGTCGTCGAGGCCGTGTACGACGTCGTCCGGCACTGGCTCGACCTGGGCGTCGACGGGCTGCGGCTCGACGCCATCCCCTACCTGTTCGAGTCCGAGGACGGCAACGGCGAGGGCGAACCGGAGACGCACGAGTTCATCAAGAAGCTCCGCGCGATGGTGGACGACGAGTACCCCGGGCGCGTCCTGCTCGCCGAGGCGAACCAGTGGCCGCGCGAGACCGCCGCGTTCTTCGGCACCGACGAGGAGCCCGAGTGCCACATGGCGTTCGACTTCCCGGTGATGCCGCGCATCTTCTACTCGCTCCGCGCGCAGCACGCGGCCGAGCTCAAGGCGATCCTGTCCGAGACGCTCGACGTGCCGTCCTCCGCCGCCTGGGGCGTGTTCCTCCGCAACCACGACGAACTCACGCTCGAGATGGTCAGCGAGGAGTACCGGCAGGCCATGTACGGCTGGTACGGCTACGACCCGCGCATGCGGTCGAACATCGGCATCCGTCGCCGCCTCGCTCCCCTGCTGGACAACTCCCGCGCCGAGCTCGAACTCATCCACGCGCTGCTGTTCTCGCTCCCGGGGTCGCCGTTCCTGTACTACGGCGACGAGATCGGGATGGGCGACAACATCTGGCTCCCGGACCGCGACTCCTCGCGCACGCCGATGCAGTGGACGCCGGACCGCAACGCCGGGTTCTCGACCGCCGACCCCGGCAAGCTCTACCTGCCGGTCGTCCAGTCGCTCGTCTACAACTACGCACAGGTCAACGTCGAGGCGCAGCTCGCCCAGTCCCGCTCGCTCCTGCACTGGGTCCGGAACGTCATCCACGTCCGGAAGGCGCACCCCGTGTTCGGCCTCGGCACCCTGGCCGTGCAGGACACCTCGAACGACTCGGTGCTCGCGTTCGTCCGGTCGTGGGAGGGCTCCGGCTCCGGCCACCAGTTCGGGCCCTCCGCCGAGGACGTCCTGTGCGTCTTCTCCTTCGCCACCAACCCGACGTCCGTCACGATCTCGGCGCCCGAGTACGCGGGGCGGCCGCTGTACGACCTGTTCGGCGGCGGGTCGTTCCCGTCGTTCGACGAGTCGGGCGAGGTGACGCTGACCATGGGGACGCAGTCGTTCTACTGGCTGCACGTGGGTGCGCCGGTCGGGTAGGGGCGTCCAGGAGGCGCGGGTCGGCCCCGGTAGGGCTGCCGCGCCCCCGCGCGGCTGCGCGGCTCGGTCGCGCCGCCCCCTGGTCGCGCGGCTCGGTCGCGCGGCGGTCCGGTCGGGCGACGGTCCGGTCGGGCGGCGGTTCGGTCGGGCGGCGGTCCGGTCTGGCGGTTCGGGAGGCGCGGGTCGGCACCGGTGGGCGGGTCGCGTCTCGGCGTGTCGGTGCGTCCGGTTAGCCTGACCGCGTGACGTTCCCCACAGCGCAGCTCGACTCCCCCGCTCCGACCCAGGACCTCTCGGGTCGCCCGTGGTGGCACGCGCTCGGCGTGTTCGACCTCGAGACCACCGGCGTCGACGTCGAGACCGCCCGGATCGTCACAGCCCACGTCGGCCTGATCGACATGACCGGACGCTCCATCGTCGAGGGTGCCTGGCTCGCCGACCCCGGTGTGGAGATCCCCGAGGGCGCCGCCGCCGTGCACGGCATCACGACCGAGCGCGCCCGCGCCGACGGCCGTCCTGCTGCCGAGGTCGTCGCAGAGATCATCGCCGCGGTCGAGGCCGTGTTCGCCCGCGGCATCCCCCTGGTCATCTACAACGCCCCGTACGACCTCACCGTCCTCGACCGCGAGGCCAAGCGGCACGGAATCGCTTCCCCCGTCATCGGGAACGTCGTCGACCCGCTCGTGATCGACAAGGCGCTGGACACCTACCGCAAGGGCAAGCGCACGCTCGAGGCCGCGTCCGAGCTCTACGGCGTCACCCTGTCCGATGCCCACGACGCCGGCGCCGATGCCATCGCTGCCGGGCGTGTCGCGCAGGCCATCGCGGCGAAGTACCCCGAGGAGCTCGGCGTCTCAGCCGAGGAACTGCACCGCAAGCAGGTCGGCTGGTGCGCCGACCAGGCCTCCTCGTTCCAGGAGTACATGCGGAAGCAGCGCGACCCGTCGTTCACCGCCGACGGCCGCTGGCCCCACCGCAACGCGGGCTGAGGCGCCCGCCGGGCTCCGAACCACGAATCCGACGTCGAACCACGCCGCTCGCCTGGTTCCACGTCGGATCCGTGGTTCGACGGGCGCGCCGGCTGGCCCGCCCGCGCCGCCCGCGCCGACGCCCGTGCCGCTCCCGCACGGCCGCACAACCGAAGTCCGCCCGAGCCGCGCCATGCCGCGGCGTGAACGCACTTGCGTTGTGCGCCGGCAATCCGCGACCGTCGGCCACCCCTGCGCTCTGTCGGCCGCACCACTCGGTCCGCCCGGGCCGGCCGCACCGCGCCGCCCGCGCCGCCCGCGCCGCCCGCGCGGCCCGGCCGAGCGTGACGCGACGTCGAACCACGCTTCCGACGTCGAACCACGCCGTTCGCCTGGTTCGACGTCGGTTCCGTGGTTCGAACCGTCGCCGCGGCCACGCCTCGCACCACTCGGCTGCAACGCGCACCGTCCGCCCAACATGCCACACCCCGGCCGCACCGCCAGCACCGGACGCCCGAACCACCGGCCGCTCCACCCGACCTGCCACCCACGCACCCGACAACGACGGAACGGGCGGCCCTCCCGCAGGAGGACCGCCCGTTCGAGCGTCGTGGACGACTGATTACTTGCCGAAGCCCTTGAAGCGCTGGTTGAACTTCTCGACGCGGCCGGCCGAGTCGAGGATGCGCTGCTTGCCCGTGTAGAACGGGTGCGACGCGGACGAGATCTCGACGTCGATGACCGGGTAGGTCGCACCGTCGAGCTCGATGGTCTTGTCGCTGTTCGCGGTCGAACGCGTCAGGAACGTCTCACCGGAAGCCAGGTCACGGAAGACGATGGCGCGGTACTCGGGGTGGATGTCGGTCTTCATGGAGATTCCTCGGTTGCGGTGGTGGGATGTGCGCGGCACTCGTACGAGCACGACGCCGGAAGTCTGCGGCTTGCGCCAGCCGTCTACGTTACCAGATCGGCGGCCCGGAGTGCAGCAGGCGCAGGACGGACACGCGGACGATCAGGCGGCGCGTGCCGTGTACCGCCCGGCGTCCTTCGAGACCGTGAGCTCGATGCCGAACGCCTCGGTCAGGGTCTCGGCGGTCAGGACGTCGTCGATGGGTCCGGCAGCCTGCACGTGGCCGTCGGCGAGCACCAGCGCGTGGGTGAACCCGGCCGGGATCTCCTCGACGTGGTGGGTGACGATGACGATCGCCGGCGAGTCCTCGCTCTGGGCGTAGCCGCCGAGGGTCCGGACGAGGCTCTCGCGTGCGCCGAGGTCGAGCGACGCCGCCGGCTCGTCGAGGAACAGGATCTCCGGGTCGGTCATCACGGCGCGGGCGATCTGGACCCGCTTCTGCTCGCCGTCGCTGAGCTCGCCGAAGGTCCGGTCGGTGAACGCACCCAGGCCCCACTCGTCGAGCACGCGCTGGGCACGGCGGACGTCGAGCTCCTCGTACTCCTCGTTCCAGCGACCCGTGACCGAGTACGCCGCGGTGAGCACGACGTCGATGACCTTCTCGGTCACCGGGATGCGACGGGCGAGCGCGGTCGACGCGAAGCCGATGCGCGGTCGGAGCTCGAACAGGTCGGCACCGCCCAGCTCGGTGCCGAGCACCTCGACGTCACCCGAGGTCGGGAACGTCTGGGCACCGGCGACCTGCAGCAGCGTGGTCTTGCCGGCGCCGTTGGCACCGAGCACGACCCAGCGTTCGTCGTCCTGCACCTCCCACGAGATCCCGTCGAGGATGGTGGCCCCGTTGCGGACCACGGAGACGTCTGACAAGCGCACGACCGAGGGCATGCGACCAGCCTAGGGGTTCTGCCCGAGCACCTCGTCGTAGACCTGGCGTGTCCGACGGGCGATCGCGTCCCAGGTGAACTCGGTCTCGACGCGGAGCCGTCCGGCGCGGCCCATGAGCTTCGCGAGCCCCTCGTCGGCGAGCACCTCGTCGAGGGTCGCGGCGAGGTCCGCCACGTACCGGTCCGGGTCCGTCGGGGTGCCGGTGCCATCTTGCGCCTGGTCGATCGGCACGATGCGTCCGGTCAGCCCGTCGGCGACGACCTCGGGGATGCCGCCGGTACCGGTGCCGACGACGGGGATCCCGCACGCCATCGCCTCGAGGTTGACGATCCCGAGCGGCTCGTAGATCGAGGGGCACACGAAGACGGTGCCGGACGACAGCACGTTGACGATCTCCTGGTGGGCGAGCATCCGGTCGATCCAGACGACACCCTGCCGTGTGGACCGCAGCGACTCGACGAGCCCGGTCACCTCGGCCATGATCTCCGGCGTGTCCGGCGCGCCGGCACAGAGGACGATCTGCACGTCCTCCGGCAGCGTCGCGACCGCGCGGAGCAGGTAGGGCAGGCCCTTCTGCCGGGTGATCCGTCCGACGAACACGACCGAGCGGCGCGTCGGGTCGATCCCGAGTGCGCGCACGGCGTCCTCGTCGACGGTCGGCTTCCACTCGTCGATGTCGATGCCGTTGTAGACGACGTGCACCTTCGACGGGTCGATCGACGGGTACGACCGGAGGATGTCGGCACGCATGGCCTTGGACACGGCGATCACGCCGTCGGCCTGCTCGAACGCCTCGCGCTCCATCCAGCTCGAGAGCCGGTAGCCGCCGCCGAGCTGTTCGGCCTTCCAGGGGCGCAGCGGCTCGAGGCTGTGCGCCGTGACGACGTGCGGGATGCCGTAGGTCAGCTGCGCGATCCGGCCGGCCGCGTTCGCGTACCAGGTGTGCGAGTGCACGAGGTCGGCGCCCTCGACGTCCGCCGCGATGGCAACGTCGGTCCCGAGCGCCTGGAGTGCGCCGTTCGCCTGCCCGAGCGTGTCGGGGGTGCCGTAGGACGACACGCCCGCCTCCTCACGGTGGGCCCCGAAGGCTCGGACACGCACCTCGGTGTCGGTGCCCGACCGCAGCGCTGCGGTGAGCTCGGCGACGTGGACGCCCGCCCCGCCGTACACCTCTGGTGGGTATTCCCTGGTCAACAGATCGACTCGCACGGGTTCAACGTAACCGTTCACCGGTCCGGACGCATACTGTGAGCGGTATGGCACCAAAGAAGGTCTTCGGCATCGTCCTCGCCGGCGGAGAGGGCAAACGCCTCATGCCGCTCACGGCGGACCGTGCGAAACCAGCAGTCCCGTTCGGCGGCAACTTCCGGCTCATCGACTTCGCGCTGTCGAACTTGGTGAACTCCGGCCTGCAGAAGATCGTCGTCCTGACGCAGTACAAGTCCCACAGCCTCGACCGTCACGTCGCCGAGACCTGGCGCATGGAGGGGCTGCTCGGCTCCTACGTCGCCTCGGTCCCGGCGCAGCAGCGACTCGGCAAGCGGTGGTTCGCCGGGTCGGCCGACGCGATCCTGCAGTCCCTCAACCTCCTCCGTGACGAGCGCCCCGACATCGTCGTCGTGGTCGGCGCCGACCACGTCTACCGGATGGACTTCCACCAGATGGTCGAGGCGCACATCGCCTCCGGCCGCAGCGCCACCGTCGCCGCGATCCGCCAGCCGATCGGCCTCGCCGACCAGTTCGGCGTCATCCAGGTCGCCGACGACGACCCGACCAAGATCGAGGCCTTCCTCGAGAAGCCGAAGGACGCCGTCGGCCTCGCGGACTCCCCCGGCGAGATCCTCGCGTCGATGGGCAACTACGTCTTCGACGCCGACGCCCTCGTCGACGCGGTCCTCCGCGACGGGCAGATCGAGACCTCGAACCACGACATGGGCGGCGACATCGTGCCGGACTTCGTGGCCCGCGGCGACGCCGGCGTCTACGACCTCAAGCGCAACGACGTCCCCGGGTCGAACGAGCGCGACCGGTACTACTGGCGCGACGTGGGGACGATCGACTCGTTCTACGACGCGCACATGGACCTCATCGCGCCCGTCCCGGTGTTCAACCTGTACAACCAGGACTGGCCGATCTTCAACCAGCAGACGAACCTGCCCCCGGCGAAGTTCGTCCGCGACGCGAACGGCAACACCGGGTCCACCGTCGACTCGCTCGTCTCGCTCGGCTGCCTGGTCTCCGGCGCGCAGGTCGAGCGCAGCATGATCGGTCCGTGGTGCGGCATCGACTCCGGTGCGAAGGTCCTCGACTCGATCGTCTTCGAACGCGCGTCGATCGGCGCGGGCGCCGTCGTGAACCGGGCGATCCTCGACAAGGACGTGGTGATCGCACCAGGCGCCCAGGTCGGTGTCGACCGTGAGGTCGACGAGGCACGCGGCTTCACCGTCACCGAGTCCGGCATCACGGTCGTGGGCAAGGGCGTCCGCGTCGACGCGTAGCGTCGCGCTCGGAGCGACCAGCGACCAGCGACCAGCGACCAGCGGTCCAGGAGGCGCGGCTGACGTCATCGACGCGGGCCGCGCCTCCTGAGTCGGTACCGTTGGTCCGTGCCCCGCTTCCTCGTCGTCCTCGATGCCGATTCCACGCTCCTCGAGGACGAGGTCATCGAACTCCTGGCGGACACCGCCGGGACCCGACCACAGGTCCAGGCGATCACGGAGCGTGCCATGCGCGGCGAGATCGACTTCACCGAGAGCCTCCGGGAGCGTGTCGCCACCCTGGCGGGCCTCCAGGACGACGTCTTCCGGGGCGCACAGCAGGCGGTCCGCGTGACGCGGGGCGCCGACGAACTCGTCCGTGGCGTGCACGCCGCAGGCGGCACCGTCGGCGTCGTCTCGGGTGGCTTCCACGAGGTGCTCGACCCGTTCGCCGAGCGGCTCGGGCTCGACCACTGCCGAGCCAACCGGCTCGAGGTGGTGGACGGCGTCCTCACCGGGCTCGTGCTCGGCGACGTCGTGGACGCGCACGCGAAGGCCGTGGCGCTCCGGGAGTGGGCCGGCGCCGACGCCGTGCCGATCGTCCGCACCGTCGCGGTGGGCGACGGTGCGAACGACCTCGAGATGATGCGGGTCGCCGGGCTGTCGGTGGCCTTCGACGCGAAGCCGCTCGTGCGCGAGCAGGCCGACGTGGCCGTCGTCGACCGCGACCTGTCGAGCGTGCTGGCGACGCTCGGCCTGCGCGGCTGACGCGCTCCGCCGCCGCGCGGCTGACGCGCGCGGCTGACTCGCTCCGCTGCCGCGCGGACGTCACGGGCTCAGCGACACCTCACGGCCGACCGGTGGCGTGAGGTGTCGCGCAGCGCGTGACGTCGGCGCGACCCGACCGGGTCAGCTGCCCATCCCGAGGCCGCACCGGCGGCTCGGCTCAGGTCAGCTGCCCGGCAGCACCGCCTTCGGCACCCGGTGGAGCGTGACCGCCCCGACTGCGGCGAACGGGTGCAGCGGATCCGGGTCGCCGGAGCCCGTCGGACCGCCGAGCTTCGAGTCGCCCACCGCACTGAGCACCGCGTAGGCGTCCTCCGCGGTGAATCCGTGCGTGCCGACCAGGAACGCGAACGCGTCCTCGTAGCCGCGTCGGACACTCTCCTGCACGGGGTCGCCCAGGCCGACGAAGAGCCACTCGTCGGCTGTCTCGATGCGCGGCGCGCGGAGCTCGGGGCCGCCGCGCACGAGGTCGACCGACACGATCGCCGTCCCCTGGGCCTCGATCGCGACGAAGGACGACTCCCCCTCGGCCATCAGCGCGTGCACGTCACCGATCGACAGCAGCGCACCGGGCACCCGGACGGGCAGGTACACGGTCGAGCCGGGGCGCGCCTCGGTGACGTCCATGTTCCCGCCCTCGGGGTGGGCGGGCATGATCGTCGAGTGCTCCCCCGACGCCGGCGCCACGCCGATGCAGCCGATCATCGGCCGCACCGGGAACGCGTGCCGATCGGTGACGTGCACCACGCCGCCCTCGATGGGACACCGGCGGGCGAACACCCCCTCGGGCATGACGTGCTGCAGTGCGCCGGAGCCAGGCAGGGAGACCGACCACCCGTGCGTCGTGAGCTCGATGTCGTGGATCGTCACGGCCAGGGTGTCGCCGGGCTCGGCGCCCTCGACGAACACCGGGCCGGTCACCGGGTTGATCGGTGCCCGCAGTCGCCCGAGATCGTGGTGCTGGTCGAGCTCGGCGTAGACGGCGTCGGTCGTCTCGAACCCGATCGTCTCGCCGGTGCCCGGTCGGACGGTGAGCACCGGCTCGCGGTCCGCCGAGAAGCCCGGCCGACCGAGGGTGTTGGGCAGGAAGTGGTCGGGGGTCATCGCGCCTCGGCCTCCTGCGGCGCCTGCGGCTCCTCGGATCCGACCGCCGTGGACCGCCCGGTCCGTCGGTAGTAGAGGAAGACGACGGCGCCGACGACGAGCCACACGATCCCACCGACCTTCGCCTCGACCGCGGCGTTCAGCAGCACGTAGCCGATGATGAGGAACCCCACCAGCGGGACCACGAGGTGGAGCAGCCAGTTCCGGGACCGTCCCTTGACGACGTAGTGCACGAACACCGAGACGTGCAGCAGCATGAACCCGAAGAGCGCCCCGAAGTTCACGAGCGACGAGATCGTGTCGATCTGGCCGACGAAGAACAGCACGAGGATCGCGGAGAGCACCGACACGACGATGATCGCGGCGGACGGGACCTGGCGGCGGTTCAGCCGGCGCAGGAACGCCGGCAGCTGCCGATCGCGGCTCATCGAGAACAGCAGTCGGCTCGTCGCCGCCTGCGCGGCCATCGCGTTGGCGATCCCGACCGCGAGCACGTTCACCGCGAAGAAGGCCGTGGCCCACCCGCTCGACGATGCCTGTTCGACGACGGTGAAGAACGCGTTGCCCACCTCGGAGTCCGAGAAGGAGTCCCGTCCGGCGGCGAGGGCCGATGCGAGCCAGGTCTGCACGACGAACAGGAACGCGACGATGACCAGCGCGAGGATCATTGCCGTGCCCGCTCCGCCTCGGCGCCCGGTGGACTCCTCCGAGAGCGTCGAGATGCCGTCGAACCCGAGGAAGCTGAGCACCGCGATGGACAGCGCGCCGGCGATGAGCGGAGCAGAGACCTTCGCCGGGTCCCACACCTGGTCGGTCGAGAACGCGGCGCCCGGCACGGTCCCGCCGGTGAGGGCCACGACCGCGATGACGACGAAGATCACGACGAACACGAGCTCGACGAGGAGGAACAGGCGGTTCGCGATCTTCAACGACGAGACACCGAGCAGGTTGATGACGGTGTTGATCGCGACGAACAGCAGGGCCCAGAGCCACCGGGGCGTCCCGGGGAAGATGCCGACCATGCTCTCCGCCGCGAACACGTAGAGGAGCGTCGGGACGAGCAGGTAGTCGAGCAGGATCGCCCACCCGGCGAAGAAGCCGGCGGTGGGGTGGATGCCGCGGCCGACGTACGAGAAGACGCTCCCGGCGAGCGGGATCGACTTCGCCATCTGGGCGTAGGCGAGTGCCGTGAAGATCATCGCGACGAGGCCGACGATGTAGACGAGCGGCACCATGCCGCGGGACGAGTTGTAGACGGTGCCGAAGATCGCCCACGGAGCGATCGGCACCATGAAGACCAGCCCGTAGACGAGCAGGTCGGTGGTGGACACGGAGCGCTTCAGCTCCTGCTTGTAGCCGTAGGCCTCGAGCTGCTGCTGTGCGGAGAGCTCGCTGTGCTGCTGCGACATGGTGGTTCCGTTCGGGGAGACGGTGCGTGGAGGGGGGAAGGACGGACGGGAGGCGCGGTGCGGGGGTGAGCCGCGCCTCCCGTCCGGCGGACCGCCGGCTGGTCCCTGTGGCCGGCCCGGTGGGGCCGGCCACGCGCTCAGTCGACGGGGTCGTCGTGCCCGGCGAGGAACGCCGCGACCACGCGGCGGAACTCCTCGGGCTGCTCCAGGTGCGAGCAGTGGCTCGCCCCCGGGAAGACGTGCTGCTCGACGTCGGCGATGCGCTCGACGAAGGGCTGCCAGGTGGCCGGGGTCGCCTCGTCGTGCTCGCCGGCGACCACGAGCGTGGGGACGGTCACGGCGTCGAGCCGATCGATGATCGTCCAGTCGCGCATGGTGCCGATCACGTGGAACTCGTTCGGACCGTTCATGGTGTGGTAGACGGTCGGCTCGGCCTCCATCTGGGCCTCGGAGTCGACGAAGTCCTGCGGCATCGGCACGGTGCGGCAGACGTGGCGCTGGTAGAAGACCTGCGTGGCGGCGAGGTACTCCGGGTCGTCCACGGAGCCGTCGGCCTCGTGGCGCGTCAGCGCGTCCTGCACGTCTGCGGGGAGCTGGGCGCGGAGTTCGGCGGCGCCCTCCACCCAGAGCTGCATCGACGCCGGCGAGTTGCAGATCGCGAGGCTCCGCAGGTGCGCCGGGCGCCGGACCGCGATCTCGGCGCCGAGCATCCCGCCCCACGACTGCCCGAGCAGGTGGTGGGCACCGAGTCCGAGGTGCTCGACGAGGGCGGAGTACTCGTCGACGAAGAGCTGCGGTACCCAGGTGGAGACCGGTGCGTCCGGGCGGTGGGTGCTCCGACCGCAGCCGAACTGGTCGTGGTGCACGATCGTGCGCCCGGTCTCGTCTGCGAGGGCGGCGAGGTTCCGGAGGTAGTCGTGTGCCATGCCCGGGCCGCCGTGCAGGACGACGAGGGGCAGCGCACCCGGCGTGGGGTGATCGGGTTCGGTGACGCGGTACCAGGTGTGCCCGTCCTGGAACGGCATCGTGCCTTCGGTGATGCGGGACATGTCGCACAGCATGGACCGCGCAAAGGTCCCGTGCAAGACCTTTTCTGGTCCTTTAACGTGGACGAAACGAACGAGGGGAACCCGGTGGCGGAACGGACGACCGAGAGCCGGGTCGACGAGGTCGAGGACCGGCTGGTCACGGCCGTCGCGGTCGGCGAGTACCTCCCGGCGTCACGGCTCCCACCCGAGCGAGAACTCGCGATCCTGCTCGGGGTCGGGCGCGTCACGGTGCGCGCCGCGCTGGCTCGACTCGTCGACCGCGGACTGCTGGAGACCCGGCGCGGGCGCGGTGGCGGGACCTTCGTCAGGACCCAGTGGCCGGACTCCTCCTCCGACGCGGTCGGACGCACCCTCCTGGCACGGTGGGACGCCATCCGCGCCACCGCGGACGCGATCGCCCTGCTGCACGGCGCCCTCGCGACCGCGGCCGCCGAACGGATCGACACCGAACACGCGGCACGGGTCCGGGAGCGCCTCGAGGACTTCCGGGCCGCGTCGTCCGGGCTCGCCAAGCAGCAGGCCGATGCGGTGCTGCACCGGACGATCATCGACGCGGCGGGCAACGACGTGCTCGCGGCGGTGCTCGCCGACCTCGAGGGCCAGGTGTCGATCGCGGCGCCCGCGCACCTCTGGGGTGTCGCCGACGGGATGGCCGCGATGGAGGACCGGGCGCTCCACGAGCACGAGGCGATCGTCGACGCGGTCTGCGGCGGGGACCCCGTCACCGCCGGGCAGCTCGCACGGCGGCACGTGGGGATCGACCTCGAGCTCCTGGAACGGGCGATGCTGCGTGCCGGCCAGGTGCCGCGCGCCTGACCGGCGGAGCTGGGTGCTCGGCGGTCGCCCGACTGGGGTCGGCCGACCGGGGGTCGGCCGCCGGGGGCCTAGTGGCCCATCCCGAGGCCGCCGTCGACGGGGATGACCGCTCCCGAGATGTAGCCGGCACCGTCGCCCGCGAGGAACAGCGTGGCGTCGGCGACGTCGTCCACCGTGCCGTACCGCGACGCCGGGATCTGCTTCTTGAACTCGGCGACGAGCTCGTCCGGCAGCGCCGCGGTCATGTCGGTCTGGATGAACCCGGGAGCGACGACGTTCGCGGTGATGCCACGGGAGCCGAGCTCACGCGTGATCGACCGGGCCATGCCGACGAGGGCGGCCTTCGAGGACGCGTAGTTGACCTGCCCGACCTGGCCGTAGGCGCCGACCACGCTGGACATGAGCACGATGCGGCCGAACTTGGCCTTCATCATGCCCTTCGTGGCGCGCTTGACCACCCGGAACGTGCCCGTCAGGTTCGTGTCGATCACGCTCGTGAAGTCCTCCTCCGACATGCGGAGCAGCAGCTGGTCGTTCGTGATGCCGGCGTTGGCGACGAGGACCTCGATCGGACCGAGCTCGGCCTCGACCTGCGAGAAGGCGGCGTCGACGCTCGCGGTGTCCGTGATGTCCGCCTGGACCGTGAGTGCCCCCTCCGGTCCGCCCTGCCCGCTCCGGGAGGTGACGGCGACACGGTGGCCGGCTGCGACGAAGCGCTCGGCGAGGGCGTGGCCGATGCCGCGGTTGCCGCCGGTGACGAGGACGGTACGGGGGGTGCTCATGGTCGCTCCGTTCGGTGTGGGTGCACGGCGCGCCGGACCCGGACCGGGTCGGACACGCCCGGAAGAGCGTACCGGAGCCGATACGCGCACCGTGTCCGCGCGCGGCGGAACCGGTTCGGCCCCCACGGAGTTAGGCTTGCTCTCGGGCAGAGGAAAGAACATCGGATGAAGACGACGCACAGCATCACCACCCTCCCGGACTCTCCGGAGCAGGACCGTGCACATCGCCTGTCCCGGTACGTCTGGCAGATGGCCCTCCGGGTGGTCTTCTTCATCGGAGCGGTCGTCGTCTGGTCGATCTGGCACACGTGGCTCGCGGTCATCCCGATCGTGCTCGCCGGTGTGATCCCGTGGGTCGCCGTCATCATCGCGAACGCCGGCAGCCGCGCCGAGAGCGACATCGTGACGCCGGCTGGTGCGATCCAGCTGTACGACGCCGTGGACCCCCGACTCCGCGAACAGCAGGAGGACGCCCGGGCCGAGGCGTACCGCGCCGAGCAGGACCGACTGCGCGAGCAGGCGCAGGACGCGCAGGCCGAGTGGCAGCGGAGCGGCGACCGTTCCCGTGTCTGGGGACGGCGCTGATGGGGGCGACGTTCGACCTCGTCACCGAACCCGGCTCGACCCCCGTGTGCTCGCGCGCCGGCTGCGTGTCCACCGCCGCCTGGCGCGTGAACTGGCGCAACCCCCGGATCCACGCCATCGACCGCGTGAAGATCTGGGCGGCGTGTGACGAGCACCGGGACTTCCTCGCCGACTACCTGCGGTCCCGTTCCTTCCCGGTCCGGGTCACGGGCATGCACGAGGACGTGGACCGACTCGACGACGAACGCGATCCGGCCGACGCCCCGAAGAACGACGTCGGTGCACGCGCAGCCGGTGACCGTCGGTGAGCCAGCAGTTCGACCCGACTTCCCGGTACGGCCGACGGCACGCGCAGAAGCTCGAGCGCGCCGCGGCAGCCTCGCCCGAACGCGGCAGCGGGAGCGCCCTCGCCGAACGTGACCCCGACGAACCGTTCGTCGGCTGGCGGTTCGTCCGCAGCAGACGATGGCTCGGCTACTTCGCCATCGCCGTGGCGTTCGCGATCGTGTGCACACTGTTCGGCATGTGGCAGTGGGACCGCCGGAACGAGGCCGTGCGCCAGAACGAGCAGGTCGCGCAGAACTACGAGCACACCCCGGTGCCCCTCGACGAAGCCCTCCCGACGGCGTCCAGCTGGGACGACGCGAAGACCTGGCTCAGGGTCAGCGTGACCGGCCGCTACGACACCGCCGACCAGCTCCTCGTCCGGAACCGCGTGCACAACGGGCAGCCCGGCTTCGAGGTCCTCACGCCCCTGGTCACCGCCGACGGCCGGGCCTTCATCGTCGACCGTGGCTGGGTCCCCACCGGCAACGCGCAGGACGCCCCCGACCACGTCCCCGCTCCCCCGTCCGGCGAGGTGACCGCGATCGTCCGCCTGCAGCAGAGCGAGCCACGCATCCCCGGCCGCACCGACCCGGCGCACACCGACCAGGTGCAGTCGGTGACGCTGTCGGACGTCGACAAGAAGGTCGACACGCCGATCTACACGGGCGCGTACGGGCAGCTCGCCTCCGAGTCCCCCGCCCCGACCGAGGCGCGCCCGCTCGGCTGGGAGCGCCCGACCGCCGACACCGGCCTGCACCTCAGCTACTTCATCCAGTGGTTCATGTTCGCCGCGGGAGGGTTCGGGTTTCTCGCCTACCTGATGGTGCAGGAGTTCCGGAACCTCAACCAGGACGACCCCGAGGAGCGCGAGCGCGCCCTCGAGCGGCAGCGCCGCAAGGACGCGAAGCCGAAGTCGGACGCCCAGATCGAGGACGAGCTGCTCAACGCCGGCCGCTGACGCCCCGGCGGGCGGTGCGCGTTGCGCGCCGCGTCTCGGCTGCTCGCCGGGGCCGCGTCGTCGCACCGTGCGCGTTCCGTCACCCCGTGCGCGCTTGCCCGCACCGTGCCGCGCTGAAAGCGCGCACCCAGCGGTCGACGCCACACCAGACGGCGAGTCCCGCACCGTGCGCCGACGGCTGCAGCGCAAGAAGCGCCACATCCGGCGGCCCGGAGGCGCGGTGCCCGCCCGCCCCGCGCCTCCCGACCGCATCGTGCGCACTCCGTCACCCCGTGCGAGCTTGCCCGCACCGTGCCGCGCTACTACCTCGCACCCAGCGGTCGACGCCGCACCAAACGGCGAATCCCGCACCGCGACGACGGTTGCAGCACAAGAAGCGCCGCATCCAGCGGCCCGGAGGCGCGGTGCCAGCCCGCCCCGCGCCTCCAGACCGCACCGTGCGCGGTCCGTCACCCCGTGCGAGCTTGCCCGCACCGTGCTGCGCTGAAAGCGCGCATCCAGCGGCCACCGCCGCACCACACGGCGGAACCCGCACCTTGCGAAGACTGCCGCAGCTCGCGAGAAGCGCCGCACCCGGCGGACGGGAGGCGCGGTCCAAGCCCACCCCGCGCCTCCGGGCCGCACCGTGCGCGGTCCGTCACCCCGTGCGCGCTTGCCCGCACCGTACGCGGTCCGTCACCCCGTGCGCGCTTCCCCGCACCGTGCCGCGCTGAAAGCGCGCACCCAGCGGCCACCGCCGCACCACACGGCGGAACCCGCACCGTGCGAGGAGGGCCCCAGCTCGCGAGAAGCGCCGCACCATGCGGACGGGAGGCGCGGCGCCAGCCCGCCCCGCGCCTCCAGACCGCACCGTGCGCGCTCCGTCGCTCCGTGCGAGCTTCCGCGCACCGTGCCGCGCTACAACCTCGCACCGAGCGGTCGACGCCGCACCAGGTGGCAAACGCCGCACCGTGCTCGGGCGCGCATGCGCCTGCACCGCGCGCGCCCCCTACGCGAGCTCGATGAGCTCCGCGTAGTCCTTGTTCCAGTGGTCCTCGGTGCCGTCCGGCAGCAGCAGGACGCGCTCCGGGTTGAGCGCCTCGACCGCGCCGGCGTCGTGCGACACGAGCACCACGGCACCCTCGTAGCCGGCGAGGGCGCCGAGGATCTCCTCGCGGGACGCCGGGTCGAGGTTGTTCGTCGGCTCGTCGAGCAGCAGCACGTTCGCGCCCGAGACGACGATCATCGCGAGCGACAACCGTGTCTTCTCGCCGCCGGAGAGGACGCCGGCCTTCTTGTAGCCGTCGTCGCCGGTGAACAGGAACGAGCCGAGCACCCGCCGCGCCTCGGTCTCGTTGAGGTCGTTCGACGCCGACACCATGTTCTCGATGACGGTGCGGTTGACGTCGATGTTCTCGTGTTCCTGGGCGTAGTAGCCGATCCGGAGACCGTGCCCGGGGAGGATCTCGCCGGTGTCGGGCTGGTCGGCGCCCGCGAGGATCCGCAGCAGCGTCGTCTTGCCGGCACCGTTGAAGCCGAGGATGACGACGCGCGAGCCCCGGTCGATGGCGAGGTCCACGCCCGCGAAGATCTCGAGCGAGCCGTAGGACTTCGACAGCCCCTCGGCCATCAGCGGGGTGCGGCCGCACGGGGTCGGCGTGGGGAACCGCAGCTTCGCGACGCGGTCCACGGCGCGCTCGTCCTCGAGTCCGGCCAGGAGCTTCTCGGCACGCGCGACCATCTGGTGCGCCGCGGCGGCCTTCGTGGCCTTCGCACCGAAGCGGGCGGCCTGGTCCTTGAGGGTCGCGGCCTTCTTCTCGGCGTTCGCGCGCTCCTTGCGGCGGCGTTCCTCGTCGGCGGCACGCTGCCGCTGGTACAGCTTCCACCCCATGTTGTAGACGTCGATCGACTGGCGGTTGGCATCGAGGTAGAAGACGCGGTTGACGACCTCGTCGACGAGCTCGACGTCGTGGGAGATGACGATGACGCCGCCGGGGTAGGTCTTCAGGTGCTCGCGCAGCCAGATGATCGAGTCGGCGTCGAGGTGGTTCGTCGGCTCGTCGAGGATCATCGTCTCGGCGTCCGAGAACAGGATCCGGGCGAGCTCGATGCGGCGACGCTGACCGCCCGACAGCGTCTTGAGCTGCTGGTCGAGGATGCGGTCCGGCAGCTTCAGGTTGGAGGCGATGGAGGCCGCCTCGGCCTCGGCCGCGTAGCCACCGAGCGCGTTGAACTGGTCGTCGAGCCGGCTGTACCGACGCATCGCCTTCTCGGCGACGGCGGTGTCCGTGCTGGCCATGTCGAGCGTGGCCTGGCGGATGCCCTCGACGAGCTCGCCGAGCCCGCGGGCGTCGAGGATGCGCTTGCGGGCGGTGTCCTCCGGGTTGCCGGAGCGGGGGTCCTGCGGCAGGTAGCCGATCTCGCCGGAGCGGTCGATCTTGCCCCCGGTGGGCTGGGTCTCCCCCGCCAGGGCCTTGGTCATGGTGGTCTTCCCCGCGCCGTTCCGGCCGACGAGGCCGATCTTGTCCCCCTTCTCGACGCGGAAGGACACGTTCTCCATCAGGAGGCGAGCCCCGACGCGGATCTCGAGGTCGTGCACGGCAAGCACAGCAGACGTCCAATCAGTTGGTGGATGTGCACAACGGTGTGTGCGGGAGGTGCACCGCTACGCTGACGGGACCGATGGTCCCGAACGGGACCAGCAGTCCATTCTAGGAGAATCCATGACGAACGCCACCGGGTTCGCTCGCCGCGCAGTCCTCGCCGACCGTCTGCGCACCCACGGCCTGGCCACCGATGTCGCCCTGATCGCCGGAGGCGCCCTGTTCACCGCCGGCATGGCGCAGCTCCAGGTGCCCATGTGGCCGGTGCCGATCACGGGCCAGACCCTGGCCGTCGTGCTCGTCGGGGCGACCCTCGGCGCGCGCCGCGGCTTCCTCTCGCTGCTGCTGTACGCGGTGGCGGGACTCGCCGGCGCACCGATCTTCGCCGAGCACACCGGCGGTCTCGCGGCCCTCGCGACGCCGAGCTTCGGCTACGTCATCGGCTTCGTCATCGCCGCGGCCGTCGTCGGACGCCTCGCCGAGCACCAGTGGGACCGCAAGGTCGGCCGTGCAGCGGTCGCCTTCACCCTCGCGAGCGCGATCCCGTTCGTGACGGGCCTGCCCTGGCTCGCCGTCGTCCTGGGTCAGCTCGGCGCGCCGAACGACCTGCAGTCGGTGCTCGCCGCCGGCCTGTACCCGTTCATCGTCGGCGGCATCGCCAAGGCCCTCATCGCCGCCGGCGTCCTGCCGCTGGCGTGGAAGCTGGTCGGCCGCCGCTGAATCCGCTGCTCGAAGGGCCCCGCACCGTCCGGTGTGGGGCCCTTCGACGTCCGCGGGGCGCGTGCGAGCGGGCAGGACACGCCGTCGGCCGCCCGCGCGGACCGGCGGGCCATGCCGTCCGCCGCCCGCCGAGCGGGCAGGACACGCCGCGCGTCGCCCGCCGAGCGGGCGGAACCGGCCGCTCGACTGCGCCGAGCGTGACGTACTTCGCCCGCTCGGGGCGCGCCCGGGACCCGGCCACAGACGGACGGGAGGCGCGGTGCCAGCCGGCACCGCGCCTCCCGTCCGTCAGGGGGTCGCGACTAGATCGAGAACCCGAGCGCGCGCATCATCTCGCGCCCGTCGTCGGTGATCCGCTCCGGACCCCACGGCGGCATCCAGACCCAGTTGATCCGGAACGCGTCGACGATGCCGTCCAGCGCGTTCGCCGTGTCGCCCTCGATGACGTCCGTCAGCGGGCAGCCCGCACTCGTCAGCGTCATGCTGATGACGAGCGCGGTCGCCTCGTCGTCCCAGGCGAGGTCGTAGATGAGCCCGAGGTCGACGATGTTCACGCCGAGTTCCGGGTCCTGGACCTCCTTCAGGCCCTCGACGACCTCGTCGAACTTCTCCGGTGCGAGTGCGGTGATCATCAGGCCTGCGCCTCGGCGGCCGCGGCCTGCACGTAGCGGTCGTAGCCCTCGTTCTCGAGGCGCTCGGCGAGCTCCGGGCCACCCTGCTCGGCGACCTTGCCCGCGACGAACACGTGCACGAAGTCCGGCTTGATGTAGCGGAGGATGCGCGTGTAGTGCGTGATGAGCAGCACACCGAGGCCGGTCGCGGCCTTGGCGCGGTTGACGCCCTCGGACACGATCTTCAGCGCGTCGACGTCGAGCCCGGAGTCGGTCTCGTCGAGGACGGCGAACTTCGGCTTGAGGAGCTCGAGCTGCATGATCTCGTGGCGCTTCTTCTCGCCACCGGAGAAGCCCTCGTTGACGTTGCGCTCGGCGAAGGCCGAGTCCATCTTGAGGTCGGCCATCGACTGGCGGAGGTCCTTGACCCAGCTGCGGAGCGCGGGGGCCTCGCCGTCGATCGCGGTCTTCGCGGTGCGGAGGAAGTTCGACACCGTGACGCCCGGGATCTCGACCGGGTACTGCATCGCGAGGAACATGCCGGCGCGGGCACGCTCGTCGACGCTCATCGCGAGGACGTCCTCGCCGTCGAGCGTGATGGAGCCGCCGACGACGTTGTACCGCGGGTGGCCAGCGATCGTGTAGGCGAGGGTGGACTTGCCGGAGCCGTTCGGCCCCATGATCGCGTGGATCTCGCCCTCGTTGATGGTGAGGTCGACGCCCTTCAGGATCTCCTTGGTGCCCTGATCGGTGTCGATCGAGACCTGGAGGTCACGGATTTCGAGAGTGGACATTGCGTTCCTTCGGTTGCAGCTGGTGCGCGGCGTCAGCCGCGGGACGTGTGTGGGGCCGGGGTCGGCCGGGACGGGAGGGGCTCAGTCGACCGGGACGGGGTCGTGCACGTCGACGTAGACGTCGCCGTCGCGGACCTCGACCCGGAAGACCGGGACGGGCTCGTAGGCGGGGAAGTTCTGCGGCTTGCCGGTGGCCAGCGAGAACCGGGACCCGTGGGCCCAGCACTCGAGCGTGTCGCCCTCGACGAACCCCTCGGCCAGGGAGATGTCCCCGTGCGTGCAGGTGTCGCCGATCGCGTGCACGGTGCCGGCGGAGTCCTTCACGATGGCGACCGCGGTGCCGTCGACCACGGCACGCATCGGGCTGTCCACCTGGATGTCCGCCTCGGAGCAGACCTTCGTCGACATCAGGCGGACGCCTCCGGTGCCGCGTCGGCGATGACCGAGCGGCCCTCGGCGAGCTCCTGCTCGACGGCGGCGATGAGGCGTTCCTCGAGCTCGGGCGCGCCGATCTTCTGGATGACCTCGACGAGGAAGCCGAGCACGACGAGACGACGCGCCTCTTCCTCGGGGATCCCGCGGGACTGCAGGTAGAACAGCTGCTCGTCGTCGAAGCGGCCGGTCGCGCTCGCGTGGCCGGCACCCTCGATGTTGCCCGTCTCGATCTCGAGGTTCGGGATGCTGTCCGCGCGCGTTCCGTCGGTGAGGACGAGGTTGCGGTTCTGCTCGTACGAGTCCGTGCCGTCACCGGCACGGCCGATGAGCACGTCGCCGATCCACACCGTGTGGGCGCCCTGGCCCTGCAGCGCGCCCTTGTAGTTGACCCGACCGCGCGTGTTCGGCGCGTCGTGGTTCACGTAGACCTGCTGCTCGATGTACTGGCCGGCGTCGGCGAAGTACACGCCGTACATCTCGGTGTCGGCGCCCTGCGCCCCGAGGTGCGTCGACGGGTTCACGCGGACGACCGCACCGCCGAGCGACACCACGACGTGCTTGAGGAAGGCGTCACGGCCGACCTCGGCGAAGTGGGTCGACACGTGCACGGCGTCGTCGTCCCAGTCCTGCAGGGTGACGACGGTCAGGCGCGCGCCGTCGCGGGCGACGATCTCGACGTTCTCGCTGAGGAGCGCCGAACCGCGGTTGTCGAGCACGACGATGCCCTGTGCGTGCGCCTCGGCCGTGATGACCGTGTGCGCCGCGCGGGGCTGCGTGCCGAAGTCCGAGCGGGTGATCGTGATGAACTCGTGCGCCTCGGTCGCCGTGACCGTGACGGCGAGCACGGCGTCGCGCGCGGTCCAGGCTGCGGCCGCGGCGCGGTCCTCGGGCAGGCCGGCCGTGCCGACGCGCGGGTCGTCGCTGCGGACCCACTCGACGTCGGCACCGTCGGACTGGCGGGCGAGGAACGGGTACGCGGAGCCGTCGAGCCCGCCGTCGAGCAGCGGCTGGAGCTTCGCGAGGGGTGCGAACTTCCAGTTCACCTCACGCCCGGTGACGGTCGGGAACGCGTCGATGTCGCCGGACTGCGGGCGCTCCGAACGGGTCTGGACGGGAACCTTGGCGTCCGGGGCGTCCCAGCCGCCGTCGGTGTGCGCGCCGGCGCCGTGCTGGGCCGGTGCCTGGGCGGCCGCGGACGGCTCGATCGGCTGGTCGATGTGGGGAGGGGTGGTGCTGGACATCTAGCCGACGGATCCTTCCATGCTCATCTCGATGAGCTTGTTGAGTTCGAGTGCGTACTCCATCGGGAGCTCGCGGGCGATCGGCTCGATGAAGCCGCGGACGATCATCGCCATCGCCTCGTCCTCGGGCATGCCGCGCGACATGAGGTAGAACAGCTGCTCCTCGCTCACGCGGGAGACGGTGGCCTCGTGGCCGAGCTGGACGTCGTCGACGCGGATGTCGATCGCCGGGTAGGTGTCCGACCGGCTGATCGTGTCGACGAGCAGCGCGTCGCACCGGACGGTGTTCGCCGCGTGGTGCGCGTTCGGGTCGACCCGGACCTCGCCGCGGTACCCGGCACGACCGCCGCCGCGGGCGATCGACTTCGACACGATCGAGGACGTCGTGTACGGCGCCATGTGGATCATCTTCGCGCCGGCGTCCTGGTGCTGACCGGGACCGGCGAAGGCCACCGACAGGGTCTCGCCCTTGGCGTGCTCGCCCGCGAGGTAGATCGACGGGTACTTCATCGTCACCTTGGAGCCGATGTTGCCGTCGATCCACTCCATCGTGGCGCCCTCGTGCGCGATCGCACGCTTGGTCACGAGGTTGTAGACGTTGTTCGACCAGTTCTGGATCGTCGTGTAGCGCACGCGGGCGTTCTTCTTCACGATGATCTCGACGACGGCCGAGTGCAGGGAGTCCGACTTGTAGATCGGCGCCGTGCAGCCCTCGATGTAGTGGACGTAGGAGTCCTCGTCCGCGATGATCAGCGTCCGCTCGAACTGCCCCATGTTCTCGGTGTTGATGCGGAAGTACGCCTGCAGCGGGATCTCGACGTGCACGCCCTTCGGGACGTAGACGAACGAGCCGCCCGACCACACGGCCGTGTTCAGCGCGGCGAACTTGTTGTCGCCGGCCGGGATCACGGTACCGAAGTACTCCTCGAAGATCTCGGGGTGCTCGCGGAGCGCGGTGTCGGTGTCCATGAAGATGACACCCTGCTGCTCGAGGTCTTCACGGATCTGGTGGTAGACGACCTCGGACTCGTACTGCGCGGCGACGCCGGCGACGAGGCGCTGGCGCTCGGCCTCGGGGATGCCGAGCTTCTCGTAGGTGGCGCGGATGTCCTCGGGGAGGTCCTCCCACGACTGCGCCTGCTTCTCGGTCGAGCGCACGAAGTACTTGATGTTGTCGAAGTCGATGCCGGTCAGGTCGGCACCCCACGTCGGCATCGGCTTGCGACCGAACAGCTGCAGGCCCTTGAGGCGGTTCTTGAGCATCCACTCGGGCTCGCCCTTGAGGTTCGAGATGTCGGTCACGACCTCCTCGGAGATGCCGCGGCGCGCGGAGGCGCCGGCCGAGTCGGAGTCGGACCAGCCGAACTCGTATTGGCCGAGCCCTTCGAGCTCGGGACGGTCGATGAGCACGTCGGACATGGTCTCCTCGTTTCCTTCTCGCGGCAGCGTTCTGGGTGTCAACCCGTGGCGTCTGGACGCCATTCCACCGCAGACCGCCGACAGGCGGCCACGGTGTTGCTCCCTCGCAACGTCGATGGTTCCACGCAGTCCTGGACGTGAGCGGCGATCTCGGACCTTTCGGAGCCGGCGCCTGCCTAGACTTGACTGCTGCTGAACCCTCGAATCCTACAGGTTCACTGCACGGAACAACAGGAAGGCACCACGCTCGTGACTCGCGTCGCATCCCCCGCCGACCAGGACGTCCGCGATGCGCGGTGGTGGTCGCTCCCCCGTGTCGTCGACCAGCGCGTCGTCGTCCTCGCCTGGGCGTCGTTCGTCGTCGAGGTGATCCTGATCGGCACCGGCGGTCTCGTGCGCCTCACCGCGTCCGGCCTCGGCTGCCCGACCTGGCCCAAGTGCACGGCGGACTCGCTCGTCTCGACGCCCGAGATGGGCGTGCACGGCGTCATCGAGTTCGGCAACCGACTGCTGACCTTCGTGCTCGTCATCGTCGCGATCGCGATGTTCCTGCTCGTCGTCCGGATGCGTCGCACCCGCCCCGAGCTGTTCTGGCTCGCGTTCGCCCAGGGCGCAGCGATCCCCGTGCAGGCCGTGATCGGCGGCATGAGCGTCTGGACGAACCTCAACCCCTTCGTCGTCGGACTGCACTTCGTGGTCTCGGCCGCGCTCACCTCCGTCACCGCCGCACTGGTCTACCGCGCGATGCGGGGCCCGCGCACCGGCGAGCGACTCGTCCCGCGCTGGTACACGGGCGTCGTCCGCGGCACGATCGCGGCCGTCGTCGTCACGGTGCTCGTCGGCATCCTCACCACGGGCAGCGGCCCGCACGCCGGAGCGGACGAGGCCGTCGACGGCGGCCGGCTGCACCGCACGGGCTTCGACCCGGCCGTGATGGAGCACCTGCACGCGGTGCCCGCCTACGTCCTGTTCGCGCTGACGCTCGTGCTCGTCGTCGGTGCGGTCCGCCTGCGCCTGTCGAGCAAGTGGGCGCTGCTGCTCCTCGTCGTCGAGTTCGTCCAGATCGCCGTGGGGCTCACCCAGGCGCGCACGGGCCTGCCGGTCGGCCTGGTCGGGACGCACATGGTCCTCGCGGGGCTGCTGGTCGGCGCGATGACCGTCGTCACGCTCTCGACGCGCGGCACCGCCGGTCGCCAGGCCGTCCGCGAGCCGCTCGCGGGCTGACGCGCAGCCCACTTCACGCGGTCGACGACACCCCACGAGTCGATCGACTCGTGGGGTGTCGTCCGTTGCGCACGCATCCGATCAGGGCAGCACGGTGCGGTGATCGTCACCCCGTGACGGCCTGGAGGCGCGGTGCGGGCCCGCACCGCGCCTCCAGGCCGTCGGTGGGTCGCGTCGACCACCGCACGTCGCGGCGTGCTCCCTGCCGGGCCGGACTCGGCGAGGGGCGAGTCGGGGCGACATCGTCGACGTCGTACGACAGCGGCCTCGTCGCTCCGCGTCGTCCGCACGACGACACCACCGCGCGCACACGCAAGAAGCGACAACGTCGACGTCGTACGACAGCGACCTCGTCGCTCCACGTCGGCCGCACGACGACACCACCGCGCGCGCACGCAAGGAGCGACAACGTCGACGTCGTACGACAACGGTCTCGTCGCTCCACGTCGGCCGCACGACGACACCACCGCGCGCGCACGCAAAAGCGACAACGTCGACGTCGTACGACAGCGACCTTGTCGCTCCACGTCGGCCGCACGACGACACCACGGCCCGCGCACCCGCAGCACCCCCAGCGCGACCGAGCCTGCGCGACCGGCCCCCGCCCCGGGCCCGGCCCCGCCAGCCCCGGGCTAGAAGGTGAAGACCTGCGGGAGCAGCGGGTCGATGCCCACCGCGATGAAGAGCAGCGTCAGGTACGTGATCGAGCTGTGGAAGACCCGCATCGGCTGCACGTGCTCGACGTGCTGGATCGCCCGCGAGTACAGCCGGTGCGACTCGACGACGAACCAGATGCCACCGGCCAACGCGACGACCGTGTAGAGCGGTCCCATGTGTGCGACGGGGACGAGCAGCAGCGAGCAGACGAGCGTCGCCCACGCGTACAGGACGACCTGCAGCCCGACGACGGTGCGCCCGCGGACCACGGCGAGCATCGGCACGTCGGCGGCGTCGTAGTCGTCGCGGTACTTCATCGACAGCGGCCAGTAGTGCGGCGGCGTCCAGAGGAAGATCACCATGAAGAGGATGACCGGCGCCCAGGTCAGCGACCCGGTGACGCCCGCCCAGCCGATCAGCACCGGCATGCAGCCGGCCGAGCCGCCCCACACGATGTTCTGCGGCGTGCGGCGCTTGAGCCACAGCGTGTAGAGGAACACGTAGATGAGGATCGCGATGACGCTCAGCGCAGCGGCGAGCCAGTTCACCAGGAAGCCGAGGACGGCGGTCGACAGGATGCCGAGCACCCACGAGAACACGAGGGCCTCGCGGTCGGAGAGCTCACCGGTGACGAGCGGGCGCGTGCTCGTCCGCTTCATGAGGCGGTCGATGTCGCGGTCGATGTAGCAGTTGAAGGCCGAGGCGGACCCGGCGGACATGGCACCACCGAGCATCGTCCAGAACACGAGCCACAGGTCCGGCACCCCGCGCTCGGCGAGGAACATCGTCGGTGCCGTGGTGACGAGCAGCAGCTCCATGACCCGCGGCTTCGTCAGCGAGACGTACGCGCGCACCTTGCGGGACAGCGTCGAGCGGGGTCGATCGGTGTCGGGCCGGGTCACGGTGGCAGTCGGCAAGGGAACCTCAGTCTGTTCGCGTCAGCTCGCACGCTCGGTGGACGGCTCCGTCGTCGTCGGGGGCGTGCGTCGGCCCGGAATGCTCACGGGTCTCCGACAGTTTACGTGATCGAGGCGCTGCGACGATGCCCCGCCCCGCCATCCGGACCGAAGTCGCCCACCGACACGCCCGGCCGACGGCGGGTCCCCGTGGCGACGAGTGAACAACCGGCGTCACCTGAACCCCTTCTGAGTGCATGGTCACTATGCTGGAGACGCCCTCCCGCAGTGCGTGCCCCGATGACGTCGGCCGCGAAGAGCCGGTCGGCCGCCGCGAGACGGCGACCTGACGAAGGCCCCGGGATGGCGATCATGTCCGTGCGATGGCACGAGCCCTCGCACATGTCGCATCAAGAAGGGTCAACATCCAAGTGGCTGAATTCACCTGGGACGCCATCGACAGGAAGGCCGTCGACACGGCCCGCGTACTCGCCGCCGACTCGGTCGAGGCCGCCGGCAACGGTCACCCCGGCACCGCGATGAGCCTCGCGCCGGTCGCCCACCTCCTCTTCCAGAAGGTGATGCGTCGCGACCCCAGCGACTCCACCTGGATCGGCCGCGACCGCTTCATCCTCTCCGCGGGCCACGCCTCGATCCTGCAGTACGTGCAGTTCTACCTGCACGGCTACGGCCTCGAGCTCGAGGACCTCCAGCACCTGCGCAAGTGGGGCTCGAAGACCCCGGGTCACCCGGAGTACGGCCACACCGACGGTGTCGAGATCACCACCGGCCCGCTCGGCCAGGGCCTCGCGTCCGCCGTGGGCTTCGGCTACGCGCAGCGCTTCGAGCGCGGTCTGTTCGACCCGGAGACCGCCGACGGCCAGTCGCCGTTCGACCACTTCACCTACGTGATCGCCGGTGACGGCGACATGCAGGAAGGCGTCACGAACGAGGCCGCCAGCCTCGCCGGCCGCCAGCAGCTCGGTCGCCTGGTCGTCTTCTACGACTCGAACCAGATCTCGATCGAGGACGACACCGACATCGCGTTCTCCGAGGACGTCGCGGCCCGCTACGAGGCCCTCGGCTGGCACGTCCAGCACGTCGACTGGAAGAAGACCGGCGAGTACTCCGAAGACGTCGAGGAGCTGTACCGCGCCGTCGAGGCCGCCAAGGCCGAGACGACCAAGCCGTCGCTCATCGTCCTCAAGACGATCATCGGCTGGCCGTCGCCGACCAAGCAGAACTCCGGCAAGATCCACGGCTCCGCCCTCGGTGGCGAGGAGCTCAAGGGCCTCAAGGAGGTGCTCGGCTTCGACCCCGAGCAGACCTTCCACGTCGACCCCGAGGTGCTCGAGTACACCCGCGGCGCCGTCGCCAAGGGCCAGGCCGAGCACGCCGAGTGGCAGCAGACCTTCGACGCGTGGGCCGCGGCCAACCCGGAGAAGAAGACGCTCCTCGACCGCATCAACGCCGGCGAGCTCCCCGAGGGCCTCGAAGAGGCGCTCCCGGTCTTCCCGACCGAGAAGGCCGTCTCGACCCGCGCCGCCTCCGGCAAGGTCATCAACGCCATCGCGCCGCTCATGCCCGAGTTCTGGGGCGGTTCGGCCGACCTCGCCGAGTCGAACCTGACCACGATCGAGGGCGCCAAGTCCTTCGGTCCGGTCGAGGCGTCGACCAAGACGTGGAGCACCGACCCGTACGGCCGCGTGCTGCACTTCGGCATCCGCGAGCACGCGATGGGCTCGATCCTGTCCGGCATCGTCCTGCACGGGAACACCCGCCCCTTCGGCGGCACCTTCCTCATCTTCAGCGACTACATGCGTCCGGCGGTCCGTCTCGCCGCGCTCATGCAGGCGCCGGCGATCTACGTCTGGACGCACGACTCCGTCGCCCTCGGCGAGGACGGCCCGACGCACCAGCCGATCGAGCAGCTCAGCGCCCTCCGCGCGATCCCGGGTCTGGACGTCGTCCGCCCGGCCGACGCCAACGAGGTCGCCTACGCCTGGCTCGAGATGCTCAAGCACAAGGACCGCCCGGCCGGCATCGCGCTGAGCCGTCAGAACCTCCCCGTCTTCGAGCGTGGCGAGGGCGAGGCCTCGGGTGAGACCTTCGCCTCGGCGAAGAACGTCGCCAAGGGCGCGTACATCCTGGCCGAGGCGCCGAACGGCACCCCGGACGTGATCCTCATCGCGACCGGCTCCGAGGTCCAGATCGCCGTCGACGCGCGTGAGCAGCTCAAGGGCGAGGGCATCAACGCCCGCGTCGTGAGCGCCCCGTCGCTCGAGTGGTTCCGCGCACAGTCCGAGAACTACCAGGACCAGGTCCTGCCGAAGGACGTCACCGCTCGCGTGTCGGTCGAGGCCGGCATCGCGATGAGCTGGCGCGACATCGTCGGCGACAAGGGCCGCAGCGTCTCGATCGAGCACTTCGGTGCCTCGGCCGACTACCAGACGCTCTTCAAGGAGTTCGGCTTCACGACGGAGCACGTCGTGGCCGCCGCGAAGGAATCCCTCGCGGCTTCCTGACCCGACAGGGCCGGGTCCGGTTCGCCGGATCCGGCCCTTCTTCCGGGAGGCGCGGCTCGGCCCCGCCCCGCGCCTGCCGGTCCACCGAGACCCCGACACCACGGCCCCCGTCGCCACCGCGACGACGGCCAGTCGATGAAAGAAGAAGAGAAACACATGGCTGAGAACACCCCCACCGCCGCCCTCTCCGCGGTCGGCGTGAGCATCTGGCTCGACGACCTGTCCCGCGAACTGCTGGAGACCGGCAAGCTCGAGTCCCTCATCGCCGAGAAGAACGTCGTCGGCGTCACGACCAACCCGACGATCTTCGCCTCGGCCCTCGCCAAGGGCGAGCGCTACGACGCGCAGGTCAAGGAGCTCGCGGCCGCCGGCACCGAGCTGACCGACGCGATCTTCGAGATCACCACGCAGGACGTCGCGAACGCGTCCGACATCTTCAAGCCGATCTACGACTCGACCAAGGGCTTCGACGGCCGCGTGTCGATCGAGGTCGAGCCCGGCCTCGCGCACGACACCCAGAAGACCATCGAGCAGGCGAAGTTCCTGTTCGACAAGGTCGGCCGCGAGAACGTGCTCATCAAGATCCCGGCGACCGTCGAGGGCCTCGAGGCCATCACCGAGGTCATCGCCGCCGGCATCTCGGTCAACGTCACCCTGATCTTCTCGCTCGAGCGCTACCGCGCCGTCATCGACGCCTACCTCGGTGGTCTCGAGAAGGCCAAGGCCGCCGGCCACGACCTCTCGAAGATCCACTCGGTCGCGTCCTTCTTCGTGTCGCGCGTCGACTCCGAGATCGACAAGCGTCTCGACGCCGTCGGCACGGACGAGGCGAAGGCCCTCAAGTCGAAGGCCGGCATCGCGAACGCCCAGCTCGCGTACCAGGTCTGGACCGAGGCGTTCGCCTCCGAGCGCGCCCTCGGCCTGCTCGAGGCCGGCGCGAACACCCAGCGCCCGCTGTGGGCATCGACCGGTGTCAAGGACCCGTCGCTGCCGGACACGCTCTACGTGACCGAGCTCGCCGCGCCGAGCACCGTCAACACCATGCCGGGCAAGACCCTCGACGCCACGTTCGACCACGGCGAGATCCACGGCGACGCCATCGCCGGCTCGTTCGACGAGGCGCAGCAGGTCCTCGACCAGATCGCCGCCCAGGGCATCAGCTACGACGACGTCGTGGCGCTGCTCGAGCGTGAGGGCGTCGACAAGTTCATCGTCTCGTGGGGCGAGCTCGTCGACACCGTCAAGACCGCGCTCGAGGGCGCCAAGGAGTGACGGTCTCCATCGCCGCCAGCGGTGACGCGGCGCGGGCCATCGACCAGGTGGTCCCGCGTCTCGTCACCGACCTGGTGGCGTCGGGCATCACGGCCCAGGACCCCGAGCTCTGGGGTCCGGACGCCGAGGCCGAGGCGTCGAAGCGCCTCGGCTGGGTGGAGGCCGTCTCGGTCTCCCGCCCGCTCGTCGCCGAGGTCGCTGCCCTCCGCGAGTCGCTCCGTGCCGAGGGGGTCGACCACGTCGTCCTCGCCGGCATGGGCGGCTCGTCGCTCGCACCGGAGGTCATCACCCGGACCGCCGGTGTGCCGCTCACGGTCCTCGACTCCACCGACCCGGCACAGGTCCGGGCCGCTGTGGAGCACCAGCTGGACCGCACCGTGCTCGTCGTCTCCTCGAAGTCGGGTTCGACGCTCGAGACCGACTCGCAGCGCCGTGTGTACGAGCAGGCCTTCCGCGACGCCGGCATCGACCCGGCGAAGCGGATCGTCGTCGTCACCGACCCGGGCTCTCCGCTCGAGGCCGCGGCCATCGACGCCGGGTACCGCGTGTTCACCGCCGACCCGAACGTGGGCGGCCGCTACTCCGCGCTGACCGCGTTCGGCCTGGTGCCGTCCGGCCTCGCGGGCGCCGACATCGCGGAACTCCTCGACGAGGCCGACGCGATCTCCGCGCTCCTCGCGGTCGACATCGACGAGAACCCGGGCCTCGTGCTCGGCGCCGTCCTCGGTGGGACCGCCCCGCTGCGCTCCACGATCGGCATCGTCGCGGACGGCACCCACATCGTCGGCTTCGGCGACTGGGTGGAGCAGCTGATCGCCGAGTCGACCGGCAAGAGCGGGCGCGGCCTGCTGCCCGTCGTGCTCGACGTCGACTCCCCCGAGGTGACCGCCGGTCTGCCCGACCTGCAGGTGATCCGAATCGTCGGGTCCCGCGAGGACGAGCGCCACGTCGCCGACGGCGAGGTGGAGATCACCGGGACGCTCGGCGGCCAGTTCCTCGTGTGGGAGTACGCCGTGGCCGTCGCCGGTCGACTGCTCGGCATCGACCCGTTCGACCAGCCCGACGTCGAAGCGGCGAAGTCCGCCGCCCGTGCGCTCCTGGACGACCGTCCGGCCCCGACCGTGCCCGCGTTCACCGAGGACGCCACCGCCGTCCACGCGACCGAGGGCCTGGCGGTCGGGACCACGCTCGCCGAAGCCGTGACGCGCCTCCTGGACCACGTCGGCCCGACCGGCTACCTGGCCGTGCAGGCGTACGTGGACCGGACCGCGAACCCGGCCCTCGCGTCGCTGCGCGACGACCTGGCGGCGCGCACCGGCCGACCGGTCACGTTCGGCTACGGACCGCGCTTCCTGCACTCGACCGGCCAGTACCACAAGGGTGGCCCGGCGAACGGTGTGTTCCTGCAGATCGTGGCCGACGAGCCCGACGACCTCGCCATCCCCGGCCGTCCGTTCACGTTCGGCCAGCTCATCCAGGCCCAGGCCGCCGGCGACGCGAGTGTCCTCGCGCAGCACGGCCGCCCGGTCCTGACCCTCACGACGACGGACGTCGCCGCTGCCACCGCAGCACTGACCGCCGTCGTCACCCTCTGACTCTCGAAGGAGTTCACCGACTCATGTCACCGGTGGCAATCACCCCGGAGCACAACCCGCTCCGGCTGCCGACGGATCGTCGACTGAACCGGATCGCGGGACCCAGCACCCTCATCATCTTCGGCGTGACGGGCGACCTGTCCCGCAAGAAGCTGATGCCCGCGGTCTACGACCTGGCGAACCGAGGGCTCCTGCCCCCGGGGTTCGCCCTCGTCGGGTTCGCTCGGCGTGACTGGGAGGACCAAGACTTCTCCCAGCTCGTCCACGACGCGGTCCAGGAGCACTCGCGCACCCCGTTCGACGAGGACGTCTGGCGTCAGCTCGAACAGGGCATCCGGTTCGTCCAGGGATCGTTCGACGACCCCGAGGCGTTCCGCGAGCTCAAGCGCACCGTCGACACGCTCGACGCGGAGCGCGGGACGCTCGGCAACCACGCGTTCTACCTGTCCATCCCGCCGAAGATGTTCCCCGTGGTCACCGAGCAGCTCAAGCTGTCCGGCCTGACCGAGAAGCGCGAGGACTCGTGGAGCCGCGTCGTCGTCGAGAAGCCCTTCGGCTCCGACCTCCGCACGGCCCGCGAGCTGAACGCGATCGTCGAGAGCGTCTTCGCGCCGGACGACGTGTTCCGCATCGACCACTACCTCGGCAAGGAGACCGTCCAGAACCTCCTGACGCTCCGGTTCGCGAACCAGATGTACGAACCCATCTGGAACTCGAACTACGTCGACCACGTGCAGATCACGATGGCCGAGGACATCGGCGTCGCCGGGCGTGCCGCGTACTACGACGGCATCGGTGCGGCGCGCGACGTCATCCAGAACCACCTGCTGCAGCTCCTCGCGCTCACCGCGATGGAGGAGCCGGTCTCGTTCAAGGCCGCGGACCTCCGCGCCGAGAAGGAGAAGGTGCTCTCGGCGGTGCGCTTGCCCGAGGACCTGTCGACCGCCACCGCCCGCGGGCAGTACGCCGGCGGCTGGCAGGGCGGCGAGAAGGTGCTCGGCTTCCTCGAGGAAGCGGGCATGGACCCCGAGTCCGGCACCGAGACGTACGCGGCGATCAAGCTCGACATCGCGACCCGTCGGTGGCAGGGCGTCCCGTTCTACCTCCGCGCGGGCAAGCGACTCGGTCGTCGCGTCACCGAGATCGCGATCGTCTTCAAACGCGTCCCCGAGGACGTCTACGGCAACTCGCAGTCCCCGCTCGGCCAGAACGCGCTCGTCATCCGGGTGCAGCCGGACGAGGGCGTCACGCTCCGGTTCGGCTCGAAGGTCCCCGGCGTCGGCACCCAGGTGCGTGACGTGACGATGGACTTCGGGTACGGCCACGCGTTCACCGAGGCCTCGCCCGAGGCGTACGAGCGACTCATCCTCGACGTGCTCCTCGGCGACCCGCCCCTGTTCCCCCGTCACCAAGAGGTGGAACTGTCGTGGAAGATCCTCGACCCGATCGAGGAGTTCTGGGCCACGCAGGGCCAGCCCGAGCAGTACCGTCCCGGCACGTGGGGTCCGGCATCCGCCGACGCCCTGCTCGCCCGCGACGGCCGGACCTGGAGGCGTCCATGAAGATCGACCTGCCGAACACCACGGTCTCGAAGATCCAGAAGAAGCTCGTCCACATCCGCGAGGAGGGCGGCGCCGTCGCCCTCGGTCGTGTCCTGACGCTCATCATCTCGACGGCCCTCGGCCACGAGGAAGAGGCGATCGAGGCCGCGAACGAGGCGTCGCGCGAGCACCCGATGCGCGTCATCATCGTGTCGAAGAACGACGGTGACACCAAGTCGCCGGGTCGCCTCGACGCGCAGATCCGGGTCGGGAGCGACGCCGGGGCGAGCGAGGTTATCGTCCTCCGCGCCTACGGCGAGACCGCGACCGACGAGGAGAGCCTCGTCACGGGGCTCCTGCTGCCGGACGCGCCCGTCGTGGCCTGGTGGCCGCAGACCGCTCCGGAGCAGCCCTCCGCCTCGGCCCTCGGCCGCATCGCCCAGCGACGGATCACCGACGCGGCCGCGCAGAAGGACCCGAACGGTGCGATCGAGGCCCTCGGTGCCTCGTACGTGCCGGGTGACACGGACTTCGCGTGGACCCGCCTGACCCTGTGGCGGAACCAGCTCGCCGCGGCGCTCGACCAGCCGCCCTACGAGCCGATCACCGCCGTCGAGGTCTCGGGTGCGTACGACAGCCCGTCGACGATCATGCTCGCCGCGTGGCTGCAGCTGCAGCTCGAGGTGCCGGTCGCCGTCGTCACCTCACCGCGTGCGACCGGCTCGAGCGGCATCCACGGCGTCAAGCTCGTCCGCGAGTCCGGCGCCATCGAGCTCGAGCGGTCCCTGGTGGACGTCGCGACGCTCTCGATGCCCGGACAGCCGACGCACGACCTGTCGCTGCCGCGCCGCAACCTGCGCGACTGCCTGGCCGAGGAACTCCGTAGACTCGACCCGGACGTCCTCTTCGGAGACGTCGTCAAGCACGGGGTCCCCCAGCTGCGCGAGTCGATCGCCGGCTGAGCAAGCCCCACACGACCGGTCGGACCGGCCGTCGCTCGTCCAGCGCGAGCGGCGGCCGGACCGGACGGCCGGACCGAAGGTGGTCGCACGACCGTTCGACCACCACGAACACGGGAGTCACGTGACCAACGAACGGCGGGTGCTGGTGCACCCGGACAAGCAGGCCCTCGGCGCTTCGGTCGCCGCACGCTTCATCACGAAGATCATCGACGTGCTCGACGAGCAGGAGCGCGCGGACATCGCCATCAGCGGTGGCTCGGTCTCGTCGCTCGTCCTCGCTGCGATCGGCCAGTCGCCGGCGCGTGAGAGCGTCGACTGGTCGAAGGTGCACGTGTGGTGGGTCGACGAGCGCTGGGTACCGGCGGGTGACGCCGATCGCAACATCACCGGCACGCAGACGGACTTCTTCGACCACGTCGACATCCCGGCGTCGAACATCCACCCGATCGCCGCCTCCGACGAGGGACTCTCGATCGAGGACGCGGCGACGCGCTACGAGCAGGAACTGCACGCCGCCGCGCCGGACGACGCGATCGCGCCCCGGTTCGACATCACGCTCCTCGGCGTCGGCCCCGACGGCCACACCGCCTCGCTCTTCCCGGAGTTCCCGCAGCTCACCGTCACCGACCGCGTCGTGCTGCCGGTCGACGACTCCCCCAAGCCGCCGCCGCAGCGCCTGACTCTCACCTACCCGGCGATCAACGCGTCGCAGCGGGTCTGGGTCATCCTGTCCGGAGCCGAGAAGGCCTCGGTCCTCGGGCTCGCGCTCGCGGGTGCCTCGGTCGACGAGGTCCCGGTCGGTGGCGTGCAGGGTCGCAAGCGCACGGTGTTCTTCGTGGACCAGGACGCCGCTCGCGACGTCCCCGAGAACCTCATCGCGTCGACGTACTAGACGCGGTCCCCTGACGTACGGGAGGCGCGGTGCCAGCTGGCACCGCGCCTCCCGTCCGTTCGTGGGTGCGGCCCGTGCGGCCGGCCCAGCTCGTGGGGTCGAGTGGGCGAAATACGTCCCGTTCGGCGTGCGCCGGCGGCGCATCCTGCCCGCTCACGGAACGCACGCGGCGTGTCCTGCCCGCTCGGCGCCCGCTCGGCGCCCGCGCGGCGCCCGCGCGGCGCCCGCTCGGGGCCGCGCGGCGCCCGCGCGGCACGTCCCGCGACCTCGGTCGCCCGCGGTCGGCGCCAGCTCGGTGGGCGCTCAACGCCGCCCACACGACGAAGGCCCCCGCACCGGATCGGTGCGGGGGCCATCGGACGTCGTGTTCGACTACTTCGCGGTACCGCGACGCTGGCGGAGCTGCTGCAGCGCGTCCTCGAGGAGCTGGGCCGCCTCTTCTTCGGTGCGGCGCTCCTTCACGTACGCGAGGTGCGTCTTGTACGGCTCGGTCTTCGCGACGACGGGAGGGTTGTCCTTGTCGCGTCCGGCCGGGAGCCCGGTCGACGGCGAGTCCACCGTCTCGGGGATCTCGTCATCGGGCAGGCCAGCGGCGAAGTACCGCACGACCTCGTTGCCGAGGGCGTCCCAGTACGAGATCGCCACACGCTCGGCCTGGACCCCGCGGTCCTGCTCCCCCATCGGACCCGCGCCGACGCGCGAACCCCGGATTGCACTGCCTCCGGTTGCCATGGATCAGCTCCCCGCCGTGAACTTGTTGATGAGACCGAGCACGATGATCGACACGATCCAGAGGAGACCGAGGATCACCGTGATGCGGTTGAGGTTTCGCTCGGCGACGCCGGACGCCCCGAGGTTGCTCGTCACGCCGCCGCCGAACATGTCGGAGAGGCCGCCACCGCGGCCCTTGTGCAGCAGGATGAGGAGCGTGAGCAGGAGGCTCGTTATCGCGAGCAGGACCTGCAGCACGACGGAGAGAATCGCCACGACGTACCTTTCGTGTCAGTCAGCCATCCGAGTATACCGGCCAGGTGGTCGGCCGAGGTGCCTCGGGCTGGGCGTGGCACAGGCCGGCCGCACCGTGGCGACCGGCCTGTGACCGGTGGATCAGAGTCCGACGTGCTGCCGGAAGCGCGCGATGGCCGCGAACTCCTGCACGTCGAGCGAGGCGCCGCCGACGAGCGCGCCGTCGATGTCGGGCTCGCGCAGGAAGCCGGCGATGTTGCCCGACTTCACCGAACCGCCGTAGAGGACGCGGGTCGCCGCAGCGGCCTCGTCCCCCCAGGCGGCGGCGATGCCACGGCGGATCGCCGCGCACTCGTCCTGCGCCTGCTCGGCGGTCGCGGCCTGGCCGGAGCCGATCGCCCAGACCGGCTCGTACGCCACGACGATCTCGGACGGCTGCACGGCGTCGAGGACGACCTGCAGCTGCTCGACCGGCACGACACCGGCGCCGCGCTCCTCGCGCTGCTCACCCGTCTCGCCGACGCAGACCACCGGCACGAGGCCGTGCTTGACGGCGGCGGCGGTCTTCGCGGCGACCACCTCGTCGGTCTCACCGTGGACGGTGCGCCGCTCGGAGTGTCCGACGATGACGTACTGCGCGTCGAGTGCAGCCAGGAACGCACCCGACACGTCGCCGGTGTAGGCACCGGAGTCGTGCTGCGAGAGGTCCTGCGCGCCGAAGCGGATCGGGAGCTTGTCGGCCGAGATGAGCGTCTGCACGCTGCGGAGGTCGGTGAAGGGCGGGAACACCGCGACCTCGACGTCGTCGAAGTCGTGACGGGCGTCCTTCAGCGTCCAGGCGAGCTTCTGCACCGTGGCGATGGCCTGGAGGTGGTCCAGGTTCATCTTCCAGTTGCCGGCGATCAAGGGGGTGCGGTTCATGCTGCATCCTCCCCGGAGTTGCCGGCGATCAGCGGAGTACGGCTCATCGGGACCACCCCAGTGCTTCGAGACCGGGCAGCGACTTGCCCTCGAGGAACTCGAGGCTCGCTCCTCCACCGGTCGAGATGTGCCCGAACTGGTCGTCCGAGAACCCGAGCGACCGGACGGCCGCAGCGGAGTCGCCACCGCCGACCACACCGAGGCCGTCGACCTCGGTCAGGGCCGTGGCGACGGTCTTCGTGCCGGCGGCGAACGCCGGGAACTCGAACACGCCCATCGGGCCGTTCCAGAACACGGTCTTCGACGAGGACACCGCGGACGCGAACCGCGCCGCCGTCTCCGGGCCGATGTCGAGGCCGATGCCGTCCGCCCCGAAGGACGACGATTCGATCGCGTCCGCGGCGACCGTCTCGTGCGACGCGTCGGCGGAGAACCCGGACGCCACGACGACGTCCGTCGGCAGGTCGATCGTCACGCCGAGCTCCTTCGCCCGCGAGAGGTACTCGCGGACGACGTCGAGCTGGTCTTGCTCGAGCAGCGACTTCGCGACCCCGTGGCCCTGGGCCGCGAGGAACGTGAAGAGCATGCCGCCACCGATGCACAGGGTGTCGACCTGGGGCAGGAGGTGGTCGATCACGCCGAGCTTGTCGCTCACCTTGGACCCGCCGAGGACGACCGTGTACGGGCGCTCCGGCGAGGTGGTGAGGCGCTCGAGCACGCCGAGCTCGGTCTCGATGAGCGAACCCGCGGCCGACGGCAGTGCCGAGGCGAGCTCGTAGACCGAGGCCTGCTTGCGGTGCACGACCCCGAAGCCGTCGGAGACGAAGGCGTCGCCGAGGGCCGCGATGCGGTCCGCGAAGGCCTTCCGCACGTCGGCGTCCTTCGAGGTCTCCTCCGGGTTGAACCGGAGGTTCTCGAGCAGCAGGACGTCGCCGTCCTCGAGGTCCTCGGCGGCGGCGGTCGCCTCGTCGCCGACGGTCTCGCCGACGAACGTGACCGGCTTCCCGAGCAGCTCGGACAGCCGCTGGCCGACCGGTGCCAGCGAGAACTCCGGCTTCGGTTCGCCGTCCGGGCGACCGAGGTGGGAGATCACGATGACGCGGGCGCCCGCGGTGATCAGGGTGTCCAGGGTGGTCAGCGACGCCCGGACGCGGCCGTCGTCCGTGATCACGCCGTCCTTGAGCGGGACGTTGAGATCGCAGCGGACGACGACGCGCTTGCCGGCGAGGTCGCCGAGGTCCTCGAGGGTGCGGAGCGCCATGGGTTAGAGGCGCTCGCCCACGTACTCGGTGAGGTCGACGAGGCGGTTCGAGTAGCCCCACTCGTTGTCGTACCACGAGGTGATCTTCACGAGGCCGCCGATGACCTTGGTCAGGCCGGAGTCGTAGATCGAGGAGTGCGGGTCCGTGGTGATGTCGGTCGACACCAGCGGGTCCTCGCTGTAGAGCAGGATGCCCTTGAGGGGGCCTTCGGCGGCCTCCTTGTAGGCGGCGTTGATCTCGTCGACCGTGACCTCGGACTTGGTCTCGAGGGTGAGGTCGGTGATCGAACCGGTCGGGACCGGGACGCGGAGCGCGAAGCCGTCGAGCTTGCCGGCGAGCTCGGGCATGACCTGGCCGATGGCCTTGGCGGCACCGGTCGAGGTCGGCACGATGTTCAGCGCGGCGGCACGGGCACGACGCGGGTCCTTGTGCGGCCCGTCCTGCAGGTTCTGGTCGGCGGTGTAGGCGTGCACCGTCGTCATGAGGCCACGCTCGATGCCGAACTTGTCGTTGAACACCTTGGCGAGCGGCGCGAGGCTGTTCGTGGTGCAGGACGCGTTCGAGATGATGTTGTGGTTCGCCGGGTCGTACTGGTCCTCGTTCACGCCGAGCACGATGGTGACGTCGTCACCCGTGGCCGGGGCGGAGATGATGACCTTCTTGGCACCCGCGTCGATGTGCTTCTGCGCATCGGCGGCCTTGGTGAAGAAACCGGTCGACTCGATGACGATGTCGACGCCCAGCTCGCCCCAGGGGAGGTTGGCGGGGTCGCGCTCCGCGAGGACCTTGATCGCCTTGCCGTCGACGACGATGTTGTCGCCGTCGAGCTCGACGGACTTGCCGAGACGACCCGTGATCGAGTCGAACTTGAGCAGGTTCGCGAGGGCGGCGTTGTCGGTGAGGTCGTTCACGGCCACGATCTCGAGGTCGGAGCCCTTGGCGAGGGCCGCCCGGAAGAAGTTACGGCCGATGCGGCCGAAGCCGTTGATACCGATCTTGACGGTCAATGGATCTCCTGGTGGGTGTGGAGCGCCCAGGGGGCGCTGCTTTCGGAGTCGTGTGGCCCTTCGGGCCCACGTGTGGTGGACGATACGCCCCGTAACGTCGCCGTAACGACCCTAGCAGTCGGACACTGCGCGCCTGCGCGCGATGACGGTCCGTCCGGACGGTCGTGACGACCGCCCTGGATCACCCCCGAGACGGACGGGAGGCGCGGTGCCAGCTGGCACCGCGCCTCCCGTCTCGGAACGTCTCGCGACCGCGATCAGGCCCCTTCGAGCTCCTCGGGGACGCTCGCCTCGGTGCCGGGGATCCCGAGGTCCGACGCGCGCTTGTCGGCCATCGCGAGCAGGCGGCGGATGCGGCCGGCGATGGCGTCCTTCGTCATCGGCGGCTCGGCGTGCTGGCCGAGCTCGTCGAGCGACGCGTCGCGGTGCTCCAGACGGAGCGAGCCGGCGTACTTGAGGTGGTCCGGGACCTCGTCGCCGAGGATCTCGAGCGCACGCTCGACCCGGGCGCAGGCGGCGACGGCGGCCTGCGCCGAGCGGCGGAGGTTCGCGTCGTCGAAGTTGACGAGCCGGTTGGCGGTCGCGCGGACCTCGCGGCGCTGGCGCATCTCCTCCCAGTCGGCGGTGGTGCGCGCGGCACCCATCACGGTCAGCATCTGGCCGATGGCCTCGCCGTCGCGGATGACGACGCGGTGCACGCCCCGGACCTCGCGCCCCTTGGCGGCGATGCCGAGCCGCGACGCGGCGCCGACGAGCGCCATCGCGGCCTCGTTGCCCGGGCACGTGACCTCGAGCGCGGCCGCCCGACCGGGGTCGGTCAGCGTGCCGGCGGCGAGGAACGCCCCGCGCCAGATCGCGGCGAGGTCCTCACGGTTGCCCGTGGTGAGGCGGTTCGGCAGCCCGCGGACCGGACGGCGACGGGCGTCCATGAGCCCCGTCTGCCGGGCGAGGGTCTCCCCCGCCTCGAGCACGCGCACGAGGTACCGGGTGCCACGACGGGCGGACGCGGACGACCCCACCGACGCCTCGCTCCGCACGCCGTACAGCTCGGCGAGGTCCTTGCGCACACGGTGCACGATGATCCGGGTGTCGAGTTCGACCTCGACCGCGATCCTGCCCGAGATGACGTGCAGGCCACCCGCGAACCGCAGGATGGTCGCGAGTTCGGCGGCGCGGACCGTGTTCCGGTTCACGACGACCCGGGCCAGTTCGTCCTTGACCTCGGCAGTCAACGGCACAGCATCATTCCTAACGTTTCTTCTGGTGGGGTCCGCGTGCCCGGCGCACGTCGTGTGGAGCGGCCGGAGGGACGGTCACTCTCGGCCGAGGTCTCGGTTCTTCACACGCACGGCGACGTCGGGCATCCCGCGGAGGAGGTTCGCCAGCTCGGCGACGATGGCGACCGAGCGGTGCTTGCCGCCGGTACAGCCGATGGCGATCGTAGCGTGTCTTTTGTTCTCGCGCTGGTACCCCTCGAACACCGGCTCGAGGACGTCGGCGTAGCGCTCGACGAACGAGCGGGCTCCGGGCTGCGCCAGGACGTAGTCGGAGACGGGTCGGTCGAGGCCCGTGTGCGGGCGGAGTTCCGGGACCCAGTACGGGTTCGGGAGGAACCGGACGTCGGCCACCATGTCGGCGTCCGCGGGCAGTCCGTACTTGAACCCGAAGCTCATCAGCGTCACCTGCACGCCGGTGAAGTGGTCCTCGGCGAACTGCTCGGTCACGGCGTTCGCGAGTTGGTGGATGTTCAGGTCGGACGTGTCGATGACGAGGTCCGACGCCTCGCGCAGTGCCGCGAGCCGACTGCGTTCGCGGCCGATGCCGTCGAGGAGCGTGTCCTCGCCCTGGAGCGGGTGGGGTCGCCGGACCTGCTCGAACCGCCGCACCAGGACGGCGTCGGTGGCCTCGAGGAAGAGCACCCGGACCCGCGCCGACGCACTCTTGCGCACCTGTTCTACGGCCTGCTCGGGGTCGGTGAAGAACCGCCCGCCGCGGACGTCGACCACCGTGGCGATCTTCGGGATCTTCTCGCCGGCGCGGTCCGCGAGCTCGGTGAGCGGCGCGAGCATCTGCGTCGGGAGGTTGTCGACCACGTACCAGCCGAGGTCTTCGAGCGCCTTCCCCACCGTCGAACGACCGGCCCCGGACATGCCGGTGACGATGAGGATGTCGTGCTGCTGCGGCGATCGGGTCGGCGCTGGGTCGCTGTCGGTCATCTGGGAGTGGGCTCCGTCGTGGCGGCCCGGGCGCGTCGCCCGGGGAGGTCTCGGCTGCGGGACAAGGGTACCGCCCGGACGGGGGGCTCGGGGTGCGTCATCCGGTCGGGTGCGGTCGGTGCGGTGCGGTGCGATGCGTGCGGTGCGTGCGATCGGTGCGGTCCGTGCCGTCGGACCGGTCGGTGCGGTGCGTGGCGTTGGTCGGGCCCGACCGGTCCGTCCGGTGCGTGCGTCGTCCGTCCGGGAGGCGCGGTGCGCCTCATGCGGGCAGGTGCGGGCCGTCGTCGGTCGCTTCGGGCAGGCGCGCCGTGCCGGGGGCGCTCGGCGCGTCCGCCATGGCGTCTCCGTCCACTCCGTCCGGTGCGCTCGTCGCCGGCGCGCTCGTCGGCGACCCAGCGCCCGCTGCTTCCGGCGCGCTCGTGGGGGTCTGGGCGAGTTTGCTGACCACGGCCGCCGCCGTCGCCGGGCCGACGCCGTTCACCTCGCCGATCTCCTCCGCCGTGGCCTCACGGAGCCGCGCCACCGAGCCGAAGTGCTTCAGCAGGGCGTTCACGCGGGTGGGCCCGAGGCCGGGGATCTCGGACAGCCGCGACCGGACGTCCCGCTTGCGACGGGTCCGCTGGTGCGTGATCGCGAAGCGGTGCGCCTCGTCACGGATCCGTTGGATGAGGAACAGCGCCTCGGAGTTGCGGGGCAGGATCACCGGGAAGTCGTCGTCCGGCAGCCAGAGCTCCTCGAGCCGCTTCGCGATCCCCACGAGGGCGATGTCCCGCACGCCGGCCTCGTCCATCGCGCGCTTCGCCGCCTGCACCTGCGGTTGCCCGCCGTCGACGATCAACAGCTGCGGCCGGTACGCGAAGCGCTTGGTCGGCTTCGAGCCCTCGATCAGCTCGTCGCTCGTGACGTCGGGCACGTCCGGCAGTTCGGCGTCCTCGTCGAGGCGCGCGAGTCGCCGGGTCAGCACCTGGTACATGCTGTCGGTGTCGTCCGTGGTCTCGGCGATCGTGTACCGGCGGTACTGGTCCTTGCGTGGCAGGCCGTCCTCGAACACGACCATCGACGCGACGACGTTCGTCCCCTGCAGGTGCGAGATGTCGTAGCACTCCATCCGGAGCGGTGCCTCGGTCATCCCGAGGGCGTCCTGGATGTCCGCCAGCGCCGCCGACCGGGTCGTGTAGTCGGCCGACCGCTTGGTCTTGTAGAGCATCAGCGCCTGCGCCGCGTTCTGCGCCGCCGTCCGGGCGAGCCCGGCACGGTCGCCACGCTGGGCGGTGCTGAGCTTCGTCCCACGGCCACCGCGGCGCTCACTGAGCCACTGTTGCAGCGCGTCGGCGTCCTCGGGCAGCTCGGGCACGACCACCTCGCGCGGAGGCTCGTCGCCCGTCGCGTACTGCCCCTGCACGATCTGCTCGATGAGGTCGCCGGTCGAGATGTCGAGCTCCTTGTCGACCACCCATCCGCGCACACCGCGGATGCGCCCACCGCGGACCGAGAACAGCTGCACGGCCGCGGCGAGCTCGTCCTCGGAGATGCCGAACAGGTCGAGGTCGACCGAGTCGCGGAGCACGACCGCGGACTTCTCGAGCACTGCCTCGAGCGCGCCGACCTGGTCGCGGAACTTCGCCGCCTGCTCGTACTGCATCGCGTCGGCCGATGCGGCCATGCGCTGCCGGAGCTGGGTGATGACACGTCGGTCGTAGCTCGCCATGAAGCGGACGAACTCCTCGACCATCGCACGGTGCTCGGCGATCGTGACCTTCTGCGAGCACGGACCGCCGCACTTGCCGATCTGACCAGGGAAGCACGGCTTGCCGGTCTGCATCGCCTTCTTGTAGGACGAGTCCGAGCAGGTGCGGATCGGGAACACCTTGATCATCAGGTCGATCGTGTCGTGCACGGCCCAGATCTTCGGGTACGGCCCGAAGTACTTCGCGCCCTTGATCTTCCGGTTCCGGGTGACCATCACCCGCGGTGACTCCTCACCGAGGGTGATCGCCATGTACGGGTAGGACTTGTCGTCACGGAACTTGACGTTGAACGGCGGATCGAACTCCTTGATCCACGTGTACTCGAGCTGCAGCGCCTCGATCTCGGAGCCGACGGTGGTCCACTCGACGCTGCGTGCCGTGAGCACCATCCGCCGGGTGCGCTCGTGCAGCGTCGGCAGTGGGGCGAAGTAGTTGCTCAGCCGGGCACGGAGGTTCTTCGCCTTGCCGACGTAGAGCACCCGACCCGCTTCGTCACGCCAGCGGTAGACGCCCGGATCGGTCGGGATCTCCCCCGCCTTCGGTCGCCAGGAGACGGTGTCCGCCACCTACCGCGCACCCGCCTTCTGCTTCGCCTTCGGACGCTTCTGCGTCGCGGTCCGGGCGCCGACGGCCTGCTCCTTGCCGACCCGGGCGTCCTGTGCGTCGAAGATCTCCTTGAGGAACACGCCGGTGTGGCTCTCGGGCACGTTCGCCACGTGCTCCGGCGTCCCGGTCGCGAGGACCGTGCCACCGCCCGAACCGCCTTCCGGCCCCATGTCGATGAGCCAGTCGGCCGACTTGATGACGTCGAGGTTGTGCTCGATCGTGATGACGGTGTTGCCCTTGTCGACGAGGCTCTGCAGCACGAGCAGGAGCTTCCGGACGTCCTCGAAGTGCAGACCGGTGGTCGGTTCGTCGAGCACGTAGACGGTGCGGCCGTTCGAGCGTCGCTGGAGCTCGGTCGCGAGCTTCACACGCTGCGCCTCACCGCCGGACAGGGTCGTCGCACTCTGGCCGAGGCGCACGTACCCGAGCCCGACGTCGACCAGCGTCGCCATGTACCGGTGGATGGCGGAGATCGGCTCGAAGAACTCGGCCGCCTCGCTGATCGGCATGTCGAGGACCTCGGAGATGTCCTTGCCCTTGTAGTGCACCTGCAGCGTCTCGCGGTTGTAGCGGGCACCGCCACAGACCTCGCACGCGACGTAGACGTCCGGCAGGAAGTTCATCTCGATCTTGATCGTGCCGTCCCCGGAGCAGTTCTCGCAGCGACCGCCCTTCACGTTGAAGCTGAAGCGACCGGGCTGGTAGCCACGCGCCTTCGCCTCGGGCGTCTCGGCGAAGAGCTGCCGGATGCGGTCGAAGACACCGGTGTAGGTCGCCGGGTTCGACCGCGGGGTCCGGCCGATCGGCGCCTGGTCGACGTGCACGACCTTGTCGAGCTGGTCGAGCCCCTTCACACGCGTGTGCTTCCCCGCGATGTGCCGTGCGCCATTGAGCTGGTTGGCGAGCACCTTGTAGAGGATGTCGTTGACGAGCGTCGACTTGCCGGAGCCGCTCACCCCCGTGACCGCGGTGAAGACACCGAGCGGGAAGTCCGCGTCGATCGACTTGAGGTTGTTCGCCCGCGCACCCTGCACGCTGATCGTGCGCTTCAGGTTGACCTTCCGACGCTCGGCCGGCACCTCGATGGCGCGCCGACCGGCGAGGTAGTCGCCGGTGATCGAGTCGCGGTTCTCGATGATCCCCTCGTACGAACCGGAGTGCACGACGTTGCCGCCGTTCACACCGGCACCCGGACCGATGTCGACGACCCAGTCCGCCGTGCGGATGGTGTCCTCGTCGTGCTCGACGACGATGAGCGTGTTGCCGAGGTCCTTGAGCTTGACCAGGGTGTCGATGAGTCGGCGGTTGTCGCGCTGGTGCAGCCCGATGCTCGGCTCGTCGAGGACGTAGAGCACGCCCGTCAGACCGGAGCCGATCTGGGTCGCCAGGCGGATGCGCTGTGCCTCGCCACCGGAAAGACCACCGGCCCCGCGGGAGAGCGTCAGGTAGTTCAGACCGACCTCGAGCAGGAACTCGAGCCGCGCTCGGATCTCGCGCAGGACGGCCGCGGCGATGTGCGCCTCGCGCTCGGTCAACGTGAGGCTCTCCATGAAGCCGTAGGCGTTGTCGAGCGACATGTCCGTGACGTCAGCGATGGAACGGCCGTCGACCGTCACCGCCAGGACCTCGGGCTTCAGGCGCGTGCCGTCGCACACCGGGCAGGGCACCTCGCGCAGGTAGCCCTGGAAGCGCTGCCGCTGCGAGTCGGACTCGGCCTCGGCGAACTTGCGCTCGATGTACGGCATGACGCCCTCGAACCCGCTCGTGTACCGCATCTCGCGGCCGAACCGGTTGCGCCAGGAGACCGACACCTGGAAGTCCTTGCCCGTCAGGATCGCTGCCTGCACCGACGGGTCGAGGCTGCTCCACGGGGTGTCCAGGTCGAACCCGAGGTCCTTGCCGAGGCCCGCGAGGAGCTTCTCGAAGTACGAGTAGAGCCCGCTCGTCCCGGTCCACGGCAGCAGCACGCCGTCGCGCAAGGACGCCTCGGGGTCGCCGAGGACCAGGTCCGGGTCGACCGACATCCGGGTCCCGAGGCCGGAGCACTCGGGGCACGCACCGAACGGCGCGTTGAACGAGAAGGTCCGGGGCTCGATCTCGGTGAGCGCCAGCGGGTGGTTGTTCGGGCAGGACAGGTTCTCGGAGTACGTCCGGACCGCACCGGGCCCCTCGACGTCGACGAGGTCGATCGCGACCGTACCGTCGGTCAGCCGCAGTGCGGTCTCGAGCGAGTCGGTCAGACGCCCGAGGATGTCCTCGTTGGCGACGAGACGGTCCACGATCACCGAGATGTCGTGCTTGACCTGCTTCTTGAGCTTGGGCGGGTCGCTGAGCTGGATGCGCTCCCCGTCGACGATCGCGCGGGCGTAGCCGGACGCCGCGAGCTCCTGGAAGAGGTCGACGAACTCGCCCTTCTTCTTCGAGATCACGGGCGCGAGCACCTGGAAGCGCGTCCCCGACTCGAACTCCATGAGCTGATCGGCGATCTGCTGCACGCTCTGCTTGCTGATCACCTCGCCGCACACGGGGCAGTGCGGCACGCCGATGCGCGCCCAGAGCAGGCGCATGTAGTCGTAGACCTCGGTGATGGTGCCGACGGTCGACCGCGGGTTGCGGTTCGTCGACTTCTGGTCGATCGACACCGCGGGCGAGAGCCCCTCGATGAAGTCGACGTCCGGCCGGTCGACCTGGCCGAGGAACTGCCGGGCGTAGGCGGACAGCGACTCGACGTAGCGGCGCTGCCCCTCCGCGAAGATCGTGTCGAACGCGAGCGACGACTTGCCGGATCCGGACAGGCCCGTGAACACGACGAGCGAATCGCGTGGGATCTCGAGGTCGACGTCGCGCAGGTTGTGCACGCGCGCACCACGGACGCTGAGCGTCGAGGTACTGTGCGGGGCCGTCCCGCCGGGGATGTGGAGGTCTGCGGGCTCGCCGAAGGCGTTCCGGCCCGACGTCGAGGTTCCGCGGTCAGAGGTGATGGTCATCGTCGTCGATTCTACGAAGCGGCACCGACATTCGGCTGCGATGGACGGTCAGACGAGTGCGTCGAGAGCGAACGCGACCCCCGCGGCGCGCTCGCTGGCGGCCCAGAGTCGGGCGGCCTCGGTGCGGTCGTGGGCCCGTGGCTCGGCGCGGACGACCGTCGCCGCACCCCGGAGCTGCATCCAGCCGGACGGTCCCCAGTACTCGCCGGAGCGGACGTCGTCCGCCACGGCAGCGTGCACGAGCGGGTCGGCGCCGGCGTCCTTGCCCTGTGCGTACAGGCGCTGCGCCGGACGGGTCCACGCCGGCTCGGAGCGGGACGACGCGACGTCCGGCCGCTCGGGCGAGAGCAGGTCGAGCGAGAAGCCCGGGTGCGCGACGACACTCGCCACCGAAGAGCCCGCATCCGCCAGTCGCTCGGCCAGCTCGAAGCCGAACAGCATGACCGCGAGCTTGCTCCGGCCGTACTGGCGGTAGCTCGAGTAGTGGCGCGCGCCGAGTGGATCCGTCGGGTCGAGTCGCGCCCAGCGGTGCGCGATCGAGCCGAGGTGCACCACCCGTCCGGCACGGCGTTCCAGCAGCGGGAGGGTCAGGGCCGTCCACGCGAAGTGCCCGAGGTGGTTCGTGCCCACCTGGAGCTCGGTCCCCTGCGCGGTCCGCTGCATCGTGCTCGCGCCGACCACGCCGGCGTTGTTGACGATCGCGTCGACGCCATCCGGCTGCAGGTGCGCGAGCTCGTCGGCTGCGGCGCGCACGCTGTCGAGGTCCGCCAGGTCGAGGTGCACGTGCGCGAGGTCGGCGCTGTCCACGTGTCGCCGGATGCTCCGTTCGGCGGCTGCGGCGCGCGAGCGGTCCCGGGTCGCCAGCACGACGCGGTGTCCGGCCGCGGCGAGCTGCTCGGCCGCGAAGTACCCGAGGCCGGCGCTCGCCCCCGTGACGACGACGGTCCGCGACGGCCCCGGGGCCGTCGCCCCGACGTCAGTTGACATGTCCGGCGGACTCCATCTGCCGCAGCGCCTTCTTGAGGTCCTGGACCTCGTCGCGGAGCCGCGCCGCCAACTCGAACTTCAGCTCGGCGGCGGCCTGCAGCATCTGCTCGTTGAGGTCTGCGATGGTGGCCTCGAGCTGGGTCGCCCCTTCGCCCGCGATGCCGGTCCGCTTGAGGTTCGGCGTCGGGGAGCGGCGACCGTCCGCACCTGGCCGACCCTCGAGCAGCGCCTTGGTGTCGTCGTTCTCCCGCGCCAGGATCTCGGTGATGTCGGCGATCTTCTTGCGCAGGGGCTGGGGGTCGATGCCGCGCTCGAGGTTGTACGCCACCTGCTTCTCGCGGCGGCGGTCGGTCTCCTCGATCGCGGTCTTCATCGAGTCGGTCATCTTGTCGGCGTACATCAGCACCTGACCCGACACGTTGCGGGCGGCGCGACCGATCGTCTGGATCAGCGAGGTCGACGAGCGCAGGAAGCCTTCCTTGTCGGCGTCGAGGATCGCGACGAGCGACACCTCGGGCAGGTCGAGCCCCTCGCGCAGCAGGTTGATGCCGACGAGCACGTCGTAGACGCCCTGGCGCAGCTCGGTGAGCAGTTCGACGCGCTTCAGGGTGTCCACGTCGGAGTGGAGGTACCGGACGCGGACCCCCGCGTTGCCGAGGAAGTCGGTGAGTTCCTCGGCCATGCGCTTCGTGAGCGTGGTGACCAGGACGCGCTCGTCCTTCTCGACGCGCTGCTTGATCTCCTCGAGCAGGTCGTCGATCTGGCCGTCACTCGGCTTCACGACGATCTCGGGGTCGACCAGGCCGGTCGGGCGGATGATCTGCTCGACCACGCTGTCGGTCACGCCGAGTTCGTACCGACCCGGCGTCGCCGACAGGTAGACCTTCTGGCCGGAGCGCTCGAGGAACTCCTCCCACCGGAGCGGTCGGTTGTCGAGGGCGCTCGGCAGTCGGAAGCCGTGCTCGACGAGGGTGCGCTTGCGTGACGCGTCGCCCTCGTACATCGCGCCGATCTGCGGCACGGTCACGTGCGACTCGTCGATCACGATGAGCAGGTCGTCCGGGAAGAAGTCGAGCAGGCAGTGCGGCGGCTCCCCCGCCGCGCGGCCGTCCATGTGGCGGGAGTAGTTCTCGATGCCCGAGCAGAAGCCGATCTGCTCCATCATCTCGATGTCGAACGTGGTCCGCATCCGCAGGCGCTGGGCCTCGAGCAGCTTGCCCTGGCCCTCGAGCTCGGTCAGCCGCTCGGCGAGCTCGTCCTTGATCGTGGCGATCGCGCGGTGCATGACCTCGGTGTCGGCGACGTAGTGCGACGCCGGGAAGATCGACACCGCGGGCATGTCCTCGATCACGTTGCCGGTCAGCGGGTGCAGGTACGAGAGCGCCTCGACCTCGTCCCCGAACATCTCGATGCGGATCGCGTGTTCCTCGTACATCGGGATGATCTCGAGGGTGTCGCCACGGACCCGGAAGGTGCCGCGCGCGAAGTCGACGTCGTTGCGCTGGTACTGCATCGAGACGAACTTGCGGACGAGCTGGTCGCGCGAGATCGTCTGGCCGACGTGGAGCGCGACCGAGGCGTTCATGTATTGTTCCGGCGTCCCGAGGCCGTAGATGCACGACACAGTCGACACCACGACGACGTCGCGCCGGCTGAGCAGGGAGTTGGTCGTCGAGTGTCGGAGCCGCTCGACCTCGGCGTTGACGGACGAGTCCTTCTCGATGAAGGTGTCGGTCTGCGGGACGTACGCCTCGGGCTGGTAGTAGTCGTAGTACGAGACGAAGTACTCGACCGCGTTGTTCGGCAGCAGGCTCCGGAACTCGTTCGCGAGCTGTGCCGCGAGGGTCTTGTTGTGTGCGAGCACCAGCGTCGGGCGCTGCACCTGCTCGATGAGCCAGGCGGTCGTCGCCGACTTGCCGGTACCGGTCGCACCGAGCAGCACGACGTCCGTCTCACCGGCGTTGATGCGGCCGGCGAGCTCGGCGATCGCCGCGGGCTGGTCGCCGCTCGGCGAGTACTCGCTGATGACCTCGAACGGGCGGACCGCGCGCGTGGGCTCGATTGACACTGCCATGCCGACAACGCTAGTCGGCACCCCTGACACCGGAGCCGACTGCTCGCCGTCGGCGTATCGTCCAGCCCAGGCTGGCTCAAAGACCGCTGATAGGGATCCGGCATAGCCTCCGATCCGTTCAGCAACCCGAATCGCTCTCACTCCCCTGGAGAGGCCCCATGACGACGGCGACCCCCGCCGCACCGACGAAGGGCACCCCGTTCCGCGGACGCATCCGCGGACGAGTGCTCATCCTCCTCTGCTTCATGTACGCGATCTCGTACATCGACCGCACCAACATCTCGACCGCGCTCCCGCACATCACCGAGGACTTCGGCTTCAACGAGACGACCGCCGGACTCATCGTCTCGGCGTTCGCGCTCCCCTACGCACTGCTCCAGGTGTTCGGCGGAACGATCGCCGAGAAGTTCGGACCGCGGAAGGCCCTCTTCGTCATCACCGTCGTCTGGGGCGTCGCGACCCTGTGGACCGGTTTCTCGGTCGGGTTCTGGACCCTCTTCGCCGCCCGCGCGCTCCTCGGTCTCAGCGAGGCCGCCGCGTTCCCCGCCGCCACCCAGGCGATGAGCCGGTGGATCCCCCGCGATCGCAACGGCTTCGCGCAGGGCGTCGTGCACTCGGCCGCCCGCCTCGGCAACGCGCTCGCGCCGCTCCTGGTCGCGTGGGTGATCGGTGCGACCGGCAGCTGGCGGTGGGCGTTCTTCGCGACCGCTGTGCTGAGCATCGCGTGGGCCGTCGTCTGGTTCGTCTGGTTCCGCGACAAGCCCGAGGACACCGCCGGCATCCGGCAGGTCGAACTCGACGAGCTCCCGCCCGTCGAGACCCGCGCCACGCGCCCGCCCGTCCCGTGGCGCACGCTCGCGCGCCAGATCCTGCCGGTGACCTTCGTCGACTTCGGCTACGGCTGGGTGCTCTGGGTGTTCCTCACCTGGATCCCCACCTTCCTCAGCTCCACCTACGGTCTGCCGATCAGTCAGTTCGCACTCTTCACCACGCTCGTGCTGCTCGCCGGGGTCGTCGGCGACACCGTCGGCGGCATGCTCAGCGACCGCATCATCCACCGCGGCGGCGACAGCCGGAACGCCCGCAGGATCGTCCTCGTCACCGGACTCGGAGGCTCGCTCATCTGCCTCGTCCCACTGGTCATCGGGCAGGGCCTCGTCGTCGCCACGATCTCGCTCGCGCTGTCGTTCTTCTTCCTCGAGCTCTGCAACGCCAACCTCTGGGCGATCCCGATGGACGTCGCGCCGCAGTGGTCCGGGACGGCCTCGGGGTTCATGAACACCGGGTTCGGCATCGCCGGCGTGATCTCGCCGATCGTCTTCGGCGCGCTGATCGACGCCTCGGGGTGGCAGCTCCCGTTCGCGCTGTCCTGCGCCCTCCTCGCCGCGGCGGCCGTCGTCGCCTGGTACATGAAGCCGAAGCGCCTCACGATGACGGACGGCGTCCTCGAGATCGGCGTCCCGAAGGCCGAGCAGCACACCGCCTGACCGCCGCAGGGGCGGGCCCACCCCGCCCCGCCTGGTCCCGGCCCGCCTGGTCCTGGCCTGGGCGGCCCCGCCGTGGCCAACCCCGGCAGCGCACGGTGCGCCGTCCGTCAACCCGTGCGACGTTGCACGCTCCGTGCCCCGCCACAACCCCGCACCCAGCGCGCAGCACCGCACCCGTTCACGACGCCCGCACGGTGCGGACGGGAGGCGCGGCGCCAGCCCGCCCCGTCCCCCCCGTCCGCCACCACGCTCGACGTGACGCGCGATGCCAGCCCGCCCCGCGCCTCCCGTCCGGCCAGCGCACGGTGCGCCGACCGTCAACCCGTGCGACGTTCCACGCTCCGTGCGCCACTGCAACCCCGCACCCAGCAAGCACCACCGCACCACGCCGCGGACCCAGCACGGTGCGCACGCGCACCCGCCGCCCGCAACGCCGCGCGCAACGCCGCCCGGCAGCGTCGCCGTCGAGGCCGCACTCAGCGGGTCGGACGCCTCCCGACGTCGTCCGTCTCCCCCACGAGCGCATCGTCCGGCTCCACCGGCTCCACCGGCTCCCCCGGCTGGACGGCCGAGTCGGACGCACCCGACCCGCCAGCGGCCGGAACGCCCCCTCTGGTCCCGGCCCCGCGCCGAGCACCCGCCTCCCGTCTCCGCGCCCGCGCCGCCCGCTGCCCCCGCGACGCCAGCGACGGCCGCCCGGTCAGGGGCACGCTCAGCGGCGTCCACCGGAACAGCTCCGTGACGAGGACCGACAGCACGAGCACCAGGACGTACGTGACGAGCGTCAACCACGGCTTCGGGACGACCCGCTCGAGCACGCTGTCGCCGTAGAGCAGGATCCAGATCGCGAACGGGTGACTCAGGAAGATGCCGAACGACCGGTCCGAGCCGTAGTCGACCACGCGGGCGAGCGGACTGCCGGGTCGGCGCCGATCCGCCCACCGGGCGCCGATGGCCAGGAACCCGACGAACACGGCACTGCTCCAGATCACCTGGATCGGCTGCAGCGGGGTGCCGGCGGCGTAGAGCGACTGTCCGAGGCCGACCTGCAGCGCCCAGACGCCGAGCGTGAGGGCACCGACGCCCGCGAAGCCCCAGAGGACGGCGCGGCGGTGCACCCGGATGAACCGGAGGAAGGCGTCGGCGTGGTCGGCGGCGATCGCCCCCGAGACGATGAAGAAGACGTACGAGAAGAAGAACTGCTTCTGGTAGCCCTGCATCCACGCGTCGCTGGCCGGGAAGTACTTGTACCCGGCGAAGACGACGAGCTGGACAACGAGCGTCACGACTTGGACGGCGACGTGGTGCCCGCGCGTCCGCCGCACGAGCCACGCGATCACGGGCAGCAGCAGGTACACCTGCATGGTCACGAGCAGGAAGTACAGGTGGTACCAGGAGACGCCGGTGACGATGCCCTCGGCGTAGGTGCGCACGAGGTCGGGGACGTCGCCGCGGCGGGTGGCGCTCAGGAGCCAGGACGCCGCCACGTAGACGAACGACCACGCCAGGTAGGGCACGCCGACGAGCAGGAAGCGCTTGGGCCAGAACTGCGCCATCGGCCGGGGGCGCAGCGTGTAGCTGTACACGAGGACGAAGGCCGTGAGCGAGAAGAACACGAGCCGGGTGAAGTGGAGCAGGCCGAGCAGCGCGTTCAGCGGCACGTCGTCGGCGGCGACCGTGTGGCTGGTCGTGTGCACGCCGATGACGCAGGCGAAGGTCAGGATCCGCAGGACGTCGACCTCGTAGAGGTGCCGGGGCTTCCCCTCGGCGGTGCGGGTCGGCGTCTGCACGGCGCGCGAGGACGCCGGGGCGGTGCCCCCGGACACAGCGGCAGCACGCGGCACAGAGGCACTGCCGGTCACGGCTGCTCGGCCATCGTCCGCACCTTCGCCCGCTGAACCTTCCCGGTCGGCGCCCGCGGCAGGTCGGGCACCACGACGATCTCGACCGGGCGTCGGAACCGGGTGAGCCGGGCCTCGGCGCGCGCCGTGAGGTCGGCGACCAGGGCATCGGCGTCCACGACCTCGTCCGGCTGCGGGATCACGTACGCGATCGGCACCGCGCCCAGGACGTCGTGCGGCCGCCCGACGACCACGGCCTCGAGCACGCGGTCGTCCCCGAGCAGCACGTCCTCGACCTCGGACGGGTAGACCTTCTCGCCCCCACGGTTGATGACGTCGTCGGAGCGTCCGGCGAGCGAGACCCAGCCGTCCGCCGAGACCGAGCCCACGTCTCCCGTGCTCAGCCAGCCGTCCGCGTCGAACCGTTCGGCCGCGCGCCCGAAGAGGTACCGGCGCACGATGCCCGCGCCGCGGATCCAGAGGGCACCGACCTCGTCGGCGGGCAGCACGGAGCCGTCCTCGCCCCGGACCTGCACCTCGGACCCGACGGGCACACCGACGGTCCCGACCCGCGCCGGAGCGTCGAGCGGGGTCGCGGTGATCTGCGACGCCCCCTCGGTCATCCCCCAGCTGACGACGAGCGGCACGTCCCCGAGCGCCTGCCGCACCGGGTCCGGCAGCGGTGCGGAGGCACTCCGGACGAACCGGAGCCCCGCGGGGAAGTCGAGCGGACCGGTCTTCGCGAGGACGGCGAGGATCGCGGGCACCGCGTTGAGCCACGTGATCCGACGCTCGGCGAGGAGCTCCCAGAACCCGGTCCGGCGGAACCGTCGATCGACCACCAGGGTCGCACCGGCGACGAGGGTGGCGAGCAGCCCCACGACCTCGGCGTTGACGTGGAAGAGCGGGAGCGAGTTGAACCCACGGTCCTCGGGGGTGAGCCGGTTGTGCCGCGCCACCGCGCGGGCGACGAACAGCAGCTGCGACTCGGGCAGCTCGACGCCCTTCGGGGTCCCGGTGGAGCCGGAGGTGAAGAGCACGACCGACCCCTCGCCGGGTGCGTCCGGACTGACCGTCGGCAGGTCGCCGTCGCGCACGCCGGCCGGGAGGAACGTGGCCGCGTCGATCCCGCTCGCGGGCGCGCCCGGGATGGTCGCGTCCACGGCACGGTCGGTCACCACGATTGAGGCGCCGCCGATCAGGTCGGCGAGACGGCCCGGTTCCGTGGTCGGCTGCCCGGTGTCGACGGGGATCGCCCGACGCCCGGTCGCGAGGGCGGCGAGGTGCACGACGGCGAAGGAGAGCGGGTCGCCGAGGTCGACGAGAACCGCTCCGGACGGTGCGACCCCGATCGCGTCGAACGTCGAGGACCACGCGGACACCGCGTCGTCGAGCGCACGGTAGGTCAGGACGCGGTCGCTGCGCGCGTCCTCGAGGTAGTTGCGCTCGGCGTCCTGCTCCGCCCGGGAACGGATGGTCGAGCGCAGGTCGGGTCCTTCACCTGCTTGCTGCACGGACTCAGAGTATTGCGGGATCCTATGACGGGTCCGAAGGGAACCGGTGGAGCAGCCACTGCCACAGCCCCTCCATCCGCGGGAGCCCGTCCGGACCGATCGGCGTCGAGTCCTTGATCGTCCGCGAGTGGCTCTCGCCCGGCGAACCGACCTGGATGTCCGTGAGGATCGCGTGGGGGTCTTGGCCGGCACCCGGGGGTGCGGTGTCGGTCCGGAACGGCCCGGTGTCGCCGTCGAGGCCGAGCACCTTCCACGACCCGCGGATCCGGGGCCCGAACACGTCGCGGACGTCGTCGATCGCGTACATCCGGTCGACCGGCGTCCTGCCGGGGCGGTCCATCCAGGCCGCGTGTTCGCTCCCGAGCGACTCCACGGGCGACGAGAACATCAGCGCTCCTCGGACCGAGCGGATGTGCGCGATGTACGCCGCTTCGCCGCCGCCCTGCGAGTGCCCGGCTACGACGATGTCCTCCCACGCGATGTCGGAGTCACCCTGCACGAAGCGCCCCCACCCGCCCTCGGGGTCGTGGTCGTCGAGGTACGCGATCGCGTCGCGGAACCGGGAGACGATCGACCCGGACGGCTCCACCGAACTGAACCGGGACGGACGGGTGCCGTCGAACCGGTTGCGCTGCACCGTGCCGTAGCAGCTCGGGTCCGCCTCGCAGGTCCCCGACAGGGTCTTGCCGAGGTTCCAGTAGTCGAGGCCGAGCACGTGGTAGCCGTCGCGCAGCGCCGTGGACAGGAACAGCTGGTAGTCGGCGGGACGGGCTCGGGTCGCCGGCAGGAAGAGCAGCAGCGGGCCACCCGAGTCGGTCCGTGCCGCGAAGTCGTCACGGTTCGGCTCGAGCCGCTGCCCGTTGATGGTGCCGAGTCGGAAGCGGTGGAACTCCCCCGCCGGACCGTGCTCGTCACCGCGTGGTCGATCGGCTGCGGCGACCCGGCCGTGCTCGGCCACGCGTTCCCCGCCGAGGACGTTCGCCGCGACGAGCGACGCGGCACCGATGACGACGAGGACGACGGCGGCGATGACGAGGAGCAGCCGGTGCTTCATCGGCCGATACGGTCCCAGACCGCGTCGGCGGAGCGGAGCGTGTCCGCGAGGCTCCCCGTGGCGTCCACCACGTGGTCGGCGAGTGCCAGCCGCTCGGCGTCGCTCGCCTGCGCGGCCACTCGGCGCTCGGCCTCGTCCCGGGGCATCCCGCGGTGCTCCACGAGGCGCTCGATGCGCTGGGCCGCGGGGGCGTCGACCACGACGACGGCGTCGAACCGCAGCGGCCGGCTTCCCCGGGCCTCGGCGAGGAGGGGCACGTCGTAGACCACGACGGCGTCGGGGTCCGCGCGCTCGGCAGCGTCGAAGGCCGCCTGGGCGAGACGCCACACCTCGGGGTGGGTGATCCCCTCGAGGTCCTTCCGCGCTGCGGCGTCGGCGAACACGATCGCGCCGAGCGCCGGCCGGTCGAGCGACCCGTCGGCCGCGATCACGCCGGGGCCGAACCGCTCGGCGACCTGCGCGAGGCCGGGACTGCCGGGGGCGACGGCGTCCCGGGCGAGCCGGTCGGCGTCGACGACGACCGCACCGTGCTCGGCCCACCGTCCGGAGACGGTCGACTTGCCCGCGGCGATGCCGCCCGTGAGACCGATGATGCGCACAGCGACAGGGTACCGACCCACGCCGCACGAACGGCCGGAAGCCCGGCACCCCTTCTCAGGGATGCCGGGCTTCCGGTGCGGGAGCGCTGCTCGATCAGTTGGTCGAGCTGAGCTTCTCGCGGAGCGCTGCGAGCGACGCGTCGTCGGCCAGGGTTCCCTGACCGTTCGACTCGGTCGCGAACGTCGACGACGACGACGAAGCGGTCGCCGGGAGGTCGAAGCCACCCTGCGCCTCGTCGGCGATGGTCTTCGCGACCTGCGCCTTGTGGGCTTCCCAACGCGCCTGGGCGGCGGCGTACTGCCCCTCCCACTCGGTGCGCTGGGTGTCGTAGCCCTCGAGCCACTCGTTCGTCTCCGGGTCGAAGCCGTCCGGGTACTTGTAGTCGCCCTTGTCGTCGTACTCGGTCGGCATGCCGTAGAGCGCCGGGTCGAACTCGGTGCCCTCGGGGTCCACGCCCTCGTTCGCCTGCTTGAGGCTGAGCGAGATGCGGCGACGGTCGAGGTCGATGTCGATGATCTTGACGAAGACCTCGTCGTTGACCGAGACGACCTGCTCGGCGAGCTCGACGTGCTTGTTCGAGAGCTCCGAGATGTGCACGAGGCCCTCGATGCCGTCGGCAACGCGGACGAAGGCACCGAACGGCACGAGCTTCGTGACCTTGCCCGGCGCGATCTGACCGATCGCGTGGGTGCGGGCGAAGACCTGCCACGGGTCTTCCTGCGTGGCCTTGAGCGAGAGCGACACGCGCTCGCGGTCCAGGTCCACCTCGAGGATCTCGACGGTGACTTCCTGACCGACCTCGACGACCTCGCTGGCGTGCTCGATGTGCTTCCAGCTGAGCTCGGAGACGTGGACGAGACCGTCGACGCCGCCGAGGTCGACGAACGCACCGAAGTTGACGATCGACGACACGATGCCCTTGCGGACCTGGCCCTTGTGGAGGTTGTTGAGGAACGTGGTCCGGGACTCGGACTGCGTCTGCTCGAGCAGCGCGCGGCGCGAGAGGACGACGTTGTTCCGGTTCTTGTCGAGCTCGAGGATCTTCGCCTCGAGCTCCTGGCCGAGGTACGGCGTCAGGTCGCGGACGCGACGCAGCTCGATGAGCGAGGCCGGGAGGAAGCCGCGGAGACCGATGTCGACGATCAGGCCGCCCTTGACGACCTCGATGACCGTACCGGTCACGACGCCGTCGGACTCCTTGATCTTCTCGACGTCGCCCCAGGCGCGCTCGTACTGCGCACGCTTCTTCGACAGGATGAGGCGACCTTCCTTGTCCTCCTTCTGGAGAACCAGGGCCTCGACCTCGTCGCCGACCTCGACGACCTCGTTGGGGTCGACGTCGTGCTTGATGGAGAGCTCGCGCGAGGGGATGACACCCTCGGTCTTGTAACCGACGTCGAGGAGGACCTCGTCGCGGTCGATCTTCACGACGGTGCCGGAGATGAGGTCTCCGTCGTTGAAGAACTTCAGGGTCTTCTCGACCTCGGCCAGGAAGTCATCAGCCGAGCCGATGTCGTTGATGGCGACCTGCTTGGGAGCCTTGGTCGTGGTGGTTGTCATGTAGAGATTGCTCCGAACGGACATGAGTCGGGCCAGACGGCGAGGGAGCGACCCCCTGGTCCGAACCGGATGCCGGTTCGAGCCGTCCTGGCGATGTGTTTGATGAGCGCGGATTGCGCCGCACAAGTCTAACCGCAGCGGGCGAGCGCCCACAACCGGGCGTGTCGGTTCGTGACGACGCCCGGCGGATCAGTCGAGCAGGGCACTCCGGAGCGTGTCGAGCCCGATGCTGCCGAGCGCGAGCGCGCGGTGGTGGAACGCCTTCAGGTCGAAGGCGGCACCCTCGCGGGCCGCCACCTCGTCGCGGATCGACTCCCAGACGCGCTGCCCGACCTTGTACGAGGGCGCCTGCCCGGGCCACCCGAAGTATCGGGCGACCTCGAACTGGACGAACTCGTCGGACATGTTCACGTTCTGCCGCATGAAGTCGAGCGCGTACTCCCACGTCCACGCCCCGCCGTCGGGGTTCGTCTTCTGCAGGTGGACGCCGATGTCGAGCACCACACGAGCCGCACGCATCCGCTGCCCGTCGAGCATGCCGAGCCGGTCGCCGTCGTCGTCCAGGAAGCCGAGCTGCTCCATGAGGCGCTCGGCGTAGAGCGCCCAGCCCTCGACGTGTCCGGACGACCCGGAGAGCTGCCGGCGCCAGGTGTTCAGCTCACCGCGGTTGTAGACGCCCTGGCTGATCTGCAGGTGGTGACCGGGGACGCCCTCGTGGTAGACCGTCGTCTTCTCGCGCCAGGTGCCGAACTCGGTGACGCCCTGCGGCACGGACCACCACATGCGGCCGGCGCGCGAGAAGTCGTCGGACGGGCCGGTGTAGTAGATCCCACCCTCCTGCGTCGGCGCGATCCGGCACTCGAGGCGCTTGATCGGGTCGGCGATGTCGAAGTACCTGCCGTCCATCGCACGGATCGACTCGTCACTGGTCTCCTGCATCCACCGCTGCAGGGCGTCGGTGCCGTGCAGCACGCGGGCGGGGTCGGCGTCGAGTACCTCGATCGCGCGGGCGACGCTCGCACCGGACTCGATGCGGTCGGCGATGCGCTCCTGCTCCGCACGCATCCGGGCGAGCTCCTCGATGCCCCACTGGTACGTCTCGTCCAGGTCGACGACCGCGCCCAGGAAGCGTCGGGAGTGCAGCTCGTACGCCTCGCGACCGACGGCGTCCACGGGCGTCGCGAGCGGCATGAGCTCGTGCTCGAGGAACTGCCCGAACGACCGGTAGGCGGCCGCGGCGACCTCGGCCCCGCGGGCCAGCTCGGCACGGAGCGCCTCGGGCACGGACCCGCCGTCGTCGAACGCGGCACCGTCGACGAGCTGTCGGAAGACACCGTCCTCGGCGCCGGTGCGGGTGGCCTGTTCGGCGATGAGCGCCACCTGGCGGCGCGCCGGCGTCACGTCCTCACGCGTGCCCTCGAGCAGGGTCTCGCGGATGCCCTCGATCGCGTCGGGGAGGGCGTGCAGACGGCTCGCGATGTCCTGCCAGTCGGACTCGGTCGCGGTCGGCATGAGGTCGAGGACGTCGCGCACCGACTGCGCCGGGCTGGCGATGACGTTGAGGTCGCGGAGGTGCAGCTTCCGGTCGAAGGACTCCTGGACGAGGTCCAGCTCGGCGCCGAGGTCCGTCTTCGTCACCCGGTCGACGGCGTCCACCGCGTCGGCAGCGTCCAGCGCGCGCTTCGCCGCACGCGCCGCGTCCGCCAGGGCCGCAGCACCGGCGAGCGACGTGTCGCCGTACTCCCCCGTCCGCCCCGGCACTCCGATGTACGTGGCGACGGTCGGGTCGAGGTCGACGAGGGTGGTCACCCAGTCCTCGGCGACCCGGTCGACGGCAGAGGGCTGGCGGACGGGACGGTCATCGGTCATGTCCTCGACCCTATCCACGTCCGCGCACGACGTGGAACCCGTGGGACGGGAGGCGCGGTGCGAGCCCGCACCGTCCCTCCGGGCACGGCCGCCACGCCGTCGGCGCGTCGCGCCGGTACCGGCTGGTGGGGCCCAGCTCGCGGGCCGACAGGCGGTCGCGCGTCAGTGCGCCGCCGCCTCCCAGTTCGGGCCGACGCCGACGGACACGTCCAGCGGGACGCTGAGCTCGGCCGCACCGCCCATGCGGGCGCGGAGGATGTCCTCGACCCGCTCCTGCTCGCCGGGAGCGACCTCGAGGATGAGCTCGTCGTGCACCTGCAGGAGCAGGTGGGAGTCCAGCCCGCCGTCGCGGAGGTCGGCGGCCACGCCGAGCATCGCGATCTTCATGATGTCGGCCGCCGATCCCTGGATCGGCGCGTTCAGGGCGGCGCGCTCGGCGTTCTCGCGGAGGACGCGGTTCGGGCTCTTCAGGTCCGGGAACGGACGACGACGGCCGAAGATCGTCTCGGTGTAGCCGTCCTCGCGCGCCTGCTCGACGACGCCGCGCAGGTAGTCGCGGACCGAGCCGAACCGGGCGAAGTACTCGTTCATGAGCGTGCGCGCCTCGGACTGCTCGATGCGGAGCTGCTTCGACAGACCGAACGGGCTGAGGCCGTACGCGAGGCCGTAGGACATCGCCTTGACCTTCGTGCGCATCTCGGGCGTGACGTCGGCGGGTTCGACCGAGAACACCCGGGCGCCGACGAAACGGTGCAGGTCCTCGCCCTCGTTGAAGGCCTGGATCAGCCCCGGGTCACCGGACAGGTGCGCCATGATGCGCATCTCGATCTGCGAGTAGTCGGCGGTGATGAGCGTCGTGTAGGGCTCGGCGACGGCGAACGCCGAGCGCACGCGACGCCCGACCGCGGTCTTCACCGGGATGTTCTGCAGGTTCGGGTCGGTCGACGAGATCCGGCCGGTGCTGCTGCCGGTCTGCTCGTACCGGGTGTGGATGCGACCGTCGACGACCGCGGCGTCCAGCGTGTCGACGATCTGACGGAGCTTCGTGGCGTCACGGTGCTGCAGCAGCAGGCCGAGGAACGGGTGCGGGTGCTGCTCCTGCAGGTCGGTGAGGCTGGCGGCGTCGGTCGAGAACCCGGTCTTGGTCTTGCGGGTCTTCGGCATCGCGAGCTCGGTGAAGAGCACTTCCTGCAGCTGCTTGGGCGACCCGAGGTTCACCTCGTGCCCGATCTCGGCGAAGGCCTGCTGCGCGAGTTCGGCCGCGCGCTCCCCGAGGTCGTGCGAGAGCCCGGTCAGCACGGGACGGTCGATCGCGACGCCGGTGGTCTCCATGCCGGCGAGGACCGGCACGAGCGGGAGCTCGATGTCGTCGAGGACCCGCAGCGACGACTCGTCGAGGCGGGCACGCAGCGCCGTCGTGACCCGCAGCACGAACCACGCGTGCACGCCGACGTTCACCGGGTCGGTCTCGGGGACGAGCTGGTTCGGGTCGGCCGTCGGCAGCTCTTCGCCGAGCTCCTGGTAGACGAGGTCGGCGAGCGGCTGTCCCTGCTTGCCCGGCTGTGCGAGCCACCCGATCAGGCGGGCGTCCCCGGCGATGCCGTTCACCTCGAACCCGGCCGTGGCCAGCGCCTTGATCGCGGTCTTGGCGTCGTGGAAGTGCTTCGGGGCGTCGGACGCGAACCACGCTGAGAGCTGCTCGTAGTCCTTCGCGCCGCTGCCGCCCGGGACGAGGACCGCGTCGTCGTGCGTCGCGATGCCGATGGCGCTGAGGCGTCCGTCGATGACCTCGACGGCGACGCCGTAGCCGTTCGCCGCCTCGGCCGCGTTGCGACGCTCGAGCCAGTAGCCGAGTTCCTCGTCGATGAGGGTCTTGACGGACGGCGGCGTCGGCGCCCCGCTGTCGACCGACCCCGCGGTCTCGGTGGCGTCGGACGGCTCGCCGGTGCCCGCGACCTTGAACACGCGGTCGAGCAACGTGCGGAACTGCAGCTTGGCGAAGAGCTCGCGCACCGCGGTCTCGTCGAGGGGCCGCAGCGCGACGTCGGCCGGGCCCACCGGGAGCTCGACGTCGTTGACGAGACGGTTCAGCTTGCGGTTGCGGATCGCGCGGTCCCGCTGCTCGCGGAGGTTGTTGCCGACGACGCCCTTGATCTCGTCGGCGTGCTCGAGCACCCCGTCGAGCGAACCGTACTGCGTGATCCACTTGACGGCGGTCTTCTCGCCGACCTTGTCGATGCCGATGAGGTTGTCGCTGGTCTCCCCCACGAGCGCGGCGATGTCGGGGTACTGGTGCGGCTCGATGCCGTAGCGCTCGTAGACCTTGTCGCGGTCGTAGCGGGTGAGCTCGGAGACGCCGCGGACGGACGGGTACAGCAGCGTGACGTCGTCGTTCACGAGCTGGATGGAGTCGCGGTCGCCGGACACCACGTACACCTGGTAGCCCTGCTCGGCGCCCTGGCGGGCGAAGGTGGCGAGGATGTCGTCGGCCTCGTAGTCCTCCTTCGTCACGGTCGTGATGCCCATCGCCTCGAGCGCCTGCTGCAGCAGCGGGATCTGCCCCTTGAACTCGGCCGGGGTCTCGGAACGGGTGCCCTTGTAGTCCTCGTACTCGCGGGTGCGGAACGAGAACCGCGAGATGTCGAACGCGACCGCGAGGTGGGTCGGCTTCTCCCGCTGGAGCAGCATCAGCAGCATCGAGATGAAGCCGTGGATGGCGTTCGTGTGCTGCCCGTCGCGGTTCACGAAGCTGTCGACCGGCAGCGCGTAGAAGGCCCGAAAGGCGAGCGAGTGGCCGTCGATGACCATGAGGGTAGGCTTTGCGGAGTCCGACACCCGGACAGCCTACCGACGCCATCCGACACGGGAGTCCGCCAGCGTGACCGACGAAGCCACCTCCACGAAGGGCGTCGACGGACGGCTCGCCGACCGCGGCATGGGCGAGCTCGCCGAGAAGATGGGCATGGTCATCACGGAGCTCTCCGCCGAGCGCGCCGTGGGGACGCTCCCGGTCGAGGGCAACCGGCAGCCGGTCGGGCTGCTGCACGGCGGCGCGTACGTCGTGCTCGCCGAGAGCCTCGGGTCGATGGCCGCGAACGTGCACGCCGGTCCCGGCCGGTACGCCGTCGGCATCGAGCTGAACGCCTCGCACTCCCGGAGCGCCACGAGCGGCCTGGTGACCGGCACCTGCACGGCGCTGCACCTGGGGAACACGCTCACCACGCACGAGATCGTCCTCACCGACGACCAGGGGCGGCGCTGCTCCACCGTGCGCATCACCAACATGATCCGCGAAGCCCGCTGATCCCGGCGGGCGTCACGAAGGAGTGACCCGTGCCCGCCACCGACTGGAGGATCGAACTGATCCTCGTCCCCGTCAGCGACGTCGACCGATCCCGCGCGTTCTACGAACGGATCGGCTTCTCGATCGACCACGACCAGCGCGTCTCCGACGAGCTCCGCTTCGTGCAGGCCACCCCGCCCGGGTCGGCCTGCTCCATCGCGTTCGGCGAGGGCATCATGTCGCCGGACGTCGTCCCGGGTTCGCTCAAGTCGATCCAGGTCGTCGTGCCGGACGCCGACGAGGCGCTCGCGCACCTGCAGGGGCTCGGCGTCGACGCGATCGGCGTGGACGAGCTGGCCTGGGGTCGCTTCGTCTTCTTCACCGACCCCGACCGGAACGCCTGGACCCTGCAGGAGCTGCCGTCGCGCGGCTGACGGGTCAGTCCTCGGGCGGGCGCTGCAGCAGCAGCCGGGCGTCGCCGAACCCGAGGCGGCGGTAGAGCGTCTCGCCGACCACGCTCGAGTGCACGACGACGCGTTCGGCGCCGGCGTCGTCCGCCTCGACGAGCAGCCGTTCGACGAGGCGTCCTGCGACACCGGCGCCCCGGAGTTCGGGGTGCACGTAGACGGTCTGCAGTTCGGCGGCCACCCGGCCCCCGGGACGGTGCGGTGCCGGCGGCCGGGGGCTCAGAGCGAGCCACGCCATCCCGAGCACGCGCCCGTCCCGCTCGGCCACCACGCACCGGTGCGAGTCGGCGTGCTCGGCGGCGAACGCGGTCATCGCCTCGCGGTACACCTCCGGCGTGACCGCCGGAGCGGCGCCGTCCTCGTCGACGCTCCACCGCCAGCGCAGGTCGGCTACCGCCGGCATGTCGTCGGGCCGGGAGGCACGGATCACCACGTCGTCCATCGCTCCACCCTGCCAGGTGGTCGGGTCCACCGCCGCGGGCCGCCCGGCCACCGAACCCGGTCCGTCGACGGACGACGAGAGCGCCGCCTCCCCGAGGGGAGACGGCGCTCTCGTGCGAGCGACGGGGTCGCTACTTCTTGGCGCTGAGCTGCTCGATGATCGCCTTGGCGACGTCGTGCATGGTCAGCCGACGGTCCATCGAGGCCTTCTGGATCCAACGGAACGCCTCGGGCTCGGTGAGGCCCATCTTCTCGTTGAGCAGGCCCTTGGCGCGGTCGACGAGCTTGCGGGTCTCGAAGCGCTCGACGAGGTCGGCGACCTCGGCCTCGAGCGTGATGATCTGCTGGTGCCGCGAGAGGGCGATCTCGATCGCGGGGAGCAGGTCGTTCGGCGTGAACGGCTTGACGACGTAGGCGAGGGCGCCGGCCTCGGTCGCACGCTCGACGAGGTCCTTCTGGCTGAACGCCGTGAGGAGGACCACGGGGGCGATGTGGTTCTTCGAGAGCTTCTCGGCGGCGGAGATGCCGTCGAGCTGCGGCATCTTGACGTCCATCACGACGAGGTCGGGACGGAGGTCGGTGGCGAGCTGCACGGCGGTCTCGCCGTCACCCGCTTCGCCGACGACGTCGAACCCGTTGTCGCGGAGGATCTCGACGATGTCGAGGCGGATGAGCGACTCGTCCTCGGCGACGACGACGCGACGGGGTGCTGTTGCAGTTGCTTCTGTGTCACTCACACGCAAGAGCCTACTAGACACCGGAACGCGCGTTCGTCAGGCGGCGGATGCCGCGTTGTACGAGTGGCGGGACGGTCGTACCAGGACTGCCCCGCACGCCGTGAGCCGCGTTGTACGAGTGGCGGGACGGTCGGACTGGGACTGTCCCGCACGCCGTGAGCCGCGTTGTACGAGTGGCGGGACTCGAACCCGCACGCCGTGAGGCAGAGCATTTTGAGTGCCCCGTGTCTACCGTTCCACCACACTCGCTGGCGGACATCAGGCTAGCAGGGCGCCCGCCCTCGGACGCGCACCCTCCGGCACCGTCGGGCTCGTCGCGAGGCGCAGCTCGAAGACCGCGCCACCGAGGTCCCCGTCGGGCCCGTGGACGAGCGACCCGCCGTGCGCGAGTGCGATGCCCCGGGCGATGGGGAGCCCGAGCCCCGCCCCACCGGAGCGGACGTCCCGGGCGTCCTCGAGCCGGACCAGCCGGTCGAAGACGCGCTCGCGGTCGGCTGCCGGGATGCCCGGGCCGTCGTCCTCGACCCGGAGCAGCGCGTCGTCCGGCCCCGCGCGGAGCGTCAGCCGGACGCTGCCCGTCCCACCGGTCGCCCGCGCGGCGTTGTCGACCAGGTTGCCGAGGACCTGCGCGAGCCGGTCCGGGTCCACGTCGGCGTCGACCGCGTGGTCCGGGACGTCGAGGTCGACCTCCACGCCGGGGAGCCGGATCCGGAGCCGATCGGCCTCGGCACGCAGCCAGTCGACGAGGTCGGTGCGGCGTCGGTCGAGGGCGATGCCCCGGTCGAGGCGCGCCATCGTGAGCATGTCGTCGACGAGGCGTGCCGCGCGGTCGGCCTGCCGGACGACGTGCACGGCCAGGACCTCGTTCGTCGCGGGGTCGTCCGGTCCGTTCCGGACGAGGGTGTCCGCGGCCGCGCGGACGCCGGCGACGGGGGTGCGGAGTTCGTGGGCCGCGTCTGAGAGGAACGCGCGGACCCGTTCCTCGGCGGCGACCGCCTGCGCCTCGGCGCCCTCGACCGCGTCGAGCATCTCGTCGAGAGCGAGTGCGACGCGGCCGATCTCGGTGTCGGTGCGTGACGGGCGGAGCCGCCGTCCGCGGTCGCCCGCGGTGATGGAGCGGGCCGCCCGGGTCATCTCGTCGAGCGGCCGCAGGGAGCGGCGGACGACGAGCACGACACCCACGACGGCGACCCCGAGGAACGCGGCCGACGCCCCGCCCATGACCCAGCCGAGCTGCGTCAGGGTCTCCTGCACGTCGCGGGTCCCCGCGGTCAGCGTGATGCGGGTGCCGTCGGCGAGGTCGGAGCGGAGCGTGAGCACCCCGTCGTCCTCGTGCACCGACGACGACGTGATGGTCGCTCCGGCGGTGGCGGACGACGCCGTGCCGGAAGACCCCGAGTCGGACGACGCTGTGCCGTCCGACGCCGTGCCGTTCGACCCCGACGCGCTCGTCCCCGCCGACCGCGGTGCCGGCCCCGGCAGTGTGCCCGGGTCGGGCGGACCCTTCCGGAGCTGCTCCGGGCTGGGCCCCGCCTCGACCGCGGCGCCGTCGGGCTCGACGATCCGCACCGAGAGCCCCTGGGCGGACAACCGGTCGGCGAGGTCGCTCGCGTCGAGCACCCCGACGAGCGCGGCGGCGGCCGAGGCGCGGTCGCGCAGACGGTCCTCGACCTGGGCGGTCAGACGGGCGCCGAGCACGGCCTCGACCGCGACGACGAGGGCTGTGAGCAGGACGGTGAGGAGCACGAGGATGGCGATCACCGTCCGCAGGCGCAGCGAGGTGGTGCGCAGCCGACCGTCGCGCATCACGCTGCACCCCGGTCGACGGCGAGCCGGTACCCGAGGCCCCGGACGGTGTGCACGAGCCGCGGACCGTGCGCCTCCATCTTCCGCCGCAACGCGCTCAGGTGGACCTCGACCAGGTTCGGCGCGATGTCCTCGTAGCCCCAGACCTGCGTCGTGATCTGCCCCTTCGACACGGTCCGCCCCCGGCTCTCGGCGAGGAACCGGAGCAGCCGGAACTCGGTCGCGGTCAGGTCGAGCAGCACGCCGCCACGCCGGACCGTCGACCCGTCGGGGTCGAGGACGAGGTCGCCCACCTCGATCACGGACGGCACCCGTCCGCGCCGCCGGAGCACGGCCGTGACGCGGGCGACGAGCTCCGCCATCGCGAACGGCTTCACCACGTAGTCGTCGGCACCCTCGGCGAAGCCGCGGAGTCGGTCGTCGAGCTCGTCGCGCGCGGTGGTCATCACGACCGCGGCGTCCGAGCGGGCGCGGATGCGGGCGGCCAGCAGGATGCCGCTCGGCCCGGGGAGCATCCAGTCCAGCAGGACGAGGTCCGGGGCGGTGCGGTCCAGGTCGGCCGCGATGGAGCGGCCGTCGGCGACCTCGGCGACGGTGAAGCCCTCGGCGCGGAGGGTCGTCACGACGGCGGTGCGGAGGGAGTCGTCGTCCTCGACCACCAGGATGCGTGCGGGTGCGTTCACGGCGGCCACGGTAGGGCGGTTCCGCCAGCACGGAGCATGGAACGAGCTGGAGAACCCCTGTGCGCAGCAGATGCTTCAGTCCTGCTTCAGATTCGAACCCGACCGTCGTCCTCGTCGGCGGACCGCCCCGGTCGACCGACGGACGAACAGGAGATCACCATGCAGGACGAACAGCCCACCACGCGCCGCCGGAGCCTCCGGGCGGTCGGCATCGGTTCCGCCGCGGCGGCCGTGCTGGTCCTCGGCGGGATCGGGGTCAGCGCGGCGATGGCCGCCCCCGCCGCACCGAGCTCGGCCGCGACCGGCGCGCCGACCGCCGGCCCGAGCGGCGCCCCGACCGGCGCCCCGACCGGAGCCCCGACAGGAGCCCCGACGGACGGTCCCGCCGCCGGCCCCGGCGCGAAGGACGGCGCCGCGGGCTCCGCCCCCGGATGCGTCGCCGGCCCGCTCGCCGACGGGAAGGCGCCCACCCCGCCGAAGGACGGCACGGCACCCACCCCGCCGAAGGACGGGAAGGCACCCACCCCGCCCAAGGACGGGACGGCACCCACCCAGCCCAAGGACGGGACGGCACCGACCCCGCCCGCCGCTCCCGGGTCCGACGCCACCTCGACGCCGGAACCGACGACCGGGTCCTGAGCACCCCGCACCCGCCGCGGGAGGCGCGTGCCGTCGGCCGACGGACCGACGCGTGCCGCGCCTCCCGACCGGCGGAGCCCTCAGGGACGCTCGATCGCCTCGATCGCCGCCACCACGCTCGCGCGCCGCGGCGATCGACGCGGCAGTGCCGCGAGCAGCGCCAGCAGCACCTGCTCGTCGGCTGCGCCGTCCGCGGTGCGCGCCCAGGCCTGCAGCGCGTCGACGCCGCCGTCCTGCAGGAGCGACTCACGGAACCGTGACCGGACCCGGTCGCGCAGGTCGTCGACACCCGGCGACGCGGAACCCGGCAGGACCGGTCCCGTGTAGCGGTCGACAGCCTGGAGGCGCGCCCCGCGGTCGAGCGCGGACAGCACCGTCTCGACGTCGGTGCGGATGCCCTGCAGGCGGTACGGCCTGGACGTGAGCCCCGCGTCGAGCCCGTGGTGCGCGAGGACGCGCCGGAGGCGCACCACCTCGGCGCGCAGCGTCTGGACGGCGCGGGCATCGCCGTAGACCGCGACCGCGAGGTCCGCGGCCGCCAGCCCCTCGGGGCTCGCTGCGAGCACCGCCAGGATCTCCGAGTGCCGCTCGGACAGCCTGGTCGACCGCGTGCCGACGTGCAGCGTCGCGGTGTCGGCGCCGAGCAGGGTGAGCTCCGCCGACGCGACGGGTCCCGGACGGGTGGTCCGTGCCGAGAGGGCCGCCAGCGCGAGCTCCGCCTCGGCTGCCGCGGCCGTCGCGGTGAGGAGCGGGAGGGTGTGGCGCTCGACCGCGCGGTCGTCGCCCGTGATGTCGAGCGCGCCGACGACCGTGCCGGCGGCGTCGCGGAGCGGGACGGCCGTGCACGAGAACCCCTTCACCGCGGTCGCGTAGTGCTCCTCGGCGTGGATCTGGACCGCGCGCCCGAGCCGGAGCGCCGTCCCGGGGGCGCTCGTCCCGGCTCGGTCCTCGGCCCAGTCGGCGCCGGGGACGAACCCCATGCCCTCTGCCGCGCGCCGGGCGGACCGTGCGCCGTCCACCCAGACGAGCCGACCCGTCGCGTCGGCGACCGCGACGACGCACCCGGCCGAGCGGACGTCGTCGAGCAGGAGCCGACGGACGACCGGCAGTGCGGTGCCGAGCGGGCCCGCGCGGCGGAGCGCGTCGAGCTCGTCCTCGCCGAGGGAGGGCGTCGGCACGGCGTCCGGGTCGACGCGGGCGGAGCGGCGCCAGGACGCGGCGACGAGCGGACGGAGACCGGACGGTTCGCGCATGCGCCCTCCTGTCCGGTCCCCGTCGCGTCGTCGCGACCGGTGCGGTCAGCCTACGTCGGGTGCCGCGCGCGGGCCAGGGCCGACGAGGCCGAGATCCGCGAGTTCGCCCTCGTCGAGCATCCGGGACCGGGTGAGGAACCGCTTGCCCTCCGGCACCTCGAGGGAGAACCCGGCACCTCGGCCGTCCACGACGTCGATCGTGAGGTGGGTGTACTTCCAGTACTCGAACTGCGAGCGGGACATGTAGACCTCGACGGGCGCGATGCCGTCGACCTCGAGCGCGCCGAGGAGCACGTCGCCGGAGCCGGTGGTGAACATCCCGACCGGGTAGCACATCGGGCTCGAGCCGTCGCAGCACCCGCCCGACTGGTGGAACATCAGCGGGCCGTGCCGGGCGGCGAGGGAGCCCAGGAGCGCCGCCGCCGCCGGCGTCACGGCCACCCGGGCGGTCGTGGGCCGGTCGTCGGTGTGCGGCATCAGAAGAAGCCCATCGGACCCTCGGCGTAGGACACGAGGAGGTTCTTCGTCTGCTGGTAGTGCTCCAGCATCATCTTGTGGTTCTCCCGTCCGATGCCGGACTGCTTGTAGCCGCCGAACGCCGCGCCCGCCGGGTACTGGTGGTACGTGTTCTCCCACACACGACCCGCCTGGATGTCGCGGCCGGCGCGGTAGAGCGTGGTCGCCTCGCGGCTCCACACTCCGGCGCCGAGGCCGTAGAGCGTGTCGTTGGCGATCGAGATCGCGTCGTCGTAGCCGCTGAACGACGTCAGTGCGAGGACGGGGCCGAAGATCTCCTCCTGGAAGATCCGCATCGAGTTGTCGCCCTCGAACACGGTCGGCTGGACGTAGTAGCCACCGGACAGCTCACCACCGAGGTCGGCCCGCTCGCCGCCGGTGAGGAGCTTCGCGCCCTCCTGCTTGCCGATGTCGATGTAGCTCAGGATCTTCTCGAGCTGGTCGTTCGACGCCTGCGCCCCGATCATCGTGGCGAGGTCGAGCGGGTGGCCCTGCTTGACCGCACGGACCCGGTCGAGGCCGTCGGCGACGAAGCCGTCGTAGATCTCCTTCGCCACGAGGGCTCGGGACGGACACGTGCAGACCTCGCCCTGGTTGAGGTTGAAGAAGGCGAACCCCTCGAGCGCCTTGTCGTAGAAGGCGTCCTTCTCCTGGGCCACGTCGGCGAAGAAGAGGTTCGGGCTCTTGCCGCCGAGTTCGAGCGTCACCGGGATGAGGTTCTGCGAGGCGTACTGCATGATCAACCGGCCCGTGGTCGTCTCGCCGGTGAACGCGACCTTGCGGATGTCCGGGTGCTGCGCGAGTGGTGCGCCGACCTCGATGCCGAAGCCGTTCACGACGTTGAGCACACCGGCGGGGAGCAGGTCACCGATCAGGTCGATGAGGACGTGGATGGACGCCGGCGTCTGCTCGGCGGGCTTCAGGACGACGCAGTTGCCCGCGGCCAGGGCGGGTGCGAGCTTCCACACCGCCATCAGGATCGGGAAGTTCCACGGGATGATCTGGCCGACGACCCCGAGCGGCTCGTGGAAGTGGTACGCCACGGTGTCGTGGTCGATCTCCCCCGTCGACCCCTCCTGCGCTCGGATCGCCCCGGCGAAGTAGCGGAAGTGGTCGATGGCCAGCGGGATGTCCGCGCCGATCGTCTCGCGGATGGGCTTGCCGTTCTCCCACGTCTCGGCGACGGCCAGGGACTCGAGGTTCTGCTCCATCCGGTCGGCGATGCGGTTGAGGATCGCGGCGCGTTCGGCGACACTCGTCCGGCCCCAGGCGGGGAAGGCCTTCCACGCGGCCTCGACCGCCCGGTCGACGTCCGTGGAGTCCCCGCGGGCGATCTCGGTGAAGACCTTGCCGGTGACGGGTGTGGGGTTCTCGAAGTACTGGCCCCCGGCGGGCGGGACGTACGCGCCGCCGATGTAGTGGTCGTACCGGGAGCGGAACGAGACGAGGGAGCCCTCCTCGCCGGGTGCGGCGTAGGTGGAGGGGGACGGTGCGATGGTCATGGTGGACACCTTTCGACGACGCTGTCGGGGCGCTGGATCCGCGCCTGCCCGAACGCTACGACCGTCGGGGTTGCATCCGGTTGCATCCCGGTCGCACCCGGCGGCCCGAACGGACCCCGGCCGGTCGAGGTAGCGTCGTTGCGAGCAGACCTGACAGGGAGGAGTGCTCGTGGATTCTCGTGCCGTCCGCACGTTCCGGGTGTTCGTCGTCGTCACCGCCATCGTCGCCGTCGTGCTCGGCGTCGTCGCGATCGTCTGGCCCAGGCCGTCCCTCGTCGTGGTGGCGCTGCTCTTCGGCGTGTACCTCGTGGTCGCCGGTGCCCTCCGCGTGTTCGCCGCCGTGCGCGGCCACGGGACCCCGGCGGTGTGGCGGTGGACGTCCGGCATCGTCGGCGGACTCGTCGGCGTCGCCGGGCTCGTGACGCTGCTCGACCCCGCCGTCCCGCTCCTCGTCTACGCGGTGCTCGCGGGCGTCGGCTTCATCGTCGAGGGGATCGCGTCGCTGGTGGGCGCGTTCGTCGGACACCCCGGGTCCTCACGGATCCCGTCCGTCGTCAGCGGCGTGCTGTCGATCCTCGGTGGCGTGGTCGTGCTCGTCGCGCCGGGCCTGGCGTTGACCGTCTTCATGGTCTTCTCCGGGATCGCGCTGATCGTCGTCGGCGCCGCGGCCCTGCTGCTGCTCCCGCCCCGGGCAGCCCTCCGCCGGTAACGGCACCCCGCCAGACCCCGCACGGTCCGGGGCCGCGCGGTCCGAGGATGCACGGTCCGGGGGTCGTGTACGACGGGGGCCGTTTACGCCGGTCGGCTAGGCGCTCCCCGTCCCGAACAGCAGGCCGAGCCCGTACGTGACCGCAGCGGCACCGAACCCGATCGCGAGCTGCCGGAGCGCCCGCCGGAGCGGCGACGCCCCGCTGAGCACCCCCACGACGGCACCGGTGCCGAGCAGCGCGATCCCGACGAGGACCGCCGCCACCGCGATCGCCGCCCACCCCTCGAGCCCGAAGAGGTACGGCAGCACGGGGATGATCGCCCCCGACGCGAAGAAGCAGAAGCTCGAGATCGCCGCGCTCATGCCGTTGCCGATCGCCTCGTGGTCGTCGACCGACGCGGTCCCCGTCACCGTGGCACCGCCGAGGACGTCGTCGGCGTGCTGCTGCGCCTCGGTCTCGGACATGCCCCGGGCCCGGTAGACGAGGGCCAGCTCGTTGGCGTCGACGTCGAGGTCCGCGACGGCACGGCCGGCCTCGGGGTGCGGGGCGGAGGCGGTGAGCAGCTCCCGCTGGGACCGGACCGAGACGTACTCCCCCGCGCCCATCGAGAGCGCCCCGGCGAGGAGGCCGGCGATGCCGCTCAGCAGGACGAAGTGCCGGTCGGCCCCGGACGCGCTGACACCGATGATGAGCGCCAGGTTCGACACGAGGCCGTCGTTCGCGCCGAACACGGCGGCGCGGAACGTGCCGGACAGGCGCATCCGCCCGCGGTTCGCGAGCCCGCGCACGACCTCGCCGTGGATCCGCTCGTCCGCCGCCATGGTCGCGGTGGCGTCGGCGTCGTCGGCGTACGGCGATCGGTCCTCGGCACGCTGCATGAGGGCGAGGACGAACACCGACCCGAACCGCTTCGCGAGCGAGGCGAGCACGCGGGTACGGAGACTGCCGCGCTGCGGGCGGCCCACGTCGTCACCGAGCAGGTCGAGCCAGTGCTGCTCGTGCCGCCCCTCGGCCTCGGCCAGGGCGGACAGGATCTCGCGCTCCTCGCCGTCGCGCCTGGCGGCGAGGTTGCGGTAGACGGCGGCTTCCGCCCGCTCGTCGGCCAGGTACCGGCGCCAGCGTCGGACGTCGGTGCGCTGGGCGGTGGGTCGGGACTGGAGGCTCACACCGGCCATCTTGCCCGCTCGCGGAGCCGCGTGGTCGCGGCGGCCGCGGGGCGGGGCGGGACGCGACAGGGCGCGGACCGGAGGCTGCGTGCGTCGCCGCACCGTGCCTCCTGTCCGCGCCCTGTCGGGACGCGACGGACGTCAGTCGCGCACGTAGGCCGGAGCGGCCTCCGCGTGGGCGTCGCCCACGCGGTGGACGCGCAGGTCGTTCGTCGACCCCTCGATGCCGGGAGGCGAACCGGCCGTCACGATGACACGGTCGCCGGGCGCGGCGAGACCGTTCTCGAGGAGGACGTCGTCCACCTGCGAGAAGAGCTCGTCGGTGTGGGTCTTGCGCTCGACGAGGAACGAACGGACGCCCCAGGTGAGCGCCATGCGGCGACGGGTCGCCTCGTTCGGGGTGAAGGCGATGATCGGCAGACCGTGACGCAGACGCGACATGCGACGGGCCGAGTCGCCGGACTCGGTGAACACGCAGAGGTACGAGGCCTCGGTGAACTCGGCGATCTCGACCGCGGCGAGCGTGATCGCGCCGCCGAGGGTGCGCGGCTTCGTGCCGAGCGGCGCGATGCGCTCGAGGCCGTGGTCCTCGGTGGACTCGACGATGCGCGCCATGGTCCGGACGGTCTGCACCGGGTACTCGCCGACGCTGGTCTCGCCGGACAGCATGACGGCGTCCGCGCCGTCGAGCACGGCGTTCGCGACGTCGGAGGTCTCGGCGCGGGTCGGGATCGGGGACGAGATCATCGACTCGAGCATCTGCGTCGCGACGATGACGGGCTTCGCCATGCGGCGGGCGAGCTCGACGGCACGCTTCTGCACGATCGGGACCGCTTCGAGCGGGAGCTCGACACCGAGGTCACCGCGGGCGACCATGATGCTGTCGAAGGCGTCGATGATCTCCTCGAGCGCATCGACCGCCTGCGGCTTCTCGATCTTCGCGATGACGGGGAGGCGCTTGCCCTCTTCGTCCATGATCTCGTGCGCGCGCTGGACGTCGGCGGCGTTCCGCACGAACGACAGCGCGATGAGGTCGGCACCCTGGCGGATGCCCCAGCGGAGGTCCGCCTCGTCCTTCTCGCTGAGCGCGGGGACGTTCACGGCGACGCCGGGCAGGTTGATGCCCTTGTTGTTCGACACCGTGCCGCCGACGACGACCTCGGTGCGGACGCGCACGCCGTCGGTGTCGAGCACGCGGAGGCGGACACGGCCGTCGTCGATGAGCAGCGGGTCGCCGGGCTGGACGTCCTGCGGGAGGCCCTTGAACGTCGTGCCGCAGATCTCCTTCGAGCCGGGGACGTCCTCGGTGGTGATGGTGAACACGTCGCCGACCGCGAGGTCGTGCGGGCCGTCGGCGAACTTCGCGAGGCGGATCTTCGGACCCTGCAGGTCGACGAGGATCGCGACGGGCTTGCCGAGCTCCTCGGCGGCGCGACGGACGTTCTCGTAGTTGGCCTCGTGGACGCTGTAGTCACCGTGGCTGAGGTTGAGGCGGGCGACGTCGACGCCCGCTTCGATGATCTCCTTGACGGTCTCGTACTCCGACGTAGCCGGTCCGAGCGTCGAAACGATCTTTGCGCGTCTCAATGGATTCCTTCGTGGTGGTGGATGGTGCTTGGGGCTCCGCGCTGTGGGGCCGCGCGGAACGAAGCGAGGCCACCAGCACCCTATCGAGTGCTGGTGGCCGGTCGCTCACGAGTGGGTGAGCATCACGTGCCCGCCCACGTCAGACGGAGATGGCACGGTCGGTGGCCTTGACGGGGGCCGGCAGGATCGTCGAGCCCTCGAGGTACTCGTCCACCTTCGCGGCGGCGGCGCGGCCCTCGGCGATCGCCCACACGATGAGCGACTGCCCACGGCCGGCGTCACCGGCGACGAAGACGCCCGGCTCGTTCGTGGTGTAGTCGGCCTGGCGCGCCACGGCGCCGGACACCGTCACCGGCAGCCCGAGCTGCGGCTCGAGCGTGTCGGTCTCGGGACCGGTGAAGCCCATCGCGACGAGGACGAGGTCAGCGGGGATCTCGCGCTCGGTGCCCGACTTCGGGACACGACGGCCGTCCAGGTACTCGGTCTCGGCGACGCGGAGCGCCCGGACCTCGCCGGCCTCGTTCGCGAGGAACTCGACGGTGGACGCGAGGTAGTGCCGCTCACCGCCCTCCTCGTGGGCGCTGGTGACCTCGAACACGGTCGGGAACATCGGCCACGGCTGGTCGGACGGACGCTCCAGCGGCGGCTGCTTGCCGATCGCCAGGTTCGTCACGCTCAGCGCGCCCTGTCGGTGCGCGGTGCCGATGCAGTCGGCTCCGGTGTCGCCACCACCGATGACGACGACGTGCTTGCCCTCGGCGGTGACCTGGTTGTCCACGGTCGTGCCGGCGTTCGCCTTGTTCTGCTGCACGAGGTAGTCCATGGCGAAGTGCACACCCGCCAGGTCTCGCCCGGGGATCGGCAGGTCGCGCGGCACCGTGGCGCCGGTCGCGACGACGACCGCGTCGTAGCGGGACTTCAGGTCGACCCACGTGATGTCGCGCCCGATCTCGACACCCGCGCGGAAGCGGGTGCCCTCGGCCTGCATCTGGGCGAGGCGCATGTCGATCTGGCGCTTCTCCATCTTGAAGTCCGGGATGCCGTAGCGGAGCAGGCCACCGATCCGGTCGTCGCGCTCGTAGACCGCGACGGTGTGGCCGGCGCGCGTCAGCTGCTGGGCGGCGGCGAGGCCGGCGGGGCCGGACCCGACGACCGCGACCGTCTTGCCGGTCAGGCGCTCCGGCGGGTGCGGGGTGACCCAGCCGTTCTGGAACGCCTCGTCGATGATCGAGACCTCGACCTGCTTGATCGTCACCGGGGGCTGGTTGATGCCGAGCACGCAGGACGCCTCGCACGGTGCCGGGCAGAGCCGACCCGTGAACTCCGGGAAGTTGTTCGTCGCGTGCAGCCGCTCGATCGCCTGTCGGCCCTCGCCGCGCCAGGTGAGGTCGTTCCACTCGGGGATGAGGTTGCCGAGCGGGCACCCCTGGTGGCAGAACGGGACGCCGCAGTCCATGCAGCGACCGGCCTGCCGCTTGAGCGCGCCGGACTCCTGCTGCTCGTAGACCTCTTTCCAGTCCATGAGTCGCACGGGCACGGGTCGTCGGGCGGGGAGCTCGCGCTCCTGCACCTTGAGGAAGCCCTTCGGGTCAGCCACCGGTCACCTCCAGAATGCGGTTCCACACCACGTCGCCGTCCGGGTCGAGCCCCTCGTCGACGGCCTGTTGTCGGGTCTCGAGCACGGCCGCGTAGTCCCGCGGCAGCACCTTGACGAAGTCGCTCAGGTCACCGGCCTCGAGCAGTTCGCTCGCGAGGGTCGACCCGGTCTCGGCGGCGTGCCGCGCGAGCAGGTCGTTCACGATCTCGACGTCAGCGCTGTCGAGCGGCTCGAGCCGGAGCTCGCCGGACGCGAGTGCGTCGGTGTTCACGTGCTCGTCGCGGAGCCCACGGACGTACGCCGTCCCGCCGGACATGCCGGCACCGAAGTTCCGGCCGGTCTCGCCCAGGATGAGCGCGAGGCCACCGGTCATGTACTCGAGCGCGTGGTCCCCCACCCCCTCGACGACCGCGGTGGCGCCGGAGTTGCGCACCAGGAACCGCTCACCCACGATGCCGCGGATGAACATGCTGCCCTGGGTGGCGCCGTAGCCGATGACGTTGCCGGCGATGACGTTCTGCGCGGGGTCGAACCCGCTGCCGGCGTCGGGACGCACGACGATCTCGCCGCCGGACAGCCCCTTGCCGACGTAGTCGTTGCTGTCGCCGACGAGCCGGAGCGTGATCCCGGCGGGCAGGAACGCGCCGAGCGACTGTCCGGCGGACCCGCGCAGCGTCACGTCGATGGAGCCCGATGGGAGACCGTTCTCGCCGTGGCGCAGGGTGACCTCGTGCCCGAGCATGGTGCCGACCGCGCGCTCGGTGTTCCGGATCGGCAGGTCGAGCGCGATCGTCCCGCCGTGCTCGAGCACGTCGGACGTCTGCTGGATGAGCTGCACGTCGAAGTGCTGCTCGAGCTCGTGGTCCTGGTCGCGCAGGTGCCGACGGGGCTCGTCGGCGTCGAAGTGCGGCCCCTTGAGGACGGGCTCGAGGTCGAGGCCGGCGGCCTTCCAGTGCTCCACCGCGCGGTCGACGTCGAGGGCGTCGGCGTGCCCGATGGCCTCTTCGAGGGACCGGAAGCCGAGCTCGGCGAGGAGCTCGCGCACCTCTTGGGCGATGAACTCGAAGAAGTTCACGACGAACTCGGGCTTGCCGCTGAACCGCTTGCGGAGCTCCGGGTTCTGGGTCGCGACGCCCACCGGGCAGGTGTCGAGGTGGCAGACCCGCATGAGGATGCAGCCCTCGACCACGAGCGGCGCGGTCGCGAAGCCGTACTCCTCGGCGCCGAGCAGCGCGGCCACGACGACGTCACGGCCGGTCTTCATCTGCCCGTCCACCTGCACGACGACGCGGTCGCGCATGCCGTTCAGCATGAGCGTCTGCTGCGTCTCGGCGAGGCCGATCTCCCACGGGGTGCCGGCGTGCTTGAGCGAGTTCAGCGGCGACGCGCCCGTACCACCGTCGTGCCCGGAGACCAGGACGACGTCGGCGAGGGCCTTCGTGACACCGGCGGCGACGGCGCCGATGCCCGACTGGCTGACGAGCTTCACGTGGACGCGTGCGGACGGGTTCGCCCGCTTCACGTCGAAGATCAGCTGCTTGAGGTCCTCGATCGAGTAGATGTCGTGGTGCGGCGGTGGCGAGATCAAGCCGACACCGGCGGTCGCGTGCCGGGTGCGGGCCACCCAGGGGTAGACCTTGGTCGGGGGCAGCTGCCCGCCCTCGCCCGGCTTCGCACCCTGCGCCATCTTCAGCTGGATGTCGGTCGCGTGCGTCAGGTACATGCTCGTGACGCCGAAGCGCCCGGACGCGACCTGTTTGATCGCACTGCGACGCTCGGGGTCGAGCAGACGGTCGACGTCCTCGCCGCCCTCACCCGTGTTGGACCGACCGCCCAGCCGGTTCATCGCGATCGCGAGGGTCTCGTGCGCTTCCTTCGAGATCGACCCGTAGGACATCGCACCGGTGTTGAACCGCTTCACGATCGACTCGATCGGCTCGACCTCGTCGAGCGGGACCGGCTTGCGGGCGCCCTGCGCGAACCGGAACAGGCCGCGGAGGGTCATGAGCTGCTCGGACTGGTCGTCGACGGCCTGCGAGTACTCGCGGAAGATGTCGTACCGGCGCGAGCGCGTGGCGTGCTGCAGCCGGAACACCGTGTCCGGGTTGAAGAGGTGCGGCGGGCCTTCGCGACGCCACTGGTACTCACCGCCGGTCTGCAGGCGCTCGTGGGAGAGCACCGCACCGTCCTGCGGGTACGCCTGGGCGTGCCGCTCGGCGTTCTCCTTGGCGATGACCTCGATGCCGACACCCCCGAGGATCGAGGACGTCCCCGTGAAGTACCGGTCGACGAACTCCTGGCTGAGCCCGACGGCCTCGAAGGCCTGCGCTCCGGCGTAGCTCGACACCGTCGAGATGCCCATCTTCGACATGATCTTCAGGACGCCCTTGCCGAGCGCCTTGATCACGTTCTTGACGGCCTGCTCCGGGGTGATGCCGGTGATCATGCCCTGACGGACCAGGATCTCGCAGGTCTCCATCGCCAGGTACGGGTTGATCGCCGAGGCGCCGTAGCCGATGAGGGTCGCGACGTGGTGGACCTCGCGCACGTCGCCGGCCTCGACGATGAGCCCGACCTTCATGCGCTGCTCGGTGCGGATGAGGTGGTGGTGGACCGCGGCGAGCAGCAGCAGGCTCGGAACCGGGGCCTGCTCGGCGTTGCCGTCACGGTCGGACAGCACGATGAACTGCTTGCCTGACTCGATCGCGGCGTCGACCTCGTCGCAGACGGCGGCGATCCGCTTCTGCATGGCCTTCTTGCCGGCGTCGACGCGGTACAGGCCCTTGATCGTGACCGTCAGGTGCCGACCGGACTCGGTCTCGAAGTGCTGGATCTTCGCGAGCTCGTCGTTGTCGATCACCGGGAAGTCGAGCGTGATCTGCTTCGCGTGCTCGGGACCGGCGGTGAGCAGGTTGCGCTCCGGCCCGAGGCCCATGCCCATCGAGGTGATGACCTGCTCGCGGATCGAGTCGAGCGGCGGGTTCGTCACCTGCGCGAACTGCTGCGTGAAGTAGTCGAAGAGCAGTCGGGGCCGCTGGGACAGCACCGCGATCGGCGTGTCCGACCCCATCGCACCGAGCGGCTCCGCCCCGGTCTGCGCCATCGGACGCAGCAGGATGCGGACCTCTTCCTCGGTGTAGCCGAAGGCGCGCTGACGACGGGTCACGGACGCCGGCGTGTGCACGATGTGCTCGCGGTCAGGCAGGTCGGCGAGGTTGATCCGCCCGCCGTCGAGCCACTCGCCCCACGGGCCGGAGGTCGCCAGCTCGCGCTTGACCTCGTCGTCCTCGATGATGCGGCCCGCCTCGGTGTCGACGAGGAACATCCGGCCGGGACGCAGACGGCCCTTGCGGACCACCTTGTCGGCGGGCACGTCGATGACACCGGTCTCGGACCCCATCACGATGAGACCGTCGTCGGTCACGAGGAAGCGGCCGGGACGCAGGCCGTTGCGGTCGAGCGTCGCGCCGACCAGCGTGCCGTCCGTGAACGTGATGGCGGCGGGTCCGTCCCACGGCTCCATGAGCATCGAGTGGTACTCGTAGAACGCGCGGAGCTCGGGGTCCATCCCCGTCTGGTTCTCCCACGCTTCCGGCACCATCATCGAGACCGCGTGCGGCAGCGACCGGCCGGTGAGCGTCAGGAGCTCGAGCACCTCGTCGAAGGACGCCGAGTCGCTCGCACCGGGGCTGACGATCGGCAGCAGCGGTGCCATGTCCCCGAGGAGCTCGCTCTGGAGCTGGGACTGGCGGGCCCGCATCCAGTTCCGGTTGCCGCGGACGGTGTTGATCTCACCGTTGTGCGCGAGCGTCCGGAACGGCTGGGCGAGCGGCCACGACGGGAACGTGTTCGTCGAGTACCGGGAGTGCACGATGGCGAGCTTCGACGCGAAGCGGTCGTCGCTGAGGTCCGGGTAGAACGGCTCGAGCTGGAGCGTCGTGACCATGCCCTTGTAGACCATGGTCCGGCTCGACAGCGACATGAAGTACACCTCGCTGTCGTGCTCGGCACGCTTGCGGAGGCGGAAGGCCTGACGGTCGAGCGCGACACCGCTCCAGGACGCGCCGTGCACGTCGTGGCGGATCGAGGCGACGAAGAGCTGCTCGAACGCGGGCATCGCTGCACGTGCCAGGGTGCCGAGCACCTCGGGACGGACGGGCACCTCGCGCCAGCCGATGACACGCAGGCCCTCTTCACGGGCCAGGCGCTCCACGGCGCCCTTCGCCGCGTGACGGTCGTCCTCGTCGACCGGCAGGTAGGCGGTCCCCACCGCGTACTCCCCCGCGGCCGGCAGCTCGAACGGCGCAACGGCACGGAAGAAGTCGTCCGGCACCTGGCAGAGGATGCCCGCGCCGTCACCGGTCCCGGCGTCCGAACCCACCGCACCGCGGTGTTCGAGGTTGCGCAGCGCACCGAGGGCGGCGTCGACGATGTCGTGCCCCGCGGTGCCGCGGAGCGTGGCGACCATGGCCAGGCCGCACGCGTCCTTCTCGTTCGCCGGGTCGTACATGCCGGCGGCGTCCGGGATCGCGGAGAACCGACGGTGCGGCGGCTGGAGTGCCGCCGGGGACTGGGGTGGCTGGAGCGCCATGGGGAACCGTCCTCACGAGGAAGTGGAACAGGGACAGCGGTGGCCCGGTGGTGCGTTCCGCCCGCAGTGGGCGGGACTGGTGCCCGTGCCCGCCGACAGTGAGTTGCCCTGGCGGCGTGCGAGGAGTCGGACCAGCTCGTGGCGGGTCCAGGGTGGTGCTGCTGGCAGGCGGTACCGATCCGGGATCGGTCACGCAGGAGGGGTGCTTCCTACGCGCGGCCAGCGGTGCTGCTGGTGACCGGATCGGATTCGGTGACGGCCGCCGGAGCGTCGTCGTCGTGCTCCGACCAGGTGTCGTCCGAGTCTACCCCGGACTTCGCGCGCGGCTCGCGACCGGGCAGGTACGGGCTCGGCTCCTGGCCGAGGTGCCGCCGCGACTGCACGAGGAAGATGATGATGCCGAGCAGGATCGCCGCGAAGGACATCCACACGTTCGTCCGGATGCCGAAGAACGTCTCGCTCGTGTCGACGCGGATGGACTCGAGCACCGAACGGCCGATGCCGTACCAGATGAGGTAGAGCGACAGGACCTTGCCCCACTGCAGACGGAACTTCTTGTCGAGCAGGAGAATGACGACGACGCCGACGACGTTCCAGATGATCTCGTAGAGGAACGTCGGGTGGAACAGCGTGCCCTCGGGCAGCCCCTTCGGGAACGCCGCGTTCGACGACTCGATCTGGAGCCCCCACGGCAGGCTGGTCGGCATGCCGAACAGCTCGTGGTTGAAGTAGTTGCCGAGCCGCCCGAAGGCCTGGGCGAGCAGCACGCCCGGGACGACGGCGTCGATGAAGGCGGTGAAGCGGAGCCCGACCTGGCGGCAGCCGATCCAGGCGCCGACCGACCCGAGGATGAGCGCACCGAAGATGGCGAGCCCACCTTCCCAGACGTAGAGGAAGGAGAGCGGGTCGCGCCCGGGGCCGAAGTAGTCGCTGACGTGCGTGAACACGTGGAACAGCCGTCCGCCGATGATGCCGGCCGGGACCGCCCAGATCGCGATGTCGATGATGATCCAGCGTTCGACGCCGCGCGCGTTGAGCCGGCGGTTCGCGAGGACCACGGCGGCGACGATGCCGAGCAGGATGCAGATCGCGTACGCGTGGATGCGGAAGTCGAGCGGCAGCGACCAGCCGAACACGTCGCGCAGCCAGGCGGTCAGGTCGAAGTACTGCCACGCGGTGCTCGGGCTCGGGATGCTCAGGAGGGGCATGGAGGTGCTGTCGCCTTTCGGTGCTGGCTGGGCGCGGTACCGACGTGCCGTCGGCCCCGCTCACTGTAGCGCGGGACGTGCGTGCGGCAGGAACCGAGGGAGCGGTCCTGTGGAAACTGTGACCGTCGGGAGGCGCGGTGCGAGCCGGACACGTCAGGTCCCCGCGCCGCGGTGCGGGTGGGCCGACGGGACGGCCGGCACCGCGCCTCCTGGACGGTCAGCGGCGCGTCGCGCCGGAGGTGAGGTCGGCCGCCCGGTCGGCGACGCCCTGCACCCCGAGGTCGGCGAGGGCTCGCACGAAGGCGGACCCGATGATCGCGCCGTCGGCGTACTCGAGGACCTCGCGGACCTGCTCCGCCGTCGAGATGCCGAGGCCGACGCAGGTGCGGTCGACGCCGGCCTCGCGGAGCCGGGACACGACGGTGCGGGCGGCGACGTCGACGCCGACGCGGGCGCCGGTCACGCCCATCGTCGACACGGCGTAGACGAACCCGCGGCTCGCCTCGACGGCCTGCCGCATCCGGTGGTCGGTCGAGGACGGCGCGGCGAGGAACACGCGGTCGAGGCCGGTGCGCTCGGACGCGTCGATCCAGGTGCGGCCCTCGTCGGGGATGAGGTCCGGGGTGATGAGCCCGGAGGCACCGGAGGCGACGAGGTCGTCGGCGAACCGCTCCACGCCGTACCGGAGCACCGGGTTCCAGTAGGTCATCACGAGGACGGGCACGTCGGCACGCTCGGTGATCTGGTGCACGGCATCGAACACCTGCGCCACGCGGAAGCCGCCGGCGAGGCTCTCCTCCGCCGCCCGCTGGATGACCGGACCGTCCATCACCGGGTCGGAGTACGGCAGCCCGAGCTCGATGACGTCGACGCCGTTCTCGGCCAGGGCCACGGCGGCGTCGACGCTCGTCTGCAGGTCGGGGTAGCCGGCCGGCAGGTAGCCGACGACGGCGCCGGCGCGTTCGGCGTTGGCGGTGTCGATCGTCGTCGCGACGGTCTTGGTCGTGGTCACAGCTGCACCGCGTTCTCGTCGAGGATGCCGAAGTAGCGACTGGCGGACGCGACGTCCTTGTCACCCCGGCCGGACAGGTTCACGAGGATGACGCCCTCGGGGCCGAGCTCCTTGCCGAGCTGCATCGCGCCGGCGAGGGCGTGCGACGACTCGATCGCCGGGATGATGCCCTCGGTCTGGCTGAGGAGCCGGAACGCCTCCATCGCCTCGGTGTCGGTGATCGGCGAGTACTTCGCCCGCCCGATCGAGGCCAGGTAGGCGTGCTCGGGTCCGACGCTCGGGTAGTCGAGCCCGGCGGAGATGCTGTGGCTCTCGATGGTCTGGCCGTCCTCGTCCTGCATGAGGTAGGACTTCGTGCCCTGCAGGACACCCTCGCGGCCGAGCGTGATGCTGGCGGCGTGCCGACCGGTCTCGACACCCTCGCCACCGGCCTCGAAGCCGTGCAGCGCCACGGACTCGTCGTCGAGGAAGGCCTCGAAGATCCCCATCGCGTTCGAGCCGCCGCCGACGCACGCGGCGACGGCGTCGGGCAGGCGTCCGACGAGGTCGAGGACCTGCTGCCGTGCCTCTTCGCCGATCACCTTGTGGAACTCGCGCACCATCTCGGGGAACGGGTGCGGCCCGGCGACGGTCCCGAGCAGGTAGTGCGTCGAGTCGACGTTCGCGACCCAGTCGCGCAGCGCGTCGTTGATGGCGTCCTTGAGGGTGCGCGAGCCGGTCTCGACCGGGACCACCTCGGCGCCGAGCAGTCGCATGCGGGCGACGTTCAGCGCCTGTCGCTCGGTGTCGACGGCGCCCATGTACACGACGCAGTCCATCCCGAACAGCGCCGCCGCGGTGGCCGTCGCGACCCCGTGCTGGCCGGCGCCGGTCTCGGCGATGAGGCGCGTCTTGCCGAGCCGCTTCGCCACGAGCGCCTGCCCGAGCACGTTGTTGATCTTGTGCGAGCCGGTGTGGTTGAGGTCCTCACGCTTGAGGATGACCCGGGCACCGCCGGCGTGCTTGGCGAACCGGGGCACCTCGGTGATGATCGACGGACGTCCGGTGTAGTCGCGCTGGAGGTCGTCGAGTTCCTTCCGGAACGCCGGGTCCGCCCAGGCGTCGCGGAACGCCGCTTCGAGTTCGTCGAGCGCGAGGACGAGCGACTCGGGGACGAACCGCCCGCCGAAGTCGCCGAAGTACGGTCCGTGCAGGTCGCGGAGTGAGGTCACGATGGGTCTCCCGGGACACGCCCGGCGAACCGGGCTGGGACGGGCCCGGCGAACCGGGCGGGATGCCCGGCGGTGCCGGGCGGGGTGCCCGGCGGGACCGGGCGGGATGCCCGGCGGTACCGGGCGGGGTGCTCGGCAGTGCCGGGCGGGGACGGTCGTCGTCGTCAGTCGCGGTCGGCGGCTCGGATGAACGACGCGAGTGTGGCGGCGGGGTCGTCGCCCGTCACGAGCGCCTCCCCCACGAGGACGACGTCGGCTCCGGCGGCGCGGTAGTGCGCCACGTCGGCGGGGCCGGCGACCGCGGACTCGGCGACGCGCACGACCCCGTCGGGGATGCGGTCGGCGAGCGAGCCGAACAGGTCGCGGTCGAGCGAGAAGTCGGTGAGGTCGCGGGCGTTCACCCCGAGGATCCGGGCGCCGGCGTCCAGGCCGCGTGCGACCTCGTCCGCCGAGTGCGCCTCGACCAGGACCCGCATGCCGAGTTCCTCGGCCAGGGTGTGGAGCTCGACCAGCTGCTGCTGCTCGAGCGCCGCGACGATCAGGAGCACGACGTCCGCTCCGGCGGCTCGCGCCTCGATCACCTGGTAGGGATCGGCGATGAAGTCCTTGCGGAGGACGGGGACGCCCACGCGGGCCTTGACCGCTTCGAGGTCGGCGAGGGACCCGAGGAACTTGCGCCCCTCGGTCAGCACGCTGATGGTCGACGCGCCGCCGCGTTCGTAGTCGGCGGCGAGGGCAGCGGGGTCCTCGATGGTGGCCATGGACCCGCGGGACGGGCTGGCGCGCTTGACCTCGGCGAGGATCTTCACCCGGTCACCGGGCGCCAGGAACGCGAGGGCGTCGAGCGGGGACGCGACGCGGTCCAGGTCACGTTCGACGTCCGAGTAGGGACGGTCGACGCGACGGGCCGCGGCGTCCTCGAGCGCGCCCGCGACGAGGGTCTCGAGCACGTTCGGCATGCCGGACCTACTCCGCGTGGTGCTTGGGGACGAACTTCGGACCGTCGACGCCGTAGCCCGCCTTCTTCATGACGCCACCGACGATGAGGCCGATGAGCACCACGCCGGCGGAAGCCCAGACGCCCCACGGCTGGTCGAACCAGAAGAACAGCGTGCCGGCCGCGAATCCGATCAACATGATCACGACGGCGGTCCAGGCTGCCGGCGAGTGGCCTTCGCCGAGTTCTGCGGGCTCAGTGTTGCTCACGGTGCTCCTCGTTCTGCTTCGGCGCCGTCGTTCGACCGGCGTCCCTTCGATCCTACCGTGTCGTCCGCTGCTGCCCCGGCCGTGTCGTCCGGCCCGGCGACCGGTTCCGACGTCGGGTCGACACCGGCGCTCAGGTCGTCCCAGTCCACGACCGCGTCCCGTTCGACGGGTGCTGCGGCACGCGCGTCGGCCGCGGCTCCGGCGGTCGCGGCGCCGTACTTGCGGCTCGGTCCCGGCCAGGACCGCTGCACGACCAGCACCACGACGCCGAGGAGCACCGCGAGCACGCCGCCCGCGATGCCGACGGCCGGCCACGCCGACACGTCGACGCTCGACACGACACGGCGCACGGCGGACAGGTCGGCCACGCCGGCGACCTCGCCCACGGCACCCTTCGCCGCGGCGACCGGGTCGGCCAGCGCGGTGATCCCGGACACCACGACGCCGGCGCCGAGCAGGATCTCGACGGCGGCCAGCACGATCCGGACGACGCGTCCGGCGATGGTCATCGCGAGGAAGAGCGCGAGGCTGGCGATCGCCAGGGCGGTGTACTGCGGCACCGCCGCGGCACCGTCGGCGTCGACCTTCGCGGCGACGGCGGCACCCGGGTGCAGGTGCACGGTGAACCACGTCTGGGTCCACGAGAGCATGATGATGCCGGCCACGGCGAGGCCGGCGACGACGACGAGCGGCCGGGAGCGCCGCGCCCTCACGAGTGCACCCCGCGCATCCGGTTCGCGGTCGCGATGGCACGCAGCGGCGCGGCAGCCTTGTTCACGGCCTCGATGTGCTCGGTCTCCGGGTCGGAGTCGGCCACGAGCCCGGCCCCGGCCTGCACCCGTGCCACGCCGTCCTTGATGAGGGCGCTGCGGATGGCGATCGCGAGGTCGGCGTCGCCGGCGAAGTCGAAGTACCCGACGACCCCGGCGTACGCGCCGCGCGTGGCGGGCTCGAGCTCGTCGATGATCTCCAGCGCCCGCGGCTTCGGCGCCCCGGACAGGGTGCCGGCCGGGAACGTCGCGCGGAACACGTCGATCGCCGACGCATCCGGTCGCACGGCACCCTCGACGCTCGACACCAGGTGCATGATGTGGCTGAACCGCTCCACCGTCATGAACTCGGTCACGGCGACCGTGCCGGGCTCGCAGACCTTCTGCAGGTCGTTCCGCGCGAGGTCGACGAGCATCAGGTGCTCGGCGCGCTCCTTGGGATCCTCGAGCAGCTCCTCGCCGAGGCGGACGTCCGACTCGGGCGTCGCACCGCGCGGACGCGACCCGGCGATCGGGTGGGTGATGGCACGACCGGCCTGCACCTTCACGAGGGCCTCTGGTGATGCGCCGACGATCCAGAACCGCTCGTCGGCGGTGTCCGCGAGCGACAGGAAGTACATGTACGGGCTCGGGTTGAGCGTCCGCAGCACGCGGTAGACGTCGAGCGGGTCCGCGGTGACCTCGTGGTCGAACCGCTGCGAGATGACGACCTGGAAGACGTCGCCGTCGCGGATGAAGCCCTTCGACCGCTCGACCGCGGCCATGTAGTCCTCGGGGGTGGAGCGGTGCGTCGGGGTCGGCTCGGCGATGTCGAACGCCTCGGCGACCGTCGCGACCGAGGGCCGGACGAGGTCACCCTGCATGCGGTCGAGCCGGGCCTGCGCGTCCACCCACATGGTGTCGGCGTCGTCGGCCCCGTCGTTCAGCACGCTGGCGACGAGCAGGACGAGCCCGGTGCGGTGGTCGAGCGCGGCGAGCTCGGACACGAACGCGAGGGCCTGCCCCGGCACGTCGAAGTCGGCCGGCGGCACGTTCGGCAGGTGCTCGAGCTGGCGCACGGCCTCCCAGCCGATGAACCCGACGGTGCCGCCGACGAGCGGCGGCGTGCCGGGGATGCGCGGGGTCGCCCAGCGCTCGTGCAGGCGCGCGAGCACCTCGAGCGGCTCGCCGTCGAGCGAGTCCACCGCGCGGGAAGCCGGGATGCCGGTGTCGATCCAGGCCGCGCGGTCGTCGTCCTGGGTGAGCACCCCGAAGCTGCGCACGCCGACGAACGACCAGCGCGACCAGAGGCCGCCCTGCCCGGCCGACTCGAGCAGGAAGGTGCCGGGCCGGCCGTCCGCGAGCTTGCGGTAGACGCCGACCGGCGTCTCGCTGTCGGCGTAGAGGGCACGGACGACCGGGACGACGCGGTGGCCGTCCAGCAGGCCGTCGAACTCCGGACGGGAGGTCGTGTGCGGCGTGTCGGAGAGCGTCGCGGTCGTCATCGGGTCGCCTCCACGGCCCCACCGGCGGGAGCGGACGTGCCGTCGGTGGGAGCGGACGTGCCGTCGGCGGGAGCGGCGCCGCCGTCTGCGGGTGTCGACACGCCCCCTGCGGGCGCGGACGCCGTCACGGGGTCGAGCGGGTCGACGTCGAAGCAGCGGTGGGCACCGGTGTGGCAGGCCGCACCGACCTGCTCGACCGTGACGAGCAGGGTGTCCGCGTCGCAGTCGAGCGCGGCGCCGCGCACGTACTGCGCGTGCCCCGAGGTGTCGCCCTTGCGCCAGTACTCCTTGCGGGAGCGCGACCAGAAGGTCACCCGTCCCTCGGTGAGGGTGCGGCGGAGGGCTTCCCGGTCCATGTAGCCGAGCATGAGGACGTCCTTCGACGACTCCTCTTGCACGACGGCGGGGAGCAGCCCGTCCGCACCGAACCGTGCGCGGTAGAGGACCGCGTCCGTGCTGGTGCTGGTGCTGTCGGTCATGAGACTCCTAGCCTACGGCGGCGGGTCAGCGGACGGCGTGCCCGGTCGCGCCCAGCGCGGCCTTCACGTCGCCGATGGTCATCTCGCCACGGTGGAAGACGCTGGCGGCGAGGACGGCGTCCGCACCCGCGTCGATCGCGGGGGCGAAGTGCTCGAGCCGACCCGCGCCTCCCGAAGCGATGACCGGCACCGTCGCGATCGCGCGCACCGCGGCGACGAGCTCGAGGTCGAACCCGTTCTTCGTGCCGTCCGCGTCGATCGAGTTGACGAGGAGCTCCCCCGCGCCGCGTTCGACGGCCTCGCGCGCCCAGGCGAGGGCGTCGAGGTCGGACTCGGTCCGTCCGCCGTGCGTGGTGACGACGAAGCCGGACGGCATCCGGTCCGACCGCTTGACGTCCAGGGACAGCACGACGGCCTGCGCGCCGAACCGGTCGGCGATCTCGCCGACGAGTGCCGGGCGCGCGATCGCGGCGCTGTTGACGCCGATCTTGTCGGCGCCGCACTGCTGCAGCCGGGACACGTCGTCGACGCTCCGGACGCCTCCGCCGACCGTCAGCGGGATGAAGACCTGCTCGGCGGTCCGCGTCACGGTGTCGTACATCGTCGCGCGGTTCTCGACCGTCGCGCCCACGTCGAGGAAGGTCAGCTCGTCGGCGCCCTGCTCGTAGTAGCGCGCGGCGAGCTCGACCGGGTCACCGGCGTCCTGCAGGTCGAGGAAGTTCACGCCCTTGACGACCCGGCCGCCCTTGACGTCCAGGCACGGGATGACCCGGACGGAGACCCCGCTCACAGCCGCGCGGCGTGGATCGGGCTGACGAGGATGGCGCGGGCGCCGAGGTCGTACAGCGCGTCCATGATGAGGTTGGCGTCGTCGCGCGGGATCATCACGCGGACGGCCGACCAGTCGCGACCGTGCAGCGGCGAGACGGTGGGCGACTCGATGCCGGAGGCGACCGCGGTGGCCTGTTCCAGGAGCCCGGTGGGGATGTCGTAGTCGAGCATCACGTACCCGCGGGCGACGAGGACGCCCTGCAGGCGCCGACGCAGGACGTCGATGCCGGGGATCGTCTCGTCGGTGGAGATGAGCAGCGCGGTCGACTCGAGGATGACCGGCCCGAAGATCTCGAGCCCGGCGGCGCGGAGCGTGCTGCCGGTCGACACCACGTCGGCCACCGCGTCGGCGACGCCGAGGCGCACGGCGCTCTCCACAGCACCGTCGAGCTTCACGAGCGTCGCGGTGACGCCGTGCTTCGCGAGGAACTCACCGACGAGGCCGGGGTAGCTCGTCGCCACCCGCACACCGTCGAGGTCCTGCAGCGTGCTGAACCGGCCGGGCGTCCCGGCGAACCGGAAGGTCGAGTCGGCGAAGCCGAGCGCGTCCACCTCGTGCGCCGCGGAGCCGGAGTCGAGCAGCAGGTCGCGGCCCGTGATCCCGACGTCGAGCGCGCCGGAACCGACGTAGGTGGCGATGTCGCGCGGGCGGAGGAAGAAGAACTCGACGCCGTTGCGCTCGTCGAGCAGGTGGAGCGCCTTCGGGTCGCGGCGGCCGGCGTACCCGGCCTCGCGCAGCATGTCGGAGGCGGTCTCGGAGAGGGAGCCCTTGTTGGGCACGGCGATGCGGAGCATCAGGGGTCTGCTTTCTGGTGGAGGGGCCGGCGGCTGATCAGCGGATCAGAGATGTCGCCAGACGTCCGCCGGGGTGAGCCCCTTGGCGACCATGAGCACCTGCAGGTGGTACACGAGCTGCGAGATCTCCTCCGAGGTGCGCTCGTCGCCCTCGTACTCGGCCGCCATCCAGACCTCGGCTGCCTCTTCCACGATCTTCTTGCCGATCTGGTGCACGCCGGCGTCCAGTTCGGCGACGGTGCCGGAGCCCTCGGGGCGCGTGCGCGCCTTCTCGGTGAGCTCCTGGAACAGGTCGTCGAACGTCTTCACGCGCACCAGGCTACCGCCCTCCGCCGACGCGGTGGACCGACCGTCCGGACGGGAGGCACGGCGCGCGTCCGCCTCGCCCGTCACCTCGGGTGCCGGTCGGGTCACGAGCGCGCTGCCGCCGCCGCCCGGCGGAGGTCCGCGATGCGCTCGGCCGGCTCGCCGCCGTAGACCGCCGAGCCCGCCACGAGCGTGTCGGCACCGCTCCGCACCGCCTCGGGGACGGTGTCCACCGCGATGCCGCCGTCGACCTCGAGCCAGACGTCGAGCCCCGAGGCGTCCACGGCCGCGCGGGCATCGGCGAGCTTCGGCATCACCCCGGGCATGAAGGACTGCCCGCCGAAGCCGGGCTCGACCGTCATGAGCAGGATCATGTCGTAGGCGTCGAGGTGGTGGAGCACCTGGGTGATCGGCGTGCCGGGCTTCACGGCGACGGCGGCACGGGCACCGTTCGACCGGATGGCCGCGGCGGTCGCCACGGGGTCGGACGCGGCCTCGAAGTGGAACGTGACGCTCGACGCACCCGTCTCGGCGTACTTCGGGGCCTCGGTGTCGGCGTCCGTGATCATGAGGTGGACGTCGAGCGGCACCGGCGAGACCTGCTGCAGGCGCTGCACGATCGGCAGGCCCAGCGTGAGGTTCGGCACGAAGTGGTTGTCCATCACGTCGACGTGCACCATGTCGGCGGTCTCGATGCGGTGGAGCTCGCGCTCGAGGTTCGCGAAGTCGGCGGACAGGATGCTCGGCGAGATGCGGATCGTCACCCGCCAACCCTACCGGCGCCCCTCACCGCCAGAGATCGGAGGAACGCCAGTCGGCCGGGGCACCGGTCTGCGAGAACGGAACCACCTCGACCGCCGGGTAGGTCGACAGGACGCGGGTCACGAGCCGGGAGGGACCGATGCCGCTGGCCGCACGCAGGTACTGCACGAGGGTGAGCTGACCGAACGTCCGGTTCATCGCCGACGCCGCCCGGTCGAGTGCGACGTGCGTCCCCACGCGCGGGAGACGGGGCTTCGGGAAGACCCGGTTGAACACGCGCCCGTGGTGGGCGCACGCGTTGCGGAGCACGTTGAGCGCGCGCAGCCACGAGAGCAACTGCGGCGGACGGAGCGCGAACACCTCGGCGATCTCGCGCTGCACGAGTTCCGGCGTGAACGAGAACAGGCGGGTGAGGCTGCCCCAGTCCATGACCTCGACCGCGGCCCACACGGGGAGCGTGCCACCGTAGGCGGCGCGGTGGTGCTCGACGAAGTCCTCTCGCGACCGCTCGACCTCGCTCTGGTGCCGGCGACGCCACCGTTCGTACTGGTCGCCGGAACGGGCCAGCGCGCCGAGGAGTTCCGGGTGGAGGTGCGCACAGGGGTCGAGCCGCCCGAGCGCGTGTCCGAGCGACGACCGGACCATGAGCTCGACCGGTGCGAGCGCGTCGAACACGGTGGTCCGCAGGCGCTCGTCGAACTCGTAGAGTGCCACGACGTCGACCAGGCGAGCGCCCTCGACGAACCGATCGGATCGGCGTCCGTCCACGATGGCGCGGAACGGGTACCAGTAGCCGCTCAGGCGGTAGTAGCTGACCCTGCGCAGCTGCTCGACGGCGCCGTCCGTGTCGTCGATCTCCATCCCACGGGACGTGAGGAGCTCGATCTGCTCCCGGTACGAGCGGAACTCCTTGACCCCGGACACGTCACCCCATCGCGCAAAGGAAGAGGACCGGCCCTGGACCTGCTTGCGCAGGCGGAACCGGTCTTGTGCAGCCAACATATCACACCGACTGCCGTCTGCGACCGGCGTCAGGCGACGCGGCGGAACAGCGCGATGAACATCGCGTCCGTGCCGATGCGGTGCGGCCAGAGCTGCACCGTGTTCCCGTCCGCCACGCGCGGGTCCCGAGCGGCCACGGACCGAACCACCGACGCGGTGTCGAGCTGCTCGAGCTCCCCACCGTGCCGGGCCATCAGCGCGTCGACCTGGCCGCGCGTCTCCGCCAGGTGCGGCGAGCACGTCACGTACGCCAGGGTCCCGCCGGGCGCGAGCACCCGGACCGCGGCGTCGAGGAGCTCCGCCTGCAGCGCGGCGAGCTCCGGGACGTCCTCGGGCTGCTTGCGCCACCGGGCCTCCGGACGACGGCGGAGGGCGCCGAGTCCGGTGCAGGGTGCGTCGAGCAGGATGCGGTCGAACGTGACGCCGGAGCCGTCGCGGCCGAAGCGCCGTCCGTCGCCCTCGACCACGGTCACGTTGTCGCCGGCACCGGCGAGGGCCTTCCGCACGAGTCCGGCACGCGCCGGGACGAGCTCGTTGGCGACGAGGGTCGCGCCGCCCTCGGCTGCCTCGGCAGCGAGCAGCGCCGCCTTGCCGCCGGGTCCGGCGCACAGGTCGAGCCACCGCTCCCCCGGCCGGATCGCCGACGACCGGCTCAGGGCGAGCGCGGCGAGCTGCGAGCCCTCGTCCTGCACGCGGAGCCGTCCGGCTGCCACGGCCGGTACCCGGGCGGGGTCGCCGGCGAGACCGCGGATCCCGACCGGCGAGACCGGCAGGTCCGCCTCGGGGTCCGTGGGCGGTCCGGGAGGCGCGACCCGCGTCACGTCGTCGGCTCCGGTCGTCGGGGCGGTCGGCTCGGTCGGCTCGGTCGGCTCGGTCGACGCGTCGGGCCCGTCGGACCCGGTCCGGTCCTCGGTCGCAGCGCGCCGCTCGGCAGGATCCGCCCGCTCGGCGTGCTCAACGTGCTCGGCTGGCTCGACGTGCTCGGCCGCCGCGGTCGCGATGTGGGAATGTGCCGCGGCGACGTCCTCGTCGGTGGCCAGCCCGGGGAGCGCGGCGAGCTGCACCCGAGGCGCGGCGTTGTCGGCCGCCAGGAGCGCCGCGAGCTCGTCCCGCGAGCGTTCGGCCGCCAGGGCGTCCCGCAGCGCCGACACCACCCACGTGGGGTGCGACCACCGGGTGGCGAGCAGTGCGTCCCCGCCGCGGCCCGCCGTGATGAGCGCGTCCCACTCGTCGTCGGTGCGTGCCGCGACCTTGCGCAGCACAGCGTTGACGAAGCCGGTGGCGCGACGGGCACCGACCTCGCGGGCGAGCTCGACCGTGGCGTCCACGGCGGCGTGCGTCGGGGTGCGCATCGCGAGCAGCTGGTGGGCACCGAGCCGGAGCACGTCGAGCACGTCGGACTCGACGTTGTCGATGCGGCGGCCGGAGGCGAGGGCGATGATCGCGTCGTAGCGGCCGAGCATCCGGATCGACCCGTACGTCAGCTCGGTGGCGAACCCGGCGTCCCGCGCGGAGAGCCCGGCGCGGCGGATCCGGGTCGGCAGCAGGAGGTTGGCGTAGGCGTCGTCGACCTGCACCGCCCGCAGGACGTCGAAGGCGACACGACGGGCGCTCGTCCGCCGCGGCCCGTGGTGCCGGCGCTGGCCGGTGCTCGCGGCGCTCATGCCAGGACCTTCCCGTCGAGGGAGCCGAGGCCCCGGGCCCACGCCGCGGCGTCCATGGCCTGCTTGCCGGCGGGCTGCACCTCGGTGAGCACGAGCGGCTCGTCGGCGGTCCCGACGAGCAGCCGACCGCCCTGGACGCCGAGCACACCGGGGGCGAGCGACGGGGCGGGGTCTGCCGCGCCTCCTGGCAGGCGGGTGCTGCGGAGGAGCTTGACGCGGGTCTCGCCGAGGTGGGCGTACGCGCCGGGCTCGGGCGTGACGCCGCGCAGGCGTGCGTGCACGACCGCGGCGGAGGCGGCGAAGTCGATGCGGCCGTCCTCGATGGTCAGCTTCGGGGCGAGGGTGGGATCGCCGGTCTGCTCCACGGCGACCGCGGTGCCCGCGGCGAGGCCGTCGACGACACGGGCGACGGTCTCGGCACCGGTCTCGGCCATCGCGGCGAGGACCTCGCCGGAGGTCGCCTCGGGGTCGATGTCGAACGGGTCGCTGGCGTAGACCGGACCGGCGTCGAGCGCCTCGACGAGCTGGAACACCGTCGCGGCGGTGCGGGTGTCGCCGGCCATCACCGCACGCTGGACGGGAGCGGCGCCGCGGTACCGCGGCAGGTCCGAGAAGTGCAGGTTCACCCAGCCGAGCCGCGGAGCGTCGAGCGCCGGACGTCGGAGCAGGGCGCCGTAGGCCACGATCACGCCGAGGTCGACGTCGAGGGCGGCGATCCGCGCCGTGACCTCGTCGTCGACGCGGACGGCCTCGATGACGGGGAGGCCGAGGTCCTCGGCTGCCTGGGCGACGGGCGTGGGCGTGAGGACGCGCTTCCGGCCCTGCGGGGTCGCCGGACGGGTGAGCACGGCGGCGATCTCGTGCTCGGACACCGCGAGGCGGCGGAGGGTGGGGACGGCCGCAGCGGGGCTGCCGGCGACGACGAGACGCATGGGTTCGATCCTCCCATGCCCGCGGCTGCCGGACGCGCCGGGCGGCGGGCCGGTAGGTTCGGCGGCACGGCTCACCAGGAGGTCCCATGTCCGACGTCACCACGTCCACCAACCGCTACGCGGGCTCGTCGATCCAGGCGATCGCGCTCGTCGTCGGGATCGTCTTCCTGCTCGTCGGGATCGCCGGGTTCGTCCCCGGGCTGACGACGGGCGACCTCGGTGGCGCCGGACACGGCTCGATGGCGATGCTGCTCGGGCTGTTCCAGGTGTCGGTGCTGCACAACGTCGTGCACCTGCTGTTCGGGGTCGTCGGCCTGCTGGCGGCCCGGTACGCGACCGGATCGCGCATGTACCTCGTGATCGGCGGGGTCGTCTACTTCGTGCTCTGGGTCTACGGGCTGTTCACCGCCGGCCACGACTTCGGGGCGAACTTCGTGCCGCTGAACTGGGCGGACAACTGGCTGCACCTCGTCCTCGCGATCGGGATGGTGGCGCTCGGCGTGGTCTTCCCGCGCGAGCGCCCCCGGCCCGTCAGCGCGGCCTGACCGAGCCGTCGGCTCCGGCCCGTCAGCGCGTCCCGACCGCCCCGTCGTCGGCCCCGGCCGTCTCGCGCGCCGCGACGAAGGCCGCGACGCACCGGTCGACCTGATCCTCGGTGTGCGCTGCCGAGAGCTGCACCCGGATCCGCGCGCGGCCCTTCGGCACCACGGGGTAGCTGAACGCGGTCACGTAGATCCCCTGTGCCTGCATCTGGTCGGCGACCCGCGCGGTCAGGGCGGCGTCGTGGAACATCACCGGGACGATCGGGTGCTCCCCCGGCAGCAGCTCGAACCCGGCGTCGGTCATGCGCGACCGGAACCGCGCCGCGTTCGCCCGCAGCCGTTCACGGGCGTCGTCCGACCGTTCGATGAGGTCGAGGGCCGCGACCGTCCCCGCGGCGATCACCGGGGCGAGCGAGTTCGAGAACAGGTAGGGGCGCGAGCGCTGACGCAGCAGGTCGACGATCTCCCGCCGACTCGCGACGTACCCGCCGGACGCGCCCCCGAGGGCCTTGCCGAACGTGCCCGTGTACACGTCGACCCGGTCGGCGACGCCGCAGAGTTCGGGTGTGCCGCGGCCGTGCTCGCCGACGAACCCGACGGCGTGCGAGTCGTCGACGATGACGAGCGCGTCGTACCGGTCGGCGAGGTCGCAGATCGCGGCGAGCGGGGCGATCGAGCCGTCCATGGAGAACACCCCGTCGGTGACGATCGCGCGGAACCGGGCGTCCCCGGCGGCGACGAGCTACGCCTCGAGGTCCTGCACGTCGCGGTTCCGGTAGCGGAACCGCTGCGCCTTCGACAGCCGGACGCCGTCGATGATCGACGCGTGGTTCAGCTCGTCCGAGATGATCGCGTCCTCCGCGCCGAGGAGCACCTCGAAGAGGCCGCCGTTCGCGTCGAAGCACGACGAGTACAGGATCGTCGCCTCGGTCCCGAGGAACGCCGAGACGCGGCGCTCCAGGTCGAGGTGGAGGTCCTGCGTGCCGCAGATGAACCGAACGCTCGCCATGCCGTAGCCCCACCGGTCGAGGGCGTCCTTCGCCGCGTCGACGAGGTGGGTGGAGTCGGCGAGCCCGAGGTAGTTGTTCGCGCAGAAGTTCAGCAGCGGCGCACCGTCCGCCTCGATCGCCGCACGCTGCGGTCCGGCGATGCCCCGCTCGCGCTTCGTGAGCCCGGCGGACTCGATGCCCGCCAGCTCGGCCGCCAGGTGGTCCTTGATCGCGCCGTACATCAGATCTCCGTCCAGTCGATGACGACCTTGCCGCCGTCCGCGCTCGCCGCCGCGGCGAACGCTGCCTCCCAGTCACGCGCCGCGAAGCGCCCCGAGACGATCGAGGCGATGCGGTCGCGCAGCACCGCGCTCGTCTGCAGCATCGAGCTCATGGTCTGCCACGTCTCGAACATCTCGCGGCCGTAGATGCCCTTCACCGTGAGCATGTGGGTCACGACCTTGCCCCAGTCGACCGCGATCTGGCCGGTCGGCAGGCCGAGCATCGCGACCCGTCCGCCGTGGTTCATGTTGTCGACCATCGCGGGCAGCGCACGCGGCGCCCCGGACATCTCGAAGCCGACGTCGAAGCCCTCGCGCATGCCGAGCCGCTCCTGCGCGACGCGGATCGGGTCGCCATCGGTGCCGACGTCGACGCCGAGGTCGGCACCCATCGCCGATGCCATCGCCAACCGGTTCGCGCTGACGTCGGTGCCGACCACGAACCGCGCGCCGGCGTGCCGTGCGACGGCGATCGCCATCAGGCCGATCGGGCCGCACCCGGTGACCAGCACGTCCTCGCCGACGACCGGGAACGCGAGCGCCGTGTGCACCGCGTTGCCGAGCGGGTCGAACAGGGCGCCCACCTCGGGGTCGACGTCGGCGTGGTGGACCCACACGTTCGCTCCGGGCAGCGTCAGGTACTCCGCGAAGGCGCCGTCTCGCTGCACGCCGAGGCCCTTCGTGCGGATGCACATCTGACGGCGTCCGGCCCGGCAGTTCCGGCAGGTGCCGCACACGATGTGCCCCTCGCCGGAGACCCGGTCCCCCACCGCGACGTCGCGCACGGCGGCGCCGACCTCGACCACCTCGCCGAAGAACTCGTGGCCGGGGACGAGCGGGGCCGTGACCGCCGAGGCCGCCCAGTCGTCCCACCGCCGGATGTGCAGGTCGGTCCCGCAGATCCCGGTCCGGAGCACCCGGATGAGGACCTCGTCCTCGGTGGGGACCGGCACCGGCCGCTCGGTCATGATCAGTCCCGGAGCAGCGTCCGGCTTGTAGAGCGCCCGCATCGGCGTCACCTCGTCACTTCGTCGTGCGTGTGATGTGTTCGACGGTGGTTCGTGGCCACCGTCGTCCAGCCTGGCACAGGTCGAGCGGGCAGGGTGGCCGACTCGGAACGACGAGACCGCTGTCGTACGACGTCGACGATGTCGCTCCCTGCAGACGCCGGCATTCGCGACACGGAACGAGCGACGGCACCGCTGTCGTACGACGTCGACGATGTCGCTCCTTGCAGACGCCGGCAGTCGCGACACGGAACGAGCGACGAGACCGCTGTCGTACGACGTCGACGATGTCGTTCGACGTCGGCCGCCACCCCACGACGACCCCTCGTCAGACCTCGCTGAAGGGCTCCGCGTCGTCGAGCCGCACCCGCAACGCCGGCGCCGCCCGTCGTCGGTTCCCCCCGGGGAGCACCCGCCGGGTGGACGCGCGCCGGATCACCTCGGCCTTGAGGGTCGCCGCGACCTCGGCACCGTGCGCGTACGGGAAGCGCACGATCGCACGCACGGCACCCGGAGCCGCATCGTCCTCGACGGGCACCGGACCGAGCACCGGGCCGACCGTGAGGCCGTCGAGCGCCTCGACCGCGGCCGTGACCGCCTCGTCCGTGCCGGTCAGCGTCGCGACCCTGACGGCGGGCGGGAAGTGCAGCTCCCGGCGGTCGGCGAGCTCGTCGTGCGCCGGCTGGTCGAGCCGCCACAGCGCCATGGCCGTCGCGAGCTTCCCTCCGATGCCGACGAGGTAGGCCTCGGCGCCCGGCGCTCCCTTGGCGGCGGCGTTCGTCCAGAAGCGCAGCACGTCCTCCTGCACGCGGAGCCCTTCGCGCGCGAGCATGCGCTCCCCGTCGAGCAGGAGCACGCACGCGTACCCGCCCGGGACGCTCGGCTCGGCACCGCGCGTGGCGACCACGACCGAGGGGCGCGCCGGGACCTCGTCGAGCGGACGGGACCCGTCGGCGACCACGATGCGGGTGCCGGGGAACGCCCGGCCGAGCTCGTCCGCGGTGCGCTGCGCCCCCTGGCCGACCGGCTTCACGGTGCCGTTGCCGCACGTCGGGCACCGGAACCCGACGGCCAGCGCACCGCAGAACCGGCACTGCGGCGTCGCTCCGCGGTGCGGGCTGCCGAGCGGTCCGCCGCAGATCCGGCAGTGCGCCCGCTCCCCGCACTCGGCGCACACCAGCCCCGTCCCGAAGCCGGGACTGGCGACCTGCACGAGGACGGCGCCGTGCTGGCTCGCCTCGCGGGCGGCTCGCCAAGCAGAGCTCGGGATGCGGGCCTCGGCCGCGAAGCCCTCGGCCCCGGTCTGCTGCACGGTCGGGATGACCTTGGGTGTCCGGACGCGGTGCGGTGCGACCTCCTGCAGCCAGTGCAGCTCGACGAGGCGCTGGACGTCGGTGCTCCGCGCGTGCGAGACGAACAGGAGCGCCGCACCGGACTGCGCGGCCCGGACCAGGGCGACGTCGCGGGTGTGCACGTAGGGCGCCCGGGGTTCGGTGAAGGAGGCGTCGCCGTCGTCCCACATCGCGATGAGCCCGAGCTCGGTCGCAGGCGCGTACACCGCCGTACGGTTGCCGATCGCGACCACCGCGTGCGTGCGGGCCTGCAGCAGCGACTTCGCGCGCTGCCCGTTCGTCTGCTTGGCGTCGAACCGGACGACCCGCTCCGGCGGCAGCACCGCGAGGAGCGCGCGCTCGAGGTCGATGACGTCGCGGAAGTCCGGTACGGCGATCACCGCAGACTGCTCGGTGGCGAGCGTGTGCGCCGCCGCCTGGGCGAGCGTCGCGGCCCAGCCGGGGACCCAGACGGGCGCGTCCTGGTCACCGAGCGCGACGGGGTGGGGGACGGCGGAGACCGCAGCCCGACCGTGGTCGGCGACCAGCGCCTCCAGGACGCCCTCGGCGTAGTCCGTGACCGGCGGTGGCGTCACCGCCGGCGGCGACCAGGTGGTGTCGCGGGCCAGCCAGGCCTTCTCGGCACGGACCTGGCGCGTCGGCACGGCGAGCCGGAGCACGTCCGACGCGACCCCGGCGGCACGGTCGGCCACAGCCCGTGCGAGCGACCAGATCTCCGGCGCGAGGACGGGCACCGGGGAGACGACCGTCTCGATGGCACTGAGTTCGCCCGGGTACTCGCCCTCGGTGACGATCTCGACGACGTACCCGTCGGACATCCGCGCCCCGGTGCGCAGCGGCACCTTGACGCGAACCCCCGGCACGCAGTCGTCCTCGAACTCGGCCGGCACCCGGTAGTCGAACAGTCGGTCCAACTGCGGGAGCGGCGAGTCGAGGACGACGCGCGCGACGGTGGTCACGCGGAGCCTCAGACGGTTGCGGCGACGAGTCCTGCGGCGACGCGGAGTTCCTCGACGCGGTCGAGCTGCTCCCAGGTGAACCCGGGGAGCTCGCGGCCGAAGTGACCGTACGTCGCGGTCTGCGCGTAGATCGGGCGGAGCAGGTCGAGGTCACGGATGACCGCGGCCGGACGGAGGTCGAAGACCCGCAGGATCGCGGCCTCGATCGTGGCGTCGTCGACGTGCCCGGTGCCGAACGACTCGACGTAGAGCCCGACGGGCTTCGCGCGGCCGATCGCGTACGCGACCTGCACCTCGAGGCGGTCAGCGAGGCCCGCGGCGACCGCGTTCTTCGCGACCCAGCGCAGGGCGTAGGCAGCCGAGCGGTCGACCTTCGACGGGTCCTTGCCGCTGAACGCGCCGCCACCGTGCCGGGAAGCGCCGCCGTAGGTGTCGACGATGACCTTGCGACCGGTCAGGCCGGCGTCGCCCTGGGGGCCACCGATCTCGAAGCGGCCGGTCGGGTTCACGATCACGTCGACGTGCGACGAGTCGAGGTCGACCTGGTCGAGCACCGGACGGATCACGTGTTCGGTGATCGCAGCGGTGAGTTCGTCGAGCGTCACGGACGGCGCGTGCTGGGTGGACAGGACCACGGTCTCGACGGTCTTCGGCACCACGCCGTCGTAGCCGACGGTGACCTGGGTCTTGCCGTCCGGGCGCAGGAACGTCAGCTCGCCGGACTTGCGGACGGCTGCGAGCCGCTCGGCCAGGCGGTGCGCGAGCCAGATCGCGACGGGCATGTACTCGGGCGTCTCGTTCGTCGCGAAGCCGAACATGATGCCCTGGTCACCGGCACCCTGGCGGTCGAGCGGGTCGACACCGGCGCCGGAGCGCGTGTCGAGCGACTCGTCCACACCCTGGGCGATGTCCGGCGACTGCGCGCCGATCGACACCTCGACACCGCAGGTGCGACCGTCGAAGGACACCTCGGACGAGTTGTACCCGATGCCCGTGATGACGTCACGGACGAGCTTCGGGATCTCGACGTAGCCGGAGGTCGTGACCTCGCCGGCGACGTGCACGAGCCCGGTCGTGACCATGGTCTCCACCGCGACGCGAGCGTGCGGGTCGACGGTCAACAGCGCGTCGAGGATCGTGTCCGAGATCTGGTCGCAGATCTTGTCGGGGTGCCCCTCCGTCACCGACTCGGACGTGAAGAGGCGCAGGCTGCTGCTCGTCACCGCGATCAGTCGGTGGGCTGCTGCTGCTTGGTGACGGTGAGCTTGTCCTCGTTGATCTCGTGCAGCGCGACGGACAGCGGCTTGTCGTCGATCGTCGAGTCGACCAGCGGGCCGACGTTGTCGAACAGGGACCCCTCGTGGAGGTCGGCGTAGTAGTCGTTGATCTGCCGCGCACGCTTCGAGGCGAAGATGACGAGCGCGTACTTCGACTCCACCTTGGCGAGCAGGTCGTCGATGGGCGGGTCGATGATGCCCTGGGGGTTGGCCATGGTGTCTCCAGTCGACGGGTCGGGGGGTCGCCCGGCTAGGGCGCAGTGAACAAGTCTACGACCTCGCGCGCCGCGGTGCCGACATCGGAGTTCACGATGCGCACGTCGAACTCGTCCTGGGCGGCGAGTTCGACCTTGGCGGTGTCGAGTCGGCGGGCCTGTTCCTCGGCGGATTCGGTGCCGCGGCCGATCAGTCGGCGGACGAGTTCCTCCCACGACGGGGGCAGCAGGAAGACGAGGACCGCCTCGGGCATGGCGTCCCGGACCTGGCGCGCGCCCTGCAGGTCGATCTCGAGCATGACCTTCTCGCCGGCGTCGAGCGCGCGGTCGATCGGCGGCCGGGGTGTGCCGTACCGGTACGAGTTGTGGACGGTGGCCCACTCGAGGAGTTCGCGGTCGCGGATCATCCGGTCGAACTCGGCGTCGTCGACGAAGTAGTAGTGCACGCCGTCGACCTCGCCCGGACGAGGCTTGCGGGTCGTCGCCGACACGCTCAGGGTGACGTCCGGGTACTGCTCGCGGATGTGGGCGCTGACCGTGCCCTTGCCGACCGCGGTGGGGCCGGCGAGGACGACGAGCTTCGAGGTGCCGCGCCTCCGACCACGGGCGGCGAGCCAGTCGGCGAGCTCGGAGCGCTGCCGGGTGCCGAGCCCGCCGAGGCGCTTCGAGGGGGCGATCCGCAGTTCGCCCATGATCGACTCCGCCCGGGCGGGGCCGATGCCGGCGAGGCTCGTCAGCAGGTCGCGGACCCGGAGCGACTTCTCGGCCGGGGCGTCGCCGTCCGACCAGGCGGTGCGGGCCACCTCGAGCGCGGAGCGCTCCCCCGAGGCGACCGCGGCCTTGACGGCGGCGCGGGCACGACGTGCGGCCACGGCGGCGGCAGCCGCGGCGACCCGGTCGACCTCCGGCGGGTTCCGGTGTGCGGGCAGGTCGTCGCGGTCCGTCGTCATGCGGCGGCCCCCAGCGCGGCACGGATCCGGTCCGCACGGTCGGCCACGAGAGCGGCGACGCCGTCGGGACCGTCGGTGAGCAGGCCGCGCGACTCGCTGACGAGGACCTGCTCGGCGCGGGCGCCGTACAGCGCGCGGAGGTCCTCGATGCGGGCGCCCTGGGCACCGAAGCCCGGTGCGAGGATCGGCGAGGTGCCGATCGTGTCCGCGTCGATGCCGAAGTCGTCGAGGTCGAGGGTCGCGCCGAGCACGAGCCCGACGTCGCCGAGGGGCTGGTCGCCGCCTCTCCGGTTGTCGTCTGCCACGTCCAAGACGATACCGGCAGCGACACTCCGCCCCGAACGCGGACCCTCGGCGAGCACCGCGGTCTGCAGCACGCGCGCCTCGGGGTTGCTCGTGGCGGCGAGCACGAAGACGCCCGCACCGTTCCGACGTGCGACGTCCACCGTGCCGGTCAGCGAGCCGTAGCCGAGGTACGGCGAGACCGTCATCGCGTCGGCGGCGAAGGGTCCGTCGCGGTCCAGCCACGCGAGTGCGTAGTCGTCCCCCGTCGACCCGATGTCGCCGCGCTTGACGTCCGCGACGACCAGGAGGCCCGCATCGCGTGCCCGACGGATCGTCGCGTCGAGCGCGCGGTAGCCCGCCACCCCCGCGGCCTCGAAGAACGCGATCTGCGGCTTCACGATCGCGGCGCGGCCGGCGGCCGCGTCGACCAGGATGGCCCCGAACCGGGTCAGGCCCTGCTCGTCGCGGCCGAGCCCCCACGCCGCCAGGGTGGCGGCGTGGGGGTCGATGCCGACGCAGAGGGCGGAACGCGACCCGATGGCGGACGCGAGCCGGACGCCGAAGGAGGCCGCGCCTCCCGGATCGGTCGTGGCGCTCACCAGGTGGCGCGCTCGAGGGCGTAGTCCTGCAGGCTCCGCACGCTGTGCGGCGACCCGATCGTCTCGATCGCCGCGACCGCGGCCCCGAGCTGCGCGATCGTCGTGAACAGCGGCTTGTCCGCCGCGACCGTCGCCGCACGGATCTCATACCCGTCCGCACGACCGGCGGCACCCGACGGCGTGTTGATGACGATGTCGACCTCGTTGCGGGCCAGCAGGTCGACGACGCTCTCGCCGCCCTCGCTGAACTTGCCCACGAGCGTGACCTCGATGCCGTTGCGGCGCAGGATCTCCGCCGTGCCCTCGGTCGCGGTGATCGTGAAACCGAGCTGCTGCAGCCGGTGCACCGGGAGCACGATGGCGCGCTTGTCGGTGTCGGCGACGCTCACGAACACGGTGCCGCTCGTCGGGAGTCCGCCGTACGCGGCCTCCTGCGACTTGAGGAACGCACGCGGGAAGTCGCGGTCGATGCCCATGACCTCGCCGGTGGAGCGCATCTCGGGGCTGAGCACCGAGTCGACGACCTGGCCGTCGTGGGTGCGGAACCGGCGGAAGGGCAGCACGGCCTCCTTCACGGCGATCGGGGACTGGATCGGCACGAACGCGCCGTCACGGGCGGGCAGGAGCCCCTCGGCGACGAGCGTGTCGATCGCCGTGCCGGTCATGATCCGCGAAGCCGCCTTGGCCAGCGGGATGCCGAGCGCCTTCGAGACGAAGGGCACCGTGCGGCTGGCGCGCGGGTTCGCCTCGAGCACGTAGAGGACCCCGGCACCGATGGCGAACTGCACGTTGAGCAGGCCCTGGACGCCGATGCCGCGCGCGATCTTCTCGGTCGCGTCGACGACACCCTGGATCTCGGCACGGCCGAGGCCCACCGGCGGCAGGGTGCAGGCGGAGTCGCCGGAGTGGATGCCGGCCTCTTCGAGGTGCTCCATGATCCCGCCGATGTAGAGCCGCTCGCCGTCGAAGAGCGCGTCGACGTCGATCTCCACCGCGTCGTCGAGGAAGCGGTCGACCAGCAGCGGGAGCTCCGGGCCGATGATCGCCTGGTCGGCCATCCGGTCGAAGTAGTCCGCGAGCGACGGGGAGTCGTACAGGATCTCCATGCCGCGGCCGCCGAGCACGAAGGACGGGCGGACGAGGACGGGGTAGCCGATCTCCTCGGCCACCGCGGTCGCGCTGGCGAGGTCGTGGGCGGTGCCGTTCCGCGGCGCGAGGAGGCCCGCGGCGTCGAGGATCGCGGAGAACTGGCCGCGCTCCTCAGCGGAGTCGATCGCGCTCGGGCTGGTGCCGAGGATCGGGATCCCCGCCGCCTCGAGCGGCTTCGCCAGGCCCAGGGCCGTCTGGCCGCCGAGCTGCACGACCACGCCGACCAGCTCGCCGGACGCGGCCTCGGCCTCGATGACCTCGAGGACGTCCTCGGTGGTGAGCGGCTCGAAGTACAGCCGGTCCGAGGTGTCGTAGTCGGTCGAGACCGTCTCGGGGTTGCAGTTGATCATGATCGTCTCGAACCCGGCGGCGCTCAGCGCGAAGGACGCGTGCACGCAGGAGTAGTCGAACTCGACGCCCTGCCCGATGCGGTTCGGACCGGAACCGAGGATGACGACCTTCTTGCGGTCGCTCGGGGCGACCTCGGTCTCGGCGTCGTACGACGAGTAGTGGTACGGCGTGAGGGCGGGGAACTCACCGGCGCAGGTGTCGACGGTCTTGAAGACCGGGCGGATGCCCAACGCCTGGCGGGCGTCGCGCGCGTCCTGCTCGGTGACGATCTGGTCGCCGGTGCTCCGGAGCGAGGCGATCTGGGCGTCGCTGAAGCCGTGCTCCTTCGCCCAGCGCAGGGTGTCAGCGTCGAGGGTCTCGGCGGCCCGGACCTCGTCGGCAACCTCGTTGATGAGCACGATCTGGTCGATGAACCACGGGTCGATCTTCGTGGCCTCGAACACCTCGGCAGCGGTGGCGCCGGCGACGAGCGCCTGCTGCACGGTGACGATGCGACCGTCGGTCGGGATCGCCGACTTCGCGAGCAGGGCGTCCTTGTCGAGCTCCGCCGCCGGGGTGTCCCAGTGGAAGGACGATCCGCGCTTCTCGAGCGAGCGGAGCGACTTCTGCAGGGCGGTGGCGTAGTTGCGGCCGATCGCCATCGCCTCGCCGACGCTCTTCATCGTCGTGGTCAGGGTGGCGTCCGCCGCGGGGAACTTCTCGAACGCGAACCGCGGGGTCTTCACGACCACGTAGTCGAGCGTCGGCTCGAAGCTCGCCGGCGTGACGCGGGTGATGTCGTTCTCGATCTCGTCGAGGCGGTACCCGATGGCGAGCTTCGCGGCGATCTTCGCGATCGGGAAGCCGGTGGCCTTCGACGCGAGCGCCGACGAACGGGAGACGCGGGGGTTCATCTCGATGACGATGACGCGGCCGTTCGACGGGTCGACGGCGAACTGGATGTTGCAGCCACCGGTGTCGACACCGACACGACGGATGATGTCGATGCCGATGTTCCGCATGTTCTGGTACTCGCGGTCGGTCAGCGTCAGCGCGGGCGCGACGGTGATCGAGTCGCCGGTGTGGACACCCACCGGGTCGACGTTCTCGATCGAGCAGATCACGACGGTGTTGTCGTAGTTGTCCCGCATCAGCTCGAGCTCGTACTCCTTCCACCCGAGGATCGACTCCTCGAGCAGGACCTCGGTCGTGGGGCTCGACTGCAGGCCGTCACCGACGAAGCGGACGAGCTCCTCCTCGTTGTAGGCGAAGCCCGAGCCGAGACCACCCATCGTGAAGGACGGGCGGACGACGAGCGGGTAGCCGAGGTCGGCCGCGTACTCCTTCGCCTCCTCCAGCGTGTGCGCGATGTGGCTGCGGGCGACGTCGGCGCCGGACTCGAGGACGAGTTCCTTGAAGAGCTGGCGGTCCTCGCCGCGCTGGATGGCGTCGACCTTCGCACCGATGAGCTCCACGCCGTGCTTCTCGAGGATCCCTGCCTTGTCGAGGGAGATCGCCGCGTTCAGCGCCGTCTGCCCACCGAGGGTCGGCAGGACCGCGTCGGGCTTCTCGATGCGGATGATCTCCTCGAGCGAGGCGTCGGTGATCGGCTCGATGTACGTCGCGTCGGCGAAGTCCGGGTCGGTCATGATCGTCGCCGGGTTCGGGTTGACGAGGATGACACGGACGCCCTCGGCACGGAGGACGCGGCACGCCTGGGTGCCGGAGTAGTCGAACTCGGCGGCCTGGCCGATGACGATCGGGCCGGAGCCGATGACGAGGACGGAGTTGATGTCTTGGCGCTTCGGCATCAGTTGCTGCTTTCGTTCGTCGCACCCGACGCGTGCGTCGGGTCTGCTGCGGGGGTCGTGGCGTCGGCGGTCGCCGCGTCGAGCGGCGTCCCGTCACGACGCGCGCGCACCAGGTCCGCGAACCGGTCGAAGAGGTACATCGAGTCGTGCGGGCCGGCCGCCGCCTCGGGGTGGTACTGCACGCTGAACGCGGGCACGTCGAGCGCGCGGAGGCCCTCGACGACCTGGTCGTTCAGGGAGTAGTGGGAGACCTCGACCCGGCCGAACCCGGCCGGCGACTCGATGACCTCGCCGAGGGGCGCGTCGACCGCGAAGCCGTGGTTCTGGCTCGTGATCTCGACCTTGCCGGTCGTCGTGTCGAGCACCGGCTGGTTGATGCCGCGGTGGCCGAAGGGGAGCTTGTACGTGCCGAACCCGAGGGCGCGACCGAGCAGCTGGTTGCCGAAGCAGATGCCGAAGAACGGTCGTCCGGTCCTCAGGCTCTCCTGCAGCAGCGCCACCTGGGCGTCGCTCGCGGCGGGGTCGCCCGGGCCGTTCGAGTAGAAGAGCGCGTCCGGGGCGAGCGCCTCGAGCGCGGCGGCGTCGATGTCCTGCGGCACGACGTGCACCTCGAACCCGCGCTGGGCGAGATAGCGGGTGGTCGATGCCTTGACGCCGAGGTCGAGCACGGCCAGCCGGCCGATCTGCTCGCCGACCGCGGGGACCACGTAGGTCTCGGGCGTCGAGACGATCGACGAGAAGCTCGCACCCTCCATCGCTGCCTGCGACCGGACCGCGTCCAGCTGCTCGTCGGCGGTCAGCGCCGCGTCGGCACCGCTGAACACGCCGCCCTTCATGGCGCCGGCGTCGCGGATCCGGCGGGTGAGCGCCCGGGTGTCGATGCCCGAGATCCCGACGATGCCGTCACGCACCAGGTGCTCGTCGAGCGTCGCGTTCGCGCGGTGGTTCGAAACGATGCGGCTGGGGTCGCGCACGACGTAGCCGGCGACCCAGATGCGACGGGACTCGGGGTCCTCGTCGTTCACCCCGGTGTTGCCGATGTGCGGTGCGGTCTGCACCACGATCTGACCGGCGTAGGAGGGGTCGGTGAGCGTCTCCTGGTACCCGGTCATGCCGGTCGCGAAGACCACCTCGCCGAGCGTGCGCCCGCGGGCGCCGTAGGCCCAGCCGTCGTACCGGGTGCCGTCCTCGAGGACCAGTACGGCCCGTTCGCGTGTCATCAGTTCGTCCCTTCGCCCGCGGTGTGCGGGTGTTCGTGCTTCGTCGACAGTCCCTGCAGGGCGGCCAGTACTGCGCCGTCGCCCTCCGGGAACCGGAAGTAGGTGTCGAGGTCCGTCGCACCTGCGGCGCCGGTCGCCGTCCATCGCAGACGGACCAGTCCCCCGGGCTCGACCACGCGGTCGATGGCCCACGTGGCGCGGTCGGCGCCGCGGACGGCGTCGGCCGCGATCCACCGGTCGGTGGTCCCGGCGTGGTGCAGCACCACACCGGTCTCGTGGACGGTCACGCCGCCACGGCCCCGGAACCCCAGGCCGCCGGCCGTGATCCGCTCGAGCGGTTCGTCGGCGCGGGTCGTCGCGACGGTGAAGCCGTCCCACGACCCGGCCGCCGGTCCGATGTCGGCCGGCACGGGGACGGGAGGCACGGATCCCGCCTGCGCGCGCGCACGCGTCCGCCAGGTGCGCGCCATCGCGACGAACAGCAGGGCCACGAGGGCGAGGATCACCGCGCCCTCGAGCCAGCGCAGGGCGTCGCCGCTCACCGGGACGTCCCGATCCGCGCGGACCGGGCGTGCGCGGCCACGGTCTCGGCGTCGACGAGCTGCCCGTCCGTGACGGTGGGGTACCCCTGGTGGAAGGTCGCCACGACCCGTCCGGGGAGCCGCATGCCGAGGTACGGCGAGTTCTGCGACTGCCCGGCGAGGTCCCCGATGGCGAAGTCCCGGCTGACCGACGGGTCGTAGAGGGTGATCTCGGCGGGTGCCCCCTCGGCGATCCGCTGCCCCTGGCCCTCGACCTGGCCGATCCGGGCGGGCGCCTCGGACAGGACCCGGGCCAGGTCGGCCCAGTCGAGTCGACCGTCGTCGACCACGGCGGCCTGCACGACGCTCAGCGCGGACTCGAGGCCGACCATGCCGTTCGCCGCCGCCGGCCACTCGCAGCACTTCGCCTCGGCCGTGTGCGGTGCGTGGTCGGTCGCGACGATGTCGATCGTGCCGTCGGCCAGCGCGTCGCGGAGCGCGTCCACGTCCTCGCGGGAGCGGAGCGGCGGGTTGACCTTGTACCGGGCGTCGTACCCGGGGGCGCCGTCGCGGCCGGCGATGAGGTCCTCGGTCAGCACCAGGTGGTGCGGCGTGACCTCGGCCGTGACGTCGATGCCGCGCGACTTCGCCCAGCGGATGACCTCGACGCTGCCGGCGGTCGAGACGTGGCACACGTGCAGCCGTGCGCCGACGTGGTCGGCGAGCAGGACGTCGCGGGCGATGATCGCCTCTTCCGCGACGGCCGGCCACCCGGCGAGCCCGAGCTCCGACGACAGCCGGCCCTCGTTCATCTGGGCGCCGATCGTCAGCCGGGGTTCCTGCGCGTGCTGGGCGAGCACGCCGCCGAAGCCCTTGATGTACTCGAGCGCCCGGCGCATGAGGAGCGGGTCGGACACGCACGAGCCGTCGTCCGAGAAGACCCGGACCCGCGCCCGGCTCGTCGCCATCGCGCCGATCTCGGACAGGTGGGTGCCCTGCAGCCCCTGCGAGACCGCGCCGATCGGGCGGACCGTGACGTAGCCGGCGTCGTCGCCCAGCGCCTGCACCTGCTCGACGACGCCGGCGGTGTCGGCCACCGGCGAGGAGTTCGCCATCGCGTTGACGGCGGTGAACCCGCCCGCCGCGGCGGCACGCGAGCCGGTCAGGACCGTCTCGGACTCCTCGAAGCCGGGCTCGCGCAGGTGGGTGTGCAGGTCCACGAGGCCGGGCAGGGCGATCAGACCGTCGGCGTCCGTGACCGTGGCGCCGTCGGCGTCGAGACCGGAGCCGACCGCGGTGATGCGCGTCCCCTGCAGACGGATGTCGGCACGCGTGCCGTCGACCAGCTGCGCGCCGCGGATGAGGTGGGCGGTCATGCGATGGTCTCCTTCGGTGCTGCGGTCGGTTCGGACCCGGTCAGGGCGAGGTAGAGCACGGCCATCCGGACCGACACGCCGTTCTCGACCTGCTCGACCACCGTCGAGCGGGGGTCGTCGGCGGCGACGCCGGCGATCTCGAGCCCGCGGTTCATCGGGCCGGGGTGCATGATCAGCGTGCGCTCGGCCAGCCGCGCGAACCGGCTCGCGGTGAGGCCCCAGTGCCGGGTGTACTCGCGCGGGTTCGGGAAGAACGCGTCGTTCATCCGCTCCTGCTGGATCCGGAGGGTCATCACGACGTCCGGGTCCTCGGCGAGGGCGACGTCGAGGTCGTGGTGGACGGCGGCACCGAACGGTGTCGTCGTCGCGGGCAGCAGCGTGGGCGGCGCCGCGAACGTGACGGTGGCACCGAGTGTGCGCAGCAGCCAGGCGTTGCTCCGGGCGACCCGGCTGTGCAGGACGTCACCGACGATGAGCACGCGGATGCCGTCCAGGCCCTGGCCACGGCTGCCGGCACCGTGCAGGCGCCGACGCATCGTGAACGCGTCGAGCAGCGCCTGGGTGGGGTGCTCGTGCGTGCCGTCGCCGGCGTTGACGACCGGCACGTCGATCCAGTCGGCGTCGGCGAGGACCCGCGGCGCGCCGGAGGCGCCGTGGCGCATGACGATGCCGTCGATACCCATCGCGCCGAGGGTCTGCACGGTGTCCTTGAGCGACTCGCCCTTCGAGACGCTCGACCCCTTCGCGGCGAAGTTGAGGACGTCGGCGGAGAGACGCTTCGCGGCGGCCTCGAAGGAGATCCGGGTGCGCGTCGAGTCCTCGAAGAAGAGGTTCACGACGGTCTTGCCGCGCAGCGCGGGGAGCTTGCGGACCTCGCGGGAGTTGACCTCGGCCATCTCCTCGGCGACGTCGAGGATGTGGATCGCCTCGGCGCGGGAGAGGTCGGCGGTGGAGAGGAGGTGCTTCACGCCGCACCCCCGTCGCCCTGCTCGATGACGACCTCGTCGCTGCCGTCGGTCTCGGTCAGCCGGAGCGTCACCCGTTCGTCGGACGCCGTCGGCAGGTTCTTGCCGACGTGGTCCGCGCGGATCGGCAGCTCGCGGTGGCCGCGGTCGACGAGCACCGCGAGCCGGACGGCCCGCGGACGCCCGATGCCCTGCAGCGCGTCGAGCGCCGCCCGGACGGTCCGACCGGAGTAGAGCACGTCGTCGACGAGCACGACGACCCTGCCGTCGATGCCGGTCGTCGGGATCGTCGTGCGGTGCGGTGCGCGACCGATGCCGTGCCCGAGGTCGTCCCGGTGCATCGTGACGTCGAGGGTCCCGACGCGCTGACCGCCCGCCGGACCCCACTCGGGGTCGATGTCGGCCAGGACGCGGTCGAGCCGCTCGGCCAGGACGGCACCCCGTGTCGGGATGCCCAGGAGCACGAGCTCCGAGGCGCCGTGGTTGGCCTCGAGGATCTCGTGCGCGATGCGTGTCAGAGCACGCGTGATGTCGGGCTGCTGCAGGACCGTTCTGGTGCCCACGCCGACCTCCTTCCCCGCCTCACCGGACGGCATTAAAGGATGCTGACGTGGTCAACCCTACCGGGACTCCTGGTCCTCTGCGACCGTCCGACCGGACGGTGCACGACCGCCGGCGACGGCGCCGAGCACGCCGTTGACGAACCCCGCGGACTCCTCCGTCGAGAGCGACTGGGCGAGCTCGACGGCCTCGGCGATCGCGACCGCGTCCGGGACCTCCGGGTTGAACCGGAGCTCCCAGACGCCCATGCGCAGGATGCAGCGGTCGAGCACCGGCATGCGGGCGATCGACCAGCCCTGGGCGTGCTCGACGATCACCGCGTCGATCTCGTGGCGCGCGTCGTCGATGCCCGTGACGATCTGACGGGCGTAGTCCCAGCTGGAGGCGCGCTCCGGCTGGTCGAGGTGACGGACGGTCTCGGTGGCGAGGACGTCCGCGATCGGGAGCTCACGCACCTCGGCCACGTACAGCATGTCGAGGGCGCGCTTGCGGGCCTTCGAACGAGCACTCATACGGCCGGCGCCTAGGAGTTGACGCGGCCGAGGAAGCTGCCGTCGCGCGTATCGATCTTCACCGTGGTGCCGCTCTCGAGGTAGAGCGGGACCTGGATGCGGTGACCGGTCGCGATGATGGTCGCGTCCTTCGTGCCACCGGACGAGCGGTCGCCCTGCAGACCGGGCTCGGTCTCGACCTCGGTCACGATCGACGTCGGGAGCTCGACGTAGAGCGGGTTGCCCTCGTTCATCGCGATGGTGACCATCGCGGACTCGAGCAGGTAGTTCTTCGCGTCGCCGACGACCGTCGCCGAGACCGGGATCTGGTCGTAGGTGTCGGTGTCCATGAACACGTACGAGTCGCCGTCCTCGTAGAGGAACTGGTAGTCACGGCGGTCGACCGTCGCGGTGTCGATCTTCGCACCCGCGTTGAAGGTGCGGTCGACGACCTTGCCCGACACGACGTTCTTCAGCTTGGTGCGGACGAACGCGCCGCCCTTGCCCGGCTTGACGTGCTGGAACTCGACGACCGACCAGAGCTGCCCGTCGATGATGAGAACGGCGCCGTTCTTGATGTCAGTGGTACTGGCCATGAGTCTTCGATGTCCCGTTCGATCGTGTTGTGAAGGTCTGCGGACCGCGCTGGGTCCCGGACGAGTGTAGCGGACCGGTCGGCGGGCCCCGCGCGGGTGCGCTGGAGCCCGCCGTGGGTCACTCCCGCCGTCGCGCCCGGATCGCGTCGACGGCCGCCCACACGAGCAGCACCACCGCCGCTCCCCCGAGCAGCCCGCCGGCGACCCCCGTCGACATGACCGCGGTCGGGCGGGCCGGCAGGGTGAGGTAGACGAGCGACAGCACGCCGGCGCCGGCGCCGAGCAGCACGAGCAGCACCCGACGGACGACACCGTTCAGCGTGCGTCGGTCACGGCGGTCCGCGAACAGCCGGATGTTGACCGAGAGCTTCCCGGTCTCGATCGCCTCGCCGATGCGGTCGACCCGCCGCGGGAGCCGACGGACGGCCGAGACGGCGCCGAACAGCTCGCGGACGGCCACGTCGCGGATCTTGCCGGGACGCAGCTGGTCGCGGATCTGCTCGGAGGCGAGACCCCGTGACTCCTCGAGCAGGTCGAACGAGGGCGCGAGGGTGCGGAGCGTTCCCTCGAAGATCGCCAGGGCGCGCGCCGCGGCGACGAAGTCCGGTGGCGCCTTGAGCCGGTACCGGCCGAACACCGCGACGGCGTCGTCGACCGTCTCGACGCCGATCCGCGCCCCGGGGCCGAGCTCGTCCGCGACGAAGCGCGCGATGTCCCGGCGGAAGCCCGGTTCGTCCTGGGCGTCGCGGACCGGGGCCATCCGGAGGACCGCGTCGGCGATCCGCGAGGTGTCGTCCTGGATGTAGGCGGCGAGGAGCTCCTGCACGACGTCGCGCAGGCCGGGATCGAGCCGTCCCACCGACCCGAAGTCGATCAGGGCGGGGCGGCCGTCGGGCAGCAGCAGGACGTTCCCCGGGTGCAGGTCACCGTGGTAGATCCCGTCGAAGACGACCTGTCGCAGGAACGCCCGGAGGATCGCCCGCATCGGCTCGTCGAGGTCGCGGTCGCTGCGCTCGGCACGGATGGCGCTGAGGGTGTCCCCCTCGAGGTACTCCATCACGAGCACGCGGCGACCGGAGAGCTCCGGGTACGGGTCGGGGAACCGCACCTCGTCGGGGCGTGCGCTCCGGCGCTGGGCGGCTCGCAGCGCCTCGAGGTTCCGGAGCTCCGAGCTGAAGTCGACCTGGCGCACGAGGTCGTCGGCGTACTGCTGGGCGACGTCCTGCACGCCGACCTGGCGCGCCTCGGTCGACCAGCGGGCCATGAAGCGCACGACGCGGAGCGCGATGTCGACGTCCCGGCGCACGGCGCGGTCGATGCCGGGCCGCTGCACCTTCACGGCCACGCTCGTGCCGTCCGCGAGACGTGCCCGGTGCACCTGCGCGATGGACGCGGCGGCGACCGGGACCGGGTCGAACGCCGCGAAGACCTGGTCGACGGGTGCGCCCAGCTCGCGCTCGAGCAACGCCGTGACCTCGTCCGCGGGAGCCGGGCTCACGTTCCGCTGCAGGTGCGCGAGGCCCTCGGTCCACTCCTCGGGCAACAGGTCGTCACGCGTCGACAGGAGCTGTCCCATCTTCACGAAGCCGCCACCGGCCTCCTCGAGCGCGCGGCGGAGGTGCTCGGCCTGGCTGCGGCGCAGGTCGGACGTCGCCGGGTCGTGCGAGAAGTCGAGCCGACGGAAGGGCACGAGTCCGTGTCGGCGGGCGATCGAGAGCAGTTCGGTGAACCGGCGGGCACGGGACCGGACGGTCCCGGCATCGGTGGCGTCCGGTGTGGACAGGTCGCTCAGGCGTGGCGGGGTGGGCACGGGTCCCAGTCTGCTCCCCCGTCCTGCGTGGTCGGTCCTCCACAGCCCGGAGGCGCGGCTCGCCCTCCACTGGTCGGCCGATGCCCGCCGTCCCCTCGCCTCCGCTGCATCAGGCTGCGGTCATGGAGACAGCACTCGTCACGGCGCTCATCGCCGCGGGCGCGGCGATCGCGGCCGCCGTCGTCAGCTGGTTCGGCGCGTTCCAGAACCGCAGGACAGCCGATCGCGACCACGCCTGGCGGCGGCTGACCTGGGCGATCCGGCGCGCCGAGACGCAGTCGGAGTACGACATTTCGAGAACTGTGCTCGAGCGTCTGATGAAAGTACCGTGGGCGCCGAAACCCGACCGGAACCTCGCTCGACGGGCACTCCGGCGGCACGGGTTCGAGCACGTTCGCGACCGAGAACCGGAGGCCGACTGATGCCGCTCTTCCGTCCACTGCCCGACGCACCCCAGTTCAAGCTCGACGGCACCGACGAGGACGACGCGATCCTCGACGCGTGGGTCGACGGCGCCACCCTGGCGGAGTGGTACGAGGTCGAACGGACCGGAGTCGTCACCGTGTCGATGCGGGTGAAGTGGTGGTGGCGACGGACCCGACGTGTCCTCCGCTGAGCTAGACCCCGACCTCCTGGTAGGCGGTGAAGAGCAGGTGGTCCTCGGGTCCCTCGAGCGTGAGGGGCTTGCCGACGGCGTCGAGGATGATGAACCGGAGCATGCCGGCGCGGGCCTTCTTGTCACGACGCATCGTGGCGAGCAGCCCCTCCCAGCGGCCGATGCCGTACGTCGTCGGCAGTTCGAGGGACTCGAGGATCGAGCGGTGCCGGTCGACCGTGGCGTCGTCGAGGTGCCCGGTGAGGCGCGCCAGCTCGGCGGCGAACACCATGCCGACCGCGACGGCCGCGCCGTGCCGCCACTGGTACCGCTCGGCGTGCTCGATCGCGTGCCCGAGGGTGTGGCCGTAGTTCAGGATCTCGCGGCGGCCCTGCTCGGTGAAGTCGTCCGAGACGACCTGTGCCTTCAGCGCGATCGCGAGTTCGACGACGCGGCGGAACTCGGGCGTGGTCGGGTCGGTGACGCGGGCGACGTCGGCCTCGATGACGTCGAGGATCTCCGGCACGGCGATGAACCCGGCCTTCACGATCTCGGCGAAGCCGGTGAGGATCTCGTTGCGGGGCAGGGTGGCGACGAGGTCGATGTCGGCGACGACCGCGCGGGGTGCGAAGAAGGCGCCGACGAGGTTCTTGCCCTCGTTCGTGTTGATGCCGGTCTTGCCGCCGACGCTGGCGTCGACCATCCCGAGCACGCTCGTGGGGATCGCGATGTACGGGACCCCGCGCAGCCAGGTCGCCGCGACGAACCCGGCGAGGTCGGTCACGGCGCCGCCGCCCAGGCCGATCACGGCGTCGGTGCGGGTGAAGTCCGACTGCCCCATGATCTGCCAGCAGAACGCGGCGACCTCGACGCGCTTGGCGCCCTCGGCGTCGGGGACCTCGGCGATGAGCGCCTCGAGGCCGGCGTCGACGAGCAGGTCCCGGAGCGCGTTCGCCCGGGCGCCCAGCGTCGGCGCGTGCACGATGAGGACCTTGGCGACGCGGGGACCGAGGAGTGCCGGCACCGAACCGAGCAGGCCGTTGCCGACGGCGACGACGTAGCCGTCCTCGCCGCCGACGCGGATCTCGGTGGTTCCGTCGGGCAGGACGGACTGGGTCGTCTCGGTCACGCTGTTCCTTCGCTCGTGGGGGTGCCGGTGGTGGACGGCCGGTGTCCGTCCCGCAGCCAGGCGACGACGTCGTCGACGACGTGCGACATGGGCCGGCGTGAGGTGTCGAACACCGCGTGCGCGAGTTCGGCGTAGGTCGCCGCTCGCGCGTCCATGATGGTCTGCCAGGCGTCGATGCCGCCGTCGGCCAGCAGCGGGCGGTCACTGCCGGCGATCCGGTCGGCGACCGCCTCGGGCGAGACGGTCAGGAGGACGATGCGCGCGCCGACCATGGCCTCGCGCGTGTCGACGTGCGTCACCGCGCCGCCACCGACGGCGATCACGCCACCGCGCGCGACGGCCGCCCGCACGGCCTCGGCCTCGAGCGCGCGGAACGCCGGCTCGCCGCGGTCCGCGAAGATCCCGGGGATCGGGCCGTGCTCGCGGACGATCGCCCGGTCGGTGTCGGTGAACGGCACACCGAGGGCCTTCGCCACGCGCTTGCCGACGCTCGACTTGCCGGCGCCCATCGGTCCGATGATGACGACCGGTGCCGCGTGACCGGCCGACGGCGAACCCGCCGCCGGCTCGGGTGTGTGCGTCACCAGGCCGGCGTGTGCTCGGCGGCCTCGGTGCTGCGGGTGCGCAGCGTCTCCGGGATGGACGCCAGGTACGCCTCGAGGTTCCGCTTCGTCTCGACGACGTTGTCGCCGCCGAACTTCTCGAGGACGGCGTCGGCGAGGACGAGCGCCACCATGGCCTCGGCGACGACGCCGGCAGCGGGGACCGCGCACACGTCGGACCGCTGGTGGTGCGCCGAGGCGTCCTCACCCGTGGCGACGTCGATGGTGTGCAGCGCGTGCGGGACCGTCGCGATCGGCTTCATGCCGGCGCGGACACGCAGGACGGTGCCCGTGGACATGCCGCCCTCGGTGCCGCCGGCGCGGTCGGACGTCCGGTAGATCTCGCCGTCCTCGCGGAAGAGCTCGTCGTGCGCCTCGGACCCGCGGCGGGCAGCGGTCGCGAAACCGTCGCCGACCTCGACGCCCTTGATGGCCTGGATGCCCATGATCGCCGCGGCGAGGCGGGCGTCGAGGCGACGGTCCCACTGCACGTGCGAACCGAGCCCCGGCGGCACGCCGTAGAACAGGACCTCGACGACACCGCCGAGGGTGTCGCCGTCCTTCTTCGCGGCCTCGACCTCGGTGACCATGCGGGCCGACGTCTCGGCGTCGAAGCAGCGCAACTGGTCGTCGTCGAGGCGGTCGACGTCGTCGGGCATCGGCAGCGCGGTGCCGTCCGGGACACGGACCGTCCCGACCTGCAGCGTGTGCGCGACCGAGCGGATGCCGAGCTCGGCGAGGAAGGACTTGGCCACGGCACCGAGGGCGACGCGCGCGGCCGTCTCGCGCGCACTCGCACGCTCGAGGATCGGGCGGGCCTCGTCGAAGCCGTACTTCTGCATGCCGACGAGGTCGGCGTGGCCGGGACGCGGTCGGGTCAGCGGGGCGCTGCGACCGCGGGAGGCGTCGGTCTGCTCGACGGGCTCGGGGTTCATGACCTCGACCCACTTCGGCCACTCGGTGTTGCCGATGCGGATCGCGATCGGGCTGCCGAGCGAGTACCCGTGACGGACACCACCGGAGACGTGCAGTTCGTCCTGCTCGAACTTCATGCGGGAGCCGCGGCCGTAGCCGAGCTTGCGACGCGCGAGATCGGTACGGATGGACTCGAACGACACCGGGACACCCGCGGGCAGGCCCTCGAGCATCGCGATCAGTTCGGGTCCGTGGGACTCACCAGCAGTCAACCAACGAAGCATGGTGTCCATCTTCCCACAGCCCGGGTGCCGTGCGACGCCCCCGGGCTACTGGTAGTCGGGGTGCGCCCGGAGCCACGCCTGGAACTGGTCCACGGCGACGAGGTGCTGGGCGTACGTGTCCGAGAAGACCGTCTCGCCGGTCTCGAGGTTCACCGTCACGAAGTACAGCCACTTGCCCTGCGCCATGTTCGTGACGGCCTTGATCGCGATGTCGCCCGGGTTCGAGATCGGCGCCGGCGGCAGGCCGTCGTGCACGTAGGTGTTGTACCTGTTCGACGCGTCCTTCCGTTCGGCGTCGGTGGTCGTCACCCGGTGGGTGTTCCCCGTGCCGTAGGCGACCGTCGCGTCCGACTGCAGCGGCATGTCGATGTCGAGCCGGTTCTGGAAGACCCGCGCGACCTTGGGGTAGTCGGCCGCGAGGCCTGCTTCCTTCTGCACGAGCGAGGCGAAGATGATGACGTGCTCCTGGTCGGCCTCGGCCACGCCGGCCGCCGACAGGTGCTCCTTCATGGTGTCGACCATCGACTTGAAGTACTGCGTGGCGGTCCACCCGGGGTTGATCGGGTAGGTCGCCGGGAAGAGCCACCCCTCGAGCGTGGTCACGTTCGACGGCAGGTCGTAGGCGCTGAGGTCCTTCGCGGCGGCGGAGACCTCGGCGGCGGAGAGTCCCGCCTTCGAGACCATGCCGGCCTCGATGTCCTTGAGCGCCGTGCCCTCGGGGATCACGATCGAGGCCTGGACCCGGTTGTCCTTGTCCTGCAGGGCCGCGAGTGCCGCCTTCGAGCTCATCTTCTTCTTGAGCGAGTACGAACCCGGCTGGAACTGGACGTCCGGGGACGCGAGCAGCAGCTTGTAGAAGACCTTCGAGTCCTTCACGACCCCGCTGCGCTGCAGGGTCGCGGCGACGTTCTCGCCGATGTCGCCCTGCTTGATGGTGATCGTCACCTTGCTGGTGCCGTCGCCGGAGTAGTCGTCGGGCTCCTGGGAGCCGCTGATCGCCGCGACCACCTGCTGGATCTTCGGGGCCGCGAACGCGTAGGCCGACACCCCGACGGCGAGGACCACCGCGACGATGACGATGCCCGCGATCAGCGGGCCGCGACGCCGCTTCGGACGCGGTTCACGCGGGCCGCGTGGCGGCCTGGAGGCGCCCCCGCGTCCACCGCGACCGCCGCGACCGCCGTCTCCCGCGCCTCCGGGGCCGTGGCCGGTCTGGTCGGGTCCACCGACGCCCGCAGCGGCGGCCGCACCGCCAGCCGAGTCCCCGCGCGCCGCGGCGCGCTGGCCGTCGTCGACACGGAGCTCCCCGGTGAGGAGGGCGTGCACGTCCGGGTGCAGTTCGTCGGGTGAGGACGCCACCGGGGCGTCCGCCGCGGCGGCGCGACGGTCGACGTCGGCTCGGCCGAGGTCGGGACGGTCGGTGCTCGGCCCGGCCGCGTCGGTGCTGGCCGGGCTCGCGTCCGCTGGCTCCGCGTCGGTGCGTGCACGCGCGGCTTCGGCCGCGCGTGCTTCGCGTCGGGACATCGGTCGACCGGTCGCGTCCGGGTCGGGGGTCTCCGCACGGTCGGAAGTCGTCTTCCGCCGCTCGGCGTCGTTGCCGGGCGCGATGATCGCGTTCCAGTCCAGGTCGTCTGCCAACGGTCCTCGGGTCTCTCGGTCGGGAACTCCGCCTGGGCTCGGTGTGCTGGGCGACGGTGTGGCAGCCGCGTTCAGGCGAGCACTGCGATGGTCCGCAGGTTCAGGGGAGCGTGGCCCCGGGTGGGGCACTGGCCGCACGCTCGTGGTCGAGCGCGTGTTGCAGAATGATAACAGCGGCCGCTTGGTCGATCACGGCGCGGGACTTCTTCGTGTTCTTGCCGGCCTGGTGGAGGCCGCGCTGGGCCGTCACGGTCGAGAGCCGCTCGTCGACCAGGCGCACCGAACGGTGTTCCGCCAGGCGCTCCGCGAACTCCCGGGCGTCCGCCGTGGACGGGGTGTCCCCGCCCGACATCGAGAGCGGCAGCCCGACGACGATCTCGATGACGTCGTACTCCTGGGCGATCTCGAGGATCCGCCGCACGTCCGTGGCGGCGTGACGGGCGACCGTCTCGACGGGCGTCGCGAGGAGCCCGTCACGGTCGCACACGGCGACCCCGATCCGGGCGCGGCCGACGTCGACGCCGAGCCGGCGCCCGGAACGGATCGCCACGGTCAGGCCGCGAGCCGGTCGGTGACCGCGCGGAGGGCCGCAGGGAGCGCCGACGCGTCAGTGCCACCGCCCTGCGCGAGGTCCGGCTTGCCGCCGCCACCGCCACCGAGGACGCCGGCGGCCTCCTTCGCGAGCGGTCCCGCCTGCACACCCGCGGCGCGGGCCGCGTCGTTCGTGGCGACGATCACGACGGGCTTGTCGTTGATCACCGCGCCGAGGACGACCACGGCCGCGCCGTCGCCGAGCTGGCCGCGCACGCCGGTCGCGAGCGCGCGCAGGTCGTCACCGGACTGCAGGCCCTGGACGGACTCCGCCACCACGGTCGTCGCGCCCACCGTGGTCGCCTGGCGGGCGATCGCCGGGACACGCTGCTGCAGGTTCGCCGACTCGAACTCGGCGACGCGCTTCTGCGCCTGACGGAGGTCCTCCATCAGGGACTGCACGCGGGAGGGCAGGTCCTCCCGGGGGGCCTTGAGGGCGCTCGACAGCTGGGACACGATGGTGCGCTCGACCGCGAGGTCACGGAAGCCCTCGAGCCCGACGAGCGCCTCGACGCGACGGTTGGTCGAACCGACGCTCGACTCCCCCACGAGGTTGACGAGGCCGACCTGCGCGCTGGATGCGACGTGCGTGCCACCGCAGAGCTCACGCGACCACGGGCCGCCGATGTCGACCATGCGCACCTCGGAGCCGTACTTCTCGCCGAAGAGCGCCTGCGCACCGAGGGACTTCGCCTCGTCGAGCGGCAGCACCCTGGTCGAGACCTCGAGGTCGGAGCGGATCGCGGCGTTGACGACCTCCTCGATCTCGGAGCGGGTCTCGAGCGACACCGGCTGCGACCACGAGAAGTCCAGGCGCATGTAGCCCGACTTGTTGTACGAACCGGCCTGCAGCGCCTCCGGGCCGAGGATGTCCCGCAGCGCCGCGTTCACGAGGTGGGTCGCGGAGTGCGCCTGGGTCGCGCCCCGGCGGTACTCGGCGTCGACGACGGTCGTCGCCGGCGCACCGACCCCGACCTCGCCCGAGCGGACCTGGACGGTGTGGCTCCAGAGACCGGCGACGGGACGCTGCACGTCGAGCACCTCGAGGTCGAAGCCGTTGCCGACGATCGAGCCCTGGTCGGCGTCCTGACCACCGGACTCGGCGTAGAGGGAGGTCTCGCCGAGGATGACCTCGGCGATGTCGCCCGCGACCGCGCGGTCGACGCTCACGCCGCCGACGATGATGCCGAGGACGTTCGTCTCGGCCTCGAGTGCGTCGTAGCCGAGGAACACCGTCTCGCCCTTGGCGCGGAACGCGCTGTAGACGCTGAGGTCGGCGAGGGCGGTCTTCTTGCTCTTCGCGTCCGCCTTGGCCCGCGCACGCTGCTCGGACATCAGGGTCTCGAACGCGGTGCGGTCGACCCGGACGCCGGCTTCCTCGGCCATCTCCATGGTGAGGTCGATCGGGAAGCCGAAGGTGTCGTGCAGCAGGAACGCCGTGTCGCCGCCGATCGAGGGCGCACCGTCCTGCTTCGCGCGCTCGACCGCGACGTCGAGGATCGTCGTGCCCTGCGCGAGCGTGCGGAGGAAGGTCTCCTCCTCCGCGTAGGCGATGCGCGCGATCCGGTCGTAGTCGCTCGCGACCTCGGGGTAGGCGTCGCGCATGGCGTCGCGGGACTCGGGGAACAGCTGCGGGAACGTCGCGCCCTCGACACCGAGGAGCCGCATCGCACGCACGGTGCGGCGGAGCAGGCGACGGAGGATGTACCCGCGTCCCTCGTTCGACGGGGAGACGCCGTCGGCGATGAGCATGAGCGCCGACCGGACGTGGTCCGCGATCACGCGCATCCGGACGTCGTCCTCGTGCACGGCGCCGTACCGGCGCCCGGAGATCTCCGCCGCCTTGTCGAGGACCGGCCGCACCTGGTCGATCTCGTACATGTTGTCGACGCCCTGCTTGATGAAGGCGACGCGCTCGAGCCCCATGCCGGTGTCGATGTTCTTGTTCGGCAGCTCGCCGGTGATCTCGAAGTCGTACTTCGAGCGGACGTCGGCGATCTGGTACTGCATGAACACGAGGTTCCAGATCTCGACGTAGCGGTCGTCGTCGGTCGCCGGACCGCCGTCGATGCCGTACTCGGGACCGCGGTCGAAGAAGATCTCCGAGCAGGGGCCCGCCGGACCGGGCTGACCGGTCGACCAGTAGTTGGTGTCCTTGCCGAGCCGCTGGATCCGCTCGTCGGGGAGCGAGGAGTGCGCCTTCCAGAACGCGATCGCCTCGTCGTCGTCCTCGTACACGGTGACCCACAGGTCGTCGGGCGAGAAGCCGAGGCCGCCGTCGGACTCCGGCGTCGTCAGGAACTGCCAGGCGAACTCGATCGCCTGTTCCTTGAAGTAGTCGCCGAACGAGAAGTTGCCGTTCATCTGGAAGAACGTGCCGTGCCGCGGGGTCTTGCCGACCTCTTCGATGTCGTTCGTGCGGATGCACTTCTGCACGCTCGTGGCGCGGGGGTACGGCGCCGGGATGAGTCCGGTCAGGTACGGGATGAACGGCACCATGCCGGCGACCGTGAACAGGAGCGAGGGGTCGTCCGAGACGAGCGAGGCGGACGGGACGACGGTGTGTCCGCGGTCGCCGAAGAACTGGAGCCAACGGCGGCGGATCTCTGCGGTCTGCATGGTGCTTCCTGATTCAGGTTCGGCGGGAGAGTGTGCGTCGAGGAGGACGTCAGACGTCGGTGCGGAGCTCGGCCTCGCGGGAGCGGTAGCCGTCCGCGACGGCGCCGGTGAAGGCCTTCGTGCGAGCGTTCACGTCGGCGAAGAACCGCGCACCACCGGGGGTGTTCGCGACCTTGTGCGCGACGGCGAACCCGATGACGACGCCGACGGCGACGAAGAACAGCTGCTTCACGGTGCCTCTCCCTCTGCGCACGCGAGCGGTGCGTGCCCAGACGATCCTACCGGCGGTGCCGACCGGGGACGCCGAACGGCGGGCCGTCCTGCTGAGAGGACGACCCGCCGTTCGGGTGTGATCAGGGGATCAGCGAGCTGCGTAGTACTCGACGACGAGCTGCACTTCACAGGTCACGGGGACCTCGGCGCGCTTCGGACGACGAGCCAGGCGGGCCTGGAGCTTGTCGATCTCGACCTCGAGGTAGCCCGGGACCTTCGGCAGGACTTCCTGGTGCCCACCGGCGGCGGCGACCTGGAACGGCTCGAGGGACTCGGAGCGCTGCTTCACGTGGATGAGCTGCCCCTCCTTCACGCGGAAGGACGGACGGTCGACGAGCTTGCCGTCGACGAGGATGTGGCGGTGCACGATCAGCTGACGGGCCTGCGCGGTGGTGCGGGCGAAGCCGGCACGCAGCACGAGGGCGTCGAGGCGCTGCTCGAGGAGCTCGACCAGGTTCTCACCGGTCAGGCCCTTCGTCTTGCGGGCCTCTTCGAAGACGATGCGGAGCTGCTTCTCGCGGATGCCGTACTGGGCGCGCAGACGCTGCTTCTCACGGAGACGGACGGCGTAGTCGCTGTCCGCACGACGGCGGGTGCGGCCGTGCTCACCGGGGCCGTAGGGGCGCTTCTCGAGGTAACGGGCCGCCTTCGGCGTCAGCGGGATGCCGAGCGCGCGCGAGAGGCGGGTCTTGCTGCGGGTACGTGACTTGGTAGACACAGGGTCCTTTTCTCTGTCTGAACTGAATGACTCGAGGGGAACCGCTCGACCATGGGAAACGAGACACACGGAAGGAACGAGCCCCGACGACGGGATCCAGAGGGATGAGCCTGTGGGATCGGACGGCTACAGTCCGAACCTCTGCCCCCGTACCACCGGAGTGGCACTCTGTCCTCGACGCAGCCGTGCTCGAGGACCAGGACGTAGGCCCGGCAATGCTAGCAGGATCTCGGCGCGGTCACTACTCGCCGCGGGTGATCTTCCGGAGTCGCTCGAGTCGCGGACCGACCTCGCGCTCGAAGCCGTTCGCCGTCGGCGTGTAGTACTCGGTGCCCTCGAGCGCGTCGGGCAGGTACTGCTGCTCGGCGACACCGTGCTCGGCGTCGTGCGAGTAGACGTAGCCCTTGCCGTGACCGAGCCGCTTCGCCCCCGGGTAGTGGGCGTCGCGGAGGTGCATCGGCACGACCCCGAGCCGACCGGCCTTGACGTCGGCGATCGCGGCGTTCACGGCGTTGTAGGCGGCGTTCGACTTCGGCGCGGTCGCCAGGTAGACGACCGCCTCGGCCAGCGGGATCCGGCCCTCGGGCATGCCGATGAGCTGGACGGCCTGTGCGGCGGCGACCGCGATCGGCAGCGCCTGGGGGTCGGCCATGCCGATGTCCTCGGATGCCGAGATGATGATCCGCCTGGCGATGAACCGAGGGTCCTCCCCCGCCTCGATCATGCGTGCCAGGTAGTGGAGTGCGGCGTCGACGTCGCTCCCCCGGACGCTCTTGATGAAGGCGCTGATCACGTCGTAGTGCTCGTCGCCCTGGCGGTCGTAGCGGAGCAGTGCCCGGTCGACCGCTGCCGCGACGGTGTCGGCGTCGACGACCGGCACGGTGTCGACGCCGTCGAGCGTGCCGTCCGCGTCGTCGTCGGCCTGCGCCGCCACGGCGGAGGACGCCGCGGCCTCGAGCGCGGTCAGGGCGCGACGGGCGTCGCCGGAGGAGAGCCGGACGATGGCGCTGCGGGCTTCGTCACCGAGGACGACCGATCCGCCGAGGCCCCGCGGGTCCTCGACGGCACGGTCGACGAGCATGCCGAGGTCCTCGTCGGTGAGGGGCTTGAGCGTCAGCAGCAGCGACCGGGACAGCAGCGGCGAGATGACCGAGAACGACGGGTTCTCGGTCGTCGCCGCGATGAGGATGACCCAGCCGTTCTCGACGCCTGGCAGCAGGGCGTCCTGCTGCGCCTTGCTGAACCGGTGGATCTCGTCGAGGAACAGGACGGTGGTGGAGCCGTAGAGGTCGCGGTGGGTGAGCGCCTTCTCCATGACCTCGCGCACGTCCTTGACGCCCGCGGTGACGGCGGAGAGCTCGACGAACTCGCGACCGGACTGCCGGGCGATGGCCTGCGCCAGGGTGGTCTTGCCGGTACCGGGCGGCCCCCACAGGATCACCGAGACGCCGCCGGGGTTCTCGCGCGTGCCGGTCGCGAGCTGCACGAGGGGGCTGCCGCGGCCGAGCAGGTGCTGCTGGCCGGCGACCTCGTCGAGGCTGGTCGGCCGCATCCGGACCGCGAGCGGGACGGACCCCTGCGCCAACCCGGCGCGACCGCCGGTGGTGGGCGCACGCATGCCCGAACGGTCCGCTGCCATGTGACCAATCGTAGGCCGACCCACCGACAGGGGCGTGCCTCCAGGCCTCCGACAGAGCCGTTTCCAGTACGCTCGTCGCACACTCGACGAGAGGTACGACCAGCACCGTGGCACCGAAGAACCAGGCGCGTGACAACCGGGAGGCGCGTGAGCGCCTCCGCCTCTACACGGCACGGCAGGGCCTGCACGAACGGCAGCGGCGCCGTCGGCTGCGGGACAACGTCGTCGGTGCCGGCGTGCTCGTGCTCGTCGCCGCGCTCGCGACCGGCTCGCAGCTCGCGTTCGCCGGGTCGCAGGGCGGCGGGGCGGACGCGAGCGCGAGTGCCTCCGCGACCGCGACGCCGACCCCGTCCGCGAGTGCCACCGCGGGGAACACCGGCGACGTCCCGAGCAAGTCCATCGCGAAGGACTCCACCTGGACCGGTTCGCTCACCCTCAACAAGGACGTGAAGCTCGGCATCGAGCTGGACGGCGAGAAGGCACCCCAGGCCGCGAGCGTCGAGATCACGCTCATCCAGGAGCAGTTCTACAACGGCACCACCTGCCACCGACTCGCCGACAGCACGGGGTTCGCGTTCCTGCAGTGCGGCTCTGCGAACGGCGACGGCACCGGCGACGCCGGCTTCCAGTACGGCCCGCTCGAGAACGTCCCGAGTGACGGCAAGTACGCCAAGGGCACCATCGCCATCGCCCGCGGCTCGTCGCCGTACTCGCAGACCACGCAGTTCTTCATCGTCTACGGCGACACCACGCTGGACGGCTCCACCGGCGGCTACACCGTCGTCGGGAAGGTCACCAGCGGCCTCGACGAACTCGAGTCGAAGATCACGTCGAAGGGCATCTCCTCGGCCGGCAGCGACGGCACCGGCGAGCCGAAGGTGGCGACCAAGATCACCGGCGCGACGATCGAGCGGGAGAAGTAGTCCACAGGCTCGCCGACCCGACGGGTCGCAGATGCGCTCCGTGCAATAGGCTGACGACCTGACCGTGCCGACGGCGACGTCGGTGATGCACGACCACGATCGAGGCGAGACCTGTGGGACCTGACGAAGCAACGACCTGGGGGCGGGTCGACGAGAACGGGACGGTGTACGTCCGGTACGAGGACACCGAGAAAGCCGTCGGTGAGTACCCGGACGCGACACCCGACGAAGCCCTCGCCTACTTCGCGCGGAAGTACGCCGACCTCGAGGGGCAGGTGAAGATCGCCGAGCAGCGCGTCCAGCGTGGTGCCTCGGCGAACGACGTCGCCCGCACGGTGGAGCACCTGCAGTCCCTCGTGGCCGAGGCCCGGGTCGTCGGCGACCTCAAGTCGCTCGAGACCCGCGTCGCCGCCCTGACCGAGCAGCTCGGCTCCCTGACGAAGGAACAGGCGGAACAGGCCCAACAGGCCCTCGCGGACGCCCTGGCGCACCGCACCGCCCTGGTGGAGGAGGCCGAGGCCCTCGCCGCGGTCGACCCGGCACGGGCGCAATGGAAGCAGATCACCGCGCAGCTCGACGACGTCTTCGCACGCTGGCAGCAGCACCAGCACGACGGCCCGCGCATCCCCAAGAACGAGGCGAACGAGCTCTGGAAGCGCTTCCGCGCGGCCCGGTCGACCGTCGACCAGCACCGTCGCGCGTTCTACTCCGAGCTCGACGCGCAGCACCGCGACGCGCGCAACCGCAAGCAGGAGCTCGTGCAGCAGGCCGAGGCGCTCGCTCCCCGCGGGTCCGACGCGATCCCGGCGTACCGCGAACTGCTCGACGACTGGAAGGGCGCGGGGCGGGCCGGCAAGCGACACGACGATGCGCTCTGGGCTCGCTTCAAGGCCGCGGGTGACGTGCTGTTCGAGCAGCGCCACGCCGAGGCAGCGGCCGAGAACGTCGAGTACTCGGCGAACCTCGAAGCGAAGCAGGCCCTCCTCACCGAGGCCGAGCCGCTCCTGAAGGTCACCGACCGGGCTGCCGCACGCAAGACCCTGACGGGGATCCAGCGTCGGTGGGACGAGATCGGCAAGGTCCCCCGCGCGGACGTCCGGCGCATCGAGGACCGCCTGCGCGCCGTCGAGGACCACGTCCGCAGCCTCGAAGACGAGCACTGGAAGGCCTCCGACCCGGAGCGCAAGGCCCGTCAGACCGGTCTCGCGAGCCAGCTCGAGGACGCCATCGGCAAGCTCGAGTCCGAGCTCGCCGAGGCGCAGGCCTCCGGTGACGCCCGCAAGATCAAGGACGCCCAGGAAGCCCTCGACGCCCGCAAGATCTGGCTCGACGCCCTCGGCGGCTGATCCGTCCCGTCCGACAGACCCCGTACGACGAAGCCCCCGTGACCGATCGGTCACGGGGGCTTCGTCGTTCCAGAGGGGTCAGACGACCGCGGGCAGGCCCAGCAGCGTCCGGATGTCACGGTCGTCCTGCCGCATCTGCTCGGCGAGCTCGTCCATCGAGTCGAACTTCACCATGCCCCGCACGTACGAGACGAACAGCACCGAGATCGTGTCGCCGTAGAGGTCGATGTCGACGTCGAGCAGGTGCGCCTCGATCTGCTTCGCCGGGACCCCCTCGAACGTCGGGTTGTTGCCGACGGACACGGCAGCCGGGTACACGGTGCCGTCGTGCAGCACCCGTGCCGCGTAGACGCCGTCGGCGGGGATGAAGCCCTCGGACGCCGGGTCGAGGTTCGCCGTCGGGTAGCCCATCGCCCGGCCGCGCTCGTTCCCGTGCACGACGACGCTCCGCACGGCGTGCTCACGGCCGAGCAGCCGCGCGGCCTCGGCCACGCGGCCGTCGCCGAGGAGCTCGCGGATCCACGTCGAGGAGACCCGACGCTCGCCATCCGGACGCACGTCGTCCACCAGGTCGACGTCGTCTATGAGCTCGACGGTGAAGCCGTACCGCTGGCCCAACGTGCGCAGGAGCGCGACGTCGCCGGCGCCCTTCGCACCGAAGCGGAAGTCACTGCCGACGAACACGAGCTTCGCGTGCAGGGTGTCGACGAGGATCTCGGACACGAAGACCTCTGGTGCCTTCGACTGCAGGTCCTGGTCGAACCGGAGCAGCAAAGTGGCGTCGACCCCGACCTCGTCGAGCAGTTCCCGGCGCTGGGCGGGGCTCGTCAGCGCGGGCGGCACCTTGCCTGGGTCGATGACGTTGAGCGGGTGCCGGTCGAACGTGACGACCGTGGAGACGAGGGCGTGCTCGCGCGCGGCACGCTCGAGGTGCGCGATCACCGCGCGGTGCCCGACGTGGACGCCGTCGAACTTGCCGATGGTGACGGCGCTCGGCCCGAAGCCCTGCGCCACGTCGGCGGTGTCGTCGTAGTACTGCACGTCGGTCCCTACTCGCCGGCCGGAACGGCGGACGGGGTCGTCTCGGTCGCGGTGGCGGTGCGGTGGTGCTTGCGGAGCCACCAGAGTCCGGCCGCCGGCAGCACGAGCGGCGCGAAGGCGTAGCCCAGGCCGTAGTACGACCAGATGGTGTCGTCCGGGAACAGCTGCCGGTCGATGAGCGACAGCGTCCCGATCACGAGCACACCGGTCATCTCGAAGACGATGGTCACGCAGGCGACGCGGTACCAGAACCGACCCGGCACGATGAGCGCGATCATCGCGACGATGTACACGACCGCGGCGACGGCGCTGAGCGTGTACGCGAACGGTGCGAACGAGAACTTCTCGATGATCTGCACGACGCTGCGACCCGTCGCCGCCAGCGCGAGGATGCCGTAGACGGCGATGAGGACGCGGCCGATGCCGGTCGCGAGGGAGGATCTGGTCGCCATTGCACCGATTCTACCGACGGCGGACGACCACCATGACGCACCACGACGAACACGCAGCAGCGGGGGTGCGGCTGCGGGCGGGTCAGTTCAGGGCGAACCAGATCTGGTACATCCGGTAGACCATCACCGCGACCGTGAACGCGCCGGCACCGAGGACGACGGTGCTCCACTTCGTCCGGTCGACGAGGGCCCAGACGATGGCCGCCGGCGGGACGAGGAGCACCGACACCGCGTACACGCCGAACTCGAGTGCGTTGCCGACCGGCGGGCTGCCCGTGAGCGGCAGGACGAGCGAGATCACGCCCTGGGCGAGGAGCAGCAGCTCGATGAGTGCGAGGGACCCGACCGTGTAGTCGTTCGGCTTCCAGCCGACGAAGCCGACGACCACGGCGAAGAGCCCGGCGAGCACGGCGACGACGAGCTGGACCCACATGAACCACTCGATCACGCGCCCACCCCCGGCGCCGTCGGGAAGTTCGTGATGACGCGGAGGAGACCGCGACGCACCGAGACGAGGCCGACGAGCCGGTCCCCCTCGGTCGCGACGGCGGCGACCGGGCCGTCGGTGTCCGGGTGGTCGGCGGCGACGCGCTTGCCGTCGGCGAGGTCCTTGGCGTCGGCCGGGTCGAGCGGCACGGACGGGAAGAGCGCGCGGGCGACGTCGACCGGTCGGGCGAGTGCGGCGCGGACGTCGACGGACTCGTCCTCGAGGTCGATCGCGTCGTCGACGCTGAAGGGGCCGACCTCGGTCCGGCGGAGCGCGGTCAGGTGCGCACCGGTCCCGAGCGCGGCGCCGACGTCCCGGGCCAGGGCACGGACGTACGTTCCGGACGAGCAGGTGACGACCACGTCGAGGTCGACCACGGCGGTGTCGGTGCCGTCGACGGTCACCACACGGTCGCCCCGGCCGGTGACGTCGAAGCGCGACACCGTGACCGTGCGGGACTGCAGGACGACCGCTTCGCCCTTGCGTGCGAGGTCGTAGGCGCGGCGACCGTCGACCTTGATGGCGCTGACGGTCGAGGGCACCTGCGAGATCACGCCGCGCTGGGCGGCCACGGCCCGCTCGACCGCTTCCTCGGAGACGTCGGCGGACGCCGTGCCGACCGCGGCGGTGGGCGCACCGTCAGCGTCGTCGGAATCGGTGGAAACACCGAGGCGGATCGTCGCCGTGTACGTCTTGCCGAGGCCGACGAGGTGCGTCAGGAGCCGGGTCGACGGACCGATCCCGAGGAGCAGCAGACCGGTCGCCATCGGGTCGAGCGTGCCGGCGTGGCCGACCTTCTTCAGGCCGAGCCGACGTCGGGCGATCGAGACCACCCGGTGACTGGAGATCCCCTGCGGCTTGTCGACGAGGAGGATGCCGTCGGGCGCGGATTCGAGCACCAGAGGAGATTACCAGCGCTCCGGCCGGTCAGCAGGCGTCGTTCCACTCACGACGCGGGTGGTCCGGGTCCGTGACGTCCAGCACCGCGGAGGCCGCGATCTTGACGTCCGCACGACGCTCGAGGCGCCCGGACTCCTGCTCCACCCACAGCGACCAGCGCCAGAGCGTGCGCGTGTGGTGTGCGAGGACCCCGTGCCCGTGCACGACGAGCACGCCGGGGCCCTCGCCGGTGGAGCGGAACGGCGCGACCAGGTCCGCTCGCAGGGTGTCCACGTCGCCGGAGGGCGCCGCCGCCGCCATCGCGGACACACCGTGCTGCTCGAAGCCGCCGACGAGGCCGGCCGCGACGCGCTCGAGGTCGGTGCCGGCCTGCCCGTCGATGCCGACGACGGTCCGGTTCGTGCCGACCTGCGCGATCACCTCGGCCGCGATCGCGGCCATGGTGTCGATCTCCTGGGGTGCCCAACGTGCCATGCACCCACCGTAGGCTGTCGTGGTGAACGCGAGTCGTGCCTCCCGTCCGGATGTGGACAACCGGACCCGTCCACAGGACGCAAACCGACAAGCGGACATCGCGACACCGCTCATAGCGTGGTTCCGTGCCGAGGCACGGGACCTGCCCTGGCGACGACCGGGTTTCCCCGCGTGGGGCACGCTGGTCAGCGAGATCATGCTGCAGCAGACCCAGGTCGCGCGCGTCGTCCCCCGACTGGAGGCGTGGCTCACGAGGTGGCCGACGCCTGCGGACCTCGCGGCCGCGCCCCCGGCGGACGCGGTGCGGGCCTGGGACCGGCTCGGCTACCCGAGACGGGCACTCGCCCTGCACGCGGCCGCGACGGCGATCGCCGAGCAGCACGGCAACGTCGTGCCACGGGACGTCGATGCGCTGCTCGCGCTGCCCGGCATCGGCGACTACACGGCGCGGGCGGTCGCGGTCTTCGCCTACGGCGACCGGCACCCGGTCGTCGACGTCAACGTCCGTCGTGTGCTCGCCCGCGCGCTGCTCGGGCAGGGCGAGCCCGGCCCGGCGAAGGCGAAGCGCGACCTGCCGCTCATGGAGTCGGTGCTGCCGGAGGACCGCGACGACGCGGCGGCGACGAACGCCGCGGTGATGGAGCTCGGCGCGCTCGTCTGCGTCGCCCGCTCCCCCGCCTGCGACGCCTGTCCGATCGCGGACCGTTGCGCCTGGCGCGCCGCCGGGTACCCCGAGCACGACGGGCCACGGGCCCCGCGGCAGGCGAAGTTCTCCGGCAGCGACCGCCAGGTGCGCGGGCTCATCATGGCGGAGCTGCGCGCCAGCGACGTCCCGGTCACCCGCGACGAGATCGAACCGGTGTGGCCGGACGCCGAACAGCGGGACCGGGCGCTCGCGTCGCTCCTGCGCGACGGACTGGCCGTCGGGGACGACGCGAGCGGCTACCGGCTCCCGGAGGGCTGACCGGACGGATCAGGCACGCGCCTCGTCGGCGTCGTCCTCGTCCTCGTCCTCGTCCTCGTCCTCGTCCTCGTCCTCGTGCTTGTACGGGTCGGCGTCGCCGGCGTAGCTCGCACCGGCCGCCGCCGCACGGACCTGCTCGTCACGCACCTGGGCCTGCACGAGCAGGTCCTCCATGTGCGCCGAGGTCTCCGGCAGCGCGTCGGCGATGAACTCGAGCGACGGGGTGAGCCGTGCGGTGATGTTCTTGCCGACCTCGGACCGGAGCATGCCCGTCGCGGCCTTGAGCGCCGCCGCGGAGTCGGCGCGTTCCTCGTCGGTGCCGTACACGGTGTAGAAGATCGACGCGTGCTGCAGGTCACCGGTCACACGGACGTCGGTGATCGTCACGAACCCGAGCCGCGGGTCGCGCAGCCCCTTGTCGAGTCGGCGTGCGACGACTTCCTTGATGCGGTCCGCCATCTTGCGTGCGCGCTGCGGATCGGCCATGGGTGCCTCCTGTGGAGATGTCTTGCTCTGGAACGGGGCTGGGCCCCGGCCTCCCGTGAAGGAAGCCGGGGCCCAGGGTAGTCACGCGATCAGTCGCGCGGCTTCTCGACGAGCTCGGTGGTCTCGATCTCGTCGCCGATCTGGATGTCGTTGAACTTGCCCAGACCGATACCGGCTTCGAAGTCCGTGCGGACCTCGGTGACGTCGTCCTTGAAGCGACGCAGCGACTCGATGGCCAGACCATCGGCGAGCACCACGCCTTCTCGGATGACGCGCGCCTTGGCGTTGCGCGTGATCGTGCCGGAGCGGACGATGACACCCGCGATGTTGCCGAACTTCGAGGAACGGAACACCTCGCGGATCTCGGCGACACCCGACTGGACCTCTTCGTACTCGGGCTTGAGCATGCCCTTGAGGGACTGCTCGATGTCCTCGAGTGCGTTGTAGATGACCGAGTAGAAGCGCACGTCGATGCCTTCGCGCGCCGCACGCTCGCGGGCCTTGACGTCCGGGCGGACGTTGAAGCCGACGACGATCGCGTTGTCGATCGTGGCCAGGTCGATGTCCGACTCCGTGATCGCACCGACGCCGCGGTGCAGGATCCGGAGCTGGACGCTGTCGTCGACCTCGATGTCCAGGAGCGACTGCTCGAGTGCCTCGACGGCACCGGAGACGTCACCCTTGATGATGAGGTTGAGCGAGTCGACCTTGCCCTCTTCGAGTGCACGGGTGAAGTCCTCGAGCGAGATGCGCTTGCGGGCCTTGGCCAGCTGGGCGTTGCGCTCGGCGGCTTCACGCTTCTCGGCGATCTGACGTGCCGTGCGGTCCTCTTCGGTGACGAGGAACGTGTCGCCGGCGCGGGGCACCGAGGACAGACCCTGCACCTGGACCGGGCGACTCGGCGTCGCGGCCTTGACCGCCACGCCGTTCTCGTCGGTCATCGCACGGACGCGACCGTAGGCCGTGCCCGCGACGATGGCGTCGCCGACGTGCAGCGTGCCGGACTGGATGAGCACGGTCGCAACCGAACCACGGCCCTTGTCGAGGCGTGCTTCGATCGCCACACCGCGGGCGTCCTTGTCGGGGTTCGCACGCAGGTCGAGACCGGCGTCGGCCGTGAGCAGCACCGCGTCCAGGAGGTCCTGGATACCGATGTTCTGACGAGCCGAGACGTCGACGAACATGACGTCGCCGCCGTACTCCTCGGCCACCAGGTTGTACTCGGTGAGCTGCTGGCGGACCTTGGCCGGGTTCGCGCCTTCCTTGTCGATCTTGTTCACCGCGACCACGATCGGCACACCGGCCGACTGCGCGTGGTTCAGTGCCTCGATCGTCTGGGGCATGATGCCGTCGTCCGCCGCGACCACGAGGATCGCGATGTCCGTCACCTGGGCACCACGGGCACGCATGGCCGTGAAGGCCTCGTGACCAGGGGTGTCGATGAAGGTGATCGGGCGCTCGATGCCCTCGTGCTCGGTGACGATCTGGTACGCACCGATGTGCTGGGTGATGCCACCGGCCTCGCCCTCGACGACCTTCGAGTTGCGGATGGCGTCGAGCAGGCGGGTCTTGCCGTGGTCGACGTGACCCATGACGGTGACCACCGGGGGCCGCTGCTGCAGCACCGAGTCGTCCTCGTCGTCCAGCTCGGCCTCGAGGTCGATGTCGAAGCCCTCGAGGAGCTCCTTGTCCTCGTCCTCGGGCGAGACGATCTGGATCTTGTAGCCCAGCTCCTCGCCGAGGACCTCGAACGTGGCCTCGTCCAGCGACTCGGTCGCGGTCGCCATCTCACCGAGGTGGAACAGCACCGTCACCAGGTTGCCGGGGCTCGCGTCGATCTTGTCCGCGAAGTCCGAGATGCTCGCACCGCGACGCAGACGGACGACCGTGTTGCCGTCGCCACGAGGGACCTGCACACCGCCGAGCGACGGCGCCTGCCGCATCTCGTACTCGGCGCGCTTCGTCCGCTTCGACTTGCGGGCACGGCTCTTGCCGCCACCGCGACCGAACGCACCAGCGGTACCGCCACCGGGGCCACGACCGCGGCCGCCGCCACCGGCGGGACGCGGGCCGCTGAAGGCCGGACGCGGGAAGCCGCCACCGGCACCACCGGCACCGCCCGGACGACCACCGGGGCCGCCACGACCGCCGCCACCCTGGCCCGGGCGCTGCCCGAAGCCGTTCGGACGGTTGCCCTGACCGGGACCACCGGGACGCGGCGCACCCGGACGGGGAACGCCCGGACGCGGCGGGGCGGGACGCGGGATGCCGTTGCCGCCACCGGCGCCGCCGGCGGGGCGCTGGCCCATGCCCTGGTTGGACGAGTACGGGTTGTTGCCCGGACGCGGCGGGCGCGAGCCCATGCCCTGGCTCGACGCGTAGGGGTTGTTGCCGGGGCGTGCGCCCGGCTTCGGGCCACCCGGCTTCGGGCCGGCTGCGGCACCGGGCTTCGGTGCGCCGCCGGGCTTGACGGCGTCGCCCTTCGGCTCGGCTGCTGCGTCGGGACCGGCGTCGCCGGACTTCTCGGCAGCGGCCTTCTCGGCAGCGGCGGCCTTGCGAGCAGCCTCGGCCTCGGCCTGTCGCTGGGCGACGGACTTCGGGGCGGCCGGGGTCGGCACGTCGGCGGCGGGCGCCTGCACCTCGGGCTCGGGGGTGGGGGCCGGACGGACCGGACCGGGGCGGGGGCCGCCGGGCTTCGGTGCGCCCGACTTCGGCGCCGCGGTCTTGGCCGGCGCGGTCGGGGTCTGTGCCGCAGCGGGCTTCGACGCCGAGGCGCCGTCAGCCTGCAACGCAGCGCGGAGCTTGCGTGCGACGGGGGGTTCGACACTGGAGCTCGGGCCCTTGACGAACTCGCCGAGTTCCTTGAGCTTCTCCATTGCGGTCTTGCTGTCGACACCGAGTTCGGATGCGATCTCGTGTACGCGTGGTTTTGCCACTGTTCTCCTTCACGGGTCCCACCCCGTGCAAGGGGCAGGACTCAATGGATGACGGGTCTCATTTCGAGCCGCTCATCAGTTGTCCATAAGCCGTTCAGCCTGTTCTGTCATGTCCTGGTCGCGTGCCTGAGGTTCGGGGCGCCGGAGCGCTTCGAGGTAGTCACGGACCGCGGACGTGTCCGGTTCATGATCGAGCCGGAGCGCCCGGCGGAAAGCCCGGCGCTTGACGGCCTGATCATGTGCTTCGACGGTCGGTGTGAGCCACGCTCCCCGCCCCGGCATGACTGCCTTCGGGTCCGCCACGACACGACCGTCGCTCAGGGCGACGACACGGAGGAGGGAGGACCGGGGAGCACGACGGCGACTGCCGATGCATGTTCTGACGGGAACCACCTTACTCCTCCCCTCCGACGACCGCGATCCGGCGCGCCCGGATCGGACGTGCCACGAGCGAAACCGTCAGTCCTCGCCGTCCAGGATCGAGTCCGGCTGGATGTCGATCCGGGCACCGGTGAGCTTCGCGGCGAGGCGGGCGTTCTGCCCTTCCTTGCCGATCGCGAGCGACAGCTGGTAGTCCGGCACGAGGGCGCGGACGGCCTTCGTCGAGGCGTCGAGCACGAAGGCGCTCGTCACCTTGGCCGGCGACAGCGCGCTCGCCACGAACGAGGCCAGGTCGGACGAGTAGTCGACGATGTCGATCTTCTCGGCGCCGAGCTCGGTCGTCACGGCGCGGACGCGGGCACCGAGCTCGCCGATGCACGCACCCTTGGCGTTCACGCCGGGCTCGTTGGCCTTGACCGCGATCTTCGTGCGGTGTCCGGCCTCGCGGGCGAGGGAGGTGATCTCCACGACACCGGACGCGATCTCCGGCACCTCGAGCGCGAAGAGCTTGCGGACCAGGCCCGGGTGCGTGCGCGACACGGTGATCTGCGGGCCCTTGGCACCACGACCGACGCTCGTCACGTACACGCGGATGCGCGAACCGTGCTTGTACTCCTCGCCGGGCACCTGCTCCTCGGGTGGGAGGATCGCCTCGACCGTGCCGAGGTCGACGTGCACCATCTTCGGGTTCGGGCCCTGCTGGACCACGCCCGCGACGATGTCGCCCTCCTTGCCGCGGAACTCGCCGAGGATCTTGTCGTCGCCGATGTCGCGCAGGCGCTGGTTGATGACCTGCTTCGCGGCGAAGGCGGCGATGCGGCCGAAGTCGTTCGGCTGGTCGACGGCTTCGCCGATGACGGCGCCCTCGTCGTCGCGCTCGGGCACGAAGACGGACACCTCGCCCGACTTGCGGTCGAGCTCGACGCGGGTCTGCGCGTCGACGGGTTCCTCGTTCTCCGCGCGGTGCTTCTGGTACGCGGTCAGGATGGCCTGTTCGATGATCTGGACGAGTTCGTCGAACGGGATCTCCCGCTCACGCTCCATGAGTCGCAGGACTGCGAGATCGATCTTCACCGAGGGCCTCCGTATTCAGATGAGTCGCTTCCGCGGATGGAACGGCGCGGAAGTCGGCGACCAGACTACCGCACTGCGGGTGGCGGACCCGGCCGGAGGACGGACGAGAGGTGGGCCCCGCCCGCCGGTGCCCGCGCACCGCGCCAGCCGGGTGACGGCCGAGACGGGAGGCGCGGTGCCAGCTGGCACCGCGCCTCCCGTCCGCTGGTCGGTCGCGTCTAGATCGCGCGGATCGCCTCGAGCAGCTCGGCCACGGGCACGTCGCGGCGTTCGCCGCTCGCGCGGTTCCACAGCTCGACGACGCCGTCGGCGGCGCCGCGACCCGCGACGACGACGATCGGCATGCCGAGGAGCTCGGCGTCGCGGAGCTTCACGCCCGGCGAGACCTTCGGGCGGTCGTCGTAGAGGACCTCGAAGCGCTCGCCCTCAAGGTCGTCGACGATCGACGTCGCCAGGTCGTAGGCGACCTCGTCCTTGCCGGTCGCGACGACGTGCACGTCGAACGGTGCGACGTTCTTCGGCCAGGCGAGGCCCTTCTCGTCGTTGTGCGCCTCGGCCAGGATCGCGAGGATGCGCGTCACGCCGATGCCGTACGAGCCCATCGTGACCGTGGCGAGCTTGCCGTTCTCGTCCTGCACCTTGAGGCCCAGCGCCTCGGCGTACTTCCGCCCCAGCTGGAAGACGTGGCCGATCTCCATGCCACGAGCGGTCTCGAGCGGGCCGGAGCCGTCCGGTGCGGGGTCGCCGGCGCGGACGTCGGAGACCTCGGCCACGCCGTCGGCGACGAAGTCACGACCGGCGACGAGACCGGACACGTGCACGCCGCGCTCGTTGGCGCCCGTGACCCACGCGGTGCCGTCGACCACGCGGGGGTCGACGAAGTAGCGGATGCCGGTCGCGCTGTCGGCGCCGAGGACCTGCGGGCCGATGTAGCCCTTCACCAGGCCCCGGTGCTTGCGGAAGTCGTCGTCCCCCGCGGGCTCGACCTCGGCCGGGGCGAACGCCACCTCGGCGCGCTTCAGGTCGACGTCGCGGTCGCCGGGCAGGCCGACGACCACGACCTCGCGGGTGCCGTCGAGGTGCGTCAGCGCGAGGACGACGTTCTTCAGCGTGTCGGCGGCCGTCCAGGGGGCGCCGTCGCGCGGGGCGACCGCGTTCGCGTGTGCCACGAGCGTGTCGATCGTGGGGGTGTCCGACTCGGGCAGGAGCACCGCTTCCGGCTGGCCCTCGATCGGCAGCGCGTCCGGGACGGGTGTGACGTAGGCCTCGACGTTGGCCGCGTAGCCGCCGGCGCTGCGGACGAAGGTGTCCTCGCCAACGCCGATCGGGTGCAGGAACTCCTCGGACTTCGAGCCGCCCATCGCGCCGGCGTCCGCCTTGACGATGACGTACTCGAGGCCGAGGCGCGCGAAGATCTTCTCGTAGGCGTCACGCATGACCTGGTAGCTGCGCTCGAGGCCCTCGTCGGTGAGGTCGAACGAGTACGCGTCCTTCATGGTGAACTCGCGGCCGCGCAGGAGGCCGGCGCGGGGGCGTGCCTCGTCGCGGTACTTGTCCTGGATCTGGAACAGCGTGACCGGCAGGTCCTTGTACGAGCCGTACAGGTCCTTCACCAGGAGCGCGAACATCTCCTCGTGCGTGGGCGCGAGCAGGTAGTCGGCGCCCTTGCGGTCCTGCAGGCGGAACATGCCGTCGCCGTACTCGGTCCAGCGGTTCGTCGCCTCGTACGGTTCGCGGGGCAGCAGCGCGGGGAGCAGGACCTCCTGCGCGCCGGCGGCCACCATCTCCTCGCGGATGATCGCCTCGATGCGGGCGCGGACCTTCAGCCCGAGCGGCAGCCACGCGAAGATCCCCGGGGACTGGCGACGGACGTAGCCGGCGCGGACGAGGAGCTTGGCGCTCGTCACCTCGGCGTCGGAGGGGTCGTCGCGGAGCGTACGGAGGAACAGATGCGAAAGCCGTGTGACCACGGGGCAAGCCTAGCGGCGGTGCGGGGCGGGCGGCGCTCGGGGTCGCGGGCGGCTTCCGCGCCGGGCTGCCAGTCCGACGCGAACGCGCACCGTGCGAGGTTCGCCAACCGGTGCGGCGCCAGCCGCTCCGTGCGCGCCTACAGACCCGCACCCAGCAAGCAAGCTCGCACGGGACGGCGAACGCAGCACGGTGCGGGCCGGGGCTGCGCGGCCGCGAACGCAGCACGGTGCGGGCCGGGGCTGCGCGCCGGCGAACGCAGCACGGTGCGGGCCGGGGCTGGGGGCGGTAGCCGCACCGCGCCTTCAGGCCGACGCGACCGCGCACCGTGCGAGGTTCGCCAGCCGGTGCGGCGCCAGCCGCTCCGTGCGCGCCTACAGACCCGCACCCAGCAGGCAAGCTCGCACGGGATGGCGAACCGAGCACGGTGCGGGCCGGGGCTGCGCGGCGGCGAACGCAGCACGGTGCGGGCCGGGGCTGCGCGCGGTAGCCGCACCGCGCCTCCAGGCCGACGCGACCACGCACCGTGCGAGGTTCGCCAGCCGGTGCGGCGCCAGCCGCTCCGTGCCCGCCTACAGACCCGCACCCAGCAGGCAAGCTCGCACGGGACAGCGAACGCGGCACGGTGCGGGCCGCGGCCGCGCGGCGGCGAACGCAGCACGGTGCGGGCCGCGGCTGCGCGCGGCGGCCGCACCGCGCCTCCAGGCCGACGCGACCGCGCACCGTGCGAGGTTCGCCAGCCGGTGCGGCGCCAGCCGCTCCGTGCGCGCCTACAGACCCGCACCCAGCGAGCAACCCCGCACGGGACGGGGAACCCAGCACGGTGCGCACGCCCCAACCCGCACCCGGCACACCCCGCCCCAGGCCGGCACACCCCGCCCAACCGGGCTCACCCCGCCCGACCGGGCTCACCCCACCCGACCCACACCACGACGGACCGGAGGCCCGGCGCCACCTGGCACCGGGCCTCCGATCAGCGGAGCAACGCGCCCGCGACTACGACGTGACGACGAGCGGCTTGCCGGTCCCGGCGGCCGGCCCCATCTCGTCCGCGAGCCGGTTCGCCTCGGTGATGAGCGTCTGGACGATCTCGGCCTCGGGGACGGTCTTGATGACCTCGCCCTTGACGAAGATCTGCCCCTTGCCGTTGCCGGACGCGACGCCGAGGTCGGCCTCACGAGCCTCGCCCGGGCCGTTCACGACACAGCCCATGACGGCGACGCGCAGCGGGACGGTCATGCCCTCGAGCCCCTTCGTCACGTCGTTCGCCAGCTGGTAGACGTCGACCTGGGCACGGCCGCAGCTCGGGCAGGAGACGATCTCGAGCTTGCGCTCGCGCAGGTTGAGGGACTGCAGGATCTGCAGGCCGACCTTGACCTCTTGCGCGGGCGGGGCGGAGAGGGACACACGGATGGTGTCGCCGATGCCCTCGGCCAGCAGGATGCCGAACGCCGTGGCGCTCTTGATGGTGCCCTGGAACTCGGGGCCGGCCTCGGTCACGCCGAGGTGCAGCGGCCAGTCCCCCGCGGCGGCGAGCTGGCGGTAGGCCTTCACCATGACGATCGGGTCGTTGTGCTTGACCGAGATCTTGAAGTCGTGGAAGTCGTGCTCCTCGAACAGCGAGGCTTCCCACACGGCGGACTCGACGAGCGCCTCGGGCGTGGCCTTGCCGTACTTCTGCAGCAGGCTCGGCTCGAGCGACCCGGCGTTGACGCCGATGCGGAGGGAGACGCCGGCGTCCTTCGCGGCTTTGGCGATGGCACCGACCTGGTCGTCGAACTTCCGGATGTTGCCCGGGTTCACTCGGACCGCGGCGCACCCGGCGTCGATGGCCTGGAAGACGTACTTCGGCTGGAAGTGGATGTCGGCGATCACCGGGATCTGCGACTTCTTCGCGATGATCGGCAGCGCGTCGGCGTCGTCCTGGCTCGGCACGGCGACCCGCACGATGTCACAGCCCGAGGCCGTGAGCTCGGCGATCTGCTGCAGCGTCGCGTTGATGTTCGTCGTCGGCGTCGTGGTCATCGACTGGACGGAGACCGGCGCGTCGCCGCCCACGAGGACCTTGCCGACCCGGATCTGCCGGGACTTGCGGCGTGGGCTCAGGGTTTCGGGGACTTTCGGCAGACCGAGGTTCACTGCAGGCACGAGGTGCACTCTACGCGCTCCCGGTGACGGCCCGCCCCGCGCGCGCAGGATGCTCAGACGACCGTGATGAGCGGCGCGTACAGGCGCATCGCCGCGAGTGCCCGCTCGTGGTCCTCGTCGCTGGCTCCGGCGCACGCCTCGGCGACGACCGTCACGGTGGCGCCCGCGTCGGCCGCCGCCAGCGCGGTGGAGAGGACGCAGCAGTCGGTGGACACGCCGACCAGGACGAGGTGCGGACGGTCGCCGGTCACGGCCTGGAGGCGCGTCCCCCACTTGCCGAAGGACGTCTCGGTGACGACGGGGTCGCGTCGGTCCGCGGCGGCCGTCGCGAACGGCTCGGTCAGGTCCCAGAGCGGGTCGGTGTCCGGCACGAGCGCGAACGGCCACTCGCGGTAGTACGGCACCCACGCACCCTGCGGGTGCTCAGGAGCGACGAAGCGCGTGAACACCGTGCGGCCGGTGAACCGCGGCAGGAGCCGTTCGATCCCGGCGGCGGCGTGGTCGAACCGGAGGGTCGCCCAGGGGCTGTCGCCGGTGAAGACCTCCTGCATGTCCACGACGACGAGCCACGCGTCGTCCGGCAACCCCGCGACGGCGTCGTCCACCGCGCTCACGCCTGCTCCTGCCGTCGGACGGAACCCCGGGCGAACGCCAGCGTCCCGACGAACCCGACGACGAGCGCGACGAGCACCCCGAGGTTCGCGTACGCCCACGCACCCGTGCGGCCGCCGAGGCCGAACGGCTCGAGCAGGTAGCCCTGCCAGTTGAGCCAGGACGGCACCCCGAAGGTGTTCGTCACGAGTCCCCAGCCGAGGGCGCTCCCGACGACCACGAGCCCGACGGCGAGCCAGCGCACGTCGCCGTAGCGGCCGCGGCGGTCCTCGAGCTCCCGCTCGGCGTAGGGCGCCCGGCGGATGACGACGTCGGCGACGAAGACCCCGCACCACGCGGCGATCGGCACACCGAGGGTCACGAGGAACGCTTGGAACGGCTGGATGAACGAGTCGGCGAAGAACACCACGTAGACGGCACCGGCGACCATGAACACGCCGTCCACCCCGGCCGCGACGGGCCGCGGGATCCGGATGCCGGCGCTCAGCAGGGCGAGCCCGGAGCTGTAGATGTCGAGGACCGCGCCGCCGACGAGCCCGAGGACCGCGACGAGCGCGAACGGGATGAGGAACCACACCGGCAGCACCGTCGTCAGCGCCCCGATCGGGTCGGCGGCGATCGCCGTGTTGAGGTCCTTCGAGGAACCGGCGAGCAGGACACCGAGGACGACGAGCACGATCGGTGCGAGGGCCCCGCCGAACGTGGTCCACCAGACGACCCCGCGCGTCGAGGCCGACCGCGGCAGGTACCGCGAGTAGTCCGCCGCGGCGTTCACCCAGCCGAGGCCGAACCCGGTCATCACGAGCACGAGCGCGCCGACGACGTTCTGGGCACTCCCGGCCGGCAGCGCGGCGATGGCGCCGAGGTCGATCGACGGCAGTGCCAGCACGACGTAGACGACGGTGAGCACCGCGGTGATGACCGTGATCCACGTCTGCAGGCGCATGATCACGTCGAACCCGGCGATGCCCGCACCGACGACGAGCGCCGCGACGACCACGAGCGCGACGAGCTTCGTCAGGACGCCGCCGTCCCACCCGAGTTCCCGGAACACCGTCGAGGTCGCGAGGACCGCCGCCGACGCGAGCGCGGTCTCCCACCCGACGGTGAGGATCCAGCTGAGGAACGCGGGCAGGCGGTTCCCGCGCACGCCGAACGCGGCACGACCGAGCACCATCGTCGGCGCCGAGCCCCGCTTGCCGGCGATCGCCACGATGCCGCACAGCAGGAACGAGAACGCGACCCCGATCACCGAGACGATCGTGGCCTGCCAGAACGAGATGCCGAACCCGAGGACGAACGAGCCGTAGGACAGGCCGAGCACCGAGATGTTCGCGGCGAACCACGGCCAGAAGAGGTCGCTCGGACGTCCCTTCCGGTCGGACTCGGCGATGACGTCGGTGCCCTGCCGCTCGACCGTGCGGACTTCCGGAGCTGTGCTCATGTGCGAAAGCGTAGTGCGCGGTCGAGACCCCGTCGCTACCCGAACAGGTTCACGGGCCGGACGATGTCGGCGTAGATGAGCAGTGCGCTCATGCCGGCGAGCAGCACCACGACGACCATCGTCAGCGGCATCGTCTTCGCCAGGTCGATCGGCCCCGGGTCCGCCTTGCCGACGAGCTTGAACGAACGGCGCTTCACGGCCTCCCACAGGGCGCCGGCGATGTGGCCGCCGTCGAGCGGCAGCAGCGGCACCATGTTCAGCACGAACAGGCCGATGTTGAGCGACGCCAGCAGGCCGAGGATCGTGTACGCCTTGTCGACCACCGGGACACCCGACATCGACGAGACCTCGCCGATCGCGCGGCCGACGCCGACGACCGACACAGGGCTGTCCTGCGACCGGGCCTGCGAGCCGAACGCCGCGTTCCACACCGCGACGAGACGCTGCGGCAGGTCGATGATGAGGTGCGCCGACGCCGAGATCTGCGCCCCGGTGGCCGGCAGCACGGCCGCGGGTGACTGCCGGACGAGCGACTGGCCGATGCTCACACCGACGACGCCGACCTGCTGCGTCTTCGTGCTGCCGTCGGCGTTCTTCGCGACCGTGCCGTCCGCGGTGTAGACGTCCCGCGTGGCGGTCGTCGGCGTGATGTGCAGCGTCTTCTCGGCGCCGTCGCGGGACACCACGACGGTGACGTCCTCGCCGGCGGACTCCTGGAAGACCTTCGAGACCTCCGTGATCGTCGGATCCTGCTTCCCGTCGACCGAGAGCACGACGTCGCCGGAGCGGATGCCGGCCTGCTTCGCCGGCGAGACGGCGTCACCCGAGGTGCACGTCGTCGCCTGGCTCGTCGGCAGCACGCAGTCGACGCTCGACGTGAACGTGGTCGTCGGGGCGCCGAAGCCGCACAGCAGCACCCCGAACAGCACGATGCCGATCACGAGGTTCATCGCGGGGCCGGCGACCATCACGATGATCCGCTTCCACGGGGTCAGTCGGTAGAACGCACGGGAGTCGTCGCCGCCGGAGTCCGCGATCTGCTCCGCGCTCGCCTGCCGGGCGTCCTGCACGAAGGCGCCGTACATGCCCGTGTTCGTGATCGCGCTCGGCCGGCCGGAAGCGCGGGGCTTCAGCATGCCGACCATCGAGATGTAGCCGCCGAGCAGGATGGGTCGGATGCCGTACTCGGTCTCGCCGCGCCGGAACGACCAGATCGCCTTGCCGAAGCCCAGCGAGTACTGCGTCACCTTGACGTTGAACAGCTTCGCGAAGGCCAGGTGGCCCAGCTCGTGGAGTCCGATCGAGACCAGCAGGCCGATGATGAAGACGACCACGCCGAGGACGAAGAGCAGGACGGTTTCGACGGTCACCGGGAAAGGGTACGGGACGGTTGCCATGACCGAGCCGAGCGCACCCTGAGAGGTGCACCGCGCCTCCTGGACCGTTCCGTCCGTCTGCTCCCGCAGCCGCAGGGACGTGACTGGAGGCGCGACCCGCGTCAGCGGGACAGCATGCGGTCGGCCGCGGTGCGCGCCCAGCGCTCCGCTGCCAGCACGCCCTCGAGGGACGACTCCCCCGCCGTGTGCTCGTCGACCACGCGCTCGACCGTGTCGACGATGTCGAGGAACGCGATCGCACCCGCGTGGAAGGCGGCGACGGCCTGCTCGTTCGCCGCGTTGAACACGGCGGGGAAGGTCCCGCCGAGCTGCCCGACGCGCTTCGCGAGCGCCACCGCACCGAACGCCTCGGTGTCGAGGGGCTCGAACGTCCAGGTGCTCGCGGTCGTCCAGTCGAGCGGCAGGCCGACTCCGGGGACACGGTCCGGCCACGCGAGCCCGAGGGCGATCGGCAGGCGCATGTCGGGCGGCGACGCCTGCGCGATCGTCGACCCGTCGACGAACTCGACCATCGAGTGCACGATCGACTGCGCGTGCACCGTCACGTCGATGCGCTCGTAGGGGACGCCGAAGAGCAGGTGGGCCTCGATGACCTCGAGCCCCTTGTTCACGAGCGTCGCGGAGTTGGTCGTGACGACGAGGCCCATGTCCCACGTCGGGTGGGCCAGCGCCTCGGCCGGGGTGACGTCCGTGAGCTCGGCGCGCGACCGACCGCGGAACGGACCGCCGCTCGCGGTGAGGACGAGTCGACGGACCTCGTCGGCGGTGCCGGACCGGAGCGCCTGGGCGATGGCGGAGTGCTCGCTGTCGACCGGCACGATCTGCCCGGGGGCCGCGGCGGCCTGCACGAGCGGGCCGCCGACGATGAGGCTCTCCTTGTTCGCCAGGGCGAGCGTCGCGCCGGACTCGAGCGCGGCCAGGGTGGGGCCGAGCCCGACCGAGCCGGTGATGCCGTTGAGGACGACGTCCGCCTGGACGCTGCGGACCAGGCGTTCGGCGTCCTCGGCCCCGAAGGCCGTGTCGCGGACGCCGAAGCGCTCCGCCTGCTCGGCGACCAGGGTGCGGTTGCTCCCCGCCGTGAGGCCGACGACCTCGAAGCGGTCCGGGTTGCGCGCGACGACGTCGAGCGCCTGGGTGCCGATGGAACCGGTGCTGCCGAGGACGACGATGCGGCGCTTCGCCGGGCCGGCTCCGTCCGAGGCGTGCGGCGTCGGCACCACCGTCTCGCCCACGCTCAGCCCTTGGCGAGGATGTCGACGACGAAGACGAGCGTCGCGTTCTTCGGGATGCCCGAACCCTCCTGCGGGTTCGCGCCGTAGCCGTCCTCCGGCGTGACGACGATGAGGACCTGCGAGCCGACCTTCTGGCCGACGAGCCCCGTGACGAAGCCCTTGATGAGCGACCCCTCGGAGATGGTGAAGGTCGTCGGCGCGCCCTTCGACCACGAGGAGTCGAACTCCTTGCCGGTGTCGTAGACGACGCCCTTGTACTGCACGAGCGCGGTGTCACCGTCGGCGATCGTGGCGCCGCTGCCCTGCTTGACGACCTCGACCGTGGTCTTGGACGGTGCCTTCACGCCCGACGGGATCGTGATCTCCGGCTCACCGTCGGACTTGTCCGTCACGGTCGGCAGCGCCGGGTCCTGCTTCTGGGCGGTGCCGTTCGCCTTCGTCGGGGTCTGCGCGACGATGTCGGCGACGACGACGATCTCGCCGCCGGTGTTGAAGCCGAGCGCCGACGACTGGCCGACCGCTGCGACGCGGTCGCCGACCTTGGAGCACGCGAGGAGGGCGCCGAACCCGGAGCCGCCCACCGACAGGACCTGCGGGTTGCCCTGGTCGAACCCGACCGTGCCGAGCTTCTTCGCGTCGGACGCCTGGTACACGCTGTACGAGACCTGCGCGTAGTCACCGTCGTCGAGCGCCGCGCCCTTGCCACGCACGACCGTGCTGGCCTGCGGGGTCTTCGCCGTCAGTCCGCCCGTGAACTTCACCGTCGGAGCCGTGGTGCCACCGAAGGCACCGGTCACGGTGATCGCCTTCGACGCCGAGCCCGGGTCGGGGCACGACGTGATGGCGGCGGCCTTCGCGCTCGAGGACGCGCTCGGGGTGGCGGTCGAACCGCTCGACCCGGAGCCGGAGCACGCGGCGAGCCCCAGCACGACGGCGGGGACGAGGGCGATCGGGAGGAGACGCAGACGCTTCACGAGGCCCTAGTCTGCCCCACGGATCTCGGTGCTCGGGACGTGGTGCACAGGAAAGGCCACCGAGCGAGCGATGAAGCAGAGGGCGTTGGCCGTCGCGTGCGCAGCCTCGGCGTCGGCGACGCGGTCCGCCTCGAGGATCGTGACGACCGGGTGCAGCGTCGCCTCGGTGAGTTCGCCGGACCCGTCGCGGTTGAGGTTCAGGCTCGCCGTCGCACGGTCCTCGTAGGCGACGACCGTGAAGCCCTCGGTCACGGCGACGTGCAGGTAGCTCAGCATGTGGCACTGCGCGAGCGCGGCGAGGACGAGCTCCTCGGGGTTCCAGCGGTCGCGGTCACCGCGGAACGTCGGATCGGCGGACCCCTGCACGTCGTGCTTCCCCGCCGCCCGGACGTCGTGGTCGCGGCCGTAGTCGCGGTAGCCGCTCGTCCCGGTGCCCCGGTCGCCGGTCCACTGGACGGAGACCTCGTAGGAGTGGTCGGACACGGTGTGCTCCTCGGTGATCAGTACGATTGCGGCATGACGGTGCTCCCCGACGTCCACACTGACCGCCATCCTCTCACCGCCGAGGGGTCGGTCGAACTGGCGGTCCTCGACCGCAACGGGTTCGACGAGAGCCGCCACGTCGGGGCCGGCGTGGTCGTCGCCGCGGACGGCACCGTGCTCGACGCGGTCGGTGACGTGCACGCCAGCGTCTACCCGCGCTCGACGATGAAGCCGTTCCAGGCACTGGCCGTCCGCCGGGCCGGAGCCGTGTTCTCCGACGAGGAGCTCGTGCTCACGACCGCCAGCCACGCCGGCACGCCCGCGCACCAGGCCCTCGCACGCCACATGCTCGAGTCGTACGACCACGTCGAGGCCGACCTCGGCTGCCCGCCCGACATGCCGTTCGACCGCGCGACCGCCCGCACCATGACCGAGCCGCGGCGCCTGGCGATGAACTGCTCCGGCAAGCACGCCGGCATGCTCGCGGCCTGCCGGGTCAACGGTTGGGACGAGGCGACGTACCTCGAGATGACGCACCCGCTCCAGCAACGGGTCCGCGACACCGTCGAGGAGTTCACCCACGAGACCGTCGACGTCGTGGGGACGGACGGGTGCGGCGCTCCGGTGTTCCCCCTGACGCTCGTCGGACTCGCCCGGGGCTTCGCCGGGGTCGTCGCACGGTCCGAGTCCGACACCGCGGCGCTCACCGACGCGGTGCTCGACCACCCGTGGGCGATCGACGGCATCGGGCGCGCCAACACGGTCACGATCGAGCGGCTCCGGGTGCTCGCGAAGCTCGGGGCCGAGGGTGTGATGGTGATGGGGCTCCCCGGTGGTGCAGCGGTCGCGGTCAAGACCCTCGACGGCGCACAGCGGTCCGGGACGCTCGCGGCACTCACCCTGCTCGAGCGGAACGGCATCGTGAACGCGGCCGGTGTCGCGGACGTCATGGCTGCGACGGGCGAGCAGGTGCTCGGCGGCGGCGTCCCGGTGGGGTCGCTCCGGGTCGGCTCCGGCCTGCGCTGAGGTCGCCGGGGTCACTGCGGCGCCCCGAGTCGCGGCCACGGCGCTGCTGGCTGCGGTGCCTGCGTTCCGGGCCGCGGTGCCGATGCTCCGGGCCGTGGCGCCGATGCTCCGGGCCGCGGTGCCTGCGTTCCGGGCTGCGGTGCCGGCGCTCCGGGCCGCGGCCCCTCGTCCCCGAGCCGCGGCAGCGTCGGCGAGACCGAGATCCCTCGACGTTCACCGTGGTCGCGGACCGTGCAGCCGTGTCGGGTGACCTCGACAGCGACGTCCCACCGGCGCGGCAGGACGCTCAGCCCGGGGACGAGCACGACGGTCGTCCGTGCTGGCCGGCCCGGCGGTGGTCCGTCCGACCCGGCTCCGTGATCGACGACCACGACCGCCGTGTCGGTCGGCAGCGCAGGGCACGGGACGTCGCCCGGTGCCACCACAGACCGGAGGTCCGGACTGCTCGCCGACCGGGCCTCGGCCGTGGGCCCGGCGGCGGCGTGGACCTGGGCCGCGACGGCGCGGAAGACGGCCAGCGCGAGGACCCCGGTGCCGACGACGACGATGTGTGCCTGGGCGCGGTCGTCGAACGTGACGTCGCGACCGCCCGGTGTCGTCCCGAGCAGGATCGGCGGTCGGTCGGTCGGCGGCGCGTCGCCTCCGGACGGAGCCGACGGCGCGCGATCCGGGTCCCTGGTGAGACCCGGCGCCCGGTCGTCCGGGTCAGGGGCGTGCCCCTGGACCTGGGCGTCCGGATCGGGGGCGTGCCCCTGGGCCCGGTAGGGGGCGTGCCCCGGGTTCCGGTCGAACACCGTCCGTCCGACCGCGGTGCGCTCCGGTGGGTGGACCACGGCGACGGGTGACCCGGCGTTCCCCCGGTCATCGCGACGCACCCGGTCCGTCCGGACCACGAGGACGTCGAGCACCGCACAGCACCCGGCAGCGCCGAGCAGCACCGCCCGCGTCGTCCCCGCCACCGGAGCGAGGACCCCGGCCGCGACCAGCACGATCGCCACCCCGACCAGTGCGGTGCGGGCGACGAGCGGGGTCATGACCCCAGGTCACCACACGGCGACGACCCGACCACGTCGGCGTGGCTCGACTGTGGACAGCAGTGAGCGCCACGTCCCTGTGGACGAGGACGCTCCCGACGTCACTGCACGAGGAAGAACTGCTCCCCGATGTCCACACGGGCGCCACGCTCGACCCGGTACCGCCGACCCGGCTCACAGCGTCGGATCGACCCGTCGATGTGCCGGACGACCGTGCCGTTGCCGGAGAACCGGTCGGACACCCACAGGTCGTCGCCGTCGCGGCCGAGCTCGAGGTGGGTCTTCGAGACCGACTTGCCGGGGTCGTGCACGGTCAGGAGGTCGTCGAACCGCTCCCCCGGCTGCGGGCGCGGGAGACGACCGACCAGGCCGGTACCGTGCACGCCGAAGCGCTCGCCCGTGCTGAAGTGCAGCACGAAGGGCGCGTGCGTCGGCGTCGCGGACACGATGCGGGTCTCGTCGACGTCGTCCTCGAGGTCGCCGTCGGCGCTCGTCGGGGCGTCAGTCGCGACGGTGTCCGGCAGCGCGGGTGCGTCGACCCCGGGCAGGGGCGGCAGGGGTGCTGCGGACGGGACACCGATCGCGCCCGTGTCCGCCGCCGACGGTGCCGACGACGGGACGGTCGCGGATCCGGGAACGGGCGGGAGGAACGACGCGCCTCGGACCGGGGTCTCGGCACCGGGGGCGGCGTGGAGACCACGCGGGCGCTCGGCCGCATCGACGTCGGAGGGTGCGGCGTCGTCCGTGGTGACGGCGTCCCCGCCGTTCACCCACATCGGCAGCACACCGGTGCCCCCGACGGGTTCCTGGACGTCCGTCGCGTCGGTCTCCGGGGCGCGGCCGTGCGCGCCGCGGTCGGCCGAGCCGAGGCCGTCCGCGCCACGGTCAGTCGAGCCGAGGCTGTCCGCGGCGGCGGCGTCCGGGGCGTCGACGCGCGGGCCGTCGTCGTCCGGGGCAGCACCGTCCAGCGCGCCAGCGCTCGGGGCGTCGCCGACCGGGGTGTCGGCGTTCGGCGTGGCGCCGTCCGGCGTGTCGTTGTCCGGGCCGTCTGCGTCCGGGCCGGCGTCGTCGCCGGTCGCGGGCTGCGAATCGTCGGCGGCCCAGTCCGGTCGGGCCATCGGGAGCGGCACGATCGGACCGGTGAACGCCGCGGTCACCGCCGGTCGCACGGCGCCGCATTCGGCGCAGAAGATGTCGTCCGGCTCGAGGAGGTTCCCGCACACGTGGCACGTCGTCGCCTGCGACCCCGGGGTCACGAGGGGCGCGGGGCGGGGCGGACGCCGATCGGCCAGCGGCTCGACCACCGCGGTGTCCCCGGGCTGCGGCGGCGAGACGACGGCACCGGGAACGGCACGGTCGTCGGTCGCTCGATCGGCACCGGACGTCGGATCCGCGGTGACGCCGGTGGACCCCCCGGTGGCCGCTGTCGAGTCGTTGGTCGCACCCGACCGGCCGACCCACCACGAGGGGCCGGACGGCGCGGGCGCAGCGGGCTGTTCCGTCGGCGGCGACCAGCGCGGGGCCGCGGCCTCGGGCGCCGGTGCGGAGCGTTCGGCGAGACGGGTGACCTCGGGGTCCTCCCCCTCGGCCGGGACCGACGGGTACGCGTTGGGGTCGAGCGGCGGCTCGGGCGGCTGCGGAGTCGCCGGCATCTCCGGTGCGCGCGGCGCCCTGGTCCCGGCGGGCTGCTCAGGGACGATCCCCCCGACAGCACCGGGGGCGTCGGACGCACCGGAGCGTTCCGGGTCCCCCGGGTTCGCCGTAGCGGTGTGGCCGACCGGGGTCGACTGTCCGGACCAGTCGGGCAGACCGGTCCCGGCACCGTGCACGTGGCTCGGAGCCGTCCGCGGGGTGAGGTCGTCGGGGCGTTGGACCGGCACGGCCGGCGGCTGCTGGGCGCTCCCGCGCTCGGCACCGGTCAGCCACGCACGCGTCGCCGGGTCGAGGGTCGACTCGGGGAGCCACGCCTCGGCCGCCGGGTCCTGACGTCGCCCGTGCAGGTCAGGCTGCTGCAGCGGCGGCGGCGGGGCCTGCTCGATCGGGGTCGTCGCCACCGGGCGCCGACTCGCCGCTGCGGTCACGGCACGTCCGCACTCACCGCAGAAGATGGCTCCGTCCGGGAGCGTCGATCCGCAGTGTTCGCATCTGATCACGTGTTCCGCCTGTCCTCACTCGGCCGTCCACGACGCTCGCCGGCCTGCACGCCATCGTAGCCGCGCCCCCCACCGGCTCCCTGTCCGCCTGTGGACCGTCGCCCTCGGGCCACCACCGCGGAGGCGACCGACGCGCCCCGCGACCGCGCGACGTCGACGACACGGAGCGACCGGAGGGACACCGCCGCGCGGAAGCGCTCCCTGCGGGTCCGCCCGGCACGCAGGCTCGCGATCGCATCGTCCGTCGCCGACCACATCCGGTCGGCCGCCGTCCGGTCGGCGTCGCTCGGACCGAACACCGACCGGTCGGCCAGTGCCGCGAGACCCGTGCCGCCCTCACCCGGCGCTCCGACGACCGCTTCCCGGCGGGTCGCCGACCGCGCGACGTCGTGTCCGCGGTCGACCAGGGCATCCCGGTACTCGTCCCACGCGCCGACGATGCGCCCCCGGGGCGTCGGGGCTCGACGACGACGACGGCGACGGATGCGCTTGAGCAGCACGATGACGCCGAACGGCAGCAGCACGAGCGCGGCGAGGCCCAGCACGGCGAGCAGCCACGGCAACACCGCGAGCAGGATCTGCAGCCAGAGCGGCTGCACGGGTGGCGTGTTGCGGTCGCTCTGCGGCGGCGCCTGCTGCGACTGGTCCTGCTGCTCGGCCGGGGGCGGCGGGACGACCGTCTCGGGTCGCGTCACCGGCTGCGGCGTCTGCTGCTGCTCGTTCGGGATCTCGCGGACCGCGGGGTTCGGGTCGATCATGACCCAGCCCCACTGCGCCGTGTCGACCTCGATCCGTGCGGTCACGTCGGACCCGCGGAACGTCGTCGTCCGGCCGGAGGTCGCGTCCGCTCCGGTCCCGCCGCCGGCGTCGCCGCCCGCGGTGAACCCCATCACGACGCGCGCCGGGAAGCCGAGCTGGTCGGCCATCAGCGCAGCCGCGACCGCGTACTGCTCCTGGTCACCGATCATCAGCGGCGAGGTCAGGAGCTCCTGGATCCGGTCGGCTCCGTGCCCCGAGCGGCTCGCCCGGTCGTCCCCCACGCCGTGGCTCACGTACCCGTTGCGCTTCAGCGCCTCCACCGCGGCGACGAGCTTCGCCCCGTCGGTGCCCGCGTCGGCCGTGGTCGCCTCGACGGTGGACCGGACGGCATCGGGAACCGATCGCGGCGTCGGTACCGAGGCGCTGCCCGGACGGGCCGATGCGAGCTCCTCGTCGGTCGGCTGCTCGGGCAGGACCGCGGTGAGGTCGTAGCGGGTCCTCTCGCCGACACCCCCGACCACCGCGCCGGTGCTGGTCGAGCCGTTGTAGAAGAACGCGCCGCGCTCCTGCTCGGCGTCGGAGCCCGAGAACTCGACGCGCTCGAGGTCGCCCACCGTCGGCAGCCAGACCCCGCGGTACCCGTCGACCCGGACTCCGACGCGCACCGTCGTGCCGTCGACACCGCGGACGTCCACCGAGGTCGGGACTCGCTCGAAGGTGCCGGACGCCGCGGCGCCGGCGGACCCGCCCACGCGGTAGACGACGCCGTCGTACGTGTCGAGCGTGGCGATCCGGACGAACCCGTTCTCGGGCAGACCCGTCACCGTCAGCTGCGGCGTGTCCGACGCTGTGTCCTCCTCGTAGGCGCGGAAACCGCTGAGCGGGCTGATGTAATCGCGCGGATCGAAGGGCTTCACGACGTCGGTCCGGGCCACGGTCCGCCCGACCGAAGGCGGCGCGACGAGGCCGAGCCCCGTGGCGACGACGGCCGCCGCGACGATCGTCCCCGTCCCGACGAGGGCCGGACGCAGCACCGACCGCGCCACCGGCACACGGGTTCCGATGGTCGTCGCGACGGCCACCGCGCGCCGGGCGTGCCGCACCGTCAACGCCCACACCAGGGCGATCCCGGTGAGCGCGACGGCCGTCGCGATCGACGTGTCCAAGCGAGCGGGTCCGACCACCACACCGGCCGCGAAGACGACCAGCGCCGGGATGCTGGCGAGTTCCTGCCGGGAGGCGCGGGTCGCCACGCTCACGCCGGTCACGGTGGCGACGAGCATCGTCACGAAGTACGGCACGAGCAGCGACTCGTAGGAGCCGACCGGCAGGCTGATGGTGACGAGCTGCTTCCAGCCGAGCGCCACGCCGGCGAAGAGGTCGACCAGGCCCTGGCCCGTGGGCAGGACGCCGTTCGCGCCACCAGGCACCGCGGCCGGCACGCCCGTGAGGGCGAACACCGCGACGGTCGCGACCGCCACGACCGCGGTCGGCAGGCGGAACACCGTGCCGACGAGCGCGACGAGGGTGCCGGACACGACCGCGGTGACGGCGGCGACGACCATCGCGTCGTCCCGGTAGACCGGCCACCACGCCACGCTCGCGACGGCGAGGACCAACCACACCGCGAGCGTCCCGCCCACGAGCCGCGAGGGTGCGAAGCGACGGGCGTCCCGGCGCGCGTCCCGTCGGACCGTCTTCCGTGCCCGGGTCTCCGGGCCCGCTGCGACGCTCATGCCGCCGACGCCGATCGGTGCAGGGCGTAGCGGAGGTCGTCCAGGTAGCCGATCGTCATCACCGTGAGGCCGGCGACGCGGAGGAACCGCGGCTGCGCCTCGGGCTCGCAGATCACCGCGACGACCTCGACCCCGATCGGGAACCGCGTCGCGGCGAGGCGCAGCGCGGGCAGTTCGACCGTCGAGCCCACCACGAGGAAGGCGACCGAGATCCCGGCGGTGTCCGTCCCGACGATGCGTGCGACCTCGGCGATCGGCAGGCAGGCGTCGGCGAGCCCGACGGACGCGAACTCGTCGAGCAGGCGGGTCGGGGTCACCGTCGGCAGCGGGTGCACGGCGTACACCGGGCGCTTGGCGAACTCCGGCGTCCGCTCCGACACCACGACCGTGACCTCGCGGCCGTCGCGGATCGCCCGGGCCCCGAGCGACGCCGCCGCGCTCACCGCGAGCTCGAACTCCTCGTCGTCGGCGAACTCGGCGCGCGACAGGCCGAGCGCGACCACGAGGTGCGAGCGCCGCGTGTCCTCGAACTGACGCACCATGAGCGCCCCGGACTTCGCGGTCGACTTCCAGTGGATCGTGCGGGGGTCGTCCCCGGGCATGTACTCGCGGATGGCGTGGAAGGCGATGTCCGACGGGGACAGGTCGGTCGTGGCCTGGCCCTCGAGGTCCCGCACGAGGCCGGTGCTCGTCGACGGGATCGCGATCGTCCGGGGGTGCACGATGACCTGCTCCCGCGCCGTCCACACGATCTCGCGCCGGACCAGCCCGACGGGGTCCGCTCGGACACCCGTCACCGGACCGACGTCCAGCACGCCGCGCCGGACGGTCGGGACGGGGACCTCGCGCTCGAACGTGCCGCGAGGGCCGATCGACGGGATCGCCACGTCCACGAGACCGGAGCCCACCGGCACCTCGACCGTCGTCGGTACCGACGGCAACCGCACGGGGTTCTCCGCCGTGACCACCACGCCAGCTGCATCCCCCACCGCCACCCGGTGCTGCGGCAGACGCATCCGGATCACGAGTCGCGACCGACCGATCAGCGCGACCGCGGCGACCACCACGAGGAGTGCCCCGGCGAAGCCGACGACCACGACCTCGCGCAGGCCGAAGCGGTACCCGACGACGAAGGCGACCAGCGTGAGCGCGGCGACCGTCCATCCCAGGCCGGTGACCACGGACGAGACCTCTGCCCACCCGCGCTTGACGAGCCTCCAGGCCGTCGACCAGGCCCGTGCGAGACCGACGACCGCATCCGCTGCCACGCCGTCACGGTCGCCGACCAGGCGTGTGCGGACGTTGGTGAGGCCGGCGACCGTCCCGGTGCGCTCGTACGCCGTCGACCCGCGACGCGACCGCGTCGAGGAGGGACGGCGCGAACGCGTCGAGACGGGCCGGCGGTCGGTCACGACGCGGCCCGGTCCGCCGGCGGCGGGGTCTCGACCAACAGCTGTGCGATGACGCTCGTCGCGCTGACGCCGTCGAACTCGGCCTCGGCGTCGAGCACCAGGCGGTGCGCCAGGATCGGCACCGCGAGGGCCTTCACGTCGTCCGGTGTCACGTAGTGGCGGCCGGACAGCGCGGCGAAGACACGGGAAGCGCGCATGAGCCCCATGGCGCCGCGGACGCTGACGCCGAGCCGGACCTCGCTCGCCGAGCGCGTCGCGTCCACGAGCCGGGCTACGTAGTCCGCGATCGTCGGGTCGACGTGGACCGACCGCGCGAGCGTCGCCATCTCGGTGATGGTCGCAGCCGGCACCACGCTCGCCAGCGGAACCGAGCTGGACGGCGCCGACGACGTCTCGAGGATCTTCACCGTCGCCGCGTGGTCCGGGTAGCCGATCGACGCCTTCATCAGGAAGCGGTCCAGCTGGGCCTCCGGCAGCCGGTACGTGCCGGCCTGCTCCACGGGGTTCTGCGTCGCGATCACCATGAACGGCGCAGCGAGTCGGTGGTTGACGCCGTCGACCGTGACTGCGGACTCCTCCATCGCCTCGAGCAGCGCCGACTGGGTCTTCGGGCTCGCACGGTTGATCTCGTCGGCCAGCACGATGTTCGAGAACACCGGACCCCGGTGGAAGTCGAACTCCTGGGTCTTCTGGTCGTAGACGCTGATGCCCGTGATGTCGCCCGGCAGCAGGTCCGGCGTGAACTGGATGCGGTTCGTCGACCCCTGCACGCTCTGGGCCATCGCGCGCGCCAGGCTCGTCTTGCCCGTGCCGGGGACGTCCTCGAGCAGCAGGTGCCCCTCGCTGAGCATCGCCGTGACCGCGAGACGGATCACGAACGTCTTCCCGAGGAGCACCTGCTCGACGTTGGTCACGATGCGGCCTGCGACGTCGGCGAACCAGGTGGCCTGCTCCGGGGTCATGCTCATGCGGTGTCGTTCCTCGTTCTCGGGGATGGCAGTAGGGGCAGCGTAGGGCAGGTCAATTCCCGGTCGAAGCCGCGTCAGCATCGTACGAGTACGTGTAAGCGTGGTTGTCGACGGTCACTGTGATTTCGATCCTGGTAGGGATGAGCAGGCGCCGTTCCGGCACCACGGAGTTGATCGTGTAGGTGGTCGGCGGGTCGGTCGAGACGTCCGAATCTTGGCCGTTGAACTTGACCACGTAGGTCGGTTGCAGGTCTCCGTTCGACGGCCCCTGGACCTGGAGCGCCTGGCCTTCTGTCTTCTGTGTGACGTTGATGACTGTCGTGATCGGCGTGACGGTAGCGGCTGCTGGTGATGCGGGACCGCAGTAGTCGTAAGTCGGGCCCGAGCAACCCTGGACCTGCACGTTCACCTGCGATCCGTATCCGAGACCGCTCGTGTCAGTGTTCGGGACATCGCGCCAGACGTCGGACTCTGAGTACCGGATCCGGTACCGGTCTGCATCAGTTCCGTCGGTCAGGCCGTAATTGCTGATCCTGAGCTTGAACGTCCCATCTCTTTCATCAACGACGTCGACCTCTGGGGTCGCGGCTTGCGCAGGCTTGACGTAGGACGTCGCCGTGTCTGCACTGACCCCGTACGAACAGAACCCCTGTGAGTTTCGCGCAACCACGACGTAGCGGAAAGCGCGGCCGGGATCGGCGCCCGAATCCTGCATGGACCCGCCACGCGGACCCGCGGTGTCGATCGGCCCGGATGCCGAGGAGCAGTTGAACGACGAAGATGGGTTGATCCGGTAGAGCTCGTACCCGCTCAGCGGTGCACCCTGTCCATCTGCTGTCACGTACGTCACGTCGACGGTCGTTCTGTCAGAACCTGGCCGAGCATTCACGGTGACGCCCGAAGGAGCGGTCGGGTTACCGACGGCGGTCCCGGACCCGGTTCCCTCATTCCATTGCACTGCGGTGCCGTTGCGGTCCGCGCCGTTCCGCGCCGAGATCTTCACGGTGTACGGCTGCCCGCTCTGCACTCCCGTGAAGGAGGTGTTCGTGGCCGTGCCCGTGCTGCGGGTCGTCGAGAGGCCCGCTCCCTCGATCGAGACGACGTAGTTGTCCACGGCGCTTCCGTTGTTCGGCGCCGGCACCGCGTTCCACTTCACGTCGAGCTGGTTCGGCGTGCTCGTGCTCGGGGTGACGGCGATGCCCGTCGGCGGTGCGGGGACGAAGTCCGCGCTGATCGGGCTGGAGTTCGCCGAGGCGTCCGAGTCGCCGACCGCGTTGGTCGCCACGACGGAGAACTGGTACGAGCCCTTCGGGTCGAGACCCGTGATCGTGCACACCGTCGCGGTCCCGCAGTCCTTCGCGACCCCGTTGGTGCCCTGCAGTCGGTAGCCCGTGATCGGCGAGTTGTTCGCCTGCGGCGTCGACCAGGTCAGGGTCGCCTGCCCGCCCTGGTAGGAGCCGGTGCGGGTGGGGGCACCCGGTGCGTCCGGCACGTCCTGCACCGAGATGGTGACGTCGCCCCAGACGTAGCGGTCGGGGTCGTCCGTCGCGTCGGCCACCTGGTACTGCAGGTGGGTGTCGACGGGCTTGGCGTTGTCCGACACGCTGACCTGCAGGCGGGACTTGTCGGCGCTCGGCGTGACGGTCACGCCGCCGGGCAGCCCGCCACCGAGCCCGCGGATGTTCACGACGCGCAGCCGCTGGCCCGGGAACGGGTTCGTCGGCTGGTCGTTGGCGAGGACGTCGATCGTGGTCGTCTGGCCACGCTTCGTGACGGACGTGTCGGCTCCCGGCTGCACGAGCGGTCGCGTCGAGGCGACGACGTCCACGGTGATGACGCCCGACCGGCCGGCATTGGCGTCGTCGGCGACCCCGATGCCGATCGAGGCGGTGGTGTTCTTCTTCGCGGTGTCGGCGACCGTGATGGTCAGGGTCTGGCCGCTGATCGTCGCGGTGGTCCCGTCGCTCGGCTTGCTGACGACCGAGTACTTGAGCTCGGGCAGGTCCTGCGGGTACGGGTAGTCGGTGAGCTTGCCGAGGTCGATGGTGCGCGACTCCCCCGGCTGCATGTCGACCGCGGAGCCGGTGAACGCGGGCGGCTGGTTGGACCGGGGCGTCACCTTGATCGGCAGCACGAGTGTCGCGACCCGGCCCTTGCCGCCGTTGGCGTTCGACCCGTCGGTGACCTCGAACGAGATCGACGCGTTGCCGTAGTAGAGCTTCGACGAGGTGAACTGCAGCGTCGAGGAGTCGACGACGAGCCCCTGACCGTTCGCGTGCGTCGCCTTCACCGTGCCGCGGTCGGTGATCTTCGCGGTCTGCCCGTTCGCGGTGACGACGTACTTCGACAGCGGGATCCGGACGGTCGCCTCGCTCTTCACGGTGATGGCGCCGGCGGTGCGGTTCACCTGGGGCAGGGCGTCGTCGAAGCCGGGGACGTGGATGAACCCGTAGGAGACGATGTCCGGGTGGTCCACGCGGGCGACCGAGAACGGGATGACCTGCGAGTCGTCGGACAGCCGGACGACGATCCGCCCGTCGTCGGTGGTGCGGGCGTTGTCGCCGTACCCGTCGACGACGCCCACCTTGAGGTCGGCGGTGGTCCCCTCGGCGAAGAAGACGTTCTCGAGCACGTCGACGGTCACGCTCTGCCGGTGCAGGATGTCCTGCAGGTCGAGCGTGGTGTCGTCGACCTCGGGGCGGAGCGGCTGCGCGTCCGGGTCGACCGTGACGGTGAGGAAGGCCGTGCTCGCGCCGCCGTTCTCGTTCGTCACCGTGTACAGGACCGCGTAGTCGCCGCGCTTCGCCGACTTGGGCGGCGTCACCCGGATCTGCTGCTTCTGCAGGATCTTCGCCGAGACGCCGTCGGCGGTGGGCTCGGCCTTCGTGACGGTCAGCTGGCCGCCCTCGGGGTCGGAGTCGTTCTGCAGCACCCTGACGGTCACCGATCCACCCGGACGGATCGTCACGTGGTCGGCCTCGGCGACGGGGTTCGACGCCTGTTCTGCCCGCGGCGCGATGCCGACACGCACGGTGCCGGTCGCGCGGGCGCCGAGGGCGTCGACGACCGTGTAGGTGAACTCGTCGGTTCCCGCCGAGTAGTCGCCGGCCTCGTACGTCAACGCGTCCGTGGACACGTCGGCGACGGAGCCCTTGTCGGGGTTGGACGCGACGCCGACGAGTTGCACGGAGTCACCGTCGGGATCGATGCCGTTCAACGGGATCGACACGCGGACGGACTGTCCGGCGACGACCCGCGCGGTCACGGTCTGCGGGACGGGCGGGTTGTTCGTCGCGGCGTCGCGTTCGCGCACCGAGATCGACACCGTCGCGTCGGCGTACTGCCCGTCGGGTCCAGCGACCCGGTACACCGCGGTGTAGTTGCCCGGGGTCGTCGGCGCGAGGTACCGCAGGTGGTCGCCGGAGACGAACAGCAGGCCGCCGTCACCGGGCACGTTCTGCACGAGGTCGGGCTGCAGCGTGAGGGGCTCCCCCTCGGGCTGCGTGTCGTTGTCGAGCACGTCGATGTTCGCGACGTCGCCCACGCGGACGGTCGCGCTGTCCGGCTGCGCGACGGGCGGCTGGATCCGGTCCGGCTTCGGGATCTCGACCACGGTGATCGTTCCGGTCGCCGAGGCCAGACCGTTCGTCTCGGTGTAGCCGAACGAGACCGGACCGTCGAGCGGCGCGGTGAGGGTCACCCGCACGGTGTGCTGGTCGAGGATGCTCGCCTCGACGCCGGAGCCGCGTTCGGGCCCGTCGAGCGCGGTCACGAGCAGGACGCCGCCGGCCGGGTCGATGTCGGTGGCGGTGACGTCGGTGTCCTTCGTCGACAGGGTGTTGACGAACACGGTCTTCGGCGTCGTGATCGGCGCGGTCGACGCGTCCGGCGGGGCGAGGATCGTCACGCGCACGATGCCGCTCGACGTCTTCGTGCCGTCGGTCACGGTGTACTCGAGCTGGTGCTCGCCCGCACCGGCGCCCTGGACGCGGAACGTACCGGAGTCGTAGCTCGGAGTGACCGTCAGGCCGGTCGACGAGGACACACTCGTGAGCGTGACCGTGCCGTTGCCGCCGCGGACGTGGTCGAGCGGGTCGACCGTGAAGGCCTTGCCCGCGTAGCCGCGCACGGGGAACGGGTCGGCGTACAGCGGCACGCTCCCCTGCTTCGCGACGTGGATCGTGACCGAGCCCCGTCCGTCGGCACGTCCGTCGCTCACCACCAGCTGGACCGCACGGTCACCGGTGCGCGCGCTCGTGTTGCGGTAGTCGAGCAGGCCATCGGGCGTCGTCGACACCCGGTCCCCGTCCGCTGCGGTCGCCGACTTCAGGTACACCGGGTCGCCGTCGGGGTCGACCCAGTCGCCGAGCACGTCGGAGACGACGTGGCCGTTCTGCACGACGTCGGCCGAGGTGTCGCGGACCTGACGGGGTGCCTCGTTCTCGGACTCGGGCCGGACGGTGACCCGCACCGTGGCGGTGTCCGACCCGCCGTTGCCGTCGGTGATCGTGTACGGGAACGACACGGTGCCCGTTGCACGCCCGGACAGGGTGATCTGCAGCCGCTGTCCGTCGCCGACGATGGCCACCTTGCCGATCGCGTCGTCGATGGTGCCGACCTCGCTCACGATGATCGGGTCACCGTTCGGGTCGTAGTCGTTCAGGAGGACCGGGAGGCTCGTGGTGCGTCCAGGACGAGCGCCCAGGTCGTCGTCGACCGCCACCGGCGGCTTCTGGTCCTTCTCGACCTCGGGGTCGTCGTCGGAGACCTGCTCCTGCTGCTGGTCCTCGTCCTTCTTGATGAGGTCGGCCCAGTTGTCGATGAGCTGCCCGCTGCGGTCGATCGCCCAGGAGCGTCCGCTCTGCGGGTCGTTCGCGACGACCGTCTCGCCGTTGTGCAGGATCTGCAGGTCGCCCGTGCCCGCGGTGCTCTGGAGCCGCTGCAGCCCGGATCCCCTGCAGGTGTCCATGGCCTGCCCGCCGGCCCACGCCGCGTACGTGCAGGTGCCCACGACGGTGGGTCGCGCGGCCCGGCCGGACACCTGGAGCGCGGTGGAGCTGACGTCCCCGGAGGCCGAGACCCGGACGAGCCCGGCGGTGCCGGCGACGACGACCTCGGATGCGTCGTCGGCCGAGTGCTGCAGGGCGGGTGCGCTGCCGACCCGGTCACCGAGCTCGACCGTCCGACCGTCCACGGACATCCGGCCCGAGGTGCGGTCGAGGACCGCGAGGTGGTCCCCGAAGGACGCGACCTGGAAGTCGTCGGCACGGTCCATCTTCACGGTCCACCGCTTCGCGACGGTCGGCGTGGTGCCCACGTCGACGAGCGCTGCGGAGCCGGTCCGCGGCGAGTAGACGGCGACGTGCTCGTCGGAGGCGTCGAAGACCGCATCGGCACCGAGGGTGAGGTCGGCCTTGGTGGACGCGTCGAACTCGCCGAGGTCCTTCGCGGGGGTCGCCCAGAGCTCGCCGGTGTCCCCGTTGCCGATCACCGCCGTGGACCCGGCGAAGAACACCTGCGGGGTCCCGGCCGGCAGTGTGACGGGATCGGCGACCGTGGCGTCGGCGACGTCGACCTTCGCCACGGTGCCCTTGGTCTCGTCCACGCTGTAGACCGTCGACCCGCGCTGCAGGACGGACAGGTCGTCGCTCGCGGTCTCGACCGCGGTGTTGAGCTGCAGCACCCCGGTGTTCGCACGACCGACCGCCCCGTACTCGGCGGACGGCACCCAGACGGTGCCGTCGCCGAGGTCGACCCGCTGCGCGTGGTACCCACTGGAGACGACGGCTGCGGTCGCGACGACCGCACCGACGACGACCGAGGCGCCGACCGTCACCGCTGCGGACCGGTGCTTCGCGAGGAACGCCCGGATCACCCGGCACTCCCGATCGTGGCGCACTTCTGTGCGCTCGCGACCCCGGTCTTGCCGTCACGGTTGACCGCGACGGCGATGCACTCCTCGTCGCCCTCCTGCCCGGAGACGACGAAGCTGGTGCCCGTCTGCTGGCTGGCGGCGCCGTTCGACGAGATGACGTAGGTGTCACCCGAGCGCAGTCCGGGGTCCGCCCAGGTGAACGTGACGGACGACGGCGACGGCTCGGCTCGGACGTCGGCGACGACCGGGATCGCACCCGAACCGAGCCGCCCGATCACGAGCACGGTGGCGACGGCGAGGGCCGCGACCACGACGACCGCGATCGAGGTCGCCCAGACCAGGGTCGAACGCGTCCGACGACGGGCGCGGGTGACGGAGCCGGTGCGGTGGACCGTGCCGACGCTCTGCCCCGCCGACACCGCGGACCCGCCCTGCACCGCCTTGCGGGTCCGACGGCGTGCCCCGACCCGGGTCGGGGGCTGGAGTTCACGGATCATCGTCCGGTCGCCGTCCGGGGTGGGCGTCGCGACGGCCCACGCCTCGACAGCCACGTCCGCCGACGTCTGCGGGATGCCGAGCTCGGCCTCGACCTGCTGGAAGCCGCGGACGAGCTCCATCACCGTCGTGGGCCGCCCGGCGACCTTGCGGGACATCGCGGCCGCGAGCAGACGTTCGAGGGAGGGCGGGACGTCGGTCCGGCCGGTCGGCTTCACGCCGCCCTTGTCGATCCGGCCCATGAGGTCGGCCGCGCCGTTCTTGCCACCGCGGACCTCGAACGGGCTGCGACCGGCGAGCAGGGAGAAGACCGTGGCGGCCAGCGAGTAGACCTCGGACTGGATCGTGCCGCGCGACTCGTCGATGAGCACCTCGGGCGCGGACCACGGGATCGACATGCCGATCGGCTCGTCCGGGTCGGCCTCGCCGATGGTCGCCGCGATGCCGAAGTCGGAGAGCACGGGGTTGCCGTAGGCGGTGAGCAGGATGTTGGACGGCTTGATGTCGCGGTGCAGCACCCCTTCACGGTGAGCCGTCTCGAGGGCGGAGCCGATGCGGATGCCGATCGCGAGGACCTCGGACACGGGGATCGGCTCGCGCCGGTACCGCTCGCTGAGCGACGACGAGCAGAGTTCCATCACCAGGTACGGTCGACCGTCGGAGGCCACGCTCGCCTGGAACACCGTCAGGATCGACGGGTGCGTGCTGAGGCGTGCCATCAGGTTCGCCTCGGCCTGGAACATCTGCCGGACGCGGTCGTCGACGACCTCGTCGAGCAGCACCTTCACCGCGACCTGCCGGCGCGGCATGTCCTGCTCGTAGAGGAAGACGTCGGCGAAGCCGCCGGAACCGAGGACGTGCACGGGGCTGAAGCCCGCGATGACGGGCGGGGTGGACGGCAGGCGTCGCGCCATCGTCACTCCTCCCCGGCCGAGCGGCCAGCTCTCTCGTCACGGCCATGCCATTGTACGAACCGTGGGTGACCGACATTCCGCACTCCGCGCACGGCCGCTGGCCACCCGCCCCCCAGTTCGGGGGGCACTCAGTGTCGGGGCAACGTGTCCTCGACGTCGCCGTCGTCGGGGGCCGCGTCCACCTGCAGCACGACGACGGTGACGTTGTCACGACCGCCCGCGACGACCGCGTCGCCGACGAGTCGTTCGGCGAGGTCCTGTGCCGCCGGCACGCGTGCGGCGATCCGGGCGATGCCCGCGTCGCCGAGCTCCTTGGTGAGCCCGTCCGAGCAGACGATGTACCGGTCCCCCGCACGGAGCGGCAGGGTCCACCAGTCCGGCTCCGGCGGCTCGCCGAAGCCCACGGCCCGGGTGATGACGTTGCTGTCCGGGTGGCGTTCGGCGTCCTCGGCGCGGAGCAGACCGGCGTCGACCATCTCCTGGACGACCGAGTGGTCGACGGTGACGCGTCGGAGCACCCCGCCCTCGATGCGGTAGGTGCGCGAGTCGCCGACGTTGAAGACCAGCGCGGCGGGCTGTCCCTGGGCCGCGACGAGCGCGATGCCGGTCACGGTCGTCCCGGCACCGATGGCGTTGCCGCCGGCGGCCCGCTCGATGTCGGCGGTGGCGAGCAGGAGCGCCCGCTGGATCGACTGCCGCGTCGTGAACGGGCTCTCGGTCGCCTGTTCGAGCCGACGGACCACGGCATCGCTCGCACGGTCGCCGGCGAGGTGGCCGCCCATGCCGTCGGCGACCACGAAGAAGGGGGCGCCGACGATGTAGCTGTCCTCGTTGTGGTCACGACGCCGACCGACGTCGGTCGCCGCTCCCCACGAGAGCGTCAGGGTGGCGCCGTCGGCACCGGGGACGTCGATGGCGTGCGCAGTCGCTGCTCGGCCGAGTTCGGTCACGTTTCAGGATCGCTCTCTGGGGGTTCGGGGCGTGCCGGCGGGTGGGTCGGTCGGCCACGTGGGAAGGGGTGGGAGGTCCCTCGACGACGGTGCGACCCGCAGGTGTGGCGAGAGGACCTCGATCACGTTGCCGTCACCGATCTCGACAACCGTACCCGTCAGCACGACGTTCGACGCACCCGACGGCATCCGGAACGGTGCCGAGCCGGCGGGCCGGACGACGGTGCCGTTGGTGGAGCGGAGGTCGTCGACCACGGCCGCCTCGCCCTCGGCGTGCAGGAGCACGTGCGAGGACGACACCTGGCCGCTCGGCGACGGGACGGACACCAGTTCCGGCGACGGGCCGCGCAGGATCCGCGGCAGCGCGGGCCGTCGGCCCACGATCACCGGGTGGTCGAGTCGGATGACACGGCCGCCGATCCGCACGGACGGCACCCTGGTCGAGGGTCCGGGACGCTCGGACGGGAGGCGCGGGTCGCCCTGGGCAGGCACGCCGGCCTGGTCGCCCGGTTGCGTCCGGCCGCCCACCAGGGTGTCGTCGACCGCGTCGTCCGCCGGGCGCGGCGCCCGACCGGGTCGCACCAGGGTGTCGTCGGCCTGGTCCGACGTCGCGGAACGGGACGCTCCGGGCGCGGCGGGCACCGAACGCACCGCACGGATCACCGTGTCGTCGACGTCATCCGACGACGGCGGCGAGGCGTTCGTGCCCGGGATCGGCGGCACCGGGCGGATCACCGTGTCCCCGAACGGATCGTGCGACGGGTCCGGCCCGCTCGGCATGCCCGGGAGGGGCGGGACCGGACGGATCACCGTGTCCCCGAGTGCATCGTCGAGACGATCGACGGAGTGCTCCGTACGGGGTCGACGGACGACGGTGTCGTCGATGTCGTCGTCGCGCACCCGAGCCCTCCAAGCGTGGTCGAGACAACCGTAGACGATCCTGTCCGCCGTCCGTCATCCGCGGTCCCACGCGGGCCCGCTCCGTGCCCGCACCGACCGGAGCACGAGTGCCGCCAGGGGGTCGTCCGCCCGGGTGTCGAGCGCGTGCTGCGCACGGGTCTGTGCCCGAGCGGTCGACCCGAGCGCCCAGGAGCACCACGCCGCCACCGCCAACGCCCCGGCGGCACCGGCGGCCGAGTCGGCACCGGCGTCCTCGGCGCGCCAGAGCCGCCACGCGTCGGCGCACCGATCTCCGGCGGTCCGGAGTCGACCGCTCTCCGGAGCGGGCCCGAACCCGCGGAGCGCCGGTGGCGTCAGGTCGCGGAAGGGGTCGAACGGCCGTGCCGCCCGCGGGTCGACCGGGGACCGTTCGGCGAGGAACCGGATCACCCCGAGCCGGGTCGACAGGGCGGCGCAGGCCGTGATGATCGCGATGGACCCGGCGCGTGACGTCGGCGCGTCCGGCGGCGCGACGAGCGCCGCGCAGGCGGCGGGGAGGGTGACGGCGGCCGCGATCTCGCGCGGGTAGCGCACTGCGGCATCGGGACGGCTTCGTGTCGTGACGGGGATCATGCACGTCATCGAAACGCATGCCGCGCCTCCAGGCCCCGTGATCGGGAGCACCTGTGGAACGGGAACCGCCCCACCCGTGCTGTGGAGGACGAGGGGGGCGGCGTGGCGGATCAGACCGTCGCGGGTTCGAGGCTCTCGGCGACGAGGTCCCAGGCGCCGTCGTGGCGCTCGAGGACGACCCCGTGCGCGGCGGCCCAGTCGAGCAGGTCGTCCGACGTCGCGATCGCCGCGCCCGACCGGGCGAGGAGTGCGACGAGCCGTCCCTTGGCGGTCTTGTTCCAGTGGTTCAGGGCCTTGCGGCGACCGGACGCGTCCACGCTCACCACACGCGGGACCACGGCACCGGCAACGGGACCGAGCTGGCGGTACCCCTCGGACCGCAGGTCGAGCACGAGACCGTCGGCCGTGTGCTCCGCCAGCGCCCGAGCGGCCGGCTCCGGCCAGAGCGACGCGAGCCGCACGGAACCGAGCCGCGAGTCGTGGGACAGGCGGTAGGCAGGGACGAGGTCACCGCCCCGGATCGGGCCGAACATGGCGGACTGCACCACGACGTGGTCGAACCACCACGTCCGGGTCGCGAGGTCGGCGTCGAGCGCGCCGAGCGGGTCGTAGAGCACGCCCGTGTACCGGTCGATCGCCGCCATCGTGCCCGAGGTCTCGAGTTCGAGGTTGCGCACGCGCTCCCCGATCGACTTCGGGCCGAGCTTGAGGGCCGTCCGGGCAGAGGACTCCTCGGAACTGACGGAACGGGCCGCGGTGATCACCGCGGCCCGTTCAGCAGCCAGCTCCGGGAACGAGAGCGCACGCAGGTCGAGCGTGTGCTCCGTGTCCCCACCCTCCCGCTTCGTCTCCGAAGGCGGGAGGAGGACGGTCAGTCCGGTCAGGACGACAGCGCGGCCTGCCGCGCCACGATCGTGACCGTGTCGTGCTCGACCGACAGGAAGCCGTCCTCGGCGTCCGCCGCCACCGTCGAGCCGTCGGCTCGGGTGATGCGGACCTGTCCCTGCGCGAGGGTCGCGAGCAGCGGCTCGTGTCCCGCGAGGATACCGATCTGGCCTTCCGTCGTGCGTGCCACGACCATGGTGGCGTCGCCCGACCAGACCTCGCGGTCGGCCGAGACGACGCTCACGGTGAGTGCCGCCATGTCAGCGGTTCTCCTTCTGGATCTGCGCCCACTTCTCTTCGACGTCGTTGATGCCACCGACGTTGAAGAAGGCCTGCACGGCCACGTGGTCGAACTCGCCGTCGGCGATGGCGCGGAAGGACTCGATGGTGTCCTTCAGCGGAACGGTCGAACCCTCGACGCCCGTGAACTTCTTCGCCATGTACGTGTTCTGCGAGAGGAACTGCTGGATCCGACGAGCGCGCTCGACCGTGATCTTGTCCTCTTCGGAGAGCTCGTCGACACCGAGGATGGCGATGATCTCCTGCAGTTCCTTGTTCTTCTGGAGGATCTGCTTGACGCGCGTGGCCGTCTCGTAGTGGTCGGCACCCAGGTACCGGGGGTCCATGATCCGCGAGGTCGACGTCAGCGGGTCGATCGCCGGGTAGAGACCCTGCGAAGCGATCTCACGCGACAGCTCGGTCGTGGCGTCCAGGTGCGCGAACGTGGTGGCCGGCGCCGGGTCGGTGTAGTCGTCGGCCGGGACGTAGATCGCCTGCAGCGAGGTGATCGAGTGACCACGCGTCGAGGTGATGCGCTCCTGGAGCACACCCATCTCGTCGGCGAGATTCGGCTGGTAGCCCACCGCGGACGGCATGCGGCCGAGCAGCGTGGAGACCTCGGAGCCGGCCTGCGTGAAGCGGAAGATGTTGTCGATGAAGAGGAGCACGTCCTGCTTCTGGACATCGCGGAAGTACTCCGCCATCGTCAGCGCCGACAGGGCCACGCGCAGACGCGTTCCCGGCGGCTCGTCCATCTGGCCGAACACGAGGGCGGTCTTGTCGAAGACGCCCGCCTCTTCCATCTCGCCGATGAGGTCGTTGCCCTCACGGGTGCGCTCGCCGACACCGGCGAACACCGACACACCACCGTGGTCCTGCGCGACGCGCTGGATCATCTCCTGGATGAGGACCGTCTTGCCGACGCCCGCACCACCGAAGAGGCCGATCTTGCCACCCTGCACGTACGGGGTGAGGAGGTCGATCGACTTGATGCCGGTCTCGAACATGGAGGTCTTCGACTCGAGCTGGTCGAAGGCCGGGGCCTTGCGGTGGATCGGCCAGCGCTCGGTGATCTCGAGCTTCTCGTCGGTGTTGAGCACGTTGCCCAGCACGTCGAAGACCTTGCCCTTGGTGACGTCGCCGACGGGGACCGAGATCGGAGCGCCCGAGTCACGGACCTCCTGGCCACGGACCAGACCGTCGGTCGGCTTCAGGGAGATGGCGCGGACGAGGTCGTCGCCGAGGTGCTGCGCGACCTCGAGGCCGATCTCCTGCGACGAGTCACCGATGGTGATGGTCGTGAACAGGAGGTTGTACATCTCGGGGATGGCGTCGTGCGGGAACTCGATGTCGACGACGGGGCCCGTGACACGGGCGATCCGGCCGACACCGGGCGCCGACGACGTCTCGACCGCGGTGGTTGCGGTGTCGGTCATGGCTGGTGCCTTCCTGAGGGTGGGTAACTGTCCGCGAACGACGCGGACTACTTCTTCTTCGACGAGAGGGCGTCGGCGCCGCCGACGATCTCGGAGATCTGCTGGGTGATCTCGGCCTGTCGGGCGTTGTTCGCGAGACGCGTGAAGTCGCGGATGAGCGAGTCGGCGTTGTCGCTCGCCGCCTTCATCGCCTTCTGCCGGGCGGCGTGCTCGGAGGCAGCCGACTGGAGCATGGCGTTGAAGATGCGGCTCTCGATGTAGACCGGCAGCAGCGCGTCGAGCACCGCGTCGGCGTCCGGCTCGAACTCGTAGAGCGGGAGCGGCTCGTCGTTCGACGGGGCCTCGACCCCCTCGACGACCTCGAGCGGGAGCAGCCGGACGACCTGCGGCTCCTGCGTGGCGAGGCTCAGGAAGCGGTTGAAGACGATGTGGATCTCGTCCACGCCGCCCTCGGCCGTGTCCTGCAGGAACTTCGCCACGACGGCGTCGCCGATCGACTTCGCGGTCGAGAACTCCGGCTGGTCGGTGTTGCCGACCCACTGCTGCTCGGACGAACGCTCACGGAACGCGAAGTACCCGACGGCCTTGCGGCCGACCAGGTAGAACACGACGTCCTTGCCCTCGCTGCGGAGCAGGGAGGCGAGCTCCTCGCCCTGCTTGAGGACGTTCGTGCTGAACGCGCCGTTCAGACCGCGGTCCGACGTGAACAGCACGACGGCTGCGCGCGTCGACGACTCCGGCTCGGTGGTCAGCACGTGGTCGACGTTCGAGAACGTCGCCACGGCCGACACCGCACGCGTCACGGCCCGCGAGTACGGACCCGACGCAGCCATGCGGGCCTGCGCCTTCTGGATCCGCGACGCCGAGATCAGTTCCATCGCGCGAGTGACCTTCTTCGTGGTCTTCGCGGACTTGATTCGCTGGCGGTAGACCCGGACCTGCGCTGCCATCTAGCGACGACCCTTGACGATCTGCTCCTGGTCGACGTCCTCGGCCGAAGCGGCCTCGAACTGCTCGGACCCGAGCGTCTTGCCGTCGCTCGTCTGGAAGCTCTTGGAGAACTCGTCGATCTGCTTCGTCATCTCGGCGACGGTGTCGTCGCTGAGCTGGTTCGTCTCACGCAGGGTGGTGAGCACGTCCGAGTTGCGGCGCAGGTGGTCGAGCAGCTCCGACTCGAAGCGCAGGACGTCGGCCACGGGGACCTCGTCGAGCTTGCCGTTCGTGCCGGCCCAGATCGAGACGACCTGCTCCTCGACCGGGTACGGCGAGTACTGCGGCTGCTTGAGGAGCTCGGTCAGACGGGCACCGCGCTCCAGCTGGCGACGCGACGCCTGGTCGAGGTCGGACGCGAACATCGCGAACGCCTCGAGCGAGCGGTACTGCGCCAGCTCGAGCTTGAGCGTGCCGGAGACCTTCTTGATCGACTTGACCTGCGCGTCACCACCGACGCGCGACACCGAGATGCCCACGTCGACGGCCGGACGCTGGTTCGCGTTGAACAGGTCCGACTGCAGGAAGATCTGGCCGTCGGTGATGGAGATCACGTTGGTCGGGATGTACGCCGAGACGTCGTTCGCCTTGGTCTCGATGATCGGGAGACCCGTCATCGAACCGGCGCCGAGCTCGTCGGACAGCTTCGCGCAACGCTCCAGCAGACGGGAGTGCAGGTAGAAGACGTCACCCGGGTAGGCCTCGCGGCCCGGCGGACGACGCAGGAGGAGCGACACGGCACGGTAGGCCTCGGCCTGCTTCGACAGGTCGTCGAAGATGATCAGGACGTGCTTGCCCTGGTACATCCAGTGCTGACCGATGGCCGAGCCGGTGTACGGGGCGAGGTACTTGAAGCCGGCCGGGTCGGAGGCCGGGGCGGCGACGATGGTGGTGTACTCCATCGCACCGGCGTCCTCGAGCGCACCCTTGACGGAGGCGATCGTGGAGCCCTTCTGACCGATGGCGACGTAGATGCAGCGGACCTGCTTGTCCTCGTCGCCCGACTCCCAGTTGGCCTTCTGGTTGATGATCGTGTCGATCGCGATGGCCGTCTTGCCGGTCTGGCGGTCGCCGATGATCAGCTGACGCTGACCGCGGCCGACGGGGATCATCGCGTCGATGGCCTTGATGCCGGTCTGGAGCGGCTCGTGCACCGACTTGCGGGACATGACGCCGGGCGCCTGCAGCTCGAGGGCGCGGCGGCCCTCGGCCTGGATCTCGCCGAGACCGTCGATCGGGGCGCCGAGCGGGTCGACGACGCGACCGAGGAAGCCGTCGCCGACGGGAGCCGAGAGGACCTCGCCGGTGCGGGTGACTTCCTGGCCCTCTTCGACACCGGCGAACTCGCCGAGCACGATGGCGCCGATCTCGTCCTCGTCGAGGTTCTGCGCGAGGCCGAGCGTGCCGTCCTCGAAGCGGATGAGCTCGTTCGCCATGACGCCGGGGAGGCCCTCGACGTGCGCGATGCCGTCGCCGGCGTCGATGACGTGCCCGACCTCGGCCGTGGAGGCCTTCGTCGGCTCGTAGTTCGAGACGAAGTCCTTCAGGGCATCACGGATCTCATCGGGGCTGATGGTGATGTCTGCCATGGGATTTTCCTTGTTGGTTTCCGGGGCCGTACGGCTCCGAGAGGGTGACGCTGCCTGACTCGGCAGTTCCCGTTGTGGACTTGGGAGGGGCGGCTTCGACCGTACGCTCAGCCGGCGAGCTGGAGCCGGAGCTCCGAGAGACGCGTGGAGACGGTGCCGTCGATGACGTCGCCGCCGATCTGCACCCGGACCCCGCCGACGACCGAGGGGTCGACGACGTGGTTGATGCTGATGTCCTTGCCGTGCTGCTGCGCGAGCGCCCGGGCGACGCGAGCCGCCTGGCCGTCGGTGAGCGGCGTCGCGGTGATGACCGTCGCGACGAGCTTGCCGGCCTGCTCGGCCACGATGCGCGAGGCGTCGCGGACGAGTTCACCGATGCGCCGACCGCGCGGCTGCTGCACGAGGTGCGACAGGATCACGATGGTCTGCTCCGTCGCCTTGCCGCCGAGCAGCCGCTCGACGAGGGCGCTCTTCTCCGACGGGCTGCCGAGCTTGGTGCCCAGTGCCAGTTCGAGGTCGGCGTCCGAGCGGACGGCGGTCTCGAAGGAGAACAGCTCGGCTTCGATCGGCGTGCCCGCGGGGGCGGTGGCGGCGACGGCGCGGATGCCCGCGTCCTCGATGCCGACGAGCAGGTCCTGGTGCGAGGACCAGCGCGAGCCGGCCACCGCGGTCAGGACCGCACGCGTCGCAACCGACTGGCCGGCGAAGACGCGGTCGATGACGACCTTCTTGCCGGCCGGGTCGGCCGTCGGGTCGGACAGCAGACCGAGCAGCTGCGGCGCACCGGCGATCGCACGCCCTGCGGCGAGGATCTCGGCACCGGCGGCGAGGTCGGCTGCACCGCCGAGGTCGGCGAGCACCGCCCTCGTGGACGCCAGTGCTTCCCTGGTGGCGCTGCGCATGCTCAGCGCTCCCCGGCCGATGCCGACGAACCCTGCGAGGCCTCGAGGTCGGCGAGGAAGCGATCCACGACCGCGGTCGACTTCGCGTCGTCCTTGAGGGACTCACCGATCACGCCGGAGGCGAGGTCGAGCGCGAGCGTGCCGACCTCGGCACGGAGCGACTGGAGCGCGCTCTGGCGCTCGGCCTCGATCTGCGCCTGCGCGTTGGCGGTGATGCGTGCTGCATCGGCCTGCGCCTGCTCACGGAGCTCGCTTCCGATCGCGTTCGCGTCGGAACGAGCCTGCTCACGGATGCGGGACGCCTCGGCGCGAGCCTCGGCGAGCTGCTTGTTGTACTCGTCGAGCGCGGCAGCGGCCTGCTCCTGAGCAGCCTCCGCCTTCTTGATGCCACCTTCGATGGCCTCGGTGCGCTCGTCGAGCATCTTCGTGATCCGCGGGATGATGACCCGCCAGAAGACCAGCAAGATGACGACGAACGCGACCGCCGACCACAGGATGTCGTACAGCGGAGGGATCAGCGGGTTGTGCGTCTCCTCCGCCGCGAGGATCAGTGCGTTCTGCATCGAGAGGCCTTAGTTGGTGAAGATGAAGTACGTCGCGATACCGATGAAGGCGAGGGCCTCGGTGAAGGCGATACCGATGTACATGAGGGTCGTCAGACGGCCCTGGAGCTCCGGCTGGCGAGCGACGGACTCGATCGTCTTGCCGACGACGATGCCCACGCCGATGGCCGGGCCGATCGCCGCGAGGCCGTAGCCCACGGTCGCGATGTTGCCGGAGATTGCCGCGAGAACGGTCGTTGCGTCCACGTGTTTTCCTTTCAGGATGCGGCCCGACGGATGCCGTGCCGTATTGGGGGTCAGTGCAGGTCGTTGGTCAGTGCTCGTCAGCCAGCGCGAGCTGGATGTACACAGCGGTCAGCAGCATGAAGACGTACGCCTGCAGCAGCGCGACCAGGATCTCGAAGAAACTGAACGCGATGCCGAACGCGAGCGTCCCGACTCCGAAGGCCTTGAAACCGAGCGAGGCGTCGACGAAGAAGAACTGCGTGGCAGCGAAGAACAGGACGAGCAGCAGGTGGCCGACGACCATGTTCATCAGGAGTCGCAGGGTCAGCGTCACCGGTCGGAGCACGAAGGTCGAGACGAGCTCGATCGGCGTCACGATGATGTACAGGTACCACGGGACCCCCGGCGGGAACAGCGAGTTCCGGAGGAAGGTGCCCGGGTGCTTGCGCAGACCCGCGTAGATGAAGGCCACGTAGGCGACGATCGCGAGGATCATCGGGTACGCGATGCGGCTGGTGCCCTGGAGGTTGAACCCCGGGATGAGACCCGTGAGGTTCAGGAACAGCACGGAGAAGAAGATCGTCGCCAGCAGCGGGAGGAACCGCTTGCCGTCCTTCTCACCCAGGTTGTCGAAGGTGTTCCGGCGGACGACGTCGAACGCGTACTCGATGAGCGCCTGGCCGCGGCCGGGGACGAGCTTGAGCGAACGGGTCCCGATGATGCCGATCAGCAGCAGGACCGCGACGGCGATGAACCGGATGATGACGAGTCGGTCGATCTCGAAGGGCGTCCCGGCGAAGAAGATCGCTTCCGGGAAGAACTCGTTGATCGACGGACCATGGAACTCGGCGGCCTTGCTGCTCCCCGCCGCGACGGTGTTACCCGCAGCGGTGAGGGACAGGGGAAGAGCGTGGGATAGCAGCGCTGTCTCCTGTGTCGGCGCGCGCACGCATGGCACGCGATGGTGGACGTTGTGGAGGCTCGTCCGCTCCGAGCTGTGCTCCGGACGCGGACTCCGAGAAGCCTATCAGGTGCTGGAGGCTTCCCGGGCTCTCAGTTGCGGGGGTCGCGCTTCTCAGGAGACGCGGAGTCTCCGGGGAGCGAGACCCCGATCGGGATGCGGGCCTTGGCGACCGCGACGACGTCGATCAAGAGCGAGCCGACGACCCCGACGATGATCGCGACCGCGAGCACCGGGAAGTCCACCCAGTCGCGGTCCCGCAGCAGCACGAGCACGACGATGAAGACGACGAACTTGAGCAGCCACGTGCCCATCACGATGCCGAAGAAGGCCCCGGAGATCATCTGTCCCTTCGAGACGCGCAGCGCCACGAGCACGCTCACGGCGGTGAGGCCGAGGAACACCACGCTGAGCACGGCGCCGAGCAGCCCGCCGGCGAGCCCCGGGCCGCCGGCCACGAGCAGGCCCACGACTCCCCCGACGACGGCGAGCCCGACGGCCAGCAGCGCGCCCCAGGTGATGATGCGGCGGAACACCGGCCGGACGTGGTCGAGCGCGTTCGGTGCGGTCACGAGTTGTCTCCTGGGATCGATCGGTCGTTGGCGGCCCGGTCGAGCGGGTCGAGGCTGGCGTCCACCACGGCGGTGGACCGGGTGGCGACCTGAGCGGCGAACTCGGCGCGCTTGCGGCCGAGCGGGGCGAACGTGGCCACCGCGCAGACGGCGAAGCCGACGGCGACGAAGACGACCACCCAGTACCAGTCCACGAAGAGGAACAGCAGGCAGCCGACCGCCACGGTGGCCGTCCACGCGTAGAAGATGAGCACGGCGTGGAAGTGCGAGTGCCCCATGTCGAGCAGGCGGTGGTGCAGGTGCTTCCGGTCGGCCGAGAACGGTGACTTCCCGGCGCTGAGCCGGCGCGTGACGGCGAGCCCGAAGTCGAGGATCGGCACGATGAGGATCGCGAACGGCAGCAGGATCGGGATGAACGCCGGCAGCAGCGCCTGGCGCGTCTGCACCGCGGCCGGGTCGATGTTCCCGGTGACGGAGACCGCGCTCGTGGCCATCAGGAAGCCCACGAGGAGGGCACCGGCGTCCCCCATGAAGAGCTTCGCGGGGTGCCAGTTCAGGATCAGGAAGCCGAAGCAGGCGCCGACGAGCACCGCGGTCAGCAGCGAGGGCAGGTTGAAGAAGAACTCGGTCTGCACGACCACGCGGTTGATGAAGAACGTGTAGAGGAAGAACACGCCACCGGCGATGATCGCCACGCCCGCGACCAACCCGTCGAGTCCGTCGATGAAGTTCACGGCGTTCATCACGAGCACGACCGCGAGCACCGTGAAGATCAGGCTCATGTACGACGAGCCGACGCCGAGCGTGTTGCCGATCGGCAGCGACACGATCGCCACGCCCTGCCACGCGAGGATGCCCGCGGCGATGATCTGCCCGGCGAGCTTCGTCATCCAGTCGAGGTCCCAGATGTCGTCGGCGACGCCGAGGACCACGATGATGGTCGCCCCCGCGAGGACGGCGATCACGCGCCCCGGCTCCGAGAACACCAGCCGGAAGTAGTCGGTGCCGGCGATCGACGGGAACAGGAACCACGCCGCGAGCATCGCCACGATGACGCCGAGGTACATCGCGATGCCGCCGAGCCGCGGGGTGGGCGTGCGGTGCACGTCACGCTCGCGGACCTTCGGGTACCACTTGTACTTCAGCCCCAGCTTCCAGACGACCCAGCTGACGCAGAAGCTCACCACGGCCGCGATGGCCCCGGCGAGCAGGTAGTACTTCATCGGACCAGGTCGGCTCCGACGACCCTGGTGATCTCGTCGTCGGGGATCACACCGTGGCGCACGATCCGGAGCTTCCCGCCGTCGGACAGCCCGGTGGCGTCGACGATCGTGGAGCCCGTGGATGCCTCGAAGCCCTCGTGCGCGGTGATCGGACCGCCGTCGAGGTACACGGCGACGCTGTCGCCGAGCATCGCCTCGGCCTGGTCCGCGTCCATCGCGGCCGGGTCCCCCGTCGAGTTCGCGGAGGACACCGCGAGCGGCCCGACCTCCTGCAGGAGCTCGAGGGCGATGCGGGAGTCCGGCATGCGGAGCGCGACGGTGCCGCGGGTCTCGCCGAGGTCCCAGTCGAGCGACGGCTGGGCGCGGAGGATCACGGTGAGGCCACCCGGCCAGAACTCGTCGACGAGGTCCCGCACCTGCTGCGGGATGTCGCTCGCGAGCGCGTCGAGGGTGGGCGGACCGGGGATGAGGACCGGCGGCGGCGACTGCCGGGTCCGGCCCTTCGCGTCGAGCAGGCGCTGGACGGCGGCCGCGCTGAAGGCGTCCGCGGCCACGCCGTAGACGGTGTCGGTGGGGACGACGACGAGCTCCCCGCGTCCGAGAGCGGCACGTGCGAGCCGCATCCCGGTCAGGAGCCCGTCGGAGTCGGTGCAGTCGTATCGGGATGCCATGACTCGACGATGATAGTGCGACACAATGGGTGGCATCGTGAACGAGACCCCTGCGCCCCGCCTCCTGTTCCTCTTCGACATGGACGAGGTCCTCGTCCGGTACGACTGGAAGGTGCGGATGGCCGCCCTCGCCGAGTTCACCGGGCACGACTTCGACGAGCTCCGTCGGCGGTGGTGGGACTGCGGCAACGAACAGCGCGCCGAGGCCGGCGGGTACGCCGACGGCGACGAGTACCTGGCCGCCTTCGCCGAGGCGATGGACTGCGACGTCCCCGAGGCCGAGTGGGCGCGGATCCGCGGCGCCGCGATGACCGAGCTGCCCGACCGCATCGAGGCGGTGCGCGTCGCGAGCGAGCACGGACGGGTCGGGCTGCTGACGAACAACGGGCCGCTGGCCGGCCGGTGGATCCACCGCTGGACGCCGTCGCTCGCGCCGCTCTTCGGCGAGCACCTCGACACGACGAGCAACTTCGGTGCGCGGAAGCCCGAGCCCGAGGTCTACCGCCGGGCCCTCGGGCACCACGGCGTGCCCGCCGAGCGCACGTTCTTCGCGGACGACATGCCGATCAACGTCGAGGGCGCCCGGAGCGTGGGCATCCACGCGGTGCTCGTCGAGGAGCACACGGACCTCCGCGAAGCCGTCCTCGCCTTCGTCGCGGAGCAGCACATCGCCGCACCCGTCGCGTAGGTCCCCGACCGCTGCGCGATCCTTCCCATCACGCGCGCAGTGGGAAGCGGAATCGCGCGTACCGGGCCGAACGGAACGACCCGGTACGCGCGAAGAGGCCGACCACGCGCCGAATGGCTCTGGCTGACGGCCGTGAGCTGACCGTCGAACGTGATCTGCGCCTCCAGGTCCGGACCGCCGCGCGATCCTTGCCATCACGCGCGCGGTGGAAAGCGGAATCACGCGTACCGGGCCGAACGGAACGACCCGGTACGCGCGAAGAGACCGACCACGCGCGGAACGGCTCACAGGAGCGCACGTCGACGGCGGCCAGGAGGCGCGGCTCGGCCCCGGTTAGCGGGTCGCGGTGGTCGTGCGGTCGCGGCCGGTCAGGTCGACGTGCGTCTCCGGGGACCGGAACCCACGGCGCGTCAGGACCTCGCGCACGCCGGCGCCCTGCGGTTCGGCGTGCTCGATGACGAGCACTCCCCCGGGCACCAGGAGGCGCCAGGCGGTGTCCGCCAGGGCACGCACCGCGTCGAGGCCGTCCGGCCCGCCGTAGAGCGCCATCGCGGGATCGTGGTCGCGGACCTCTGGGTCGATCGGCACCGCGTCGTCCGGCACGTAGGGCGGGTTCGACACGACGACCGACACCGTGCCGTCGAGCTCCGGCAGCGCGTCGGCGAGGTCGCCCTCCACCAGGCGGACCGTCCCACCGTGGGCCGCGACGTTGCGCCGGGTCCACGGCAGTGCCTCTGTCGAGCGTTCGACCGCGTACACGACCGCGTTCGGCACCTCGGTGTCCATGGCGATCGCGATCGCGCCGCTGCCGGAACCGAGGTCGACCGCGACCGGTGCCGGCACGGCCACCGCGCGGAGTGCGTCGATGCCGAACTGCACGACACCCTCGGTCTCGGGCCGCGGGACGAACACACCGGGTCCGACGGCCAGCGTGAGCGCGCGGAAGTGCGCCTCGCCGGTGATGTGCTGGAGCGGCTCGCGGGTGGCACGTCGGGCGACGGCGTGCCGGAAGCGCTCGACGTGCTCCGGAGCGATCGCACCCCCGGTCATCGCGCGGGCCTGCACGGCGCCGCGCGAGGTGTCGGTCGCCCAGGCGAGCAGCAGCTCGGCGTCCACCTGCGGGGTCGGGACGCCGGCCGCGTCGAACGCCGCGGCCGCCTCACGCAGGAGGCGGTCCGCGGCGAACGCGACGGGCGTGTCGGAGGTGATCCGTGCCTCCAGGGCTACGCGTCCTGGTCGCCGATGGCGGCCAGTCGTGCTTCTTCGTCCGCCTGGATGGCGGACTGGATGACGGGCTCGAGGGCGCCGTTCATGACGCGGTCCAGGTCGTACGCCTTGTACCCGGTGCGGTGGTCCGCGATGCGGTTCTCCGGGAAGTTGTACGTGCGGATGCGCTCCGAACGGTCCATGCCACGGATCTGCGACTTGCGCGCGTCCGAGGCGATGGCGTCGAGCTCCTCCTGCTGCTTCGCGAGGATGCGGGCGCGCAGCACGCGCATGCCGGCCTCGCGGTTCTGCAGCTGCGACTTCTCGTTCTGCATCGCCACCGTGATGCCCGTGGGCAGGTGGGTGATGCGGACCGCGGAGTCGGTCGTGTTGACGGACTGCCCGCCGGGGCCCGAGGACCGGTACACGTCGATCTTGAGGTCGTTCTGGTTGATCTGGACCTCTTCGGGCTCGTCGACCTCGGGGAAGACGAGGACGCCGGTCGTCGAGGTGTGGATGCGCCCCTGCGACTCGGTCGCCGGCACGCGCTGCACGCGGTGCACGCCGCCCTCGTACTTCAGGTGCGCCCAGACACCCTGGGACGGGTCGGTCGCGTTCGACTTGATCGCGACCTGGACGTCCTTGTAGCCGCCGAGGTCGGACTCGGTGCGCTCGAGCATCTCGATCTTCCAGCCCTTGGACTCGGCGTAGTGCGAGTACATGCGCAGGAGGTCTGCCGCGAACAGCGCCGACTCCTCGCCGCCCTCTCCGCCCTTGATCTCCATGATCACGTCGCGCCCGTCGTCGGGGTCGCGCGGGATGAGCAGCCGGCGGAGACGCTCCTGGCGCTCCGTCAGCTGCTCCTCGAGCGCCGGGACCTCGTCCGCGAACGCCTCGTCCTCACGCGCGAGCTCCTGGGCGGCGGCGAGGTCGTCCCCCGCCGCCTTCCAGGACTCGTACGCGGACTTGATCTGGTTGAGCTCGGCGTACCGCCGGTTCACCTTCTTCGCGCGGGCCGCATCGGCGTGGAGCGCGGGGTCCGACAGCTGCTGCGTCAGGTCCTCGTGTTCCGCCAGCAGCCCTGCCACCGACTCGAACACGCGTTACTCCTGGTGGCCGTTGTGGTGCCCACCGGTCGTGGGGACCGACTTCTGCACCTGGACCAGGAACTCGACGTTCGACTGCGTCTCCTTGAGGTTCCGCAGCACGATCTCGAGGGCCTGCTGCGGGTCGAGCCCGGCGAGGGCACGGCGCAGTCGCCACGTGATCTTGACCTCGTCGGCGGAGAGCAGCTGCTCCTCGCGACGGGTGCCGGAGGCGTTGACGTCCACGGCCGGGAAGATCCGCTTGTCGGCGAGGTGCCGGTTGAGGCGGAGCTCCATGTTGCCGGTGCCCTTGAACTCCTCGAAGATCACCTCGTCCATCTTCGACCCGGTCTCGACGAGCGCCGTCGCGAGGATGGTCAGCGAGCCGCCGTCCTCGATGTTGCGCGCGGCGCCGAAGAAGCGCTTCGGCGGGTACAGGGCCGACGAGTCGACGCCACCGGAGAGCACGCGACCGGAGGCCGGCGTCGCCAGGTTGTAGGCGCGGCCCAGACGGGTGATCGAGTCGAGGAGCAGGACCACGTCGTGCCCGAGCTCGACGAGGCGCTTCGCACGCTCGATGGCGAGCTCGGCGACCGTGGTGTGGTCCTCGGCGGGACGGTCGAAGGTCGAGGCGATGACCTCGCCCTTCACCGTGCGCTGCATGTCGGTGACCTCTTCGGGCCGCTCGTCCACCAGGACGACCATGAGGTGCGCCTCGGGGTTGTTCTTGGCGATCGCGTTCGCGATGGCCTGCAGCACGACGGTCTTGCCGGCCTTCGGCGGGGACACGATCAGGCCGCGCTGGCCCTTGCCGATCGGCGACACGAGGTCGATGATCCGGGTGCTGAGCTTCGACGGCTCGGTCTCGAGACGCAGGCGCTCGTTCGGGTACAGCGGCGTGAGGTCCTGGAAGTCGACGCGCGCGGCGGCCTCGTCGGCGGTCTGCCCGTTGACCGAGTCGACCTTGACGAGCGCGTTGTACTTCTGGCGGCTCTGCTGCTCGTTGTCCCGCGGCTGCTTGATCGCGCCGACGACCGCGTCGCCCTTGCGCAGGTGGTACTTCTTCACCTGGCCGAGCGAGACGTAGACGTCGTTCGGCCCGGGCAGGTACCCGGTGGTGCGGACGAAGGCGTAGTTGTCGAGGACGTCGAGGATGCCCGCGATCGGGATGAGGACGTCGTCCTCGGTGATCTCCGGCTCGAACTCGTCGTTCTGCCCGCCGCGACCGCGCTTGCGGTCACGCTGACGACGGCTGCGGCCGCCCTCGGTCTCGTCGGCGACCTGCTGGGCCGGCTGCTGCTTCTGCTGGCCCTGCTGCTTCTGCTGGCCGTTCTGCCGGTTCGCGTCGTTCCGGTCGTCCTGCTGGGCGTTCTTCTGGTCGCCCTGCTGGCCGTTCTGACCGCTCTGACCGTTCTTCTGGCCGTTGTCGTTCTTCGGCGCGGCGTCGCGACCGTTCTGGTCGCCGCCCTGCTCGCCGTTCTCGGCGTTCTGGCCACGGCCACGACCCCGACCGCGGCTGCGACGACCGCGACGCGAACCGCCCTCGCCCTGCTGGTCGTTCTGGTCGCCCTGGTCGTTCTGGTCGTTCTGGTCGCCCTGGTCGGTGGACTGGTCCTGCTGCGCGGCGGCGTCCTGCTGAGCCGGCTGCTCGGCCTGGTCCCGCGGCTGCTCGGTGCGCTCGGCACGCTCGGCCTGCTGGCCGTTCTGCTGCGCGCGCTGGCCGCGCCCGCGACGCTGGCCGCCGGTCTCCGCGGCTTCCTGCGCGTCCTTCTCGGCGCGGACCTGGTCGAGCCCGGCGAGGAGGTCCTCGGTGCCGGTGTGTCCGGCGTTCGTGTGCTCGGCGGCCGACGTCGGCGCCGCGTTCACGGTGCCGCCGGAGGAGGCACGGCGCGAACGGCGGGCACGCGAGGAGGCGGGCTGCTCGGCCTGCGCCTCGGTGGTCGCCGGTGCGTCGGCGACGGCCTCGGCAGCGGGTGCCTCGGTCGGCTCCGGCAGCGTCGGCTGCTCGGCCACGGGGGCCTCGACCGCGGGTGCGGCCGACTCGGTCGTGGCGTCGTCCGTCGCCGGACGCTTGTCCTCGATCGAGGCGATGAGGTCGCCCTTGCGGAGCTTCGAGAGCCCCGTGATGCCGAGGGAGGAGGCGATGCGCTGGAGTTCCGGGAGCCGGAGGGCGCGCAGATCGCTGGGGATCTCCACCTGGGTGGAGTCGTTGACGTTCGTCAAGGTCGGTGTTTCCTTTCGAACCGCAGAACGCGGAGAGTTTCCACCGTCCCGGATGCATGGGTGTGCATCGGCCGCCGTTCAGACGACGGACCGGGATTCGGTGATCTGAAAGAGATTGCCCCCGCGCACCGGACCCTGCATGGCGAGGAAAGTCCTGCTGCCTACGCGGGTTCGGCTTGGAGCGCCGAGTGCGGCACCACTGTAGCACCACCCAGGTCGACGGCCAGCATGAGCGCCCGCCAGTCGGATTCCCCGTGTCGTGACACGAGGTCGGCGGCGGTGAGTCGCTGTGCGGGATCGCTGCCGAGGACCAGGAGGCTCGGGCCGGCTCCGGAGACGACCGCCGCGAGTCCGTGCTGCCGCAGCAGGCCGATCAGGGCGTCGGTCTCCGGCATGGCGCTGGCGCGGTACGCCTGGTGCAACCGGTCCTCGGTCGCGGCCAGCAGGAGCTCGGGGCTCTGGATGAGCGCCGCGACCAGCAGGGCGGAGCGCGACACGTTGAACGCCGCGTCCTCGTGCGGGACGCTCGCCGGCTGCAGGGAGCGCGCGAGCTTGGTCGAGAGCGTCGAGGTCGGCACGAAGACCACCGGCGCGACACCACGGTGGACGAGCAGGCGCTTGTACGCCGGCCCCTCGGCCGTCATCCACGCGATCGTCAGACCGCCGAAGAGCGCCGGGGCGACGTTGTCGGGGTGCCCCTCCATCTCGGTCGCGAGCGCGAGCAGGGTCGAGGCGTCGAGGTCGACGACGCCGTCGAGCAATCCGCGCGCGGCCATCAGTCCGGCCACGATCGCCGCTGCCGATGATCCCATCCCGCGGCCGTGCGGGATCGCGTTCACGGCGTGCAGCTCGAGTCCGGGCTGCGTCACGCCGGCGTGCTCGAGGCCGCGGCGGAGCGCACGGACGACCAGGTTCGTGTCGTCGGTCGCGACCTCGCCGGCGCCGACACCTTCGACCGTGACGGTCGCACCCGAACCGGGACGGACCCGTACGACGACCTCGTCGTAGAGCGAGAGCGCGAGACCGAGGGAGTCGAACCCCGGGCCGAGGTTCGCCGAGGTCGCCGGGACCCGGACGCGGACCGCCCGTCCGGCCGGTACAGCGATCTGGGCGCGCACGCCCTCCCCCGGTCCGGACGAGCGGTCGGGGCTCACTCGGCGCCGACCAGTCCGAGCACGTCGGCGATCGACTTGGTGTCGACCGGGACGCTCGTCGGGGCGACCTCGCCACCGTCCGGTGTGCGGAGGGCCCACTGCGGGTCCTTGAGGCCGTGGCCGGTCACCGTGATGACGACCTTGGCGCCCTTCGGGACGACCCCGGCGTCGGCACGCTCCAGGAGCCCGGCGACGCCGATGGCCGATGCGGGCTCGACGAAGACGCCGACCTCGGCCGAGAGGATGCGGTGCGCGGCGAGGATGGCCTCGTCGGTGATCGCGCCGAAGTAGCCGTCGGTCTCGTCACGGGCCTCGAGCGCGAACTGCCACGACGCCGGGTTGCCGATGCGGATCGCCGAGGCGATGGTGTCCGGCTGGCGGACGACCTCGCCGCGGACGATCGGGGCGGACCCCGCGGCCTGGAAGCCGAACATGCGCGGGAGCTTCGACGCGCGACCGGCGGCGACGTCCTCGCGGTACCCGCGGGAGTAGGCCGTGTAGTTGCCGGCGTTGCCGACCGGCAGGAAGTGGAAGTCCGGGGCGTCGCCGAGGACGTCGACGACCTCGAACGCCGCGGTCTTCTGGCCCTCGATGCGGTCGTTGTTGACCGAGTTCACCAGGTGCACCGGGTAGTTCGCGGCGAGGTCGCGGGCGATGTCGAGGCAGTCGTCGAAGTTGCCCTGCACCTGCAGCAGCTGGGCGTCGTGGGCGACGGCCTGGCTGAGCTTGCCCATGGCGATCTTGCCCTCGGGGACGAGCACCGCGGCGGTGATGCCGGCGTGCGTGGCGTACGCGGCGGCCGAGGCGCTCGTGTTGCCGGTCGAGGCGCAGATGACCGCCTTCGCACCGTGCTCGACGGCCTTCGAGATCGCCATCGTCATGCCGCGGTCCTTGAACGACCCGGTCGGGTTCATGCCCTCGTACTTGACGTAGACCTCGGCACCCGTGCGCTCGGAGAGCCGGCGCGCCGGGATGAGCGGGGTCCCGCCCTCGCCGAGCGTGACGACGGGCGTCGCCCCGGTGACGTCGAGACGGTCGGCGTACTCGCGCAGGACACCCTGCCACTGGTGGGCCATGAGGCTCCCCTTCTTGTCGGTTCTTGGGTTCGTGGGTCGGCGGGGCTCAGGCGCCGACGACGCGGAGGACGCTCGTGACCTCGACGACGACGTCCTCGTTGCGGAGCGCGACCACGGTCGCGGCGAGGTCGGACTCGCGCGCCAGGTGGGTGCCGATGACGAGGGTCGCGGTCGCGTCGGACCCGGTCGCTACGGTCTGCTCGACGGTCTCGACGCTGACGCCGTGCTTCGCGAGCACCCCGGCGACGGTGGACAGCACGCCGGGTGCGTCCGTCACGTGCAGCGTGATCTGGTAGCGGGTGCGGACGGTGCCGATCGGGAACACCGGCAGCGCCGACTGGGTCGACTCGGCGATGCCGGGACCGCCGATGACGTGCCGGCGCGCCGCGGAGACCAGGTCGCCGAGGACGGCGGAGGCCGTCTCGACGCCGCCGGCACCGGCGCCGTAGAACATGAGGTCGCCGGCGGCCTCGGCTTCGACGAACACGGCGTTCTTCGCCCCGTGGACGCTCGCGAGCGGGTGCGACTCGGGCACGAGCGCCGGGTAGACGCGGGCGCTGACGCCCTCGGTGCCCTGCTCGTCGGTGAGGCGCTCGGCCGTGGCGAGGATCTTCACGACGTAGCCGGCCTTCCGCGCCGCGCGGACCTGCTCGATCGTCACCGAGGTGATGCCCTCGCGGTGCACGGCGGCGAGCGGGACCGAGGTGTGGAACGCGAGCGAGGCGAGGATCGCGGCCTTCTGCGCGGCGTCGTAGCCCTCGATGTCCGCGGTCGGGTCGGCCTCGGCGTAGCCGAGCTCGGTGGCCGTCGCGAGGGCGTCCTCGAAGGTCGCGCCCTCGCGGTCCATCAAGTCGAGGATGAAGTTCGTCGTGCCGTTGACGATGCCCATGATCCGCTCGATGCGGTCCCCCGCGAGGGAGTCGTGCAGCGGCCGGATGATCGGGATCGCACCGGCGACGGCGGCCTCGTAGTAGAGCTGCGCGCCCACCTGCTCGGCGACCGCGAAGAGCTCCGGCCCGTGGGTCGCCAGGAGCGCCTTGTTGCCGGTGACGACGTCGGCGCCGGACTGCAGCGCCTGGAGCACGAGGGTCCGCGCCGGCTCGATGCCGCCGATCAGCTCGACGACGATGTCCGCCCCGAGGATGAGCGACGCAGCGTCCGTCGTGAAGAGCTCCTTCGGCAGGTCGACGTCACGAGGGGCGTCGAGGTCGCGGACCGCGATGCCGACGAGCTCGAGGCCGGCCCCGGCGCGCGAGGCGAGCTCGTCGCCGTGTTCGAGGAGCAGCCGCGCCACCTGGGAACCGACCGAGCCGGCTCCGAGCAGCGCGACGCGGACGTTGCGGTATTCGATCATCTGGTGCGGGTCCTGTTCGTGGGGAGTCGGGTCGTCCGAAGGGGCTCAGGCCCCCGGGACCACCCCGGTGTCGCGGGCGAGGAGGTCGTCGATCGACTCGCCACGCACGAGGATACGGGGTTCGCCGTCGGCCACCGCCACGACCGGCGGGCGTCCGACGTGGTTGTAGTTGCTCGCCAGGCTCCAGCAGTACGCACCGGTGGCGGCCACGGCGAGGAGGTCCCCGCGGTGCACGTCGCCGGGCAGGTACTCGTCGTTCACGACGATGTCGCCGGACTCGCAGTGCTTCCCGACCACCCGGGTGAGGACCGCGGGGGCGTCGGACGTCCGGGCGAGCCGGGCCGTGTAGTCGGCGCCGTAGAGCGCAGGTCGGGCGTTGTCGCTCATGCCGCCGTCGACCGACACGTACGTCCGGGTGGCGGGCGCGTGGTCGTCGTCCGCGAGGGTCACCGGCTTGATCGTGCCGACGCGGTAGAGCGTGATCCCCGCGGGCCCGACGATGTACCGGCCGGGCTCGACCGCGATCTCGGGGACCGGGATGTCCCGCTCCGCGCAGGCCTCGGCGACGATGGTCGCGAGCGCGTCGGCGACGTCCTCCGGCTCGAACGCCGAGTCGGACTCGGTGTAGTCGATGCCCCAGCCGCCGCCGAGGTTGAGCTCCGGCACCGGACCGGTCGCCACGAGCGTGGCGTGCACGTCCATCAGGCGCCGCGCGGCCTCGCGGAAGCCGGACTCGTCGAAGATCTGCGAGCCGATGTGCGAGTGCAGGCCGACGAAGGCGAGCGACGGCTCGGCGCGGACGGCCTCGGCGGCGGTCACGGCCTCGGTCAGGGGGATGCCGAACTTCTGGTCCTCGCGCGCCGTCGCCAGGTACTCGTGCGTCGACGCGTGCACCCCGCTGTTGATCCGGATGCGCACGCGCTGCACGACCCCGGCGTCGGCCGCGGCACGGGCGACGCGCTGCACTTCCTCGTGGCTGTCGAGGACGATGGTGCCGACGCCGACCTCGACCGCGCGGGCGATCTCGGCGTCCGACTTGTCGTTGCCGTGGAATCCGAGGAGCGCCGGGTCGACTCCCCCGGCCAGTGCGACCGCGAGCTCGCCGCCGGTGCACACGTCGACGCGCAGGTCGGCAGCGACCATCCACGCAGCGACCTGGGTCGTCAGGAAGGCCTTGCCGGCGTAGTAGACGTGCGCCCGGGTGCCGATGCGCTCGAACGCCTCGGTGAAGGCGTTCCGCACCCGCACGGCCCGCGACTGCACGTCGCGCTCGTCGACCACGTAGAGCGGCGTGCCGAACTCCGCGACGAGGTCCGACGCCGTGACGCCGCCGACGACGAGCTCGCCGTCGTCGGTCCGGGTCGCGGAGGCGGGCCAGATCCGCGCGGTCAGCGCGGAGGGGTCCGTCGGGAACCGCAGGTGCTGCGGGGCAAGGGGGTTCTCGCTCACGGGACCCGATCCTACCGAGCCGAGCCGCGCCTCCTGGCCGTGTGACGCCGGACGGCGCTCAACCGCACGAACCGACCGTCTGCAGCCCCGCCTCGTTGAGCGGCAGCGAGTCCGCCGTGACGCGCACGGTCGCCTCGGACGCCGTGACGTCGAGCGACCGCACACGGAGCTGCGACGGCAGGAACCGGGCGGTGCAGACCTCGACGGGGACGTTCGTGACCCCCGGGATCGAGTCGACCTTGAGGCCGAGCGACGAGTTCGTGATGCGCACCGTCTTCGGGGTGATCGTGATGCCCTTGCCGTCGTCCTGCGCGGCGACGTCGCCCTTGGCGGCGTAGGTGATGTCGTAACCGAGCACCGCGGTCGTGCCGGAGAGCTCGACACCGCCGTCGACCAGGCTGAGCCGGTCGAAGAGCGGGCTGTACTTCGCCAGGTCCTTCACCGACGACGCCGCCAGGCGGACGTTGCCGTCGACGTCGCGGACGGCACCCTTGCCGTCCACGGGCACGTCGTGCGCCGTGACGTCGGCCGCGAGCGGGATGCCGTCGATCGTGAGCTTCTCGGAGGAGATCTCCACTTCGTCGAGCCGGCCGCCGAGCAGCTGCGGGATGACGATGCCCGTCGCGTGCGCCTGGACCTCGCCGGTGGCGCCGGACGGCAGCGACTGCTCGACCTGCTGCGCGATGATGCGGTCGACGACTCCGCGGAGGACGAACTCGGCGACCACGAGCAGCGCGGCGAGCACGACCACGACGACGACGAGCACGACCGGCCAGCGACGGCGCTTCCGGGGGGTGACGGTGGCGGCGGACATGCGTCCCACCTTGCCAGGTGGCCCCGGCAGCGAGCCTGGAGGCGCGGCGTGCGCCCGGCGCGGCGGTGCGGCGGTGCGGCGGTGCGGCCCGGCGCGGCGGTGCGGTGCGGTGCGGTGGTGCGGTGCGGTGCGGCGTCGAACCACGAATCCGACATCGAACCAGGCCGCGAGGCCGGTTCGATGTCGGATCCGTGGTTCGGAAGGGGCGACCCTACATGCGCTCGGGAGCCGTCACGCCGAGCAGGCCCAGGCCGTTGCGGACGACCTGGCCGGTGGCGTCGTTCAGCCACAGGCGCGTGCGGTGCAGGTCGGTCACGGCTTCGTCCCCGAGCGGGGTGACCCGGCAGGCGTCGTACCAGCGGTGGTAGAGGCCGGCGAGCTGCTCGATGTAGCGCGCGATGCGGTGCGGCTCGCGCAGCTCGGCCGCCTGGCGCACCACGCGCGGGTACTCCGCCAGGGCGCCGAGCAGGGCCCCCTCGGTGTCGTGCGTCAGGAGCGAGGCGTCGAAGGCCGACCGGTCCACCCCGGCGTTCGCGGCGTTGCGGGCGACCGACTGCGTGCGGGCGTGGGCGTACTGGACGTAGAAGACCGGGTTGTCGTTCGTGCGCTTCGTGAGCAGGTCGAGGTCGATGTCGATCGACGTGTCACTGGCGAACCGCACGAGGGCGTACCGACCGGCGTCCACACCGACGGCGTCGACGAGGTCCTCCATCGTGACGATCGTGCCGTTGCGCTTCGACATGCGCATCGGCTCGCCGTCCTTAAGCAGGTTCACCATCTGCCCGATCAGGATCTCGAGGTTCTTGCCCGGCTCGTCACCGAACGCCGCGCACATCGCCATCATCCGGCCGACGTAGCCGTGGTGGTCGGCGCCGAGCATGATGAGGTTCCGCTCGAACCCGCGCTCGCGCTTGTCGAGGTAGTACGCCAGGTCGCCGGCGATGTACGCGGGCTCCCCGTCGGACTTGATGACCACGCGGTCGCGGTCGTCGCCGAAGTCGGTCGTGCGGAGCCACTCGGCACCCTCGGCCTCGTACATGACGCCCGAGGCCCGCAGTCGGTCGATGGCGCGCTCGACGGCCTTCGACTCGTGCAGGGCGTTCTCGTGGAAGTACACGTCGAAGTCGACGCCGAAGTCGTGCAGCGACGACTTGATGTCCGCGAACATGAAGTCGACGCCCTCGCGCCGGAAGAGCTCCTGCGCCTCGTCGCGCGGCAGGTCCTTGACGTCGACCGACGGGTCGAGCGTCGCGATCACGCGCGCCGCGATCTCGGCGATGTAGGCGCCGCCGTACCCGTCCTCGGGCGTCGGCTCGCCGAGGGCGCTCGCGACGAGGGACCGCGCGAAGCGGTCGATCTGCGCGCCGTGGTCGTTGAAGTAGTACTCACGGGTGACGAGGCCGCCCTGCGCCTGGAACACCCGCGCGAGGCTGTCGCCCACCGCCGCCCAGCGCACGCCGCCCATGTGGATCGGGCCGGTCGGGTTCGCGGACACGAACTCGAGGTTGATGCGGACGCCGTCGTACAGGTCGCCGTGCCCGAAGGACTCGCCGCCCTCGACGATGGTGCGCGCGATCTCGCCGGCGGCCGCGGCCTCGAGCGTGATGTTGATGAACCCCGGTCCGGCGACGTCGACCGAGGCCACACCGTCGAGCTCGGTCAGCTCGCCGGCGATCTCGGTCGCCAGCTCGCGCGGGTTCGTCCCGAGCCGCTTCGCGAGCTGCATCGCCGCGTTCGAGGCCCAGTCGCCGTGCGCGCGGTTCTTCGGACGTTCGAGGGCCGCGTGCGACTCCTCGACGGTCACGGTGTCGGACGCGCCTCGTCGCTCGACGATCCCGGTCAGGATCGACAGGTACGCGGCGGAGAGTTCGGCAGGAGTCACGAGGGTCGAGTCTACCGGGACGCACAGGTCCTCCCCGGTCGATGCACCATCATGTCGGGATGACCACCCGCAGCCGCGTCCGGGCGATCAGCGTCGCCCTCCTCACCGTGTCCGCGTCCGTCGTCCTCGTCGGCTGCTCCGGCGGCGGCTCGGGCGGCGCCACGCCGAGCGCGACCGCGGGTCCGATCGGCGAGCGGGTCGCGCAGACGTGCGCCGAGCTCCTGCCCGCCGAGTCCCTCGCCGTGTACGGGAAGACCTTCACCCTCGACGACGACTTCACGCCGGAGAAGGGCACACCGGCCGCCCGGATCGCCGAGCAGCGGGGGCGCGTGTGCCACTGGAGCGCGACCGACGACGCCGCGACGACCATCACGCTCGCCGTCGCCGACCTGCCTGAGAAGTCGCTCACGAACCTCAAGGACGCGCTCTACGAACGGGGCGGGTCCGTGCCGACGTACCGGGTCGAGGGGTACTTCTCGCTCACCGACGGCGTCGGCCGTGCGGACGCCTTCGCCGACCCGTACTGGATCACCGCGACCTCGACGCTCTTCACCGAGCCCGGCGGTGCGCAGCCCGTCGTCGACGCGGTGCGGGGCGTCCTGCAGCCGACCACGTCCGCAACCCCGGCCGGCTGACCACCTGCCGCGTCCGCGTCCGCGTCGGCCTCGGGGGCCCCGGCGGGATCGGGCGTACCGGCCGTGAACGGGCGTGCCTGTCGTAAACGGGCGTGCCTGTCGTAAACGGGCGTGCCTGCCGGGAACGGGCGTACCTGCCGGGAACGGGCATACCGGGTGGAGATAGGCGTACCTGGCAGAGACGGGCGTACAAGGCGGAGACGGGCGTACCTGGCAGAGACGGGCGCACCCGCCGGGAACGGGCGTACCTGGTCCATTCTTTCGACCGGGTACGCCCGTTCCCACCTCCCATCGCGCGCGTTCTGGGAAGGACCGATCGCGACACGCGTGGTCTCGGGCAGCCGTGCGGACCTGCTACGGTTGATCTCACCCAGGGCCCCCATAGCTCAGGGGATAGAGCACTGCCCTCCGGAGGCAGGGGCGGAGGTTCGAATCCTCCTGGGGGCACAGTCACAGTCACATTCCCGCGGAAGCAGACGACTTCGCTCCGCTCAGGCGGCTGCCCGCGATGCCGGCTTCGCCGACCTTCCCTCCGGGGCCGGTCGGGGCGGGGCCCGCGATGCCGGCTTCGCCGACCTTCCCTCCGGGAGCGGCTGGGGCACGGGCGTCGGGGCGGGGCCGCCGCGGCGCGCGCGTGCTCGGGTAGCGTCGGGCACATGACGATGGTGTTCCCGGAACCTGACGTTGCTCCGCTCCGAGGCGGCCCGACACTCCGGTGGGGCGTGATCGGCCCCGGCACCATCGCGAACGACTTCACCGCCACGCTCCACGCCGCGTCCGACCACCGCGTCGTCGCCGTGGGCTCCCGCTCCCCCGAGCGCGCCGCCGCCTTCGCCCGCCGCCACGGTGTCCCCGAGGTGCACGGCTCGTACGAGGCGCTCGTCGCCGACCCCGCCGTCGACGTCGTCTACGTCGCCTCGCCGCACCCGCAGCACCTCGGCCACGCCCTGCTCGCGATCGCCGCCGGCAAGCACGTCCTCGTCGAGAAGCCGATGACCACCTCCGAGGCGGACACCCGGACCCTCGCCGACGCCGCCCGCCGCGCCGGGGTGTTCGCGATGGAGGCGATGTGGACCCGGTACCTGCCGGGCACCACGGTCGTCGCGAGGCTGCTCGCCGACGGCGTCCTCGGCGACGTCCACCTCGTGTCCGTCGACGTCGGGTGGCCGCACGAGCCCGACCCCGCCGACCGCATGTTCGACCCGGCCGCCGGCGGCGGCGCCCTCCTCGACGCCGGTGTCTACGGACACTGGTTCGCACGCTTCGCCACCGGCGCCCCGGTGACCCGGCGCACGACCGGTGCGGTCTCGGGACGCGGGGTGGACCTCCAGTCGGTCACCGTGTCGACGGCCGCCGGCGGCGCGCAGACGGTCGTGACCACGACGATGACGGCGTGGACGCCGGGACTCGCGGTCATCGCGGGCAGCACCGCCACCGTGCGCTACACGGACCACTTCGTGTTCCCGGCGTCGTTCGCGCTGCACCACGGCGCCGAGGCGGTGCACTGGGCGGACACCAGCGGCCTGCGGGGCCGGCAGGGCCTCGTCTGGCAGGCCGCGGCGCTGGCGGGCTTCGTCGCCGAGGGGCGCACCGAGTCGCCGCTGCACTCCCTCGACGACTCGATCGGGCTCGCCGCGACGCTCGACGCGGCACGGGCGTCGCTCGGTCCGGCGCGAGCGATGCCCGCTGCACCCGCGTCGCTGGATCCGGCGCGAGCGATGCCCGACGCACCGGCGTCGCTCGGTCCGGCGCGAGCGATGCCCGACGCACCGGCGTCGCTCGGTCCGGGCACAGCCGCCCCGGGAGTTTCCGGACGCGACACCTCCACCCCCTAGGATCACGGGCCGGTCGACCCCGCACGCGACCGGGAAGAGGACTCGATGACCGCAGCCACCGGGAACCCGCAGCACGAACTCGCCCGCGGCGACCGTGCACCGGCACCACGGACGTTGCTCGACGTCCTCACCGCGACCGCCGCCGAGCACCCCGACGCCACCGCGCTCGAGGACCCGGCCGGCACCCTCGACTACGCGACGCTCGTCCGGCGGGTGCACGAGCAGGCCGACGAGCTCGGCCGACGCGGGGTCCGACGGGGTGACCGGGTCGGCGTGCGGATTCCCTCCGGTGGACGCGACCTGTACGTGTCGATCCTCGCGGTGCTCGCCGCCGGCGCCGCGTACGTGCCCGTCGACGCCGACGATCCCGAGGAACGCGCGACCCTGGTGTTCGGCGAGGCCGACGTCGTGGGCGTCATCGGAGCCGGCGGCGTCCTGCGCGACCGCGACGGCGGCGAACTGCCCGTGACGGACCCCGCGGCGAGCGCCGCACTCACCCACGAGGACGACGATGCGTGGATCATCTTCACGTCCGGGTCCACGGGTGTGCCGAAGGGCGTGGCGGTCACCCACCGCAGCGCTGCGGCGTTCGTGGACGCCGAGGCGCGGATGTTCCTGCAGGCGGCGCCGATCGGTCCGGGCGACCGGGTGCTGGCGGGGCTGAGCGTGGCGTTCGACGCGTCGTGCGAGGAGATGTGGCTGGCGTGGGGGCACGGTGCGTGCCTGGTGCCGGCGCCCCGGTCACTGGTGCGGACGGGGGTGGACCTCGGTCCGTGGCTGATCGCGCACGGGATCACGGTGGTGTCGACGGTGCCGACGCTCGCGGCGCTGTGGCCGGACGACGCGCTGGAGCAGGTGCGGCTGGTGATCTTCGGGGGTGAGGCGTGTCCGCCGGAGCTCGCGGCGCGGATCGCGAGCCGCCACCGGGAGGTCTGGAACACGTACGGGCCGACCGAGGCGACGGTGGTGGCGTGCGGGTCGTTGCTGGACGGGAGCACGCCGGTGCGGATCGGGTTGCCGCTCGACGGCTGGGACCTGGCGGTGGTGGACGCGGCGGGGGCCCGGGTCGCGCCCGGCGAGGTCGGGGAGCTCGTGATCGGCGGTGTCGGGTTGGGGCGGTACCTGGACCCGGCGAAGGACGCCGAGAAGTACGCGCCGTTCCCGGAGCTCGGGTGGGAGCGGGCGTACCGCAGCGGTGACCTGGTGCGGTACGAGCCCGAGGGGCTGGTGTTCCAGGGCCGTGCGGACGACCAGGTGAAGCTCGGTGGTCGTCGGATCGAGCTGGGCGAGATCGATGCGGCGTTGCAGGCGCTCCCGGACGTGGCCGGTGGTGCCGCGGTGGTGCAGCGGACGCCGGCGGGCAACCAGGTGCTGGTCGGGTACGTGGCGCCGGCGGCGGGTGTCCCGGTGGACGTGGCGGCGGCGAACGCGCGGTTGCGGGGGGAGCTCCCGGCGGCGCTGGTCCCCCTGCTGGCGGTGGTGGACTCGTTGCCGACGCGGACCTCGGGCAAGGTGGACCGGGCTGCGCTCCCGTGGCCGTTGCCGGGGTCGTCGGACGCGGCGCTGCTGCCGGACACGGTGGCGTGGATCGCCGAGCGGTGGTCGGCGATCCTGGGGGTGCCGGTGGGGAGCGTCGACGACGACTTCTTCGCGCACGGCGGCGGGTCCCTGACGGCGGCGCAGCTGGTGTCGGCGATCCGTGAGCGCTTCCCGACGACGACGGTGGCGGACGTGTACGACCACCCGAGGATCGGGGCGTTGGCGGATGCGCTGGACGATTCGGGTCCTGTGGTCTCCGTCCCGCGTGACGTCCGACCGGTCCCTCCAGTGACGGGGTTCGCGATGACGCTGCTGGGGGTGCCGCTGCAGGTGCTCCGCGGGCTGCGGGTGCTGACGTGGACGGCGTTGGTCGCGGCGGTGCTGCACGCGACGACCCTGCCGTTCGTCCCGGTGGTGCCGTGGCCGGTGCTCGTCGTGGCCCTGGTGCTGTTCGTGACGCCGGCGGGGAAGATGGCCGTGACGGTCGTCCTGGTCCGGCTGGTGCTCGCGGGGGTCCGACCGGGTGACCATCCCCGGGGTGGTCAGGTGCACGTGCGGGTGTGGTTGGCGGAGCGGATCGCCGAGGCGGTGGACGGCCCGTCGACCGCGGGTGCGCCGTGGATCAGTTACTACGCGCGGGCGCTGGGTGCGTCGATCGGTCGGGACGTCGACCTGCACGCGTTGCCGCCGGTCACCGGCATGTTGACGATCGGCAAGCGTGCGTCGGTGGAGCCGGAGGTGGACCTGGCCGGGCACTGGGTCGACGGAGACGTGTTCCGGCTGGGCCGGGTCCGGATCGACGCGGACGCGGTGGTGCACAGCCGGACGACGCTGCTGCCGGGTGCGCACGTCGGGGTGGGTGCCGAGGTCGAGGCGGGGTCCGCGGTCGCGGACCGGGTGCCGGACGGGGAACGGTGGGCGGGGTCGCCGGCGGAGCGCGTCGGGTCGGCTCGGCACGACCGGGAGGCGCGGCCGCCGTCGCGACGCCGGTGGCTGCTGGCGTACGGGGCCGGGTCCCTGGCCGTGGCCGGGTTGCCGGTGGTCGGTGCGGCCGCGGGGGTGGTGCTGGTGTGGCTGCTCGTCGGTCGCGCGGACTCGCTCGGGGACGCCGTGCTGCGCGCGCTGGCGTGGGTGCCGCTCGGGACCGTGGTCGCGGGTGTCGTGTACGCGGGCCTGGTGGTGGCCGCGGTGCGGTTGCTCGGCATCGGTCTGCACGAGGGTCGGCACCCGGTCCGTTCCCGGATCGGGTGGCAGGTGTGGACGACCGAACGGATCCTCGACGGCGCGCGGACGCTGCTGTTCCCGGTGTACGCGTCGCTCGTGACCCCGCTGTGGCTCCGACTGCTCGGGGCCCGGGTGGGGCGGAACACCGAGATCTCGACGGTCCTGCTCATCCCGGCGCTCACGCAGATCGCGTCCGGGGCGTTCCTCGCCGACGACACGATGGTGGCGACGTACGAGCTCGGTGGTGGTCGGGTGCGGATCGGCCGGTCGAAGGTGGGGCGTCGGGCGTTCCTCGGCAACAGCGGGATGACGGGTGCCGGTCGGTCGGTGCCTCGCGAGGCGCTGGTGGCGGTGCTGTCCGCCGTCCCGAAGAAGGCGAAGCGCGGATCGTCGTGGCTCGGCTCTCCCCCGGTGCGGCTCCGGCGCGCCACGGCGGAGTTCGACGAGGAGCGCACGTTCCGGCCGCCGCGGTCCCTCAAGGTCGCGCGCGGCTGCTGGGAACTCCTGCGTCTGGTCGCCCCGATGGTGTCCGCGGGGATCGCGCTCGGGGTCGTCGGCACGCTCCTCGCGCTCTGGACGGCCGTGGGCATCGGGTGGACGGTGCTGCTCGCCGGGCCGGTGCTCATCGTCGCCGGTGCCGTCGCGGCGGTGGTGTCGACGATCGCGAAGTGGTCCTTCGTCGGCCGGATCGCCGCCCGCGAGCACCCGCTGTGGTCGTCGTTCGTGTGGCGGAACGAGGTGCAGGACACGTTCGTCGAGACGGTGGCGCGTCCGTGGTTCGCCGAGCAGGCCACGGGGACGCCGGCCCTCGCGGCGTGGCTCCGCAGTCTCGGAGCGACGATCGGCCGCGGCACCTGGATCGAGACGTACTGGTTGCCGGAGGCCGACCTCGTGACGATCGGGTCCGGTGCCGCCGTCGCGCGGGGCACGGTCGTGCAGACGCACCTGTTCCACGACCGGGTGATGCAGCTCGACGAGGTCCGCCTCGACCCGGGCGCGACGCTCGGTCCGCACAGCGTGGTGCTGCCGGCGGCGGGCATCGGGGCGGGGGCGACCGTGGGGCCGGCCTCGCTCGTGATGCGCGGGGAGCAGGTGCCCGGTGGGACGCACTGGTCGGGGAACCCGATCGCTCCGTGGACATCGGCGCCGCGGGTGCCGGCGCGGTCGTCCGTCGAGCACGTCGCCGTGGCAGACTCGACGGCACCGTGAAGCCCGCCTCGACGAACCCAGACGCCGACCCGTACACCCCGCACAGCGGCGACCGACGGTGGAGCGCCCACCACTACGAGCTCCGACTGGAGTACCGCGTCGCGACGAACCGCCTCGACGCCACCGCGACGATCACCGGCCGTGCGCACGAGGACCTCGACCGCATCGTCCTCGACCTGCACGGCATGACGGTCGACCGGGTGGACGTCGACGGCAAACGGGCGAAGAAGTACTCGACCGCGACGCACAAGCTCACCGTGACCCCGGCCGAGCCCGTCGCCGCCGGCACGGAGTTCACCGTCCACGTGCGGTACCGCGGCACACCGCACCCGCTCCGCAGCCCGTGGGGCCAGATCGGTTGGGAGGAGCTGACCGACGGCGTCATCGTCGCCGCGCAGCCGACCGGTGCCCCGTCGTGGTTCCCGTGCAACGACCGCCCGGACGACAAGGCCACCTACCGGTTCGAGATCACCGCCGAGGCCGCCTACGACGTCGTCGCGAACGGGGAGCTGCTCGGCAAGGAGCGCGCCCGCGCCGGCACGACGTGGACGTACGCCACGACCGAGCCGATGGCGACGTACCTCGCGACCGTGCAGATCGGGCGGTACCGCACGACGAGGCTCCGCAGCTCGGACACCTCCGTCACGCTGCACCACCCCGCCGACCTCGCCACTGCCGCGAAGACCGACTTCGGACGGGTGCCGGACATGCTCGCGCTGTACGCCGACCGGTTCGGGCCGTACCCGTTCGCGTCGTACGGCGTCGTGGTGACCGACGACGAGCTCGAGATCCCGCTCGAGGCGCACGGCCTGGCGGTCTTCGGCCGGAACCACGTCGACGGCGAGCACGGCACCGACCGCTTGATCGCGCACGAGCTCGCGCACCAGTGGTTCGGCAACTCCGTCACGGTCACCCGCTGGCAGGACATCTGGCTGCACGAGGGCTTCGCCTGCTACGCCGAGTGGCTCTGGTCGGAGCACCGCGGCGGCGCGACGGCGGACACCCTGGCGTCGACGTACCGTGACGGGCTCCTCGAGCAGCCCGAGGACCTCGTCGTGGCCGACCCGGGCCCGAAGGACATGTTCGACGACCGGGTCTACAAGCGCGGGGCGCTGGCCCTGCACGCCGTGCGGCGATCGGTCGGCGACGACGCCTTCTTCGCCGGGCTCCGGACGATCACCGAGCGACACCGGCACGGCTCGGTCACCCCGGCGGACGTGCACGCCGCGTTCGCCGACGCGGCCGGGACCGACGTCGACGCGGTCCGGCGGGTCACCGCCCCCTGGATCGAGGAGCCGTCCGTCCCCGCGCTGTAGGACACCGCCGGCGACATCGCGTGCGTCAGCTCGCGGTCTCGACCAGGTCCGGAGCGCCGCCGACGTCGGCCGTCCCCGGGGTACGGTTCACCTCGGCCCACACCGCGTCGAGGGACAGCCCGACGACCCCGGCGACGGACGCGATCGTCGAGAACGCCGGCGTCGCGATGCGGCCGGTCTCGATCTTCCGCAGCGTCTCCGGCGAGATCCCGGCCCGCAGCGCGGTCTCGAGCATCGAGCGCTCCCCGCGTGCACGGCGGAGCAGGGCTCCGAGCCGCCGACCACGGGCGACCTCGTCGGGGCTGAGCGGGAGACGGACCATCCCCCTACTCTAATACCGGCCAGAGAGTACCGGTATGATCATCCCGTGATCGAGATCCTCACCCCGGCCGAGGTCGACCGTGCCCGCGCCACCGGAGCCCTCGTCGGCACGATCCTGCAGACCCTGCGCGACCGCACGCGCGTGGGCACGAACCTGCTCGAGATCGACCGGTGGACAAAGGCGATGATCGAGGACGCCGGCGCCCGGTCCTGCTACGTCGACTACGCCCCGTCGTTCGGCCGCGGGCCGTTCGGCCACCACGTCTGCACCGCGGTCAACGACGCCGTCCTGCACGGGCTCCCCCACGACCGGGCGCTCGAGGACGGCGACCTGCTGACGCTCGACCTGGCCGTGTCGCTCGACGGCATCGCGGCCGACGCGGCGATCAGCTTCGTCGTGGGCACCGCGGACCCCGCCGACCTCGCCCTGATCGACGCGACGGAACGCGCCCTCGCGGCAGCGATCGCGATCGCCGGCCCCGGAGTGCGGACGGGCGACCTGTCGCACGCCATCGGCACGGTGCTCGAAGGCGCCGGCTACCCGGTCAACGTCGAGTTCGGCGGCCACGGCATCGGCTCGACGATGCACCAGGACCCGCACGTGTCGAACACCGGGCGACCCGGGCGCGGCTACACCCTCCGCCCGGGGCTGCTCCTCGCCCTCGAGCCGTGGGTGATGGCGGACACCGACGTGCTCGTGACCGACCCGGACGGCTGGACGCTCCGCAGCGCCACCGGGGCCCGCACCGCGCACACCGAGCACACGGTGGCGATCACCGAGGACGGCGCCGAGGTCCTCACCCGCGCACGCTGACCGGGGATCCGCCCGCCGCGACGGCGAGCACGAGGTCCTCGCCGGGGAACACGACCGTGACCGACTGCTCGGCGCCGTCGAGCGTCGCCGCACCCCGGACGAGGTCGACCTCGACACGCGACGGATCGACCCGGAGTCCGCGGCCGTCGCGCTTGAGGACCGCCTCCTTCACCGCCCAGCAGGCAGCCCGCGCGGTGGCGTCGCCGGACCGCGCGAGCTCCCCGGGCGTGAACGCGTCGAGCGGGGCTGCCGCGACCCGCGACACGCGCTCGAGGTCGACGCCGATCCCCGGTGGTCCGACAGCCAGCGCGACGAGGCCGGTGGTCCGCGCGAGGCTCACGCCGACGGCGGAGCCGTCGACCTCGGCCCAGGGACGGCCGTGGTCCGTCGCGGCGCAGTGCGGGCAGACGCGCCCCGCGCGCGCGGCCGCGACGTCGACACCCGTTGCCGACGCGACGGCGGCGAGCAGCGCCTCCCGGTCGGCAGCACGGTGCGGACCGGACGCACGGAGCGTCACGACGACCGACTGGAGGAGCGGCAGACCCACGCAGGTGAGCCTACGTGGGTGGTTCAGGCGTGGGTGAGCGCGATGAGCGCGACGTTCATGGTGCTGTAGAGGCCCTCGGACCGCGTCGCCTGTCGCACGCGTCCGCGGAGCACCTCGTACCGGCCGTCGTGCTCCCGCACGAAGCCGATGACCCCGCTCGCGGGGGTCGACACGCGGTGGTAGCCGTCCTCGAGTGGGACGACCTCGGTGCTGGTTGTTCGCTCCATCGCAGTTCCCCTGTCTCGTTCGTCGTCGAACGCTCCACGAGCATACCCCGGCTCGGGGTACAACACTTCCACAGACCAGACGTTCCACGAGGGTTCGCCCGGAGTCTGTCCGAGGGCTGCGCCGCGTGGATAGACTCCGGGCAACAGCGCTCCGGGGCGCGGTTCCGGGGCTGCTCGGACGGCGACCACGGCGACGGACGGAGGACGGATGCGAGCGGTCCAGGGCGGATCGGCCACGGGCAGGACGAGGACCGACAGGGGGACGCCGGGACGGATCGGACGCATCGCCGCAGCGCTCCTGGCAGGGTTCCTCGTGCTCGCGCCGGCAGCCACGGCACACGCGACCGCACCGGTCGACCTGGGTGGCGCGTACGTGCTCGACGAGGCCGACGTGCTCAGCTCTTCACAGCAGTCGCAGGTCGAGGACGCCGTCCAGAAGCTCTACGCGGACACGAAGACCCAGCTCTACGTCGTGTTCGTGCCGGAGTTCACCGACCCCTCCGACCACACCGCGTGGGGCACCGCGACGCTGTCCGCGAACCAGATCGACTCGGACGGGATCCTGCTGTCCGTCGCCGTGGACGAGCGGAACTACGACGTCCAGCAGACCAACGAGACGAGCATCTCGGAGTCCGACGTCGAGAGCGCGGTGGACGACGACCTGGTGCCGGCCCTGAAGCAGAGCGACTGGTCGGGTGCGGCCGTGGCGTTCGCGAACGGCCTCGCCGCGACACAGGCGCCGCCGGACCTCACCTGGCTGTGGATCCTCCTCGCCGTGGTGGTCGTCGCGGGTGTCGTCACGGTCCTCGTCATCCGGACGCGCAACAAGCGCCGCACCGCCGCCGCGACGAAGGCGCAGGAAGCCTCGCTCGCCGACCTCGAACGCACCGCCGGCGGCGCACTCGTGACGATCGACGACGAGCTGCGCACCGCCGAACAAGAGGTCGGGTTCGCGACCGCCCAGTTCGGCGCCGACGCCGCGAAGCCCTTCGCCGACGCCGTCGCCCAGGCGCAGCGCGCGGTCCGCACAGCCTTCACGTTCCAGCAGCAGCTCGACGACGAGGTGCCGGACACCCCGCAGCAGCGCGCCGACTGGGCGAACCAGATCATCGCGATCTGCGAGCAGGCGCACGCCTCGATCGAGGAACAGACCGAGGCGTTCGACCGGCTCCGCTCGCTCGAGGACGGCGTCGAGGACGCCGCCGCGCAGCTGGCGCAGGACGTCGCCACTGCCCCGGCATCGGTGCAGCAGGCCGGCGCGGCGCTCGACCGCGTCCGCCGGGCGTACACCGGCCGGACCCTCGCGACCGTGTCCGACAGCGTCGACCAGGCGCAGCAGGTCCTCGCGTACGCGACCAAACGCTCCGAGGCCGCCACCGCCGCAATCGCCGCGGGCGACAAGGGCGAGGCCGTCGTCGCCGTCCGGGACGCCCAGCACGCCCTCGCGCAGGTGCAGCAACTGACCCAGAGCGCGAGCGCGGCCGAGTCCACCTTCGCCGAGGCCACCGCACGCGCCGAGGCCATGCGGGTCGACATCGAGGGCGACGTCGCAGCGGCTCGGACGCTCACGGCCGGTGGGCCGGAACTCGCTGCCGCGGTCACCCGTGCCGAGACCGTGCTGCGGCAGGGCCTCGACCCGAAGGACCCGATCGCCGCGGTCGACGCACTCACCAAGGCGAACACCGACATCGACCAGGCCATCGCCGCCGCACGCGGAGCCGAGGAACAGCAGCGCCGTGCCGCGCGTGCCCTCGACGACGCCCTCCGCGACGCGCGCAACCGGATCAGCCAGGCGCGCGAGTTCATCTCGCTGCACCGCGGCGCCGTCGGGACGACCGCACGCACCCGGCTGTCCGAGGCGCAACGCGCGCTCGACGACGCGGTCGACCTCGCGACGACCGATCCCGGACAGGCACTCCAGGCGGCACGCGCGGCCGAGCAGTACGCGGCAGCGGCGATGGACGCCGCGAACGACGACATGGGCGGCTGGGGCGGTGGCGGCGGCTTCGGCGGTGGCGGCGGCAACGGCGCCCAGCTCGGCGGGCTGGTCACCGGCATCGTGCTCGGCGGACTCCTCGGCGGTCGCGGTGGCAGCTACGGCGGCGGTTCGTTCGGGGGCGGGGGCTTCGGCGGCGGGGGCGGCTTCGGGGGCGGCGGCGGCTTCGGCGGTGGCGGGGGCGGCGGAGGCGGCGGGGGCTTCTCCGGCGGCGGTCGCTTCTAGCGCGGACACCCACAGACCAACAGCACCACACCAGTCATTCCAGGAAAGGGAACAGCAATGGCAAAGCAGACGATCTTCGGTCGCATCTCGACCCTCGTCCGGGCGAACATCAACCAGCTCATCGACAACGCCGAGGATCCGCAGAAGATGCTCGACCAGCTCGTACGGGACTACACGAACAACATCGCCGACGCCAAGACGGCGATCGCGCAGACGATCGGCAACGTCCGACTGCTCGAGCAGGACCACGAAGAGGACAAGAAGGCCGCGGTCGAGTGGGGGCAGAAGGCCGCCAACGCCTCCACCGCGGCCGACAAGTACCGCGCCGAGGGCAAGACGGCCGAGGCGGACAAGTTCGACAACCTCGCCAAGATCGCGATCGGCAAGCAGATCGCCGCCGAGCAGGAGGTCAAGGACGCCGAGCCGAACCTCGCCTCGCAGAACGAGGCGGTGGAGAAGCTCAAGGCCGGGCTCGCCGGCATGGAGCAGAAGCTCGAGGAGCTCCGCTCGAAGCGCGACAACCTCGTCGCACGCTCGAAGACGGCCGAGGCGCAGTCCAAGGTCAACGACGCGCTCGGGAACATCGACGTCCTCGACCCGACGAGCGACCTCGGTCGCTTCGAGGAGAAGGTCCGCCGCGAAGAGGCGAAGGTCCTCGGCCAGCAGGAGCTGCAGTCGTCGAGCCTCGACGCCCAGTTCGAGAGCCTCGAGGACGTGGGCAAGGACGCCGAGGTCGAAGCGCGCCTCGCCGCCCTGAAGTCCGGCGGTTCGTCGAGCCTCTGACACACCGTTCGGAACGACGCCGGACCGCGCCTGACAGACTGGCACGATGCACTTCCTCGTGGTCGGTCAGTGGCAGGGTTCGGCGTCGTCCCGTGCGATGCGCCTCGGGGACGGTGCCGCCGCGATCGCGGCCGACCTCCCCCGCGCATCCACCACCGTGGTCGACGTCCCCGCCGGAGCCGGCGACCGGCTCGAGACCGCCGTCGCCCGGTACACCTCGGTGCTCGCGGTCGCGGAGCGGGTGGCCGAGGAGACCACCGTCGCGAGCGAACCGGTCCTCGTCGTCGGCGGTGACGGTGCGAGCGTCCTCGGCGCGACGGTCGGCCTCGGCGCCGACACCGCCTTCGTGCGCATCGCGGGGTCGAGCGGGTTCCGCGCCCTGAACCGCGCCCAGCCGCTCGCCGCCGAGACCGCGGTGCTCCGGATCCTGGTCGACCGTCCGGACGACCTCTTCCCCGCGCTGCCCACCCTCGCACCGACGTCCGTCGTCGTCGCCGGGGTCCGCGGTGTCGAGGACGCCGAGACGAACGCCCTCGACCGCGCCGGCATCGTGCACCTCGACGTCGACGCCGCCACGCCGGACGCGATCGCGGCGGCGGTCGCCGCAACCGGCGCCGGGGCGGTCTTCGTGCACGTCGACCTCGACGTTCTCGACCCGTCCGAGGTCGACGGACTGCTCGAACCCGTGCCGTTCGGCCTCGACGGCGCCGGGCTCGTCGAGCGGATCCAGGCCGCCACGCGCGGGCGACGACTCGCGGGCGCGGCACTCACCGGGTTCGCGCCGGTGGACCCCGACCGCGCGGTCGACGACCTCGGCGTGATCCTCCGTGCGTTAGGCGCGCTGACGAGCGCTTCCCGGACGGCCTGACGGACGCCACCGGGGCACACGTCGCTCGGCGTGACCCATGCCGTCGCGCGTACGCTCGGCCGTATGACGGACTACGACCTCATCGTGATCGGCGCCGGCGCAGTCGGCGAGAACGTGGCGGACTACGCCAAGAAGCGCGGCCTGAGCGTCGCCGTGGTGGAGGCCGAGCTCGTCGGCGGTGAGTGCTCCTACTGGGCGTGCATGCCCTCGAAGGCGCTCCTGCGGAGCGGGCACGCCCTGGCTGCGGCGAAGCGACTCGACGGTGCCAAGCAGGCGGTCACGGGCGACCTCGACGCCGCGCACGTGCTCGCCCGACGGAACTCGTTCACCTCGGACTGGAAGGACGACGGCCAGGTCTCGTGGCTCGAGTCCGCGGGCATCGACCTGATCCGCGGCCACGCCCGGATCACCGGCGAGAAGACGCTCGAGGTCGACGGCACGACCTACACGGCAGCGGCGGCCATCGCGCTCGTGACGGGCTCGCTGCACGCGCTCCCCGACGTGCCGGGTCTCGCCGACGCGAAGCCGTGGGGCACGCGCGAGGGCACCAGCGCGAAGGAGGTCCCGGAGAGCCTGCTCGTCATCGGCGGCGGTGTCGCCGGCTCCGAGCTCGCGACCGCGTGGGCCTCCCTCGGGTCGAAGGTCACCCTCGTCGCCCGGCACGGACTGCTCGGCGGGATGGAGCCGTTCGCCGGTGAGCTCGTCACCGACGCCATGCGCGAGCTCGGCGTCGACGTCCGCACCGGTGTGAACCCCACGCGTGTCGACCGCGACGAGCACGGACTCGTGACGACCACGCTCGACGACGGGACGACGGTCGTCACGAGCGAAGTGCTCGCCGCGACCGGTCGTTCGGCCCACACGAAGGACCTCGGGCTGGAGACCGTGGGCCTCACCCCCGGTGACTGGCTGCAGGTCGACGACACCATGCTCGTGCAGGGCACCGACTGGCTGTACGCCGTCGGCGACGCCAACCACCGGGCACTCCTCACCCACCAGGGCAAGTACCAGGCCCGCGCCGCCGGCGAGGCGATCGCCGCCCGGCACCAGGGCACCCCGCTGCACACCGAGCCGTGGGGCGCACACGTCGCCACCGCCGACCACGCGGCGGTCCCCCAGGTGACCTTCACCGACCCCGAGGTCGCGAGCGTCGGCCTGACCGAGGCGAAGGCCCGCGAACAGGGCCTGAACGTCCGGGCGGTCGAGTACGAGCTCGGCAACGTGGCGGGCGCCTCGCTGCAGGCCGACGGGTACACCGGGCGCGCGAAGATGGTCGTCGACGAGGACCGTGGCGTCGTGGTCGGTGTGACCTTCGTCGGACAGGACGTCGCCGAGATGCTCCACGCCGCGACGATCGCCGTCGTGGGCGAGGTCCCGGTCGACCGCCTGTGGCACGCCGTCCCCGCCTACCCGACCATGAACGAGATCTGGCTGCGGCTGCTCGAGACCTACGGCCGCCCGGAGTAGCGGTGCGGAACCCCCTGCTCGACTCCCCCGTGTCCCGGGCGGGCTGGGCGTTCGCGACCGCGGTCGGTCTCGTCGTCGGCGTCCCGCTGTCCACCGGGGAGGTGCGGGTCGTCGACGGGCTGATCGTCTGCACCGGGCTGCCGCGGTGGGTCTTCCGCCGTGGTGGCACCTGCGTGGGGTCGGTGTACCTGACGCGGGACAACGACGGCGAACGGGTCCTGCGGCACGAGCGGGTGCACGTCGACCAGTGGCGGCGCTACGGGATGCTCATGCCCCTCGTGTACGCGCTGGCGGGGCGGGACCCCCTGCGGAACCGGTTCGAGATCGAGGCCGGGCTCGAGGACGGCAACTACCGCTGACGCGCCCGCGCCGTGCCCGCGCCCCCGCCCCGCCCCCGCCTCCGCGAGCGGGCGAAATACGTCCCGTTCGACGCGGGCCAGCGGCAGGTCCCGCCCGCTCGGCGGGCGCGAGCGGCATGTCGTGCCCGCTCAGCTGGCAGGCGCGGCCGGACGGGAGGCACGGCGCGAGCCCGCCCTTCGCCTCAAGTCCGGCGTCCCCTGCTCACCGGACGCGTCGGCCCGAGCGGGCGAAGTACGTCCCGTTCGACGCGGGACAGCGGCAGGTTCCGCCCGCTCGGCGGACGCGAGCCGCATGTCGTGCCTGCTCGCGCGGCGGCGCGCGGAGCCCGAGCGGGCGGGATACGTCCCGTTCGGTGAGGGCGAGCGGCAGGTTCCGCCCGCTCGGCGGACGCGAGCCGCGTGTCGCGCCCGCTCGCGCGGCGCGCGCCGCACGCCCGCGCGCGTCAGGCCGCGCGGCGCCGGGGCACCACGAGGGGCGTGCCGGTCTCGGGGTCGGTCACGACGACGCAGGGCAGCCCGAACACGTCCTCGACCAGCTCCTCGGTCACGACCGACGCCGGCGGCCCCGAGGCCACGATCGACCCGTCCCGCATCGCGATCACGTGGGTGGCGTACCGCGCCGCCTGGTTGAGGTCGTGCAGCACCGCGACGACCGTGCGACCGGCCGCGTGCAACGCCGACGCCAGTTCGAGCACGTCGTACTGGTGCGCGATGTCGAGGAACGTGGTCGGTTCGTCGAGCAGGACGATGTCGGTCTCCTGCGCGAGCACCATCGCGATCCAGACGCGTTGCCGCTGCCCGCCGGAGAGTTCGTCCACGCCGCGGTCGGCGAGCGACACGGTCGACGTCTGCTCGAGTGCGGCCTGCACGGCACGGCGGTCCGACCCCGAGGACGGGTGCAGCAGGTCCTGGTGCGGGAAGCGCCCGCGGGACACGAGGTCGCGGACGGTGATGCCGTCCGGCGCGATCGGCGTCTGCGGGAGCATCCCGATGCGGCGCGCGACGGCCTTGGGGCGGAGCGACGAGATCGGGGCCCCGTCGAGGTACACCGTGCCCGCCGTCGGCTTGAGCGTCCGGGCGAACGACTTCAGCAGCGTCGACTTTCCGCACGCGTTCGGCCCGACGATGACGGTGAGCTCACCGTCCGGGATGTCGACGTCGAGCGCCGACACCACCACGCGGTCGTCGTACGCGAGCGTCAGCCCCCGGGCCCCGAGCGCGGTCGCCGGCACAGACGACGCAGGCCCGGCACCGTCGACGGAAGGGCTCAATTCTCGGCCTTGCCGTGCCGCCAGTACCCCATGAACGCGACCTGTTCCCGGTCGAGCCCGACCCCGCGCACGAGGTGGCGTCGGAGTTCCTTCACGCAGCCGGCCTCACCCGCGATCCAGGCGTACACGGGCCGCGACGCCTCGGCATCGGGGACGTCCCACAGCACCTGCTCGTCGACGTCCACGTCCTGCAGGTCCGTTCCGTCGCCGCCGCACGCGGGCCCGGCGGCGACCGTCGATGCCCAGGCGTGCACGTGGTCGGTCATCCGGACGCCGTGCGAGGCACCGTTCCGAGCGATCCAGCGGACCTCGACGCCGGCGGGCGCGGACACCGGCAGCCGGTCGGCGTCGGTCGGGACCTCGATGAAGACGTGGCCGACGGTGGCGACGTCGAGCGCCTCGAGGATGGCGCAGATGGCGGGGGCGGCGGTCTCGTCACCGGCGAGCAGGATCCGGTCCGCGGCGCCGGGGTCGAACTCGGCCGCGCCGGTCGGGAGCTCGGCGGGCGACGACGGCACGGCGGGCCCCACGATGCGGAGTTCGTCGCCGACCCGGCACGCCGAGACCCAGCGCGAGGCGGGTCCGGTGTCGCCGTGCGCGACGAAGTCGATGTCGAGCTCGCGGGCGTCCGGCCGGAACGACCGGACCGTGTAGGTGCGCAGCGGGTTCCGGATCGCGTCCGGCAGGGCACGCCAGGCCCCGTACCAGTCCTCGCCGTCGGGCAGGTCGGTGAAGCCGTGGCCGGGGATCGGCAGCACGATCTTGATGCGCTGGTCGAGACCGACCGACGAGAACTCGGCGAGGACGTCGCCCGTCAGGGTCACCCGGACGAAGTGCGGGGTGAGCGACGTGACGGCCGCCACGCGGACGGAGAAGACACGGTACCGGGCTGCCACGACCCAAGTATGGCATGCCTTACCTAAGAGCCCCAAGGGTCCGCACGGTGCGAGGATCGTCCCCGTGCCCGATGCCGACGACGAATTCCACGACCTGGCCGACCTCGCTCGCGCGAGCGGCGTGACGGCGCCGATGCGCGCCTCCAGGCAGGTGGTCCGCACCACCGCCGGACAGGAGATCGCCGCGATCCGGTGGGACACGGCGGACGGTCGGGAGGCGCGGATCACCTACCTGCACGGGCTCGGCATCGACGCGCACAGCTTCGACCAGACCGCGCTCGCCGTCGGCGAGCCGGCGGTCGCCGTCGACCTCCCCGGCCACGGCCGGTCCGGGTGGCGCGAGGACGCGGACTACGGTGCCGGTGCCACGGCGCCGGACGTCCTCGCGGCCCTCCGGGCGCTCGACGTCCCGCCCGGGATCGTCGTCGGCCACTCCCTCGGCGCGATCCTCGCCGCCCGGCTCGCCGCGACCGCCCCAGAGCGCGTCACCGGTCTCGTCCTGGTCGACATGTCGCCGGACTTCGCCCAGCGGGCCGTCGACCGGATCGCCCGTGCCCTCGAGGACGAGGAGCCGTTCACGTCGCTCGACCAGGTGGTCGAGCGTGCCGTCGAGGCCCGGGTCGGGGACGACCGTCAGGTGCTCCTCCGCGAGGCCCGGCACACCACGAGGCTCGGCGCGGACGGCCGGCTCGTCCGGCGCCACCACTTCCCGCACCTGCCCGCCGGACGCACCTCGTCGGTGGGGCGCTTCGCGGACGCGTGGCCCGACCTCGAGGCCCTCGACGTGCCGGTGCTGCTCGTCCGGGGCGATCGCGGGTACGTGTCCCCGAAGCTGCACACGCAGTTCGCCGAGCGCCTGCCCGAGGCCGAGATCGTCACGGTCACGGCCCGGCACGCCGTCCAGAACCAGGCACCCCTCGAACTGGCCGCAGCGATCCGGGCATGGGCGGAAGGTAACGGTTTGTTGCATCCGATCGAACAACCGTCGCCGGAGCACCCCGGCCGCCGCTAACCTCGTGCAAGCGCGCGCGACGACCGTCGCCACCGCGCCGGAAGGAACCCACCACCCATGAGTCCGCTCCCCGCCCGCAGCACCGCACGTCTCGGCCGCGCGGTCGTCGCCGCCACCGCGGTCGTCGTCGCTTCGGCCCTCGTGCTGACCGGATGCTCCGGATCCTCGACGGAGAACGGCGGCACCGACGCCACCGTCCGCGTCGGCCTCGTCCTCGAACCCACCAGCCTCGACATCCGCACGCAGTCCGGTGCCGCCCTCGACCAGGTGCTCATCGACAACGTCTACCAGGGGCTCGTCGGCCGCACGGCGGACGGCGGCGTCCGCGACGTGCTGGCGTCGAAGCACGCGGTGTCGGACGACGGCCTGACGTACACGTTCACACTGCGCGACGGCACCACCTTCCAGGACGGCAAGGACGTCACCGCCGCCGACGTCGTCTGGTCGCTGCAGCAGGTCAAGTCGAACGCGTCGTACGTCGACTCCGCGCAGCTCGCGAACGTGACGTCGATCACCTCGCCGTCCTCCGGTGTGGTGGAGCTCAAGCTCGCCAAGCCCGACTCCGACCTGCTCTGGAACCTGACCGGGCGCGCCGGCCTCGTGCTCGAGAAAGCCGCGAAGAACGACCTGTCCGACTCCGCCAACGGCACCGGCCCGTACGAGGTCGCGAGCTGGAAGCAGGGCGACTCGCTGACCTTCGCGCGGAACGCCGACTACTGGGGCACCAAGGCGAAGGTCGCGAAGGTCGTCTTCCGCTACATCACCCAGCCGTCCACCGCGGTGAACGCCATGGCGAACGGCGACCTCGACGTGCAGACCTCCGTCGACGGCACGCTGAAGAGCCAGCTGGAGAACAGCTCGGACATCTCGCTGCACACCGGCAAGACGACCGACAAGTACACGCTCGCGTTCAACGACCAGAAGGCGCCCTTCACCGACAAGCGCGTCCGTCAGGCGATCCGTCAGGCGATCGACGCCAAGGCGATCATCAAGGCGATCGGCGGCACCGGTGTCGAGCAGGGCGGTCCGATCCCGGAGCTCGACCCGGGCTACCAGGACCTCACCGACATCGACGCGTACGACCCCGAGAACGCGAAGAAGCTCCTGGCCGAGTCAGGGCACCCGAAGCTCGACCTCACGCTGACGTACGCGAACATCTACTCCGCCACGATCGGCGACGTGCTGAAGTCCCAGCTCGCCGACGTCGGCATCACGCTGACGGTCAAGCGGGTCGACTTCGCCACGTGGCTGTCGCAGGTGTTCGAGGCGCCGAAGAGCGGCACCCGCGACTTCGACCTGTCGATGGTGAACCACGTCGAGGCGCGCGACTTCGGCAACTGGGCGAACCCGGACTACTACTTCGGGTACGACAACGCCGAGGTGCAGTCGCTCTACGCCGACTCGGTCGCCGCGACCGACCAGGCCACCAAGGTCGCCGACCTGCAGAAGGCGGCGAAGATCGTCAGCGAGGACGCGGCCGGCGAGTGGCTCTACACGGCGACGTCGATCACGGCCGTCCGGAAGGGCGTCACCGGGTTTCCCTACGACGGCACGAACTCGCGCCTCGACCTGTCGAAGCTCGCCGTCAAGTGATCCTGGCAGGGACCACGGTTCCCGGAGCGCCGGTGTCGTGACCCGGTTCCTGATCGGGCGGGTGCTCCTGCTCGTCGTCGGCCTGCTGGTGGCCAGCGTCATCATCTTCGCCACGCTCCGGGTGCTCCCGGGGGACGTGGCGCAGATCGTCGCGGGCACGCAGGCGTCGCCGGCGCAGGTCGCCGAGCTCCGACAGCAGCTCGGGCTCGACCGACCGGTCGTCGTGCAGTACCTCGACTGGATCGGCGGGCTCCTCCGCGGCGACCTCGGCCGGTCGCTCGTCACCGACGGGCAGGTCGCACCCGAGATCGCCCAGAAGCTCGGCGTCACGCTGCCGCTCGCGGGCATGTCCCTCGTCGCCGCGCTCGTCATCGGGGTGCCGCTCGGCGTGCTCGCGGCGGTGCTCCGTCGGCGTCCGGGCGGCGCCGTGATCGCGTTCCTGGCGCAGGCGGTCGCCTCGATCCCGATCGTCTGGGCCGGCATGCTCCTCGTGGCGCTGTTCGCCGTGACGCTGCACTGGCTGCCGACGCAGGGCTTCCCGCTCGACGGGTGGGACGAGCCCGGACGGGCGTTCGCGGCGCTCGTGCTGCCCGCGCTGACGATCGGCGCCGTCGAGGGTGCCGTGATCCTGCGGTTCACCCGGTCGGCGACGCTCAGCGTGCTCGACGCCGACCACGTCCGGACGGCCGCGGCGATCGGGCTCACCCGCACGCAGGCGCTGCTCCGCCACGGGCTCCCCTCGGTGGCCCTGACGGTGCTGGCCGTGCTCGGTGTGCAGATCGCCGGCCTGCTCGTCGGGGCAGTCGTCGTCGAACAGCTCTTCTCGCTCCCCGGCGTCGGCAGGATGCTCGTCACCGACGTCGGCCGACGGGACGTCACGAAGGTGCAGTCGGAGCTGCTCGTGCTCACCGGGCTGGTGCTGCTCGTGGGCTTCGCCGTCGACGTGGTGCACCGCACGCTCGACCCCCGCCAGCGCGAGGTGTCCGGATGAACGGGGTGTCCGCGTGATCCGCCGACTCGTCGCCCGACCGACCGGGGTCTTCGCCGTGGTCGTCCTCGGCCTGCTCCTCGTCCTCGCCGCGGTGTCGCTCGTCTGGACGCCGCAGGACCCCTTCCGCGCCGACCCCTTCCACCAGTGGGAACCACCGAGCCCGGCGCACTGGTTCGGCACCGACGCCTCCGGTCGGGACATCGCGAGCTACCTGCTCGCCGGCACCCGCACGACCGTGCTCGTCGCGGTGGGCTCCGGCGTGATCGCGAGCGTCGTCGGCATGGTCCTCACCGCGATCGGCTCGCTCACCGCGCGCTGGGTCCGCGAGGGCACCGCGGTCCTGCTCGACATCCTCGTGGCGTTCCCGACCCTCCTGACCGCGATGCTCCTCACCGCGATCGCCGGCGGGTCGCTCGGCGTCGTGATCGTCAGCGTCGGCCTGTCCTTCGGCGTGACGATCGCCCGGGTCGCCCGCGGGGAGATCCGCCGCATCGCCCGGAGCGACTACGTCACCGCGGCGCGGGCGTCGGGCGTCGGCGGTGCCGGGGTGTTGTTCCGCCACCTCGTGCCGAACGCGGCGCCCCTGTTCACCGTGCAGCTGTCGCTCGCGATGGCGACCGCCGTCCTCGCCGAGGCCGGCCTGTCGTACCTCGGCTACGGCGCCGGCTCGAACACGGCCTCGTGGGGCAGCCTGCTGTCCGACCTGCAGACGTACATCGGCGTGCACCCGTGGAGCGCGACCTGGCCCGGTGCGGCGATCGCCCTGGTCGTCGCGGCCCTGTCGCTGCTCGGAGACGCCGTCCGCGACGCGACCGACCCGCGCCTGACCACGAGCGACCGTGCGGCCGGTGGTGCGGCGACGCCCCGCACGCCGGACGACCCGACGCCGACGAGCACGGGGGTGACCGCATGAGCGACGCGACCACGTCGGGCACCCGAGCCTCCGGGCTCGAGGTGCGCGGACTGACGGTCCGCATCGACCGTCGGACGATCCTCGACGACGTGACGTTCACCGTGCCTCCCGGCCGTCGCGTCGGCGTCATCGGCGCATCCGGGTCGGGCAAGTCGATGACCTCGCTCGCCCTGATGGGTCTCGAGCCCGCGGGGGCGAGCGTCACGGGCAGCATCCGGCTCGACGGCACCGAGCTCGTCGGCCTGCCCGACCGTGAGCGGGCCCGCCACCGCGGCGCCGGCATCGGGATGGTCTTCCAGGAACCCGGCACCGCGCTCGACCCGCTCCGTCGCGTCGGCGCGCAGATCGCGGAACCGCTGCGGCTGCACCGCGGGCTCGACCGAAGCGCGGCAGCGGCAGGGGCGCTCGACCTGGCGGTCCGGGTCGGGTTGCCGGACCCCGAGTCGCTCGTGCGGCAGTACCCGCACCAGCTGTCCGGTGGGCAGCGGCAGCGGATCTGCATCGCGATGGCGATGGCGGGACAGCCGTCCTACCTCGTCGCCGACGAACCCACCACCGCGCTCGACGTCACGACCGAGGCGCGCATCCTCGAGCTGTTCGAGGGCCTCACCGCGGGCATGGTGTTCGTCACGCACGACCTCGCCGTCCTCGCACGGATCGCCGACACCGCGGTGGTCCTCGACGCCGGCCGGGTCGTCGAGCAGGGCTCGGTCGCCGGACTCCTCGCGGCGCCGCAGCACCCCGCGACGGCCGCGCTCGTCGACGCCGCCCGCGCCACCGCCCGCCGTGCCCCACGGACCGGAGACTCCGCATGACCGACGTCCTGCACGCCGAGGGCCTGCACCGCACCTACCGACTCCCCCGCCGCGGCCCGTTCGAGCCAGGCCCCGTCCGGACCGCGGTCGACGGGGTCGACCTGTCCGTCGCGCCCGGCGCGCGTCTCGGGATCGTCGGCGAGTCCGGTTCCGGCAAGTCGACGTTGGTGCGGCTGCTCGCCGGCCTGGAGGCGCCTTCCGCCGGCACCGTGACCGCGTCCGGTCGTCCGGTGGTGGCGTCCGCATCAGCGGCCGCGATGCGCTGGTTCCGTCGCGAGACCGGGGTGGTCTTCCAGGACCCGTACGCCTCGCTCGACCCGCGGATGCGCGTCGGTGCGATCGTGGCGGAACCGCTCCGGGCGCTGCGGATCGACGGCGACCACCGCGAGCTGGTCCGTGACGTCCTGGAGCGGGTCGACCTGCCCGCCGACGCCGTCGACCGGTACCCGCACGAGTTCTCCGGCGGGCAGCGCCAGCGCATCGCGATCGCACGAGCGGTGGTGCACTCCCCGCGGATCCTGTTCGGCGACGAACCGATGAGCGCCCTCGACGTCGTGGTGCGGGCCCGCGTCATCGACCTGTTCCGGTCGCTTGCCGACGACCTCGGGCTGACCCTGGTGCTGGTGTCGCACGACATCGGCGTGGTGCAGCGGCTGTGCGACACCGTGGCGGTGATGTCCGCGGGGCGGATCGTCGAGCACGGGCCGGTGTCCCTGCTCGACGCGCCGGAGCACCCGGTGACCCGGGCCCTGGTGGAGGCGGCGCCGACGCTGCCGTAGCGCTGGGTTGTGGTGCGTCGTCGGGTGCGGACTCGGAACGACATCGTCGACGTCGTACGACAGCGACGATGTCGTTCCCCCGCGCGCGCAACCGTTGCGGACGCGCAGGAGCGACATCTCCGACGTCGTACGACCACGACGATGTCGCACCGGCTCGGCGCCCCGACGGGCTCGGCGCCCCCGACGGGCTCGCCGCCCCCGACTGGCTCGCCGCCCCCGAGGGGCTCGCCGTCCCCGAGGGGCTCGACGCACGCCAGCGCCCGGCGCCGTCCGCTCAGGCGGTCCAGGCCGCCGGGTGCCGCCGCTGCCACCGGAGCCGCCGCTCGAGCTGCGCGCCGATCGCCAGGAGCACCCGCTCGCCACCGGGACGCCCGATGAGCTGCACACCCATCGGCAGTCCGGCGCCGTCCGGGTGCTCCTCGTCCGTCACCCCGACGGGCAGCGTGATCGCCGGCAGTCCGGCCACGTTCGCCATCGACGTCCACGGTGAGTACGCGCACTGGCGGCGGAAGTCCTCCTCGGGGTCGTCCCCGTACCAGCCGAGCGGCCGCGGCGTGAGCGCGAGGGTCGGCGTGAGGACAGCGTCGAACCGGTCGAACGTGCCGATGAGTGCGGCCGAGAACGTGTCGAGCGCCGTCATCGCGTCGAGCACCTGCGTGCCGGTCAGGGTGCGGCCGCGGTCGACGAGCCACGACACCAGGGGCGTCAACTCCGTCAGGTCGATCCCGGGGACCATCGGCAACCGGGCGGCGCTCGACTCCCACGCCACCCGGAACGCGTCGGCGTAGGGCGCCCGGGGCATCCGGACGTCCTCGACACCGTGTCCGACCTCGCCGAGCACCCGGACGGCGGTCTCGACGGCGGCGCGTGCCGCGGGGTCGACCACCACGTCGACGGTGTCGTCCCACGGGGAGCCCTCGAGCAGTCCGACGACGAAGCGCCCCTCACCCCGGACGGCCGCGGCGGTGAACGGTCCCTCGCCGACGTCGGGCGTGACGAGCGCGTACGGGTGCGGCTCCGGGAGTCCGGTCGGCGCCACGAGCGCGTCGAGCAGCATGCCCGCGTCCGCGACCGTCCGCGTGATCGGGCCCGCGACGGACAGGCCGCCGACGCCCGAGCGTCCGGGCATCGACGGCACACGCCCGCGGCTCGGCTTGAGCCCCACGAGCCCGGTCGCCGCGGCCGGGATCCGGACCGATCCGCCGCCGTCCGTGCCGACAGCGGCCGGCAGGAGTCCGGCGGCGACGGCGACCGCCGCGCCGCTCGACGACCCGCCGGGCGCGCGGCTCGTGTCGTACGGGTTCCGGGTCACGCCGAAGCGGGTCTCGGAGGACGACGACATCCCGAACTCGGGCGACGCGGTCTTGCCGAGGCTCACGGCGCCGGCGGCGTCGAGCGCCGCGACGAGCGGGTGGTCGACGGGCGCGGGACGCTCGGGCAGGCTCGTGGTGCCGTGCCGTGTCCGGACCCCGGCACGGTCGTACAGGTCCTTGTCAGCAGACGGGAGCCCCCACAGCGGTCGGGACGTCGGGACGCGGTGACCGAGGTGCTCGGCACGGTCGCGTGCGGCGTCGGCGGTGACCGTCACGAAGGCGCCGAGCGCCGGATCGAGCCGGGCGATCCGCGCCAGGTAGTGCTCGGTGACCTCGAGGGCGGTGGCGTCGCCCCGTCGGATCCAGTCCCAGAGTTCCTGCGCGGTGAGGTGGTGGAGTTCGAACACGAGACCCCAGCCTAGGCGGGGCCGGAAATTCACCTGAACGTTCATTCAGTGACGTGTCCCTCGTTCGGGGGCCGATCGGGCGGCATCCACGAGCCGCCCTCATCCCGAGCCTGGACGATCCACCGGCGGACTGCGGACCGGACGGGTTACGGTTCCGCGTCGCACCACCAACCTCAGGAGGAACAGGGCCACGTGTTGACCAGGGACAACGACAGGGAACTCCACGGGGGGCAGGGGGAAAACAGGGGGAAGGGGCGTCGCAGGGGCGCTCGCGAACAGAACGGACGGATCAGGACGCGGCGGGTCGTCGCCGGCATGGCGATCGTCGCGGGCGGAGCCCTCGTGCTCGGGCTCACGCAGCACGCGAACGAGACCGATGCCGCGACCAGAGGAGCGGCCACGGCACGGTCGGCGACCGGGACGCCGACCAGCGAGCCCTCGGCCACGAGCACCGCGCACGCCACCCCGACGGCTGCTCCGTGGACGGCGTCACCGTCGGCGTCGTCGTCGACCGCGTCGGCTCGGATCACCGCACGACCGACGCCGACCGCCACCGCCACCGCCACGTCGGCAGCCGCCGCTCAGGCCGCCACCGCGACTGACTCGACGTCGGTGCCGCGGGGCGACGTCACGTCGAACGGGCGGACGTGGAAGCAGTCGTACGCCGATGACTTCACGACCGACGCCGGCCTCGGCAGCGTTCTCAGCGCCTACCCGCGGCTCGGGGCGTACTCGGGCTACAGCGACACCAGCGGACGCGGGTACTACGCGCCGGACAAGGTGCTCAGCGTGTCGAACGGGAACCTCGACTTCTGGCTGCACTCCGAGGACGGGCAGCCGCTCGTCGCCACGGTGTTGCCGGACGACTACCAGCCGCACACGACGGGCCGCGTGTCGATCCGGTACAAGACCACGAACACCGAGGGCTACAAGTTCGTCGGGATGCTCTGGCCGAGCAGCAACGACTGGAACGAGGGCGAGATCGACTGGCCCGAGGGCGACCTCGGCAGCACGGTCCGACCGGCGTCCGCGATCCCGGGCACGCTGCGCAACGGCATGATGACGTTCGACAGCTCGATCCAGCAGCACTCGGCGTCGACGCAGAGCAGCGGCTACCACGTCGCGACCACCGAGTGGGACCACGGCGCGGTCCGGTTCTACTGGGACGGCGCGCTCGTCTCGACGACGCACAGCGCGGTCCCGACGGAGCCGATGCGCGTGACGCTGCAGGCGGAGACCGCCATCGGCGGCGAGGTGCCGGCGTCCGCGAGCGGCCACGTCGACATCGACTGGGTCTCGATCTGGGACTGACGGAGTGCTGACGGGAGGCGCGGTGCCAGCTGGCACCGCGCCTCCCGTCATGTGGTCCCGCGTCCACGGCGGTGCATCCTTTCGGAGGAACCCCGCGGAGTGCGTCCCTCCGTCGGTCGTCCGGGGGCAGCGCCGTTCGTAGCGTCGTCGCCATGACGATCAGCACCGAAGACCGGCACACCACCGGCACACGCGCAGCCCGTCGGACGGGGATCGGCGGCGTCGTCGCACGGCACCCGCTCGCCGCGTTCGCCACCCTCGCCCTCGGCCTCAGCTGGCTGGCGTGGATCCCCTACGTCCTGTCGCCGCACGGCCTCGGCGTCTGGGACCTGCACTTCCCCGAGTTCCTCGGCACCGCGCAGTTCACCGGCGTCCTGCCGGGGGCGCTGCTCGGCCCGCTCGGCGGCGCCTTCCTCGTCACCGCGATCGCGGACGGCCGACCCGGTCTCCGCCGCTGGGTCGGTCGGCTCTGGCGCTGGCGGGTCGCCTGGTACTGGTACGCCCTCGCCCTCGTCGGCGTGCCCGCGCTCATCGTCGCCACCGGGCTGCCCTTCGCGGGCGGTCAGGTGCAGGCGCCGAGTGCGCTCGCGCTGCTCGCCCTCGTGCCCGGGCTCGTCGTGCAGCTGTTCTCCACCGGACTGTCCGAGGAGCCCGGCTGGCGCGACTTCGCCCTGCCCCGGCTGCAGGAGCGGTTCGGCCCGCTCGGTGCCGCGGCCGTCCTCGGTCCGCTGTGGGCGCTCTGGCACATGCCGCTCTACCTCAGCGACTGGGGCGGCTGGCCGGACGCGCACTGGACGGAGCCGCTCGTCTTCGCCCTCTTCACGATCACCTTCAACGTGGTCATGACGTGGGTGTTCAACCGCACGGGCGAGAGCCTGCCGGTCGCCCTGCTGCTGCACGTCGGCGTCAACAACACCATCTCGACGCTCTGGGCCGACATGTACCCGGGGATGACGGCCGGGACGATGATGCACGGCCTCGCGATCGTGTCGACCGTCGCGGCGCTCGTCCTGCTCGTGGCGACACGGGGGCGGCTCGGCTCCCCCGGCGGCGGACGCGGCGGTCGCGGCGGGATCGCAACCGGCGCCGACACCGACACCGACGGCAGCACCGGGACCGGGACCGCCGCCGTCGGCACGCCTCGACTCGTAGGATCGAACGATGGCACCCGCTGACGCGCCCGACCGACGCGACGCACGCGGCGTGCCCGTCCGACGAGGCCGCGGGACCGACCTGCTCGTCGCCGCCGGCACCGCCGTGGTCACGCTCGGGCTCCTGCTCGGCCTGCCGCCGCTCGACGCCCTCGACCCGGACACCGCGGGCACCTCGGGCACCGGCCCCGGGTTCCCCGACGTCGGCGGGACGGCGTGGACCCTCCTCGCGATCGCCCTGGTCGCCCAGTCGGCCGTGCTGCTCGGCGCCCGCCGGGCGCCCCGCTCCGTGCTGCTGGTGGTCGGCGCCCTGCCGATCCTCCTCGCCCTCGTGGCACCGAGCAGCGCGTACGGCCTCACCGCGCTGCCCGTCGTCGTGGCCGTCGTGCTCGCCACGCTCCGGATCCCGCTGCCCCGGCTCTGGCCGGCGGTCACCGCATCCGCCGTCCTCGTGGCGATCGGGACCGGGGCCTCGTCGGCCGTCGGCTCCGGCGGGGTGCGCAGCGGCCTGGCGTCCGGGCTCGGAGCCGCGGCCGGTCAGGGCGTGCTGCAGGCGGTCGGAGCGGTCGCCCTCCCCCTCGTCGTGACGCTCGTCGTCCGGTCCCGCCGCGAGCTCCGCGCAGCCCGTCGTGCCGAGACGGACGCCCGGAGTGCCGAGGCGGACGCCCGCAGCGCAGCGGCCGACGCCCGGAGCGCGGCAGCCGACGCGCGCAGCGCCGAAGCCGCCGCCGTCGCTCGGGAGCAGGACGCCCGCGTCGAGGCCGCCGTGTCGCGCGAGCGCGCCGCCATGGCCCGGGAACTCCACGACATCGCCGCCCACCACCTGTCCGGGATCGCCCTGATGTCGGCCGTCGTCGACCGCCAGATCGACACCGATCCGGACGGCGCGCACGAGGGCGTCCGGCAGGTGCGGGAGCAGAGCACGGCCGTCCTCGAGGACCTCCGGCGCCTCGTCGGACTCCTCCGCGACGACTCCCCCGCCGAGACCGCGGTCGAGACCGTCGCCGGCATCGTCGACCTGGTCGAGCACGCCCGACTGCGGAGCGCCGTGACCCTCGCCGTCCTGCCGGGCGAGCACCCGCTGGCGGACGGCATCGGCCCGCTCACCCAGCTCGTCGCCTACCGCACCGTGCAGGAGGCGCTTGCCAACGTCGCCCTGCACGCCGCCGGTGGGCCGTGCACGGTCACCGTCGACGACCGCGACCCCGACCAGCTGACGGTCCGCGTCGAGAACGGGGTGCCCACCGCACCGTCCGCCGGCAGCTCGCCCGCGGGTGGGAACGGACTGCGTGGCATGCGCGAGCGGGCAGAACTGGTCGGGGCGCGCCTCCAGGTCGGTCCCACCGGAGACGGTGGCTGGACGGTCGAGCTGGTGACGGGCCGGGAGGCACGGCCCGACGCCGACGCGTCGGCCGACGCTCCGGAGGTGGCCGGGTGATCCGGGTGCTCGTGGCGGACGACCAGCCGCTGGTGCGAGCCGGCGTCACCGCGCTGCTGTCCGCCGAACCGGACATCGAGGTCGTCGCGGTCGCCGCCGACGGCGGTGAGGCGCTCGCGCTCGCCCGGAGCACCCGGCCCGACGTCGCCTGCCTCGACATCCGGATGCCGGTGCGGAACGGCATCGAGGTCACGCGCGAACTCTGCGGCCCCGGGGCGGACCCGGCGGTCCCGGTGCTCGTGCTCACCACGTTCGACCTCGACGACCTCGTGTTCGGGGCGCTCGAGGCGGGTGCGTCCGGCTTCCTGCTGAAGGACGCCGAGCCGGACGTCATCGTCGGTGCCGTGCGGCAGGTCGCGGCGGGCAACGGCACCATCGACCAGGCGCTCACCCGACGGGTGCTGCGCGAGTTCGTCGCTCGGCGGAGCCTGCAGCCGGTGTCCGGTGACCGGGCGGACGAGGTCCTCACCGCTCGCGAGCGCGACGTCCTCCTGCTGCTCGCCCAGGGGATGTCGAACGAGGAGATCGCCGCCGCGCTCGTCGTCGAGGTGTCCACGGTGAAGTCGCACCTCGCCCGGATGCTGCCGAAGCTCGGGGTGCGCTCGCGCCTGCAGGCGGTCGTCTGGGCGTACCAGAACCGGATCGTGACGGTGCCGGACGGGTCGTGACGGGCTCGGTGCGTCGGCGTGCGCGTGCGTTGTTCGTGCGCGGGCGCGTGTGCGCGCGCGGTCGCGTGCGCGTGCGGTCTGCGGTGGTGCTCAGGCGCGGCGGCGGTACCGGATGTGGGTCGTGAGCGGCGAGTGCAGGACGTCGACCGGCACGAAGTCGAACGTCTCGGCGCCGTCCTCGAAGATCCGCTCCCCGGAGCCGAGCAGCACCGGGGCGATGTCGAGTGTGAGCTCGTCGACGACGCCCGCGGCGAGCGCCTGGCGAACCGTCGCGGCACCGCCGGCGATGTCGACACCGGCGTCGCCGGCCGCCTCGACGGCTCGGGCGTAGGCGGCGTCGAAGCCGTCGGTGACGAAGTGGAAGGTCGTGCCGCCGTCGAGCGCGATCGGGTCGTGTGCGGCGTGCGAGAGGACGAAGACCGGGGCGTGGTACGGCGGTTCGTCACCCCACCAGCCCGTCCAGTCGTCCGGTCGCTCGTGGCGGGGCGGTCCGAACATGTTCTGACCCATCACGTACGCGCCGCGGGGACGCATGAGCCACCCGGCGGCGGTGCGGTCCGCCTCACCGACGTCGGCGCCGGGCATGTGCCAGGTGTGCAGCTCGCCGCCCCGGCGTCCGAGTGGCTGGTCGAGCCCCTGGTCCGGCCCGGCGACGAACCCGTCGAGGGAGATCGACATGTGGCAGGTGGTGTCGGTCATCGGGTCGCTTCCGTTCTGGGGATCAGGCTCGGGGCTCAGGCTCCGTCGAGGGCTCCGGCTCCGACGTGTTCGGCGAGCACGTCCCGCACCGTCGTCCAGCCCTCTGCACCGTACCGCTCGTCGTCGACGTGGTGCAGCGTGGCCTCGCCGCTGAACATGCTGACGAAGTACTGCATGCCCTGCCACGCCGGGAACGGTTCGTCGTCGCCGGCCTTCGACAGGCGTCGTCCGACCCGGGCCATCGCCGAGAGCGTCGACGCGGTTCCCGCCCACTGCAGCCGGAAGGGCCTGCCGGTGAGCCGGGACATCGTGTCGGCGATGCTCCGCGAGGTCACCCGGTCCCCCGCGACCTCGACGAACCGCGGTGCGTCGGGGTCGAGCGCGACGAGCGCCGTGGTGCGGGCGACGTCGTCCTTCGTGGTGAAGTCGAGCACCTGGTCGGCCGAGGACCAGTAGAGCACCCGCTGCCGGTCGAACAGGATGAGCGGTGCTTGCCCGGTGAGCATGTCGGTGAACGCGCCGTTCAGCACCGAGGTGGCCCGGATGCGGGCGGCATCGAGGTCGGCGGCGAACTCGCGCCGGAGCTCGAAGTTCCGGTTCGTCCCCGGGGTGATCGAGCGGTAGTCGGCTGCGTAGTCCGACGGGATGAACCGCTCGACACCGGCGTCCACCGCTGCCCGGAGCAGCGCACGCTGCGCATCGACGATGACCAAGCGCGTGCCGCTCACCGCGGACACGACGACCTCGACCCCGGCGAGCGCCGCCGTCAGGGCGGCGTGGTCTCCGTAGTCGGCCCGGACCACCTCGACGTGGTCGTCGCCCTCGTTCGGTGGGGTCGCCGTGGATCCGGGCCGGGTCAGGACCCGGACGTGGGTGTCGTGCCGCCGGAGTGCCCGGACGATGCGTCCGCCGAGGTCACCGGTCGCGCCGGCGACGAGGACGGTGGTGGTCACGCCTTCTCGACGTCGGAGAAGAGCCCGGTGAACGTCGCTCCGGTGGCGCCGAGCTGGCCGAAGAAGGCGCCCGCTTCCTCGCCGGCGACCGCTTTCGACGCGTCGTCGTAGGAGTCGAAGTACAGGTCGAGCGTCCGGTGGGCCGGGGTGGGCGTGCCGTCCTCCTTCGGCCAGACCTTGCCGGCTTCGAGACGGCGGAGCTCCGGCAGGGCGCCGGCTGCTTCCTCGAGCGCGGGGTAGGCCTGCTCGAAGGCGGCGGGGTCGGCCGGGTTGTCGATGATGAGGGTGATCTTGGTCGTCATGGGGCCAGTGTTCTCCCTGGTCGCTGTCGCCGTCCGAGGGAACGTCGATGTCGACGGACTCAGAACTTGTCGCCACCCCGGCTCACGAGTCTCGGCGACCTCGCCCGTGTCTCTCGATTCGACCAAACATCCTGTCGCAATGCCGACAGCTCTGCGGCGGTCCCGATAGTCGAAAGGCAGGCGGACTCTTCCCCGGCGCCGTCCCGCTGGGTACCGTGGCCGCATGGACTGCTTCGCGAGCTGGCGCACGCGCTACTGAAGGGACGGCCCCGGCCGTCGCTCTCCTCCACCCCGATGACGGGCGTGGAGCCTTCCGACAGCTCACGAAAGAAGCGCACCATGCACATCCGCGACTGCACCCCGCTCGACCTTCCCGCGCTGACCGACTTGACGATCGAGGTCTTTCGGCCGCTTCTCGCCGGCTCGCTCGTTCAACTTCGACCCGACGTGACCGCGCACGACCACGGACGCTGGGAAGACGACTACCGCCACGAGGTCCCGTCCTTGCTCGCTCCCCACGAGGGTCGGTTCATCACTCTTGCGGAAGAACACGGCAAGCCCCTCGGATACGTCGGCTGGAACACCACGGGCGATTTGTCCGGACGGCTAGAGATGGTCGCTGTCCACCCGGACGCTCGACGTCGAGGAGTCGCACGAGCCCTTTGCTCGACCGTTCTGAACAGCCTCGACCAGCTCGGAGTGACCGTCGTGCACATCGGGACCGGTGGTGACGAGTTCCACGCGCCGGCGCGAGCGCTGTACGAATCCCTTGGTTTCATCCCGTACCCAACTGTCGACTACGCCCGGGCAATGGGAACTAGGCCGGGAGGATCGCGCTCATCGGTCCTTCCGGCCTGTCCAATGACGTCTCGATAGCCAATCGGCGACCGGACGCTCGACCGATGAGCAGCAGGAAGCCTCTGTCGGGCGTCCGGTAGACCACGGCGGATCAGTATGTTCCGGGCAGCGTGCTTCGGATTGATGGGCTTGACTCGAGGTCATGGGTGCACGCGACGATCAACCGACCGGATGGGGTTGGGCGCGCTTCTGGTTCTTGACTGCGGTCGCCGTCGCCGTCGGCCTGATGCTCGTCGGCGGTGCAGTGATCGCAGCTCAGGGACGCCTCGTCGGAGGCGACGATGGAGCCGACTGCATCACGAACCCCGCTGCTGTCGGTGCGGTAGTCAGTGAAGGGGTCGGCGTCAGCGTCACCCCGTCGTACTGGCCGCTCGGTACCGACTGCACGCTCTCCGGCCCGTCTGGTCAACACGTGACAATCCCTGAGGCAGACTGGGCGATGACGGCCGTGGCAATGATCGGCGCCGCTCTCGCCGTCGCGCCCGTCGCTCTCCTGCCCCTTACTCGGCGAAGCGCCTCCCGCTCACCCGTTCAATAGCCGATCGGCAGCCGGACTCGGCAGCGTCGCGCACGCGGGTCTCTGGCTACGACCGAGGTCACTGCATCGCTGAGGCGTTCCTACTCGCGCTTGCTCCCGGCAGTCTCCGTCTCACACAGCTGGTCCGCGATCTATTGCGAGGAGGTGCGTCATGCGGACTTGTCACGCGAGCTGCCCGGTCCTGGCCTGACGGGAAGGACCGTGGCGACACCCGCCCGCGCGACGGCGGCAAGTTGCGTGCGAAGGAGACACGTTATTTGCACGGCGACAGTCGTCGCCGCGCGTGGCTCGTCTCCCTCGGACGACCGCCGCGGATCGGATGCGCATGCTGCCAGTCCACCATGCGCCGGCTCGATGCGTCAGAACCTCCGACGACTGATGACCCATCGCGACGCTTCGTCCTCCTCTGGGTGGCGCCTGTGCGCGGGACGTGGGCGAGCCACCAGGATGGACCGGACCACGCGAGCGCGTCGGTCGGAGAGGACAGAGTGTCGGACGACATCAGCAATGCCGGACTGCAGCCCATGATCGAGCGAGCCGGGCGGATCACCGCCGACGAGGCAGAGTCGCTCGACGTTGCGTGGAAGGCCGACGAAGGCATCCTGCTGCCGGAACCGAGTGCATCCCTCGCGATCCAGGGAGGCGCTGACGGGCGGATGGTCACGAACGCCGACCTCGTGGCCGCGTGGCAGCACGCGCTCGAGGCCGCAGGAGCAGCGGGCCGCGTCGAGGAGATCGAGGCCGCGCAGCAGGCCGGACGCGCGGTGCGACACTCGGATGCGCGCCTCCGCGACCGGGCGGGCGCCGAGGAGGCGGTCCGATCCGCGGTGCTCGCCGCCGGGGTCCGTGACCTCGTCTCGGACGACGAGTACGCGACATTGACGGCCGCCTGGCGGAAGGTGCTCGGGGACGTCTGACCGGTCGGCCGCTCGGAGGCCTCGACCGCCGGCGTCGAACCGTCAGGGGCGGGCGACGCCGCTGAAGTCCGGTGAGCCGTCCGGCGCCGCTGGCAGCGGCGTCCCGTCGACGTAGCGCGGCCAGGCGAGCGCGCGGGCTCCGTCCGGTCGACGTTCGTAGAGCAGACCGTCGCTGCCCGCGACCGTCACGGCCGTGGCTTCAGGGGTCGACGTGCCGTCCGCGGTGGTCGACCGGGTCACCTCGGCTCGGGACATCCCGTGGCCGGCGGACGGCTCGGACGCCGCCGCGGGACCGGCTGGACCGGGGACGCCCGACCACGCGTCGTCGATCGGGACGGCCGTACCCCGCCTGTCGAGGACGGACACCGTGGGGACGGTCTCCGCCGCGACTTCGGGCTTCGACGATCCGGCCGGCGCCGGCTGGGGCATTGTGGCTGCAGACGGCGCGGAGGACCCACCCGGCCATGCGAGGGCGGGATCGCGCGGTCGGAACAGTGCGTTGCTCAGCGGCACGACCACCGTTCCGAGCAGGTCGAGGATCACCACGACCCACACCAGTCGCCAGTACCCGCTGGCGAGGTCGAGGCCGGGAGCCAGGAGCGGCACCGACAGCAGCAGGGCGAGCAGCGCGATCACCCCGACGGTCGTCTTCGCCACGAGCTGCAGCAGCGGGGTCGGGTAGCGCCGGTGGATGACGAGGAGCAGGTGGACGTGCAGCAGCGCGAAGCGTGCGACGAACACGATGCCGACCCACTGCATGAACTGTTCGCCGACGATCCAGATCCCGTCACCGCCGAAGGGGTCGGCCGGGACGATCCAGACCTTGGCGAGGCCGGTGGCGAGCAGGTACAGGGAGACGATGATGCTCGCGAACGCGAACCTCCCGGACCGTCTCGACGACACGTCGGCGTCGTACCAGGACAGGAGCGCGAATACGACGACCACGACGACGGTCAGCAGGAGTTGCACGGCGACCCGACCGAAGTCCCCGAGGAGCACCGCGACGATGCCGACCAGTCCAGCGGCGACGACGGCACCGATGATCGTCTTGAAGACCAGGGGGCGGACCTTCGCCCACCGTGGGTCGATCGTGCCCGTCAGGACATCCGTGCTCGCCATGCGCGCCCTCCCTCACATCGGTGTCCCCGAACACTAGCGGGGGTCGATCCTCCGGGCGTGCGAGGATCCGGCCGTGGGGGAAACGAAGGTGTTGCCAGCGGACGCGCCCGAAGTCGCGGAACTCGAAGCGCAGGGCTGGCGCCTCACCGCCCGGTCGTTCGGCGCGCAACTCGACGTCGACCGGATCGACCGGCAGCGGCTGCAGTCACTCGTGGACCGCACCGCCGGCACCGGGACGACGCGGCCGCTCGGCCCCGACGACGTCGACGCGGTCCTGCGGCTCGACGCCCAGACGGCCCACGACTACCCCGGCGGCGTCGCGACCCAGCACACCCCGCTCGACCAAAGGACAGCGACCCCGACGACGACGAGGCCGGCGTTCGGAACGGTCACGCCGGACGGTGAACTCGTCGCGATGACCTTCGTCGACATGGACGGGCCCCACGCGGAGACCGACTTCACGGTCGTCCACCCCGGGCTGCGCGGCCGCGGGCTCGGACAGGCGGTCAAGGCTGCGTCGGTGCTCGCGTTGGCGGACACGGGCACGACCCGGTTCCGCACCGGCGGATCGGCGGAGAACACCGCGATCGCGGCGGCGAACGCCGCCCTCGGCTACGTCCGCGACGAGGAGTGGGTGACGCTCGCGCCGCGCCCGCGGTGAGGACGTGCGCACCGCCGGTCGGGAGGCGCGGGTCGGGCCCGCACCGCGCCTCCCGTCCGTCAGACCAGCCGCTGGGTGATGCTGCCGACCGATCCGTCGAGCAAAACGTCGGCGAGCGCGCCGTTCACCAGCGGCAGCTGCGGCGGCTGGTGGCCGGTGTCGAAGTCGAGCACCACCGGGATGCCGAGGTCACCGAGTGCTCGCCGCACGGCCTCGTCCTGGTCCAGCCGGGGCACCGCTGCGCCTTCGGTACGGCCGATGAGGAGGCCGTTCGCGTCGTCGAACCATCCGGCGAGCCGCAGCGCTGTGAGCATCCGGAGCGCACTGACGGCGTTCGACTCCGCGACCTCGAGGTACACGATCGTGCCCTCGGGCGCGTACTGCCGCGCGAAGCCGGGCACGTCGCCGTACGGGGTGCCAGCGAGCAGCGACACCGTCTCGAGGCACCCGCCGATGAGGCGTCCGCGGATCGCGACCTCGGACGCGCCGTCGAGGGCACGCCACCTGGTCGGGGTGTCGTAGGCGCCGTCGCGGTCGAGGGCCTCGTCGGCCCAGGCTCCCCACGGGCGGCTCCGGCGACGCGGGGCGCTGCGTTGCTCGATCGTCCCGCCCGGCGGGAGCGCTGCCACGTCGGTCCAGCGCGCGAACTCGGCGGGGAGCTCGTAGGGCTCGTCCATCAGGTTCGCACCGTGCAGCGTCGCGAGGCCGGTCATCGTGGTCATGGGCAGGAGCAGCGTGGAGACGTCCGACCAGCCGACGAACCAGGCACGCGAGGCGGCGAGGGTGTGCCAGTCGATCGACGCGACGAGCTCGACGGCGAGTTCCCCGCCCCAGGGCGGGAGGACCGCGTCGGCGGTCCGGAACGCGTCGTGCAGGTCGGCCACACGCTCGGCAGCAGCGGCGGGGACGAGCCCTGGGATGGTGGCGTGCGGCCGCACGTGCACGGTGAGTCCCCGTGCCGTCAGCGCGTCCACGCCGTCCTGCAGCCGGCCGTGCAGGTGCTCGGAGACGCCCATCGAGGGGGCCGGCACCTCGACGCGTCCGCCGGCGACCAGGGGCCTCGGGTAGGTGATGCCCGCCATGCTCAGGCGGCGTCCAGGCGACCGGCGCCGACCGGCAGCGGACCGGACCGGTAGACGAGCGAGACGTCGGCCGCGGTCACGGTCCTGGTGGCCGTCCCGAACCGCCACACGCGGTTGTACAGGTAGACCCCGATCCGCGTGCCGCCCTCGTCCGGGACCGCCCACGTCCCGGTCCCCCACTGCGCGGGGTGGCCGACGCCGTCGATGGTCACGGTCGGTCGGGCGAACCAGGTGAGCGTCGGGCGGGTGATCCGGAGTTCCACGCGGCGCTTGGTCGTGCCGGACGGCTGTGTCGTTTCCACCGTCGCAGGATACGGGGCCGCCGGTAGGTTGACAGCGTGACGACGATCGACCTCAACAGCGACCTCGGCGAGGGCTTCGGCGCCTGGACGATGGGCGACGACCGGGCGATGCTCGACGTGGTGTCGTCGGCGAACGTCGCCTGCGGGTTCCACGCCGGCGACCCCGCGATCATGCTCGACACCTGCCGCCTGGCCGCCGAGCGGGGTGTCGCGGTGGGGGCGCACGTGGCCTACCGCGACCTCGTCGGCTTCGGCCGGCGCGCGGTCGACGTCACGCCGGAGGCGCTGTACGCCGACGTCGTCCACCAGATCGGCGCCCTGCTCGCGACGGCGCACGTGGCCGGCACGACCGTCACGTACGTGAAGCCGCACGGCGCCCTCTACAACACCGCCTGCGCCGACCCGGTGCAGGCCGACGTCGTCGTCCGGGCGACGCGCGACGTCGATCCGACCCTCGCGGTCCTGGCCCTGCCGGACTCCGAGCTCCTCCGCGCGGCGACCGCGCACGGGCTCCGCGCGGTGTCCGAGGTCTTCGCCGACCGGGCGTACGAACCCGACGGGTCCCTCGTGGCGCGCAGCCGCCCGGGTGCGGTCCTGCACGACCCGGCGACGGTCGCCGAGCGGGTGCTCCGGATGATCACCGACGGCACCGTGGTCGCCGTGGACGGCTCGGTCGTGCCGGTCCGGGCGGACTCGGTGTGCGTGCACGGCGACTCCCCCGATGCCGTCGCGATGGCCAGGGCCATCCGCTCGCTCCTCGATCGTCACGGGGTCGCGACCACCCCGTTCGCCCCGACACCGTGAGCGCGCCGGTCGCGCACGCCGGACCGATCCCGGAGGTGCGCCGCGCGGGCACCCGTGCGGTGCTCGTCACCTTCGACACGCTCGCCGAGGTCACCGCGTTCCGCGCCGGAATCGAGGCCGCGCCGGTGCCGGGCGTGACCGAGCTCGTCTCGGGCGCGCGCACGCTGCTCGTCCGCTTCGACCCGGAACGCACCGATCCCGCGCGACTCGCACCGCGCCTCCAGGCCGTCGAACCCGTCCTGCCCACCCGAGCCGACCTCGGCGCGGTGACCACGATCCCCGTCACCTACGACGGTGAGGACCTCGACACCGTCGCCGCCCTGGTCGGCACCACGCGGGACGGGCTCGTCGCCTGGCACACCGGCCAGGTCTGGACGAGCGCGTTCTGCGGCTTCGCCCCCGGCTTCAGCTACCTGACCGGGACGGCTCCGTCGCCCGGCCTGCCGCGGCGCACCACCGCCCGGACCGCGGTGCCCGCCGGCAGCGTCGCGCTCGCCGGGGAGTTCAGCGCCGTCTACCCGCGTGCGTCCCCGGGCGGCTGGCAGCTCATCGGCCGCACCGACGTGCCGATGTGGTCACTGGATCGCGAGCCACCCGCGCTCGCACCGGCCGGCACGCGGATCCGGTTCGTCGAGGTCTCCCGCGCATGAGCGGCCTCACCGTCCTGCAGGTCGGCCCCGGGACGTCGACGCAGGACCTCGGCCGCCCCGGGTTCAGCGACGCGGGACTCGGGGCTTCCGGCGCCGTCGACCGCGCTGCCGCGGCGCTCGCGAACCGGCTGGTCGGCAACCGTCCCGAGGCGGCGGTCCTGGAGGCGCTGCTCGGCTCCGTCACGCTCCGCTCGGACGCGCACGTGGTCGCGGCGCTGACCGGCGCACCCTGCCCGGTGACGGTCGAGCGGGCGGACGGTCGGGTGCGCGGCGCCGCCTGCTTCGAGATCGTCGCCCTCGCACCCGGCGACGTGCTCCGGGTGGGGGCCGCCACGTCCGGGCTGCGCACGTACCTCGCGGTCCGCGGAGGCCTCGCCGTCGAAGCGGTGCTCGGCAGTCGATCGTGGGACTCGCTCGCGCGCCTCGGTCCGCCGCCGGTCACGACCGGGGACGTCCTGCCGATCGGGGACGCCGCCAGCGCATGGCCGCCCGTCGACGCCGTCGCGCCGCCGCGCTGGCCCGCTCCGGGCGAGGCGGTCGTCCTCGACGTCACCGCTGGTCCCCGGGACGACTGGTTCACCCCGGCGTGGCGTGCGGTCCTCGTCGACCAGCTCCACCAGGTCACCCCGGACAGCGACCGGGTCGGCGTGCGGACCACCGCTGCCCGACCGCTCGTGCGCCGTGTCCCCGGCGAGCTGCCGAGCGAGGGCGTCGAGACCGGATCGCTCCAGGTCCCGCCGGCGGGCCACCCCGTCCTGTTCCTCGCCGACCACCCCGTCACGGGCGGCTACCCCGTCGTCGCGGTGCTCACCCCCGCGTCGGTGGACCGCGCCGCCCAGCTCCGGCCGGGCGACGCGATCCGGTTCCGCGTCCTCGACTGACTCAGCCGGCGTACTCCGGGTCGGCCGCCGGGTCGTACGGCTGCACCCCCCACGAGCCGTCGTCCGACGTCGGAGCGGGGTGCTCGTTCTGCCAGAGGACGTCGACCGCGGACCACTCCGACGCGCTGCACCAGTCGAGCACGTACGCGTCGTGGGCCACCGGCGCCACGAACAACGACGACCTCGGGATCCGTCCGAGCGACTCTCCCCGTGCGGTCATGCACCCCTGCAGCCGGTCGAACGCCGCGAGGTACTCGCTGCGGGTGACGACGCCGTCCTCGGTCGCCTGGTCCTGCGCCGCGCTCGCCGCGGGCATCGGGGGCGTGCGCAGCCAGCCGTACGACAGCGTCCACCCGAGGTCCCCGTCCACGCTGAGCCGGATCCGGTGGCCGGCGATCTCCGACGATGCGTACGAGCCCGTGACGTGCGACCCGGCGGCGCACGACGCGCTGCCCCCGGTGACACCGGACCCGCGCTCGGTGATCTCGCCGCTCCCGGTGCGACACGTGGCGACCCAGGTGAACGTGTCGGCGCGGGCGGGCGCGCGTCCGACCGTGATCGTCTCGTCCGACGACCCGACCCGCCCGACCGGGCTGCCGACGACCCGCAGGTACGTCGCGCCCGACCCGCCGACGACCGTCGCGGCCTGGCTCTGGGCCTCGAGAGCGGCGGGGTCCGGACTCGCCGCCGCGGTGATCGCTCCACCGGCGGCAGCTCCGCCGAGGACGCACACCACCGCTCCCGCGATCGTCGCCGCCCGCCACCGTCGACGCCGCCGGGGCGTGTGCTCGACGGTGTCGACGAGCAGCGCCCGCAGTGCCCGGTCGCGGTCGCCCGGCTCCCTGTTCGTGGAGGTGCTCATGATCGTGCTCCGTTCCGTTCGACGGCCGGTCGGGTGGTGGGTGCGCTCGCGCCGAGTGCGGCGGCGAGGCGGGTGCGCGCCCGGGAGAGGCGCGACTTCACGGTCCCCGGCGCGATGCCGAGCGCCGAGGCGATCTCCCGCTCGCTGTAGCCCTCGAGGACCGACAGCGTGAGGACCTGCTGGTCGCGGTGCCCGAGCGTGCGGAGGGCACGGACGGCGTCCCCGTCGTCGTCCCGGTCCGCGTGGTCGGGGACGGGCTCGGGTGGTGGCAACCGGTCGAGGGCGGCCCGGTAGCGCCTGGCCGCACGGGTCTGGTTGCGGGCGACGTTCGTCGCGGTGACGAGGAGCCACGGCAGGAGCGACCCGTCGACGAGCCGCACCCGAGCCCGGTTCCGCCAGGCCTCGAGGAACACGATCGCGACCGTGTCGGCCGCGTCCGTGTCGACCGGCACGAGTCGCATGCAGTGTCGCTGCACCCGGTGGCGGTGCCGGTCGAACACCCGCCCGAACGCCTCGCCGTCACCCTCGAGCGCCATCGCCCAGTCCCCGCTGTCCATACCCTGCAGTGTCCGGGACGGCCGGATCGGTTCCACCCCGCCGCACCGACCGTCGACGAGTCCGGAACACACCGGACCGCCGACCGGTTGCAGCACGGGCGTGGTCGCACGTGGCGGCGACGTGTCGCCCCGGCGACCCCGAGTCGCTCCGGCGACGACGAGAGAGGTGCACCATGTCGATGACCGTCCTGCTCGAGGTCCAGCTCCGGACCGACGTCCCCACCGAGACCGTCGAGGCCGCGATCCGCGAGACCCTCGCCCAGACCGCCGCGTTCGCCGGCAACGAGTCGCTCGAGGTCCTCGTCGACGACGCCGACGCGTCGCGCGTGGTCGTCCTCGAACGGTGGACGACGTCTGCGGACCACGACGCCTACGTCGCGTGGCGCGGCACCCCCGAGGGGGCGGCGAACGCCCTCGCCGCCGTCGTCGCCGCGCCGCCGGTCACCCGGACGTTCGACCGGACCATCACGCTCGACTGACCCCGGGGCGGGCGGTCCCCCGGTCGTGCCCGGGGCGGGCGGTCCCCCGGCCGTGCCCGGGGAGGGCGGTCGGCCGGCCGTGCCCGGGGATGGGACGATTGGGGCATGACCGCCACGCTCGTCGCCAAGGGACTCTCCGGCGGGTACGCCGCACGCACGCTCTTCGACGCCCTCGACCTGACCGTCGCCCCCGGGGACGTCATCGGCGTCGTCGGGGTGAACGGCGCCGGCAAGTCCACCCTGCTGCGCCTGCTCGCCGGGGTGGACGAACCGCTCGCCGGCAGTGTGTCGCTCGCACCGACCGACGCGTTCGTCGGCTTCCTGCCGCAGGAGCACGAACGCGTCCCCGGCGAGACCGTCGCCGCGTACATCGCCCGGCGGACCGGCTGCGCCGAGGCGACCGCGACGATGGACGCCGCCGCTGCCGCGCTCGGCGATCCCGGCGCCGGGGACGCCGCGGCGGACGCCTACTCGGCGGCGCTCGACCGCTGGCTCGCGGCGGGCGCGGCCGACCTCGACGACCGCATCCCCGTCGTGCTCGCCGACCTCGGCCTGGCCGTCGGCGCCGACGAGGACGGCGTCGGGCCGGAGTCGCTCATGACCGCGCTGTCCGGCGGGCAGGCCGCCCGCGTCGGCCTCGCCGCCCTGCTGCTCTCGCGGTTCGACATCGTGCTGCTCGACGAGCCGACGAACGACCTCGACCTGGACGGCCTCGACCGGCTCGAGGGCTTCGTGCGCGGCCTCCGAGGCGGGGTCGTCCTCGTCAGCCACGACCGCGAGTTCCTGGCGCGCTCGGTGACCGCCGTCCTCGAGCTCGACCTCGCGCAGTCCTCGAACCGGCTCTTCGGCGGTGGCTACGACTCGTACCTCGAGGAACGCGAGATCGCCCGCCAGCACAAGCGCGACGCCTACGAGGAGTTCGCGTCCACCAAGGCGGACCTCGTCTCCCGCGCCCGCACACAGCGCGAGTGGTCGAGCCAGGGCGTCCGGAACGCGATGCGCAAGAACCCCGACAACGACAAGATCCGTCGTCGTGCGGCCTCCGAGTCGAGCGAGAAGCAGGCGCAGAAGGTCCGTCAGATGGAGTCCCGCATCGCCCGGCTGGACGAGGTCGAGGAGCCGCGCAAGGAGTGGCAGCTGGAGTTCACGATCGGCAGCGCGCCCCGGTCCTCGGCGGTCGTCGCCACGCTGTCCGACGCGACGTTCGTGCAGGGCGACTTCACGCTCGGCCCGGTCTCGCTGCAGGTCGACGGCGGTGACCGCATCGGCATCACCGGACCGAACGGCGCCGGCAAGTCCACGCTGCTCCGCGCACTGCTCGGCAAGCAGGCGCCCACGACCGGCACGGCGTCCCTCGGGTCCAGCGTCGCGGTCGGCGAGATCGACCAGGCACGCGCGGCCTTCACGGGCGAGCAGCCCCTGGCCGACGCGTTCGAGGCGATCGTGCCCGAGTCCACGACGGCGGACGTCCGGACCCTGCTCGCGAAGTTCGGGCTCAAGGCGGACCACGTCGGTCGTCCCGCGAACGCGCTGTCCCCCGGCGAGCGGACCCGCGCCGGCCTCGCGCTGCTGCAGGCCCGCGGCGTGAACGTCCTCGTGCTCGACGAACCCACCAACCACCTCGACCTCGCCGCGATCGAGCAGCTCGAACAGGCGCTCGACTCGTACGACGGCACCCTGCTCCTCGTCACGCACGACCGCCGCATGCTCGAGACCGTCCGCCTCGACCGGCAGTGGCGGGTCGGGGCCGGCCACGTCACCGAGGCCTGACCGACCGCCGCACGGACTCGCCGTCGGTGCCGCCGAGCGGCATCACGGCAGCCGGTCGGCAGCACGGCGGCCCTGCGGCACCAGGGCTGCCGGTCGGGGTCAGGGCGTCGGGACGCCGGGCGCGGAGCCCGCGGTCGCTCCGCCGCCCCGCGTCCACGAATCGGCCACCGGACGCACCTCGACGAAGCCGCCCTGCTCGGTGGCGGGGTTCCGCCGGGCGATCGCGACGGCGGCGTCCAGGTCCGGCGCCTCGATGACCCCGATGCCGTCGAGCGCGGCCGTCACCCCGGGACCGCTCGACGGGCCGTCACAGTCGATCCGCACCGACTCGGCGGCAGGACCGAAGGCGAAGGCCGCGACGAGCACGCCGGAGTCGATGAGCTCCGAGGCGTGCCGGTCGTGGGCGGCGAGCTCCTCGAAGGATGCCTCGCCCGGGCCACCGTGGATGAGGACGACGAAGTGCGGCATGCCCCCGGCCTACACCGTGGTCCGGACGTGCGCCCGGACGGTCAGCGACGAAGGCCCAGCCGCTCGATGACCTCGGCGCTCTCCTCGTCCGGGGTGCGGTCGGCGGCGACGGTGATGTGCGCCTCGTCGTCGCCGGGGACCTCGAGCGTGGCGAGCTGCGACTGCAGCAGCGACGTCGGCATGAAGTGGCCGGAACGCTTCGACATCCGGTCCTCGATGAGCGCCCCGTCGCCGGCGACGTGCACGAACACCACGCCGGGCGCTCGGAGGACGTCCCGGTAGGAGCGCTTCAGCGCCGAACAGGTCACCACGCCGGGGGTCCCCTCGTCGAGGTGGGACCGGATCCACGCCGCGATCACGTCGAGCCACGGCCAGCGGTCCTCGTCGGTGAGCGGGGTCCCGGCGTGCATCTTGTCGACGTTCGCCTGCGGGTGCATGGCGTCGCCCTCGGCGAACTCCCACCCGAGCTGTTCGGCGACCATCGCGGCGACGGTCGACTTGCCGGATCCGGAGACGCCCATCACGACGAGGACGCGTGCGTCGGGTGCCCTGTCGGCGCTCAACGGATGAACACCCCCGCGAGCAGGACGCCCAGCAGACCGAACACCGAGATGAGGCACTCGAGCATCGTCCAGGTCTTGAAGGTCTGCCCCACCGTGGTGTTGAGGTACCCCTTCACGAGCCAGAACCCGGCGTCGTTCACGTGCGACAGGAACACCGATCCGGCACCGATCGCGAGCACGAGCAGCGAGGTCATCGGCGAGGACAGGTCGTGCGCGATCGGCGCCATGATGCCCGCGGCGGTGACGGTCGCGACCGTGGCCGAACCCGTGGCGACGCGCACGAGCGCGGACACCACCCACGCGACGAGCAGCACCGAGATGCCGGAGTCCTTCACGGCGTCGGCGATCACCCCGCCGATGCCGGTGTCGATGAGGACCTGCTTGAAGCCACCGCCGGCCCCGACGATGAGGAGGACGCCCGCGACCGGGGGCAGTGCGCTCTCGAGGGACTTCGACACGGCCGAGCGGTCCATGCCGCCGCCGATCGCGAAGAAGACCATCGCGTAGACCGCGGCGATCCCGATGGCGATCATCGGCGACCCGAGGAAGTCGAGCAGGCTGACCCACGAGCCCGAGGCGTCCGGGACGGTGGCTTCGCGGATCGCCTGCGCGAGCATCAGGACGACGGGAAGCAGGATGCCGACGAGCGCGACCGCGAAGGACGGGCTGCGCGGCTCGCTGATGACGCGGGTGAAGTCGCTCTTGCCGTGGGGCAGGGAGGCGGTGTCCTGCGTGGCGGGGCCGCGCCGCGCCTCCCGTCCGCCGGAGGCGGGGTCGTCCGGGCCGGATGCCGACCCACGCGTGCCGAACATGTCGGGTGCGGGGATGTCGACCCAGCGCGCCGCGAACCGCGCGAAGACCGGACCGGCGAGGACGATGACCGGGATCGCGAGCACGATGCCGAACGCGAGCGTCGTGCCGAGGTTCGCGCCGACCGTCGAGATCGCGACGAGCGGGCCGGGGTGCGGCGGGACGAACGCGTGCATCGTCGAGAGGCCGACGAGCGCGGGCACGGCGATCTTCATGATCGGGACGGAGCTGCGCTTCGCCACGAGCACGATGATCGGGATGAGGAGGACGAGGCCGACCTCGAAGAACATCGGCAACCCGATGAGCGCTCCGATCAGGGCCATCGTCCACGGGAGCGCCGCCTTCGACGACCGGCGCACGAGGGTGTCGACGACACGGTCCGCCGCGCCGGAGTCGACGAGCATCTTGCCGAACATCGAGCCGAGGCCGACGAGGATGCCGACGCTCGTCATCGTCGCGCCGAACCCGTTGCCGAAGCTCGTGACGGCCTTGTCCGGGGCGAGGCCCGCGCCGATCCCGACGCCGAGCGCACCGATCGTCAACGCGATGAACGGGTGCACCTTGAGCCAGGTGATCAGGGCGATGATCACGACGATGCCGATGACGGCCGCGATGATCAGCTGCGCGACCGGCCCCGACGGGTCGACCGCCTGGGTGCCGGCTGGTTCCGCCGCCAGGACGGTGACCGCGTGGGCCGCGACCGCGTGGGCCGTGGCCGGATCGGCCGGGAGAGCGTGAGGCATCGGTGCCCCTTCCTGGAGCCGCTGCCGTGCGGCTCCGTCGCCTTCGTGTCGAGTGCGGCGGGTGCTTCGCACGCCGACCGCGAATAATCTGATTAATCAGACTATACGACGATCCACCGCGCGGCATCCGCCCTCCGGGGCAGTCTGCCGATTCGATGGGGACCGCGTCACGTCCACTGCGTGCCGCGTACTGCATGGAGGAACGATGCCGACCGGCCGCGGACTGCACGCCCACGTGCTCGAGACCCTCGGGCATCGCATCGTCGACGGCACCCTCGCCGCCGGTACCGTGGTCCGGCCCGAGCTCGTCGCCGGCGAGTTCGGCGTGTCGCGGTCGGTCGTCCGCGAGGCGCTCCGCGTCCTGCAGTCCCTCGGGCTCGTCGAACCCCGGCAACGGGTCGGCACGCAGGTGCTCGGCATCGGCTCGTGGGAGCTGCTCGCACCGACCGTCATCCGGTGGCGCGGGGCCTCGCCGTCGTACTTCATCCAGCAGCGCGAGCTCCTCGAGCTGCGCCTCGGCGTGGAGCCCGTCGCCGCGACGCTGACGGCCGGGACACCAGGGGCCGCCGCGGTGCTCGCCGCCGCCACCGACATGACCGCCGCCTGCGGCCGGGAGGACAGCCGCGCCTACCTCGAGGCCGACGTCCGCTTCCACCGGGCGCTCCTGACCGGTTCGGGGAACGCCGTGTTCACGCACTTCGCCGGGACCGTGGAGGCGCTCCTCCGGACCCGCACGTCGGAGTCGCGCGACACCATCACGCGCTGGACCCGCGACGCGGCGGCCAGGCACGAGGCGGTCGGGCTGGCGCTCGTCGCCGGTGACGCGGCGGGCGCGTCGGCCGCGGCGGGCGAGCTGGTGCGGGTGACGCGCGACGAGTTCATCGCCGAGGCGCCGCAGGCCTGACGCCGTACGCTCCGGCTGGCGGGTCGCCGCGGTCGCACGACACGCCGCAGGCGGGTCGCCGAGGTCGCGGGACACGCCGCAGGCGGGTCGCCGAGGTCGCGGGACACGCCGCGTGCGTGCGACGGGAGCGGCAGATCGCGCGACCTCGCGGGGCCGGGACGCGACCGGCCGACGGACGGGAGGCGCGGTGCGGCGCCGACCCGCGCCTCCCGTCCGACCGTGGCCGGGTCACAGGACACGCCGCGCGTGCTCCGCCCAGGTCGCGCGACGCGCCGCGAGCCCACGCGGGACGCGGCCGATCGTGCGACCTCGACCCCACCCCGTCCGTGACGCGTTCGCTACTTGCGCGCGAACAGGCGCGGACCGCGCAGGCGCAGCCGCATCGTCACGGTGCCGAGCCACCGGTCGTACTTGTAGCCGACCTTGCCCATGCGGCCGACCTCCTCGAAGCCGAGGCGCTCGTGCAGGCGGATCGACGCCTCGGCCTGCCGGTCGGCGATGACCGCGACGATCTCACGCACGCCGGCGGAGCGGCACTCGTCGATCAGCGCCTCCATGAGTGCCCGGCCGAGCCCCTTCCCGCCGGATGCCGCACCGAGGTAGATCGAGTCCTCGACGACCCGGTTCGAGCGGTCGCGGGGGTTCCACGGGTCGACGAGCGCGTACCCGAGCACCTGCCCGGAGGGGTTCTCGGCGACGAGGAACGGCAGCCCGCGGCGGCGGATCTCGTCGTACCGGCGCTTCCACGCCGCGAACGTGAACGCCGTCGGGTCGAAGGTGACCGAGGAGTTCCGGACGTAGTGCGTGTGGATCTCGCGGACGTCGGGGAGGTCGGTCGGCTCGGCCGCACGGATCGTGTACGTGAACGCGGCTTCGGCCGGCACCGGGGCACGCAGGTGTCGCGGCAGGACCCGCCGTCGCTGGTATTCCTCCTCGAGCACGGGTCCGAGCCTATTCGGCGGGCAGGGTCCAGTCGACCGGTGCGGCGCCCTGCGCGACCACGAGCTCGTTCACCTGCGAGAAGGGGCGGCTGCCGAAGAAGCCCCGCGAGGCGCTGAGCGGGCTCGGGTGCGCCGAGGCGACGACGGGGGTGTCGCCGAGGAGCGGTCGGATCGATGCGGCCTGCGCACCCCACAGCACCGCGACGAGAGGCGTCCCCCGGGCCACGAGGGCGCGGACGGCCTGGTCGGTGACGGCCTCCCAGCCCTTGCCACGGTGGCTGCCCGCAGCGCCGGCCTCGACGGTCAGGACGCGGTTGAGCAGCAGGACGCCCTGCGCCGACCACGCGCGGAGGTCCCCGTGCGGCGGCGGCGTCACACCGAGGTCGGCCTCGAGTTCGCGGTAGATGTTGGCCAGACTGCGCGGGACCGGGCGCACGTGCGGGTCGACCGCGAAGGACAGGCCGATCGGGTGCCCGGGCGTCGGGTACGGGTCCTGGCCGACGACGAGCACCCGCACGTCGTCGAACGGGTCGGCGAACGCGCGCAGGACGTGCTCGCCGGCGGGGAGGTACTGCCGGCCGGCAGCGGTCTCGGCGCGGAGCCAGTCGCCCATCCGGTGGACGTCGTCCTCGACGGGGGCGAGGGCCTCGGCCCAGCCGGGGTCGACGAGGTCGGCGAGCGGACGGGGCTGCACGGGCTAGGCGCCCATCGTGGCGAAGCGACGGTCCGGGTTCGGGTTCGTCACGGCTAGGCGCCCATCGTGGCGACGGCGACCGATTCCTCGCCGGCGACGACGCGCCAGACGCTGCCCGTCCCGCGGACCTCGAGCGCCCCCTCACCGACGACGAGCGTGGTGTCCTCGTCGATCGCCAGCCCGGCGGTGACGAACTCGGCCTCGGCGCTCGCGATGAGCCGGGCGAGCGTGCCGGCCTGGACGGCGTGCACGTCGATGGTCAGGTCGACGAGTCCGAGGCCCTCGCGGAGCTCGACCTCGTCGAGTCCCTCGGATGCCTCCTCGGGGCAGACCTCGACCCCGCCGATGCGCCAGCCACCCACGAGGGCGCGGTCGGCGGCGATCATCGCGCCGGCCGAGTAGCCGAGGTACGGCAGGCCGTCGGCGACGAGCAGGCGGATCTGGTCGACGAGCGGGGCGACGGCATCGAGGTAGTCCGGCGTGACCCCGCCGCCGACCACCAGGGCGTCGACGTCGCTCAGGACCGTGGTGTCGAACACCTGGCCGGCGGCGATCTCGGTCACGAGGACCTCGGCCGTGCGCGGGCCGCCGAGCACCTCGGCGATGTCGGCGGTCGAGGACGGGCTCGCACCCGACGGTCCGGCGACCGAGAGCAGGGCGATGCGCGGGACGGTGCGGCCGACGGCTGCGGACCGGGCCGTGGCCTCGGCGACGAACGGCGCGGCGGCGTCCGAGGCGGCGAAGGGTCCGCCGCCGACGAGGTGGATGCTCACGACTCGGCCGTCACCGGGGCGAGGGCGCTCCACGGGAAGGTGATCCAGCCGTCCACCCGACGCCACACGTGGTCCGGTTCGAGCACCGTGCCGGGCTTCGAGTACAGGCACGCGCTGCGGACGTCGGCCCCGGCGTTCCGGATGATGTCCACGACGAGGCGCAGGGTGCGGCCGGAGTCCGAGACGTCGTCGACGACGAGGACGCGCTTGCCGGACAGGCTCGGGGCGTCGAGTGCGGGCGACAGGATCACCGGCTCCTCGAGGCGCTGCTCGACGTCGGTGTAGAACTCGACGTTGATCGAGCCGCACTCCTTGGTGCCCAGCGCGTAGGCGACCGCACCGGCGATGATGAGCCCACCGCGGGCGACCGCGACGACCACCTCGGGTTCGAAGCCGGAAGACAGGACGTCCTTGGCGAGCAGGCGTGCGGCGTCACCGAACTCGAGCCAGCCGAGCACCTCGGGCCCGCTCGTCGCGGTCACGGTCGAGGGAGCCTGGGCGGGTGACCCGGATTCGCTGCTGATCGGCATCCGACAACGGTACCGGCACGGACCCCGCGCCCGCGACCCGCGTGTGCTGCCCGGGCGCGTGCGGGTCAGGCCCGGGGCGTCAGCGTGCCGCGCGCGAGCTTGTGCTGGGCGGACTGGGCCACCGGCCGGACCGTCACGAGGTCGAGGTTCACGTGCGGGGGCAGTTCCACCGCGTGCACGATCGCCTCGGCGACGTCCTCGGCCACGAGCGGGTCCGGGACGTCCTCGTAGACGGCGGCGGCCTTCTCGGCGTCGCCGCGGAACCGGGTCAGCGCGAACTCGTCGGTCTTCACCAGCCCGGGCGCGATCTCGACCACCCGGATGGGCTCGCCGTTCAGCTCGAGCCGGAGCGCTGCCACGAGGGCGTGCTCGGCGAACTTCGCGGCGTTGTAGCCGCCGCCGTTCTCGTACGCCACGTGCCCGGCGGTGCTCGTCACCGTGACGATGTCGGCGCTCCCGGCGTCGGCCGCGCGGCGACGGAGGTGCGGGAGCAGGGCCGAGACGACCCGCTTCGTCCCGAGGACGTTCACCTCGAACATCGCGCGCCAGTCGTCGACGTCGGACTCCTCGACCGATGCGGACCCGAGGGCGCCGCCGGCGTTGTTCACGAGCACGTCCGCTCCCCCGAGCTCCTCGACGCGCGCCGCGACTGCCTCGACGTCGGACGCGCTCGTGACGTCCGCGACGAGGACGTCGGCACCGGTCGACGCGGCGAGCGCCTCGAGCTTCTCGGCGCGCCGGGCGACGGCGAGGACGTCCCACCCGCGCGAGCGGAACAGCCGGACGGTCGCGGCTCCGATGCCCGAGCTCGCTCCGGTGACGACTGCGCGACGAGATGCCATGTGCTTCCTCCGTGGACGGGGTGGGGTGTCCCGTCAACCGTACCGATCCGAGGAGGTCACGATCCGGTAACGTGACCGGGCATGACGACGGAAGCCGCGCCTCCAGCGCCCTCGGCGCCCGCGACCGAGCTCGAGCCCGGCCGCGCGAAGCGTCGTATCCCGATGTGGGACACGGCGCGGTTCCTCGCGGTCACGCTCGTGGTGATCGGCCACGCGATCCAGCGGCAGACGGCGGCGAGCGAGCACGCCCTCGCGCTGTACACCTTCATCTACGCGTTCCACATGCCGGCGTTCGGCGTCATCAGCGGGTACTTCTCCTCCGCGGACACCCCGACCGCGAAGCGCATGCGGCGCACGATCACGGACATCGTCGTGCCGTACATCATCATGCAGACGATCTGGACCGTGGTGCAGGCGCTGGTCGAGGGCGGCAAGAAGTTCAACCCGACCCAGCCGACCTGGACCCTGTGGTTCCTGCTCGCGCTCGGGATCTTCAAGCTGATCCTCCCGTACCTCGCGCAGCTGCGCTGGCCGCTGTTCTGGGCCGTCGTGTTCAGCATCGGCGTGGGCTACTTCGACAACGTCGACTCCACGCTGTCGCTGTCCCGGGCGATCAGCCTCCTGCCGTTCTTCCTGCTCGGCTGGCAGGTGAAGCAGTGGGGCCTCTTCGATCGCTGGTACGAGGCCCCGCGACGCACGGTGGTCCGGATCCGCATCGCGGCCGGGGCGGTGTTCGCCGCGTGGGCGGTGGCGTGTGCGATCTGGATCCCCCAGTTCAAGCAGTTCGACCTGCACCACTGGTTCTTCTACGACGACTCCTACTCGGGTCTCGGCGAGGACGCCTGGTGGGCCGGCGGGGTCCGGTTCGGCCTGATGCTGCTCGCGACCGTCCTCACCGCGTCGTTCCTGCTGCTCGTGCCCCGTCGGAACGTGTGGATCACCCAGTTCGGCGCCGCGACGATGTACGTGTACCTGCTGCACACGTTCGTGCTCTACCCGATCCGCGAGTCCGGGGTGCTCGCCGGCCAGCACTCGGCGTGGCCCTACGTCCTGCTCATGGTCGGGATCGCGTGCGCCGTCAGCCTGTTCCTCGCGCAGCCGTTCGTCCGGCGCGGGATGCGGTGGCTGCTCGAGCCCAACGTGCGCTGGCTGTTCCGCCGCGACCCCGCGTAGCGGCCGGCGCGGGCCGGCGCGGCGCGGCGCGGACCGGCGCGGACCGGCGCGGACCCCGCACCGTGCCGACTCCGCCACCTGGTGCGAGGTTGCACGCTGCGTGCGCCGCTAGAACCCCGCACCCAGCGGTCGCCACCGCACCCGGCGACCAACCTCGCACCGTGCCGGCTCGCCCATCTCCCGTCGGGCTGCGCGCTCGGCGCGGCCTGCTCCGCGCACGCACCGTGCGGACGCCGTCACCCGGTGCGACGTTGCACGCTCGGTGCGACGCAACGGCGCCGCACCGAGCCACCGACCCGGCTTCCACTGGCGAACCTCTCACCGTGCGGACGGCGTCACCCGGTGCGACGTTCCACGCCCGGTGCGACGAAACAGCGCCGCACCGAGCCACCAACACGGCACCCGCTGGCGAACCCCGCACCGTGCGGACGGCGTCACCCGGTGCGACGTTCCACGCCCGGTGCGACGAAACAGCGCCGCACCGAGCCACCGACGCGGCACCCGCTCGCGAACCTCGCACGGTGCGGGGCTGGCTGGGCGGGGCGGGCCGGGAGGCGCGGGGCGCCTCGACCGCGGTCGTTACGTCCCGAGGCGGGCGCGCTGGTGCCAGCGCGACCACCTGCGTACCGTGACGGGCGACGCACAGCCGCGCCGCGCCTCCCGGGCCGAGCGCTGGACGACCCGACGACCCGTTGACCGCCACCGGACAGGAGCACGAGATGACCCAGAACGACGCCGCCCAGTGGCGCTTCGAGACCACGCAGATCCACGCCGGCGCGCAGCCCGACCCCACCACGGGCGCCCGTGCGACCCCGATCTACAAGACGACCTCGTACGTCTTCGCGAACTCCGACGAGGCACGTGACCTCTTCGCCCTGGCCAAGCCGGGCAACATCTACTCGCGCATCATGAACCCGACGAACGACGTCGTGGAGCAGCGGATCGCGGCGCTCGAGGGCGGCTCCGGAGCCCTCCTGGTGTCGAGCGGACAGGCCGCCGAGACCTACGCCGTGCTCAACATCGCGGGTGCCGGGGACCACATCGTGTCCTCCTCGTCGATCTACGGCGGCACGTACAACCTGTTCAAGTACACGCTCGCGAAGCTCGGCATCGAGACGACCTTCGTCGAGGACCAGGACGACCTCGACGAGTGGCGCCGGGCGGTCCGACCGAACACGAAGCTCTTCTTCGCCGAGACGATCGGCAACCCGAAGATCAACGTGCTGGACATCACCGGCGTCAGCGAGGTCGCCCACGAGTCCGGCGTGCCGCTCATCGTCGACAACACGATCGCGACCCCGTACCTCATCCGTCCGTTCGAGCACGGTGCGGACATCGTGGTGCACTCGGCGACGAAGTTCCTCGGCGGCCACGGCACGGTCATCGGCGGGATCATCGTCGACTCCGGGAAGTTCGCGTGGTCGCAGCACCCGGACAAGTTCCCGGAGTTCAACACCCCCGACCCCTCGTACCACGGCGCGGTCTTCGCCGAGGCCGTCGGCAACGAGCTCGCCTACATCGTCAAGGCCCGGGTGCAGCTGCTCCGCGACCTCGGTGCGTCGAACTCGGCGGACACCGCGTTCGCGCTGCTGCAGGGCATCGAGACGCTGTCGCTCCGGATCGAGCGGCACGTGTCGAACGCGCAGGAGATCGCCGAGTGGCTCGACCGGCACCCGGACGTCGCGACCGTCGCCTACGCCGGGCTGCCGACCTCGCCGTGGTACGCCGCGGCGAACCGCTACGCGCCGAAGGGCGTCGGAGCGGTGCTGTCGTTCGAGCTGAAGGGCGGCGTGCCGGCGGGCAAGGCCTTCGTGGACAACCTGCAGCTGTTCTCGCACCTGGCGAACATCGGCGACGTGCGCTCCCTGGTGATCCACCCGGCGTCGACCACGCACTCGCAGCTCACGCCCGAGCAGCAGCTCACCACCGGGGTCACGCCCGGCCTGGTGCGCCTCTCGGTGGGGATCGAGAACGTCGAGGACCTGAAGGCCGACCTCGAGGCCGGGCTCGCTGCTGCCCGCTCGGTCGCGCAGGAGGGTCAGCGCGCGTAGCGGCCCCGGGCGCGGGGGCTTTCTGGGCCCTCGCCGGGTCGACTCGGAACGACGTGGTCGTTGTCGTACGACAACGGCCACGTCGTTCGTTGCACGCGCAACACTTGCGTGCGCCCGGGAGCGACAACGTCGATGTCGTACGACGTCGACGAAGTCGTTCCGACTCGGCGCTTGACCAGCACGACGCCGCACGCACGCCCGCGAGCACCCGCGACCCGCCGCCGTGGACCCGCGACGCGCCGGACGTGACGTAACACTGGCGGCTCGCACCGCGCCTCCCGGCAGACTGGACCCGATGGACTGGCAGACGACTCCCGAGGACTCCGTGCCGTCCACCCTCGTGCCCGGGACGGAACTCGGCACGCTCGGCAAGCCGCCGGTCACCGGCGCCTGGCGCCCGGGCGACAACCCTGGTGCCCGACACTTCGCGTCGATCGGCGAGCAGTGGGTCCGCGGCGGCCGCATCCCGACCGTGCGGGTGGCCTACGAGACCTGGGGCACCCTCGACGCCGACCGCGGCAACGCGGTCCTCGTGTTCCACGCGTTGACGGGCGACTCGCACGTGGCCGGGGCTCCCGGACCGGGACACCGCACCGCCGGCTGGTGGGGCGACGTCGTCGGACCGGGCCGCGCGATCGACACGGACCGCTGGTTCGTCGTCGCACCGAACATGCTCGGCGGCTGCCAGGGCACGACCGGACCGTCGTCGGTGTCGCCGGACGGCCTCGAGTGGGGCTCCCGCTTCCCGTTCGTCACCGTGCGCGACCAGGTCGCGGTGCAGGCGCAGCTCGCCGACCGGCTCGGCATCGACACCTTCGCCGCCGTCGTGGGCGGGTCGATGGGTGGCATGCACGCGCTCGAGTTCGCGGTCACGCACCCGTCGCGGGTGGCGCGCCTCGCCGTCCTGGCGAGCACGGCGCAGACCACAGCCGACCAGATCGCCGCGAACTCGCTGCAGCGCGCCGCGATCCAGATGGACCCCGCGTTCGCCGGCGGCGACTACTACGAGGCGGACGCCGGCGAGGGGCCGCACCGTGGGCTCGCGCTCGCACGGCGGATGGCGTTGATGACCTACCGGGCCTCGGACGAGTTGAACGGCCGGTTCGCCCGGTCGTGGCAGAGCGATGTCTCACCGCTCGGCGACGACGGCCGCTTCTCGGTCGAGAGCTACCTCGACTTCCACGGCAACAAGTTCACGCGGCGGTTCGACGCGAGCTCGTACGTCACCCTCACGCACGCGATGGACTCGCACGACGTCGGTGCCGGGCGGGGCGGTGTCGCGGCGGCGCTCGCGCAGGTGACGGCGCGCACGCTGGTGGTCGGGGTGTCGAGCGACCGGTTGTTCCCGATCGAGGACCAGCACCGCATCGCGGCCGGTGTGCCGGACGCCCTCGACGGTGACCGTGCGGCGGTCATCGAGAGCGAGTTCGGGCACGACGGGTTCCTCATCGAGCACGAAGCGGTCGGCGCGCACCTGCGGCGGCTGCTCGACTGAACGACGGGCGACGGGGTGCGCGCCGCCCGCACACCCCCGTGCGCCGCCCGCGCACCCTCGCGCGCCGCCCGCGCACCCTCGCGCGCCGTTCTCATCGCATCCGCCATAACAATCGCGGCACCATCCGGTCGGACCGGGCGCGCCGAACACCCCCCAACGGGTGTCGCGCGTGGAATGATGGCGTGGTGCCCAGCCCGAACCAGGCTCGGCCTTCCCTCCGCACCACCGCCACGACCAGGACACCGATGGACTTCATCGCACAGGAACGCGACCGCTTGCTCCGGTCGACGACCCGTGTCGTCGGCATCGTCTGCGCCCTCGTGTCCGTCGTCGCGGTCATCTGCGCCCTCGCGGTCCCGGTCGTCCCGCTGCTCGGCGGCCTCGCCTGCATCGCGATCATGATCGCCGGGTTCCTCGTCCTCGGGTGGAACGCCTCGGTGTGGTGGACGGCGCTCATCCTGGCCTCCGGCCTCGGCGCCCTCGCGCTCCTGCTGCTCGGCGTCGACGACGTGGCACGCCCGGTGATCGCCTCGGCGGTGATGCCCCTCGCCGCCGGCAGCATCTCGGCGCCGCTGATGTCCCAGCGCGGCAACCCCGTCGGACTCGGGATGACCATCTTCGCCGGAGCAGCGGTCGTCGTCGCCATCGTCTGGGCGAGCGGCGGCATCCTCGCCGCCCCGGTCACCGGTGCGCTCCTCGGCTGGGTCCTCATCACGGTCGTGACCATCTGGATCTCCCGGAGCATCCCGCGTGTCGCCCGACGGATCTACAGCATCGGCACCGCGCACCGTGCCGAACGGCAGGCCAGCGAGACCGAGGCGCAGCGTCGACAGGGCGCCCGACTCCTGCACGACACCGTGCTCGCCACGCTGACGCTCCTCGCGCACTCCGGCGTCGGCGTCTCCGAGCAGGCGATGCGCGAGCAGGCAGCCGAGGATGCGCGCCTCCTCCGCCACCTCCGGCTCGGCGCGACGCCGCAGCCGCAGCAGTCCGGGGACTACTCGCTCACCCGCGAAGAGGAGTCCCCGCTCGGGCAGACGCTCGAGTCGGTCAAGCAGCGCTTCGGCCGCATGGGGCTCGAGGTGAGCTGGCACGGCACCGGCCAGGTCCTCCTGCCGTCGAACGTGCTCGACGCCTTCCTGCTCGCGCTCGGCGAGTGCCTCGAGAACGTCCGCCGCCACGCCGGCGTCGGCGAGGCGCACGTCACGATCGTGCACGACAACGAGATGGTCCGCGCGATGGTCACCGACTCGGGCGTCGGCTTCGACCTCACGCACGTCAGCGCCGAGCGCCTCGGCTTCAAGGAGAGCGTCGTCAACCGCCTCCGCGAGGTCGGCGGCGACGCGAAGCTGTTCTCCGCGCCGGGCTCCGGCACCACCGTCGTCCTGGAGGCACCGCGATGAGCCGCATCCCCGAGGACACCATGAGCGCCGGACTCCCCGGCGAGACCGTGCAGCCCGCTCCGCGGACCCGACGGGAGGCGCGGGAGCGGTACCGGGGCAGCGAACGTCGACAGGCGCGCGGCCTCCCCTCCACCTCGACCGGTGCCCGGTCGCTGCGGCAGGCCGCCAAGCCCGGCGCCTCGCTCGGCGCCGGATACCTGGGGCTCGGCGCCGCCGTCCTCACCGGGATCGAGGCCGTGGCGGGGATCGTCTTCTTCCTCATCCGCTGGACCGAGTTCACGAACCCGTGGCTGCCGGCCGCCGCGTGGGCGCTCTACCTCATCGCCGCGGTCGGCGTCGGGCTGAGCCTGCTCACCTACGGCGAACGACTGACCGGCCCGGCGTTCGTGCTCATCTGCGTCGTCCTCGGCTGCGTCGTGACGCTCGACTTCATCGGGATCTGGCCCGAGCACGACATCGCCCACACGGCGTCGGCCTCCGTCGCCGCCGGCTTCGCCCTGCTGCCCATCGCGACGCTCCGCCCCGCCCGCGAGGTCGCCGCCGCCATCGCCGTGCTCGGCCTCGCCTTCGTCGCGATGGCCGTCGCCTCCACCCCGATCACGAGCGACACGCTGCCCGCGATCGTGTCGACCGTCGCACTCGTGACCGTCCCGCCGTCGATCGCGCTCTTCGTCGTGCACCGGTTCCGGCAGCTCGTGCAGCGCGAACTCGACCGGGTGCTCGTGCAGAGCAACGTCGGAGCACCGCAGTTCGCCGTCGGGATGCTCGCGTCGGACGAACTCGCCCGGCTCGACCTCGCCGCCGAGAAGCTGCTCGACGCCGTCGCCAACGGCAGCGACCCGCTCCCGCTCTCCGACGCCTCCGCGTCCGTCGCGGCCTCGCTCGCGACCGAACTGCGACTGCACCTCATCGAGGGGCGCCGCGAGACCTGGCTCTACCACGCGATCACGGAGTCCGACAACCTCGGCCGCTCGGTCAGCGTCGCGGATCCGCAGTCGCTCGCCGGCCACCTCTCCCCCGCGCAACGGGACGGCCTGCTGCAGACGCTGTGGCAGATGGTCGGCGACGGCAAGCAGACCCAGGCCGGCTCGCCCGTGGTCTCGGTCACCCTCGGCCCGGTCGGCTCGGACGGTCACCCCGTCACCGACGAGACGATGGACGTCCCGGTGGTCTTCGAGTCCCGCGGTGTCCCCCGGCGTCGGCTCGGTCCGACCGCGTGGAGCGCGCTGCAGCGGATCGGGCCCTACCAGGACTCCGTCCGCGACGGTGTCCTGCACGTCGTCGCCCACTGCGTCGTCGATCGGCACCCGTCGATGTAGTCGTCGCACGGAACCGGCTGGCCCGACTGCCGGACACCCTGACCAGCCTGCCCGTGCCACGTGGCCCGTCCGCCTAGGATCAGCCACGACCGCCCCCGAGAAAGGACGCCACGATGGCGACTCCAGAGGAACCGATCCGACTCGCACTCGTCGATGACCACAGGATGCTCCTCGGAGCGCTCACCGAGTGGATCCGGAACGCAGCCGACGACATCACGCTCGTCGCCGCCGTCACCACCTGGCCCGAGCTCCTCACGAGCCCGGCGTTCCCGGTCGACGTCGTCCTGCTGGACCTCGACCTCAAGGACTCGATCCCGGTCTCGCTGAAGATCTCGACGCTCAAGACCGCCGGCGTCAAGACCGTCGTGATGAGCACCTACTCGGAGCCGAACGTCGTCCGTGAGGCCCTCGCCTCCGGCGCCCTCGGCTACCTCGTGAAGAGCGAGGACGCCGAGATGATCGTCGAGGCCATCCGCTCCGCCCAGCGCGGCGAGCAGTACGTCTCGGCCGAGCTCGACCTGGCGATCAACAGTGGCGACGTCGGTGGCGTGCCGAAGCTCAGCGCGCAGGAGCGACGCGTGATGGCGCTCTACGGCGGCGGCGAGCCCGTGAAGAGCGTGGCGTACCAGCTCGGCATCTCCGAGGAGACCGCGAAGAGCTACCTCAAGCGCATCCGCGAGAAGTACCGCGTCGCCGGCTTCGACGTCGGCACGAAGGTCGCGCTCCGGAAGCGCGCGATCACCGACGGCATCATCGTGCAGGACGGCAGCCCGCTGGGCCTGTAGCGAGCGCAAACGCGCCCACGCGCGCACGCGCTTCGTGAGCAGAAGAGGTCGGGTTCCGTCACGGAACCCGACCTCTTCTGCTCACCATTCGGGATCGACCGCGGCACCCGACCGACGGGAGGCGCGGGTCGGCTCCTCACCGTGCCTCCCGTCCCGAGGGCGGTCGCGCCCACCGCACGCGCTTCGTGAGCAGAAAAGGTCGGGTCCTCGAACAGGACCCGACCAATTCTGCTCACGATAGGAGACAGAGCCGCGTCAGCCGAGCGGGATCGGCGCAGTGATCGGCCCGGTTGTCGGCGACGACGCCCGCAGCGAGGCGCGGCGCGAGCCCCGACGCTCGGCACCGTAGCTGATCATCGTCATGCCGACCCCGAGGAACGCCAGCACGATGCCGAGCCACCCCGGGGCGGTGAAGCCGAAGCCAGCCGCGATGACCGCGCCGCCGAGGGCCGCCCCGAGCGAGTTCCCGATGTTGAACGCCGAGTGGTTGAGCGCCGCCGCGATCGTCCGGGCGTCACCGGCGACGTCCATCAGGCGGGACTGCACGGCCGGTGGGATCGCGGACGAGGTGGCTCCGAGGAGGAACGCTCCGAGGAACATGCCCCACACCCACTGCGCGGTGAGAACGGTCACGAGCAGGGCGCCGATCAGCGCGAACATGCCGACGTAGATGGTCCGCTTGACGCTGTGGTCGGCGAGGTGCCCGCCGAGCACACCACCGACGACCATGCCGATGCCGACGACCACGAGGACGAGCGGCACGAACGACTCGGGCAGACCGGTGACGTTCTGCACGAGCGGCGAGATGTACGAGTAGACCGCGAAGAACCCGCCGAACCCGACGGCCCCGAGGCCCATCACCATCCAGACCTGCGGCACGCGGAACGCCCGGAGCTCGCGGCCGATCGTCGCGTGCTCGTCACGGGCACTGCGCGGCACGAAGGCCCACACCGCGAGGAACGTCAGGGCGAAGAGGACGGCGACGACGCCGTAGGCGATGCGCCAGCTGGCGACCTGCCCGACCCAGGTGATCGCCGGGACGCCCACGACGTTCGCGACGGACAGGCCGAGCAGCACCATCGCGATGCCCTTGCCACGCTTGCCCGGGCCCATGATGTCCCCCGCCACGATGGAGGCGATGCCGAAGTACGCACCGTGCGGCAGCCCCGCGACGAACCGTGCCACGAGGACGAGGCCGAACGACGGCAGGACCGCGCTCGCGACCGTCGCCAGGACGAACCCGACCAGCAGCACGAGGATCAGCCCCTTGCGCGGGAACTTCGCCGACATCGCCGCGATCGTGGGGGCACCGACGACGACGCCGAGGGCGTACGCGCTCACGAGCCAGCCGGCGTGAGCGATCCCGGCGTCGGGGTCGAGGCCGTACTGCCGCGGCAGGAGTGCCTCGGCGATGTTCGGCAGGAGCCCCATCGCGACGAACTCGGTCGAACCGATGGCGAACCCACCGAGGGCGAGGGCGACGAGCGCGAGCGCGCGGCGCGCAGGCGTGAGCTGGGACATGGTGCCTGTTCTGGACGGGAGGAGCGGGACGGGTTCCGGACGTCGACTCACGTGAGTCGGCTGGGACCGTGGGTGCGCCTGGTCGCCGCACCGAGCCTCCGGGACGTGCGCGTCGCGGGTGGTGCGACCGACGGCGTGCGGAGGGTGGTCCTGGTTCAGCGGTGAACGTGGACGACCGGCCACGGAAGGCGACCGGTCCCAGCAGTGTAGACCGCTCCAAAGCCGGAACGGAAGCGGCGCGGACGAATCGATTCGACCGACGTCAGGCGGCGCGACGCTCCGGCACCCGCGGAGCCGCGGCGGCGCGATCGGGAAGCTCGTCGCGGTGGACCCACCCGGCGCCGCACTCGGTGCAGCTCGCCCAGGCGCTCTGGCCCTGCTCGTCGGTGTCGATGACGACCGTCCGCAGGTCGCAGTCGGGGCACCAGCCGTCGTGCATCATCACGTGCTCCTCGTCGTCGCTTCGCCACCAGGGCGGTTCCGAGTCGCCGGGTGCGGCTCGATGGGCACCATGAGACACCCGACCACCGACATCGCCGGGAGGCCCCCGGCGTGTCGCACGGGCACGGGACGCGGGCCCCGAACCACCGGACGACCGTCCCCACGAGCGCTAGGGTGACGGCATGGGGTGGTGGATCGTGACGGTGGTCGTCCTCGCGGGGCTCGCGGTGCTGTGGTTCGTGATGCACCGGTACACGGACCTGGGCGCACGTTCGCGCCGGTACGAGGGGTCCGACCCCGAGGTCGCCGAGGCACTCCGCCAGGCCGAGGCAGAGTCGGCCCGCGGCCGCATGTACTTCTGACCGGCGTCGGGCAGACCCCGAGCCCGGCCAGACCCGGCCGGAGTCAGACCCGGCCGGAGTCAGACCCGGCCGGAGTCAGACCCGACCGCGGTCAGTCCCCGAGCGCGGTCTCGAGCCGGTCGAGCTTCCCGTCGATCTCCCCGGTGTGCCCCGGGCGGATGTCGGCCTTGAGCACGAGCGACACCCGCGTGCCGTACGCCCCGACCGCCTCGGTGGCGCGCCGGACGACGTCCATGACCTCGTCCCACTCCCCCTCGATCTCGGTGAACATCGACGAGGTGCGGTTCGGCAACCCGCTCTCGCGCACGATGCGCACGGCCGCCGCGACGGCATCGTGGACGGAGCCGTCCGACGACGCGGAGGGACCACCGGACGGGGCGACGGAGAACGCGACGATCATGCGTCCATCCTGCCCGCTGCCGGGGCGAGGGGCACGGGCGTGACCCGGGCCCGCACGCCCAGCCGGACGATCGCGACGACGCTCCACACGAGCACCCCGACCTCGAGGGCGTTCCGGAGCGTCAGGACGACGAGGACCCACGGCTGCACGGTGAGCACCTGGTCGTAGAACCCGGGGTAGATGACCTGCGTCAACACCGCCATCGGGATCGCCGCCACCGCCACGGGCAGGAACCGCCGCGCGCTCGGCCGCCCGGCGACGAGCCCCCACACGATCGGCACGGCGAACCAGCCGATGTACTGCGGCGACCCCACCTTGTTCGCGGCGACGAGCGCGGCGACGAACAGCAGGGCGAGCAGCGGTGCCGCCTCGGCCCGGTGGGCTCCGCGGCGCACGGCCCACAGGGCGAGGAGCACCCCGCCGACGACGATGACGGCCATGAGCGGCGTCGACGCCGCGGCTGCCGCGTGCGTCCCGGCGCCGGACACCTCGAACGTCAGGATCTGCTGGTCGTAGTAGACCGCCGCACCGGGGACGCCGAGGGCCGCCGCCCACATGAACGGGGTCGCGAGGGGCGCCTCGATCTGCAGCGCGCGACCGCTCTGCTCGCCGACGAACGAGAGCAGGTGCGCCGCACCCCCGTAGAGCACGTCGACGAGGATGATGAGCGCCGTGAGGACCACCGCCCCGGCGAGCACTCCGCGGCGGTGCCCCCGTCGGAGCAGGAGGAGGACGCCCACGAGCGCCGCGGGCCACACCTTCGTCCAGGCGCCGGCGGTGAAGAGCGCCGAGGCGACCGCTGGACGCGACGCGACGAAGGCGACACCGACCAGGCCCAGGACGGTCGCGACGGTGTCGATGCGGCCGAGGCCGATCGGGCCGAGCGCGAGCAGGAACGCGAGCCACCACCACACGACGCGGACGCCGAGGCCACGGAAGCGCCAGAGGAACCCGCAGGCGACGGCGTCGAGCACGATCATCAGGGCGAGCCACCCGGTGCCGATCGACGCGACTCCCCCGAGCGCGGCGGCAGCCATCGGCACGATCGCGAGGATCGGGTACACCCAGTCCTCGTCGATGCCGACCCAGAAGCCGGACGCGTGGCCCGTCTCGATCCACCGGCGGTAGGTGATGGTCACGTCGCCGAGCGGCAGGTTCGCCGAGACGGACGTCGACCACCAGAGCACCGCGTGCACGACGGCGAACGCCACGACGAAGGCCACGACCTCGGGCCACCGGGCGCGCCACCGCGAGCGCCACGCCGACCGCTCCACCGTCCTCTGCACCGGACGAGCGTAGCGGTCGAGCGGAGCGGCACGCCCGTCACAGGTTCCCCCGAGCATGACGTGTCACCGTTCCCCTCGTGACCTCCGACACCCCGCGCAGGCGCCGCAAGGCCGTCATCTGGATCGCCGTCGTCGCCGCGGTCGTCGTCGTCGGCGTCGTCGCCGCGGTCGTCGCCACGAAGCTCTACACGAGCAGCGAGAACGCGAAGGCGTCGGCAGCGCCGAGCGTCGCCGCGAGCCGCGCACCCTCGACGCTCGACACCGCCGACCTGTCCGGCACGTGGACGGTCGGCGGCGACTCGGAGGCTGGGTACCGCGTCCACGAAGTCCTCAACGGCTCGGACGTCACCGTCACCGGACGCACCGACCGCGTCACCGGCAGCGCCACCGTCGACGGCACCGCCATCACGAAGGCCACCATCGCCGTCCAGGTCGCCGACATCACGACGGACTCGGCCCAGCGCGACTCGTACTTCCGCGACTCGGCACTCGACACGTCCGCGTTCCCCACCGCGACCTTCACCCTCACCGAGCCGATCGCGGACGCGGTCCCCTCCGGCTCGGGCACGACGAAGGTCGAGGCCACGGGCCGGCTCACCCTGCACGGGGTCAGCAAGTCGGTCACCGCGACGCTCGAGGTCGGGCTGAACGGCGACGGCGTCGACGTCTCCGGATCGATCCCGGTCACCTTCTCGGACTTCGGCGTGCAGGCGCCCAGCCTCGGCTTCGTGCAGGTCGACGACGCGGGTGCGGTCGAGTTCCTCGTGCACGCCACCCCTGCGAGCTGACGCGCCCGACGCGCGTCACGCCGTCGACGTGACCATCTGACGGCCAGGAGGCGCGGTGCCGGCCCGCACTGCACCTCCCGTCCCCGCACGCGCGTGCGCCCAGAGCGTCATCCCGCTCCGTCCCAGATGTGCGTGCGTCCGGGGCGTCGTCCCGCTGTCGTACGACAGCGGCCATGTCGCAACCGCGCGCCTGCAACCGTTGCGCCAGCAACAAACGACCCCTGCGCTGTCGTACGACAGCGGCCATGTCGCAACCGCGCGCCTGCAACCGTTGCGCCAGCAACAAACGACCCCTGCGCTGTCGTACGACAGCGGCGATGTCGCAGCCGCGCGCGTGCAACCGTTGCGCCCGCAACGAACGACCTCTCCGCTGTCGTACGACGTCGGACATGTCGTTCCGAGTCGGTCCAGCCGCCCGCCCCGCCCCGCCCCTACCCCCGAGCGTCGCCCGCGACGACGAGGTCGCGCACCACCCCGGGCAGCTGCTCGATCAGTGCCGTCATGGTGAACGGTCCGCCGCCGGACGCCCGCCGTGCCGCGATCCCGTGGACCACCGCCGCGGTCGCCGCCAGGTGGGCGAGGTCGGACGGCGTCAGCGTGGACCCGGACGCCTCGGCGGCTCCCTGCCGGGCCGCGACCAGCGCCCCGAGCACCCCGCCGAGCACGTCCCCGGCGCCGGCGGCCGCGAGCCACGGCGTCGCCGAGCACGCGACGAGCCGCACCGACCCGTCCGGCGTCGCGACGTGCGTGGCGGACCCCTTCAGGAGCACGACGCTCCCGGTCTGCGCGGCGGCCCGGAGCGCTGCCGCGGCCGGGTCCTGCTCGATGGACTCCCGCGACTCGTGCAGGACGCCGGCGAGCTCCCCCGCGTGCGGCGTCAGCACCGCGAGGGGCCCGAGCTCGACGAGCGGGATCGCGCCGGCGTCGACGACCACGGGGACCCCGTCGTCCGAGGCGTGCCGGAACCCCTCCGCCGTCACGTCGTCCAGGTCGTCGAGCGAGCCCGCCGAGATGCCCGAGCCGACGAGCCAGGCCTGCACCCGGCCGACCCCGGCGACGACCTCGGGACGCCGCGCGAGCACGTGGTCCGACGCACGCGACGGTCCGACGTACCGGACCATCCCGACGCCCGTGTGCACCGCCGCGTCGACCCCCATCACGGCGGCTCCCGGGTACTGGTCGGAGCCCGTCGCGACGCCGAGGACCCCGCGGCGGTACTTCGTGGAGTCGCCGTGCGGGGCGGTGGTCCAGGCGGCGGCGTCGGTCGGGGCGAAGGGGACGAAGTCGTTCACGACCGCCACGTTACGGTGGAGCGCATGAGCCTGTTCCTGCCCGGTCGTGTGGTGGTCTTCGACTACGGCGAGGTGATCAGCCGGACGCCGCACGCGTCCCGCGACGCACTCGTCGCGGCGACCGGGGTGCCGGCGGACGAGCTGTTCCCCGTGTACCAGGAGCTCCGGCACGACCTCGACCGCGGCGACCTCTCCGTGCTGGCGTACTGGCGCGCGATAGCCGAGCGCACCGGCCGGACGTGGAGCACCGCCGAGATCCACCGGTTCTGGGCGATCGACTTCACCGGCTGGTTCGAGGTCGACCCGGACACGCTCGCGATCGTCGAGGAGCTGCACGACGCCGGCACCCGACTGGCCCTGCTCTCGAACGCCGGGTTCGACTTCGGCGACCCGTACCGCCGGTCCCCGATGGGCTCCCTGTTCGAGACGGTCGTGGTGAGCGCCGAGGAGCACGTCCTGAAGCCGGACGCCTCGATCTACCACGACACGTGCGAGCGACTGGGAATCGTCCCGGCGCAGATGGTGTTCGTCGACAACAGGGCCGAGAACGCCGCCGGCGCGGAAGCGATCGGAGCGGTCGGCCACCACTACACGTCGCCCGCCGCACTCCGCGCGTTCCTGCTGGGACTCGCGGACACCGGTGCGACCGCCGAGAAGGAGCCCGCGTGACGTACGCCCTGTTCGAACCGATCACCATCCGTGACCTCACCGTCCGCAACCGCATCTGGGTCTCCCCGATGTGCCAGTACTCGGCCGAGGCCCAGGACGGCCTGCCCACCCCGTGGCACCTCGTCCACCTCGGCGGGTTCGCCAAGGGCGGTGCCGGCGCGGTCGTGGTCGAGGCCACCGGTGTCGTGCCCGAGGGGCGCATCAGCCCGCAGGACCTCGGCCTCTGGAACGACGAGCAGCGCGACGCGTTCCGCCCGATCGTCGACTTCATCCACGCGCAGGGGGCCGCCGCCGGCGTCCAGCTGGCCCACGCCGGCCGCAAGGCGTCGACGTTCCGCCCGTGGGAGCCGACGCACGGGTCCGTGCCCGCCGAGCAGGGCGGCTGGTCGACCGTCGCGCCGTCCGCCGTCGCCTTCGACGGGTACGCCGAGCCGCGCGAGCTCGCCGTCGAGGACATCCGCGTGGTGGCCCTGGCGTTCGCCGCTGCCGCACGCCGCTCGGTCGAGGCCGGCTTCGACCTCGTCGAGATCCACGCCGCCCACGGGTACCTGCTGCACCAGTTCCTCTCGCCGCTCAGCAACCACCGCACCGACTCCTACGGCGGCTCGCTCGAGAACCGCGCCCGCGCGCTCCTCGAGGTGCTCGACGCCGTGCGTGCCGAGGTCGGCGAGGGCTTCCCGGTCGTCGTCCGCTTCTCGGCGACCGACTGGACCCCGGGCGGGCTGACGCTCGAGGAGACCACCGAGGTCGCCCGCTGGGCCGCCGAGCACGGCGCCGACCTCGCCGACGTGTCGACCGGCGGCAACGTGGCCAGCGCGCCGATCCCCGTCGGGCCGGGTTACCAGGTGCCCTTCGCCGACGCGATCAAGCGCGACGCCGGCATCGGGACGATCGCGGTCGGGATGATCTCGGACGCGTTCCAGGCCGAGCAGATCGTCGCGACCGGCCAGGCCGACGTCGTGATGGTCGGCCGCGAGTTCCTCCGCGACCCGGCCTTCCCGCTCCGCGCCGCCGCCGAGCTCGGGGTCAGGGTCGACTACGAGCCGCAGCAGTACCACCGCGCCCGCGTCACGGCGTAGGCCGCGTGCGCGACGCGGGTCGCGCCTCCTGGAACCACCCGCGGTCCGGGAGGCGCGACCCGCATCCTGTACGTCCTCTCGGTTCCGACCCGCGCCAGGCAGTACGATGGGTAGCACTGTGGACGATCCTCCGAATAGTTCCTCGCCTCACTCATCCGCCGCTCACTCGGTGAGCTGCACTCCCTCGCGCCCTGCGGGAGGTGGATCATGAGCCCGATCGACATCGTCATGCTGATCGGTGGCATCCTGCTGACGCTCGGCACCGGCGTCTTCGTCGCGTCCGAGTTCGCGCTGGTCAACCTCGACCGCGCGGACGTCGAGGCACGGCGCGACCGCGGCGAGACCGGCCTCGCGCCCGTCATCGGCGCGCTGAAGGTCACCTCGACCCACCTGTCCAGCGCGCAGCTCGGCATCACGCTGACGACGCTGCTCACCGGCTACCTGCTCGAACCGTCGGTCGCGAAGCTGCTCGAGGCGCCGTTCCTCGCGATGCGGCTCCCCGAGGCGATCGTCGAGACGGTCGGCTCGATCGTGGCGCTCGTCATCGCGACGCTGCTGTCGATGATCCTCGGCGAGCTGGTGCCGAAGAACTTCGCGCTCGCGCTGCCCCTGCAGACCGCCAAGCTCGTCGTGCCCCTGCAGGTGGCGTTCACGACGGTGTTCAAGCCGGCCGTCGCCGTGCTGAACGGCACCGCCAACGCCGTGCTCCGCGCCATGGGGATCGAGCCCCAGGAAGAGCTGTCCGGCGCCCGCAGCGCCGAGGAGCTCACCTCGCTGCTCCGTCGGTCGGCGTCCGAGGGCTCCCTCGAACAGGACACCGCGACGCTCCTCGAGCGCACCATCTCGTTCTCCGAGCTGAGCGCGAGCGACGTGATGACCCCGCGCCCGCGTCTGTCGACGATCCGGGTCTCCGAGTCCGCCGACGACGTCATCGCCCTCGCACGGCGGACCGGGTTCAGCCGGTTCCCCGTGATCGAGGAGGACGCCGACGACGTCGTGGGCATCGTGCACGTGAAGCAGGCCGTCGCCGTCCCGCGCGAGAAGCGTCCGGAGGTGCCCGTCGGCGCCCTCATGACCGACGCCGAACGGGTCCCCGAGACGATGCCCGGCGACACCCTCCTGACCGAGGTCCGCGGTCGCGGCTACCAGATGGTGATCGTGGTCGACGAGTACGGCGGCACCGCCGGGGTCGTGACCCTCGAGGACCTCATCGAGGAGATCGTGGGCGAGGTGTCCGACGAGCACGACCGCGCGCGGATCGACGTCGTCCGCTCCCGCGACTGGCTGACGTTCCCCGGGCTGCTGCGCCCCGACGAGCTCGAGGACCGCGCCGGCGTGACCGTCCCCGAGGACGGCCCGTACGAGACCGTCGGCGGCTTCATCATGTCGACGCTCGGCCGCCTGCCGGTGGTCGGCGACGAGGTCCGGCTCGACGACGGCGTCTTCCGCGTCGAGCGCCTCGACGGCCGCCGCATCGACCGGATCCGCTGGACGCCCACCCCGCCCCCGACCCCGGCGACGGGCATCATCATCCCCGCGACGAAGACCCCGGCCACGAAGACCACGACGAAGGGCAGCACCCGATGAGCTCCGACTGGTGGGGCATCTTCTGGCTCGTCGTGCTGCTGCTCGGCAACGCCTACTTCGTCGCGGCCGAGTTCGCCGTCATCTCCGCCCGCCGCTCGCAGATCGAGCCGCGTGCGGAGGAGGGCTCCAAGGCCGCGCAGATGACACTCTGGGCGATGGAGCACGCCACGCGCATGCTGGCCACCACGCAGCTCGGCATCACGGTCTGCTCGCTCCTCATCCTCAACGTGTCCGAGCCGGCGATCCACCACCTGCTCGAGGTCCCGCTGCACCTGACCGGGTGGAGCGCCGAGGTGATCGGCACGGTCGCGTTCGTCTTCACCCTGCTGCTCGTCTCGTTCCTGCACGTGGTGTTCGGCGAGATGGTGCCGAAGAACATCTCGTTCTCGATGCCGGACCGCGCCGCGCTCCTGCTCGTGCCGACGCTCTGGTACATCGGGCACGGCCTGCACTGGGTGATCGTCGGCCTGAACGAGGCCGCGAACGCCGTGCTGCGCGTGTTCAAGGTCGAGCCGAAGGACGAGGCCGTCAGCGCGTTCACGGTGGAAGAGGTGCAGACCATCGTCGAGCAGTCCCGTCGCGAGGGCACCCTCACCGACGACGGCAAGCTCGCCCTGGCGTTCGAGTTCACCGAGAAGAAGGTCAAGGACGTCGCCGTGCCGATGGCCGAGCTCGTCACGCTCCCCGAGGACGCCACCCCCGGTGACGTCGAACGGGCCGTGGCGCAGCGCGGGTTCTCGCGGTACGTGCTCGTGGCCGAGGACGGCTCCCCCACGGGCTACGTGCACGTGAAGGACGTCATCGACCTCCGCCCCGACGAGTACGACGACCCGGTGCCGCCCAAGCGCATCCGGCAGCTCATCTCGCTCTACACGGAGATGGACCTCGAGGACGCGCTCGCGACGATGCGTGCCGCGGGCCGCCACGTCGCCCGGGCGTTCGACGCCGAGGGCCGGACGCTCGGCGTGCTCTTCCTCGAGGACATCCTCGAGGAGCTCGTCGGCACCGTCGAGGACGCGACCCGGCGGCGGTAGCCGCGCGCGACTGATCGACGGGAGGCGCGGTGCCAGCTGGCACCGCGCCTCCCGTCCGTCCGTGGTCGCGACCACGGCGTCGGCATGCGTTTCGCGCCCAGCGACACGTCACGCGCTGCCTCGCCCGTGAGCTGTCGCTCAGCGCGAGAGTCTGGCGCGCGCTACCAGCTGACGGGGAGCGGCTTGCCCTCCTCGTAGCCGGCGGCCGACTGGATGCCGACGAGCGCCCGCTCGGAGAACTCGGCGAGCGAGGACGCGCCCGCGTACGTCGCCGAGCTGCGGACACCGGTGGTGATCATGTCGAGCAGGTCCTCGACGCTCGGCCGCTCCGGGTCGAGGTAGATCGTCGACGACGAGATGCCCTCGGCGAAGAGCGCCTTGCGGGCCCGCTCGTACGGGTCGAGGCGCTCGAAGCGCTCGCGGACGGCCTTCGCCGACGCCATGCCCCAGCTCTCCTTGTAGGCCTTGCCCGCGGCGTCGCGGCGGAGCACGCCCGGCGCCTCGAGCGTCCCGGCGAACCACGAGCCGATCATCACGGCGGAGGCGCCGGCCGCGAGGGCGAGCGCGACGTCGCGCGGGTACCGGACCCCGCCGTCGGCCCAGACGTGCGCGCCGAGCGAGCGGGCGGCGGCGGCGGTCTCGAGCACCGCGGAGAACTGCGGGCGCCCGACGGCGGTCATCATGCGCGTGGTGCACATCGCGCCGGGTCCGACGCCGACCTTGATGATGCTCGCGCCGGCCTCGACGAGGTGGGCGACGGCGTCGGCGGTGACCACGTTGCCCGCGACGAGCGGGATGTCCAGCCCGAGGGCGGCGACGGTGCGGAGCGCGCGGAGCATGCCCTCCTGGTGGCCGTGCGCGGTGTCGAGGACGAGCACGTCGACGCCGGCGGCCGCGAGGGCCTGCGCCTTGGCGGCGACGTCGCCGTTGATGCCGATCGCGGCGGCGACGCGCAGGCGGCCGGAGGCGTCCACCGCGGGGCGGTAGATGTCGGAGCGGATCGCGCTGGTCTGGCTGACCGTGCCGACGACCTTGCCGTGCCGCATGACCGGCGCGAAGTCGACCTCGGCGGCGCTCAGCACGTCGTACACGTGCCGCGGGGTGCCGGCGTCCTCGGCGTCGATCGCGGTCGAGGCGCCGTGCAGCAGGTCGCGGAGCGTCGCGTCGGGTCCGGCGGTGCCGAGTCGACCGGCGGGGACGCAGCCGAGGTACGCACCAGCGGCGTCCCGCACGACGACCCCGCGGCCGGCGACGGGCAGCAGCTGCTCGAGCGCCTCGGCGACGGTGGTGTCGGCGCCCATGTCGTAGGCGGTGTCGAAGTCGACGGGCTGCTCCTTGACCCAGCGGATCGCGGCGTCGAGGTCCTGCAGGTGCATGTCCTGCGGCAGGACGCCGAGGCCGCCGCGTCGGGCGAGCGTCGCGGCGAGGCGGGGCCCGGTGACCGAGTTCATGTTGGCGCTGACGATCGGGATGGTCGCACCGGATCCGTCGTTCGCCGAGAGGTCCACGTCGAACCGGCTCGTCACCGCCGACCGGCTGGGGACGAGGAAGACGTCGGAGTAGGTCAGGTCGTGTGTCGGCCGCGTCTCGTAGAACCTCATGGGCCCCACTGTACGGCGATGCGGGGTGGCCGGTCGGGGTGGTCGGTCGGGGCGGCTCGGCACGCCTCCGGCGCGACACGCGCGACACCCCCTCGCCGTGCGCGACCCGCCTCCGCCTGACACCGAACGGTCATCCGCGAGCGGCTAGGCTTGGCACCTGTGCGAGGCAGGGTTGCCACGCACGACACACACGAGCATCTATCGACGGAGAGTGGGCGATCGGCTGTGTCGAGCCATCTGACCGGAACGGACGAGACCGCGGGCGAATTCGGGGCGAACGAGTGGCTCGTCGACGAGCTCTACGAGCAGTTCGTCGCCGACAAGGAGTCCGTGGACAAGTCCTGGTGGCCGGTCCTCGAGAGCTACCACCGCACCCAGGGCAGCGCCACGTCGAGCCCGACCCCCGCAGCGCCGGCCGCACCCGAGCAGCAGCAGTCCACGACCCAGCAGCCCGCGACCGGTGACGCCCCCGGCGAGGCGAAGGCCGGGCCGATCCAGGCGAAGACCACGTCGCGCCAGCCCACCCCGCAGCCGATCCCGGCCGAGGCGAACGACGAGGCCGACCACCACGAGGAGACCCACGAGGACGTGGCGACCCCGCTCCGGGGCATGGCGAAGACGCTCGCGTCGAACATGGACGCCTCGCTCACGGTCCCGACCGCGACGAGCGTGCGGACGATCCCGGCGAAGCTGATGATCGACAACCGCATCGTCATCAACAACCACCTCCGTCGGGCCCGCGGCGGGAAGATCTCGTTCACGCACCTCATCGGGTGGGCGATGGTGCAGGCGCTCAAGGAGTTCCCGAGCCAGAACGTGTTCTACGAGGAGCGCGACGGCAAGCCCTTCGTGGTCGCCCCCGCCCACGTGAACCTCGGCATCGCGATCGACGTCCCGAAGAAGGACGGAACCCGGTCCCTGCTCGTCCCGAGCATCAAGCGCGCCGAGACGCTCACGTTCGGCCAGTTCCTCTCCGCCTACGAGGACCTCGTCAAGCGCGCCCGCGACAACAAGCTCACCCCGACCGACTTCCAGGGCACGACGATCTCGCTGACGAACCCCGGCGGCATCGGCACGGTGCACTCGGTCCCCCGCCTCACCAAGGGGCAGGGCGCGATCATCGGCGCCGGTGCGCTCGAGTACCCCGCACAGTTCCAGGGGTCCGCGGCGAAGACGCTCGTCGAGCTCGGCATCGGCAAGACCATCACGCTCACGAGCACCTACGACCACCGCGTCATCCAGGGCGCCGGGTCGGGCGAGTACCTCAAGAAGGTGCACGAGCGGCTCATCGGCGAGCACGCCTTCTACGAGGACATCTTCTCGGCGCTCCGGATCCCCTACAAGCCGATCCAGTGGGCGAACGACATCAACGTCGACCTCGCGCACCGGGTGAACAAGACCGCGCGCGTGCAGGAGCTCATCAACAGCTTCCGCGTCCGCGGGCACCTGATGGCCGACATCGACCCGCTCGAGTACCGGCAGCGCACCCACCCGGACCTCGAGATCGAGAGCCACGGACTGACCTTCTGGGACCTCGACCGCGAGTTCGTCACCGGCGGGCTCGCCGGCACGACCAACGCGCCGCTCCGCGACGTGCTCGGGATCCTCCGCGACGCCTACTGCCGCACGGTCGGCATCGAGTACATGCACATCCAGGACCCGGAGCAGCGCCGCTGGGTGCAGGCGCACATCGAGGTGCCGTACTCGAAGCCCTCGAAGGACGAGCAGCTCCGTGTCCTCGGCAAGCTCAACGAGGCCGAGGCGTTCGAGACCTTCCTGCAGACGAAGTACGTCGGCCAGAAGCGCTTCTCGCTCGAGGGTGGCGAGTCGACGATCGCCTTCCTCGACTCGCTCATCCAGCACGCCGCGACCGCCGGCCTCGACGAGGTCGCGATCGGCATGGCACACCGCGGCCGCCTCAACGTGCTGACGAACATCGCCGGCAAGACCTACGGTCAGATCTTCCGCGAGTTCGAGGGCTCGGCGCTCCCCGGCACCGTCTCGGGCCAGGGATCGGGCGACGTGAAGTACCACGTCGGCACCGAGGGCGTCTTCCGCGCGAGCGACGGCACCGCCATCCCCGTGACGATCGCCGCGAACCCGTCCCACCTCGAGGCCGTCGACGGCGTGCTCGAGGGGATCGTCCGCGCGAAGCAGGACCGCCAGGCACCCGGCACGTTCGGCGTGCTGCCGGTGCTCGTCCACGGCGACGCGGCGATGGCCGGACAGGGCGTCGTGGTCGAGACCCTGCAGATGTCGCAGCTGCGCGGCTACCGCACCGGCGGCACCGTGCACCTCGTGATCAACAACCAGGTCGGGTTCACCACCCCGCCCGAGTCGGCTCGCAGCTCGGTGTACTCCACCGACGTCGCGAAGACGATCCAGGCACCGATCTTCCACGTGAACGGGGACGACCCCGAGGCCGTGGCCCGCGTCGCCGAGCTCGCCTTCGCCTACCGCGAGGAGTTCCACCGCGACGTCGTCATCGACCTCATCTGCTACCGCCGCCGCGGGCACAACGAGGGCGACGACCCCTCGATGACGCAGCCGCTCATGTACAACCTCATCGAGGCGAAGCGCTCCGTCCGCACCCTCTACACCGAGGCCCTCGTCGGCCGCGGCGACATCACGCAGGAGGAGTACGACGAGGCGCACCGCGACTTCCAGGACCGCCTCGAACGCGCCTTCGCCGAGACCCACGAAGCCCAGACCGGCACGATCCCGGTCGTCACGGTCGACGACGACGGCGCCGTGCAGGGCCTCGAACGGCCGGCGGCACAGCGCGACGACTCCGAGGTCGAGGTGCACGACACCGCCGTCTCCGAGGACCTCGTCCGGGCGATCGGCGACGCGCACAGCAACCCGCCGGCCGGCTTCCAGGTCCACCCGAAGCTGCAGCAGCTGCTGACCAAGCGCACCGACATGACCCGGAACGGCGGCGTCGACTGGGCGATGGCCGAGCTCATGGCGATCGGCTCGATCCTCGTCGAGGGCAAGCCGGTCCGGCTCGCCGGGCAGGACGCCCGCCGCGGCACGTTCGTGCAGCGCCAGGCCGTCTTCCACGACCGGGTGAACGGCCAGGAGTGGCTGCCGCTCGCGAACCTCACCGAGGACCAGGCCCGCCTGTACATCTACGACTCGCTCCTCAGCGAGTACGCCGCGATGGCGTTCGAGTACGGCTACTCGGTCGAGCGCCCCGAGGCCCTCGTGCTGTGGGAGGCGCAGTTCGGCGACTTCGCGAACGGCGCCCAGACCGTCATCGACGAGTTCATCTCGTCGGCCGAGCAGAAGTGGGGACAGCGCTCGGGCCTCGTGCTCCTGCTCCCCCACGGCTACGAGGGCCAGGGGCCGGACCACTCGTCGGCGCGCATCGAGCGCTACCTGCAGCTCTGCGCCGAGGACAACATGGTGGTCGCACGGCCGTCGACCCCGGCGTCGTACTTCCACCTGCTGCGCCGCCAGGCGTGGGAGCGTCCGCAGAAGCCGCTCATCGTGTTCTCCCCGAAGGCCATGCTGCGCCTCCGCCAGGCGACCAGCCCGGTGGACGCGTTCACGAGCGGCACCTTCGCCGAGGTCATCGACGACGACCGCGTGACCGACCGGTCCGCCGTCCGCCGCGTGGTCCTGCACTCCGGCAAGGTGCACCACGACCTGCGCGCCGAGGTCGAGAAGCGCGGCGTCACCGACGTGGCCCTCGTCCGGCTCGAGCAGCTCGCGCCGCTCCCCCTCGACCAGATCCTCGAGGTGCTCGCGGGCTACCCGGAGGCCGACGTCGTCTGGGCGCAGGAGGAGCCGGAGAACCAGGGCGCCTGGCCGTTCGTCTGCATGAACCTGTCGCCGCACCTCGACGGCCGCCCGCTGTCGGTCGCCGCTCGCCCTGCGAGTGCCGCTCCGGCGACGGGCTCCTCGAAGCGCTCCGCGCAGGAGGCGACCGAGGTCATCACGAAGGCCCTGGGCTAGCCGGGCGCCGTCGGGCTCGCCGACGCCCCGGCGTCCGTCGGGCTCGCCGACGCTCCGGGGGCCGTCGGGATCGCCGACGCCCCGGCGATCCCGAGGGCCAGAGCGCGCCCCGCACCGAACACTGCGCCCCGTCTCGACGGGGCGCAGTGTTCGTCAGGGGGTGCGATCAGCGGCCGCGCGATGGGCGCCCACGCAATCGCGCCCGCGCCATCAGCGCTGGCGCGATGGGCGCCCGCGCGATCGTCACCGGAGCTTCGTGTAGCGCACCCCGGCGTCGTGGTAGCCGCGCTTCTGGTAGAAGCGGTGCGCGCTGTCCGTGGCCGCGGCGCTGACCGCGCTGAGGCGACGCGCGCCCTGCTCGACCGCCCACGCCTCGAAGGTGCCGATGAGCGCGGAACCCGTGCCGAGCCTCCTGGCCGACTCGTCGACCACCATGAGCAGCAGCTGCGCGGTCGGCTCGTCGCTGGCGTACGCCCACGTGACCTGGGCGCCGGCGACGGCGATCGCGCGACCGTCGTCGTCCCGCACCAGCCAGGTCCGGTGGCCGGCCTCGGGCGTGAGCCGCTCGAGGCGGGCACGCATCGCGGCGTCGTCGACCTCGTGGCCGAGCAGGCGGACGAGGGCGGCGACGTCGGAGACGTCCGTGTCGGACCAGGTGGTGATCGACTCGACGGAGAGGGTCATGCCCGCGACACTACCGACAGCCCCGCCCGTGTGACGACGGCTGCCAGGACGCTCAGTGGGTCGCCTGCTCCAGTCGGATGCGGGCGAGGATCTCCGTGCGGAGTTCCTCGGGCGCGGTCTCCTTGCACGCGCGACGGACCGTCTCGATCAGGACGACGCCGACGCGGTGCTCGGTCGTGCAGTCCTCGCAGTCCTCCATGTGCTCACGGATGTCCGCCGCGTCCTCGCGGCAGAGCTCCCCGTGCAGGAACTCCTCGAGCTCGGCCTTCGCCTTCGAGCAGTCGCAGCCGCTCATCGCGCTTCCTTCCCTTCGACGCGGCTCGACGCCGCGGCAACCTTCCGGCCTCGTCCGCGCATCGTCGCCGTCGACGCTGCGTCCGGGACGATGCCGGTCTCACGTGCGTGGTCGGCCAGGAGCCCGCGGAGGAGCCGGCGGCCACGGTGGAGGCGGCTCATGACCGTCCCCACGGGGGTCTTCATGATGTCGGCGATATCCTGGTAGGAGAACCCCTCGACATCGGCGAAGTAGACGGCCATCCGGAAGTCCTCGGGGATGGCCTGCAGCGCGTCCTTCACGGCGGAGGACGGCAGGTGGTCGATGGCATCGGCCTCGGCGGAGCGCGCCGAGATCGACTGCGTCACGCTCTCCGCGCCGCCCAGCTGCCAGTCCTCGAGCTCGTCGATCGTGCCCTGGTACGGGTTGCGCTGGTTCTTGCGGTACGTGTTGATGAACGTGTTCGTGAGGATCCGGTACAGCCAGGCCTTGAGGTTCGTGCCCTGCCGGAACTGCCGGAACGCGGCGAAGGCCTTGACGAAGGTCTCCTGCACGAGGTCGGACGCGTCGGCCGGGTTGCGGGTCATCCGCATCGCCGCGCCGTACAGCTGGTCCATGAAGGGGAGCGCCTGGTCCTCGAAGAGGGCGCGCAGCTCGCCTTCGGAGACCGTCTTCGCGTCCACGACCGCGTCGGCGGTGTCGTCCTGGCCGAGCGCCACGACCTCGTCGGTCGCGTCGTCCGCGTCCGATGCGTCGCGCTCGTCGGCTGCGTCGTCGCGCAGCTCGGCCTCGTCGGACACCGCGTCGAGCTGCGCCTCGGTCTCCTCGACCAGGTCGTGCGGTGCTGCGTGCGGTTCGTCGGTCGTCATCGCCGTCGAGTCTAGGCCGAGGGTGCCCCCGAGCGTCGTCGGCACGGCGGGCATGGTCGTCCGCGGTCGTACGAGTGTCGCTGTCGCCACTGATCCTCCCGGTGCGTTCAGTACCCTTGTGAACCGATGGCAGTCACGACGCATTCCCAGTCCCCGACCGAGCCCTGGACCGCACCGCTCGCGCGGGGTCCGCTACGCGGTGACGTGTCGCTCCCGGGGTCGAAGTCGCTCACCAACCGCGAGCTCGTGCTCGCGGCCCTCGCCGACGGTCCGTCCACCATCCGGCTGCCGCTGCACTCGCGGGACTCGGCGCTCATGGTCGAGGCCCTCCGCCAGCTCGGCGTGGGCGTCGACGAGGTCGCCCCCGGCCCCGGCGAGGCCCCGAACCCCTACGGCCCGGACCTCCGGATCACGCCGGCACCGATGCACGGCGACGTCCGGGTGGACTGCGGTCTCGCCGGCACCGTGATGCGCTTCCTGCCGCCGCTCGCGGCCCTCGCCGTCGGCCCGGTCACGATCGACGGGGACCCGTACGCCCGCAAGCGCCCGATGCACGCGATCATCCAGGCCCTCGTCGACCTCGGCGTCGACGTCACCGACGACGGTGGCGGCGCCATGCCGTTCTCCCTCACCGGTACCGGGTCGGTCCGCGGCGGGTCGCTCGCGATCGACGCATCGGCCTCGTCCCAGTTCGTCTCCGGGCTGCTGCTCTCGGCACCGCGCTTCGACGAGGGGCTGCACCTCACGCACGTCGGCGACCGCCTGCCGAGCATGCCGCACATCGAGATGACCGTCGCCGCGCTGCGTGCCCGTGGCGTCCGCGTCGACGAACCCGCGGTCGGCGAGTGGGTCGTGCACCCCGGCCCGATCGCCGCACGCGACGTGACCATCGAGCCGGACCTGTCGAACGCCGCACCGTTCGCCGTGGCGGCCCTCGTCGCCGGCGGGACGGTCCGCATCCGGACCTGGCCGACGGCCACGACCCAGGTCGGTGCCGACCTCGAGACGCTCCTGCCCCGATGGGGCGCGACCGTGACCCGTGACGGCGCCGACCTCGTCTTCGACGGCGGTGTCGGCGTGCGGGGTGGCGCCTCCCTGCCCGGCCTCCTGCTCGACCTGAGCCGCGGCGGCGAGCTCGCGCCCGCGCTCGTCGCGCTCGCGGCCCTCGCCGACGGCCCGTCCGAGATCGACGGGATCGGCCACCTGCGTGGGCACGAGACGGATCGCCTCGCCGCTTTGGCAGCGGACCTCAACGGCACAGGAGGCTCGGTGCACGAACGCGCCGAGGGCCTCCGGATCGAGCCTGCCGCGCTCCACGGTGGCGCCTGGGCCGCGTACGACGACCACCGGATGGCGACGGCCGGGGCGATCGTCGGGCTCGTCGTCGACGGCGTGGCCGTCGACGACATCGGTTCGACCGCGAAGACCCTGCCGCAGTTCCCCGAGCTGTGGGCGGCGCTCGTCGCGACCGGCGACGCGGGGGCCTGAGACGATGAGCTGGTGGGACGACGTCGACGGTGACGACTCCGACGCGGACGAGCCGTACGGACAGTACGACGAGTCGAGCGTGCGCGTCCGACCGAACCCGAAGGGCAACCGCCCGCGCACGAAGGTCCGCCCGACGTACGAGGACGCCCCCACCGGCTGGGTGACGAACGTCGACCGCGGGCGGTTCGGCGTCCTGGTGGCCTCCGGCGCGGACGACGAGCGGGTGATCACGGCGACGAAGGCCCGCGAGCTCGGCAAGAAGTCGGTCGTCACGGGCGACCACGTGTCGCTCGCCGGCGACGTCTCCGGGGACGCCGGCTCGCTCGCGCGCATCGTGAAGGTCGCCGAGCGGACCACCCTGCTCCGACGGAGCGCCGACGACACCGACGACGTCGAGCGCGTGATCGTGGCGAACGCCGACCAGATGCTCGTCGTCGTCGCTGCGGCCGACCCGGAGCCCCGGACACGCCTCATCGACCGGTACCTGGTGGCGGCCTTCGACGCGGGCCTCGACCCGATCCTCTGCATCACGAAGACGGACCTCGCCGACCCGACCGCGTTCCTCGCACACTTCGACTGCCTCGACCTGCGGATCGTGACGAGCCGGTCCGACGACGTCCCGTTCGACGCCCTGCACGAGGTCCTCGACGACCGGGTGACCGTGACCGTGGGGCACTCGGGCGTCGGCAAGTCGACGCTCGTGAACGCGCTGACCGGGTCGTCCCGGGCGACCGGGGTCGTCAACGCGGTGACCGGTCGCGGTCGCCACACCTCGTCGTCGTCGATCGCGCTGCGGGTCCGCGACGGCGGCTGGATCATCGACACCCCCGGGGTCCGCTCGTTCGGGCTCGGCCACGTCGACCCCGCCAACGTCTTCCGGGCGTTCGCGTCGCACGCGGTCCCCGTCCGGGAGCCGGCGGACGGCATCCCCCTCGACCAGGCGCACGACTGGGAGATCGTCGACCGGGTGCAGGCGGGCGAACTCGGCCCGACCGGGGTCGAGCGGCTCGACTCGTTCCGCGCCCTGCTCACGGGCATGGGCGCCGAGGACCCGGGTACCGAGTAGGACCGCGCACGGCCCCGCCAGGGTCGACAGGTCTGCACCGACGTTGTACAGTTGCCCTTCGTGTCTGAAGTTGCAAAGTACAACTTTGCGCCGACCTCCGCCGTCGACGCACCGTCCTCCCCCATGACGACGACGACGTCGCACGTGCACACCACCCCCGCCCAGCCGCACGCCCACGCGGCGGCCCGGTCCCCCAGGGCCACGCGCCGCCCTGCCGGTGGGTCCACCCTCCGACCGCAGCACCTCGGCCGCACCCTGCTCGGGTTCGGCTCGCACATCCTCGTCCCCCTCTTCCTCGCGGTCGGGATGGGACTGGCCTACCTCGGCGCCTTCCACGCCCCGACGCCGCACGACCTCCCCGTCGGCATCGTCGGACAGGGCGCGGCGACCCAGGTGTTCGCCCAGACCGTCACCGACGAGTCGGACGGCGCGCTCGTGACGCACGTGGTGGCGTCGACCGCCGAGGCCGAGCGCCAGGTGCGCGACCGGGACCTCGCCGCCGTCTACGCCCCCACCGCGACCGGCGCGACCCTCTACGTCTCGACCGCGGCGTCCGAGACCACCGCGAGCGCGGCGCAGAAGATCTTCATGCCGATCGCGTACCGGTCGCACCTGCCCTTCACCGTGCAGGACGTGGTGCCCGCCGGCGACCAGGACACCACCGGGCAGGGCCTGTTCTTCCTGCTCGTCGCCCTGAGCGTCGGCGGCTACGCGTCCGCGATCGCCGTCGCCGCCTTCGCCACCCGACTCCGCCCGCTCTGGACCGCCGTCGTCGGCCTGGCCACTGCGGGCGTGGTGGCGGGCATCGGGATCCTCATCGCCGGTCCGCTGTACGGGATCATCACGACGAACCGGTGGGAGGTCTTCCTGTTCGCGTGGATGTACGACGCGATCATCGTCGCGCTCGGCGTGGGGCTCCACCCGCTGCTCGGCCGCTGGACCACACCGATCCTCACGATGCTGTTCGTCATGCTGAACTTCACGTCGTCCGGCGGGATCTTCCAGCCGGCGTTCCAGCCGGGCTTCTTCGCCGGGCTCAACGCGTTCTGGAGCGGTGCCGCCTGGCTGCAGGCCGCCCAGGACCTGCAGTACTTCCCCGGCGCCTCCCTCGGCCGCTCGTCGCTCGTCCTGGCCCTGTGGCTCGCCGCGGCCGTGCTGCTCGCGGTCGTCGTGCACGGGCTCGTCGCCCGCCGTGCCCGCATCGCCCGCGAGCACGAGGTGACCGCCCTCGAGGAGGAGGAGGTCGTGGCGGCGTAGGCCGCTACGCTGGCGTCCGTGGACCTCAGCGCCGACCTGGACTTCGCCCGCTCCCTCGCCGACACCGCCGACGCGATCAGCCTCGAGCGGTTCCGCGCCGCCGACCTGCACGTGTCGAAGAAGGCCGACAGCACCCACGTCACCGACGCCGACCAGGCGGTCGAGCGGGCACTGCGCGAGCGCCTGCGTGCCGAACGCCCGGACGACGCGTTCCTCGGCGAGGAGACCACGGCCGACACCGGGGCCGAGGCCGTCAGCGAGGGACACCGCCAGTGGGTCGTGGACCCGATCGACGGCACCGCGAACTACCTGCGCGGCGTGCCGGTCTGGGCGACCCTCATCGCCCTCGCGGTCGACGGCCGGCCGGTCCTCGGCGTCGTGAGCGCGCCGGCCCTCGGCAAGCGCTGGTGGGCGGCCGAGGGCCTCGGTGCGCACTCCTTCGACGGCCCCCTGCACGTGTCCGGCGTGGACTCCCTCGCCGAGGCCAGCCTCAGCTACAACAGCATCCAGCAGTGGGACGACGACGACCGCCTCGACGCCCTCGTCACGCTCTCCCGACGGGTCTGGCGTACCCGGGCCTACGGCGACATGTGGTCCTACATGCTCGTCGCCGAGGGCGTCCTCGACGTCGCCGGCGAACCCGACCTGAAGCCGTGGGACATGGCGGCGCTCGTGCCGATCGTCGAGGAGGCCGGCGGGCGCTTCACCTCGCTCGACGGCGACCCCGGCCCCTGGCACGGCAGTGCGCTCGCGACGAACGGCCTCGTGCACGACGCAGTGGTCGACGTCATCCGCCGCTGACCGCGGAGACCGTCCAGCGCGTGCAACTGTTGCGCGGGCCGAGGTACGACAACGTCGATGTCGCACGACAGCGGTCTCGTCGCTACACCGCGCGTGCAACAGTTGCGGCCGCGCGCGGTCGACAACGTCGATGTCGCACGACAGCGACAATGTCGTTCCGAGTCGGCCCGCCCGACCGACCCGCCCGCCCACCCAACCCCCACCCACCGGTCCACCCCACGACGGACGCCCGCTGTACCCCGATCTCGTACCGCGATCCGGCGACGTCAAGCGCGAAACGACCCCCGAGGGGGGCACACGGCCCCCGGACTGGGGACACGGACGGTGGACAAGGGATTGCGGGGAACGGCCACCGCGGCCAGAACCTGAGTTATCTTGCTTCCAGGCGACAGGTCGGGAACCGCGTCGGAGTCCCTAGCTCCGAACGGCCCGCCAGACCGGTCGTGCTTCGTCCGAAGACCCTAACCCGAGGGGTGATACAGACGATGACTTCATCGTTCCCGAGCGGAACCGAGTGCACCCTCACTCGTCATCCGCATTCCGAATCCGACTGCTCCGGCGCGCGTTCTTCCCTGCGTGCCCCACGCCCGGCTCTGCGCGCGGTCACCCGCCGTGCCTCCGACCGGTCCTTCTCCTCCGCTGCATCCGCTTCCGGACCCGGAGGCCGGTGAGTCATGGCACTCACCGGTCGCCGTCTCGAGGTCGACCGGATCGCGACCCTCGCTGTACTCCCTCGTGAGTCCGCGATGGTCGTCGTCGGCGACCCTGGTTCCGGACGCAGCAGCGTCCTCGACGCGGTGTCCAACCGCGTCTCCCTCCCCGTCGTGCGCGTCGGTGTGAACGGGAGCGAGTCCCACTGGCCACTGGCCGGCGTCACCTCGCTCTTCACCGCACTCGACGATCCGCGTGCGACGGCCCACATCGCGCACCTCCTCCAGGGGGGCGCACCCACCGACCGGCAGACGCCGGGGCTGGCAGCGGCGCACGACTTCCTCGACGCCGTGCACGCCCTGACCCTGCCGCCGACGCTCGTGCTGATCGACGACCTCGACCGCATGGACGTGGAGAGCCAGGAGCTCATCGCGTTCCTCGCGTCCCGGCTCGCCGGCACCGCACTCCGCGTCGTGGCCACGGTCCGCACCGTGCCGTCGGACGGACCGCTCGCGGCCCTGCCGACGCTCCGGATCGAACCGCTGCCGGCGGACGAGGCACTCGTGCTCGCCCGTGCCATGGCACCGGAAGAGGCGAACGACGGCGTCCTCGCCGTCCTCGCCGAGGAGACCGGTGGCAACCCGGGCGCGCTGCGCGAGCAGCTCGCCGTGCTCAGCCGCGAGCAGCTGAACGGCTCCGAGCCGCTCGTGCTGCCGCTCCGACCCACCCCGACCACCGAGGCCATCGCGGCCCTGGCGCTCGGTTCCGCAGCAGGACGAGATCTGGACGTCCTGGCGCGGTTGGCGCTCGTCCCCGTGGCGAAGACCAGTGGTTGGGACCGCGACGAGCTCGACGACCTCGCCCACGCCGGACTCGTCTCCGTCAAGGGACAGACCGTCACCGTGCGCGATCCCCTGGTGCGTTCCGCGCTGTACTGGCGGATGCCCGCCCGGGACCGCCGTGCCGCACACACCGAGCTCGCCGCGGCGAGCGCCGAGTCCGACCCGCGTGCGGCGGCGTGGCACCGCAGCTTCGTCGACGACGTCCCGGACGTGGTCGCGCTGCTCCGTGCGGCCCGCTCGTACGTGGTGGACGGCAACGCCCAGGCCGCGGTCGTGCTCACCGAGCGCGCACTGCACATCGGCTCGGGGCACGAGGACGAGCACGTCGCGCTCCTCGGTGTCGCCGAGGCGCTGCTCGCGAACCGCCTGCTCGGCTTCGCGGCACGGTACCTCGCCGCGATCCGGCCGTTCCGCTCGACCGCGGACGAGACCCGGCGGCTCCGGCTGTCGTACTCGGTGCAGTACCTCAGCGGTGACGCGGTGCACGCGGACGAGCTCCTCGTGCCGGTGGACCCGGAGAACGCGGCCGAGGCGGACGCACTCGCGGGGCTCCTCGCGATGGTCGCCTGCTTCCGGGCCGAGGCCTGGGAACTCGACCACGCCCGCGACCTGCTCGCCCGGGCCGAACCGCTCCGGCGGTCGGCATCGGCGCACACCCGGGAGATCACGGAGACCGCGCACGAGCTCATCGCCGCGGTCGACGGGACCCTCCCGGCCGACACCGCCCTGCACGACGGGCTGTCCACCACGACGCTGGTGGGCATGTCCGACCCGGCGCTGCTGCTCCTCGCCCACGCGTTGAGCATCGCCGAGCGGTACCGCAGCGCCCGCCGGGTGTTCGCCCTGGTGCTCGCCCGTGGCCAGGAGGCCATGCCGGTCTGGACCGAGGCGGCGCGCTACCTGTCCGCCGAGAACGAGGTGCGCTCCGGGAACTTCCGGCAGGCGCTCCGCGCGATCGACGTGTGGGAGGCCGGCTCGTCGGTGGTGGAGCGGCTCCGCGAGCCGTCCCGTGCCATCGCGCTCGCGTGGCGGCACTTCGCCGAGGGGCGGTCCCCCGAGGCGCTCGAGGTCATCGACCGGTGCCTCGCGCAGCGTTCCACGAACCGTCTGTGGGGTGCGACCGCCAAGTTGCACGCCCTGCGTGGCCGGGTGCTCCTGCTCGACGGTCGGCTCGACGAGGCCGCGGCCTCGCTGGAGGCGGCCGACGCCATCGGTCGTTCACTGCGGAACCCGGCGGTGCTCCGGCACCTCGGCGACCTGGTGGAGGCGTACACGCGCCTCGACCGCATCGACGATGCCCGGACCATCGCGGCCCGGCTCGCGGCGGACCACCACGCCCGTCCGTCCCGCTGGGGCGCCCTGGTGCTGGCGCGGAGCCTCGCGCTCGTGGCGGACGACACCACCCGTGACACCGCCCGTCGCCGTGCCCTGGAGCTGTTCCAGCCGCACGACTCGCAGTTCGAGCGTGCTCGGACCTTCGCGGCGCTCGCTGCGGTGGGGAGCCCGACGGAGCGTCCGCGTCTCGGCGCGGCCGCTGCGGCGGCGTACGAGGCGGCGGGGCTCCGGCGTCCGCTCGCCACCCCGGCGGCGACGGTCGCGATGCCGGTCTTCGGTTCGCCGTCGTCCGTCCGCTCCGGTCCGGTCCTCTCCGCACAGCTGCCCGGGACGCCGCGCAGCGCGCCGGACGCCTCGGCGGTGCTCACCTCGCTCACCGCGGAGGAGCGCGCCGTCGTGCAGAAGGTGACGGAGGGGTACCGCAACCGCGAGATCGCCTCGTCGCTGTTCATGTCGCAACGGACGGTGGAGCTGCGGCTGACGCAGATCTACCGCAAGGTGGGCGCGCGGTCGCGCTCGCACCTGGTCGCGCTGCTCACGTAGTCCGGACAGGAGCTCCACAGGACGGGAGGCGCGGTGCCAGCTGGCACCGCGCCTCCCGTTCGTCGTCGGTGCGGGCCGTCGATGCGGGTTGCGGGACTCCGCACGCACCGTCCCCCGAACGGAGGACCGCTCGCGGTGAACCGCAAGAGCGGGCGAGGACCGTTGCCGTGTCACCGACCGCGGGTGATGCTTCTGGTGCACCGACCGCCGCGCTCCCCCGGGAGCCAGCCCGTGGTACCCCGTCCGGTACCCGAACCGTCGGCCCACGAACGCCGCCGTCCGTCCTCGCCTGATCCGAGGACGGGCGGCGGCCCGGGCCGGCGGACCGGACGCACGGCAGACCCGACGGCGGTCGGTGCCGCAAGGCTCCTCCCCCACCCGAGCTGCTCCTCCCCATCCGAAGGGACCCGAAGATGTGCGGCATCATCGCTGCCCGCGTCGCCGGCGACGCGACCCCCTACCTGCTCGACGGACTCGAACGCCTCGAGTACCGCGGGTACGACTCGGCGGGCATCGCCGTCCGGACCGCCCACGGCGGGACCGAGACCATCCGGTCGGTGTCCCGCGTCGGTGACCTGCGCACGCTCGTCGCCGCGCGGTCCGGCGACGCGCTGACGGGGATCGGCATCGGGCACACCCGGTGGGCGACGCACGGCGTGGTGCGCGAGACGAACGCCCACCCGCACGCGGACTGCTCCGGACGGATCAGCATCGTGCACAACGGGATCGTCGAGAACGCCGACCAGCTCCGTGCCACGCTCGAACGACAGGGACACGTGTTCTCGTCGGACGTCGACTCCGAGGTCATCGCGCACCTCGTCGAGCGGGCGCTCGCGGTGGACCCGGACCTCATGCTCGCGGTGCAGATCGCGACCGCGCAGCTCGAGGGCTCGTGGGCGATCGTCGTCCTCGACGCCCGGGACGGCCGCATGGTCGTCGCCGCCGAACGCTCCCCGCTCGTCGTCGCCCGCTCGGCCCGAGGCGACTTCGTGGCGAGCGACATCGGGGCCGTCGCCGAGTGGTGCGAGACGTTCGTGGCGCTCCGCGACGGCGACGTCGTCGAACTCGGTGAGGCCTGGACGTGGTCGTCCTCCGGGGTGACCGTCCCGGTGCCGTTCCCGACGCCGTCGCCCTTCGCCGCGACCGCGCTCGACCTCGGCGACCACCCGGACCACATGGCGAAGGAGATCGAGGAGCAGCCCGAGGTCGTCGCCTCGCTCCTCGACCGGCTCGCACGGGGGGCCGCAGACGGCAGCACGTGGGTCGGCCTCGGCCTCCCCGGCTTCCACCGACTGGCCATCGTCGCGTGCGGCACCTCCCTGAACGCCGGGCAGGTGATCGCCACCGCGCTCCGCAGCATCGGCGGGGTCCCGACCGACATCGTCGTCGCGAGCGAGGCCGACCAGGTGGTGCTCGGACCGGGGACGCTCGTCGTCGCCATCAGCCAGTCGGGCGAGACCGCCGACGTCCTCCGCGCCCTGGACCGCTTCGAGGACCGGCACCCGGTGCTCGCGCTCACGAACAACGTGCACTCGTCCCTCGCCCGGCGGGCGGACGCGGTGCTCGACTGCCACGCCGGTCCGGAGATCGGCGTCGCGGCGACGAAGACGTTCACCGCCCAGGTCGTCGTCGGTGTCGCCGCGGTGATCTCGGCACTCGTCGCCTCCGGACGGATCGACGGCGAACGCGCCGCTGCGCTCGTCGGCGAGCTGACCGACCTCCCCGCACGCCTCGACCACGCCGCCGCGATCGCCGCCGACCGCATCCCGCTGCTCGTGTCGAGCGTCAAGGACGCGACCGGCTTCCTCTTCCTCGGGCGCGGTGCCGGACTGCCGTACGCCGCCGAGGGTGCCCTGAAGCTCAAGGAGCTCAGCTACCGGTGGGCCGAGTCGTACCCGGCCGGCGAGCTGAAGCACGGCCCGCTCGCCCTCGTCGACGAGGGCACCCCCGTGGTCGTCGTCGACCACGGTGACCACCGGCTCCGCGCGAACATCGCCGAGGTCCGGGCCCGCGGCGGGTTCGTCATCACGATCGGCGGCGAGGGGTCGGACATCCCGGCGCTCGGTCGTCGCGTCGTCGGGGACCTCGCCTGGGGTCGTGCGACCGCGCCGTGGGGCCCGCTCGAGGCCGTCGTCCCCCTGCAGATGCTCGCCCGCGAACTCGCCCTCCAGCTCGGGTGCGACGTGGACAAGCCGAGGAACCTCGCCAAGTCGGTGACGGTCGAATAGCCAGGCACACGCGCTTCAACCGCCTGACGGTGTTCCTCGCCGTCCTCACGGCGCTCGCCATCGTCGCGACGATCATCGTGATCGCCGCGACGCTGGCGCCGCCGTCGCTCCCCCAGGGTCTTGCCGGGTTCTCCACGGAGGGTGCTGCGATCCTTGGGCCTTGACCACCGCAGCCCCACCCCTCGTCGTCGTCGCGCTCCTCGTCGGCGCGCTCCTGCCGTTCGTGCCGTTCGTCGGTCGCGTGGCACGCATCGCCGCGACCATCGCGCACGAGGTGGGGCACGCCGTCGTCGTCGTGCCCTTCGGCGGGCGCATCCGGCGCATCGAGCTCCACCCGGACGGGTCCGGCGAGGCCTGGGTCCAGCTCGGCAGGGTGCCGGGCGGGATCCGCTGGCTCGTGCGGATCCTCAACCTGTACGCCGGGTACAGCGCGCCGCTCTGGGCGGGCGTGCTGCTCGTGACCGGGGTGCTGCACGGGTCGAGGTGGCTGCCCGTCGTGGTCCTCGGCGTCGTCGGGCTCGTCGCGCTCTGCTTCGTGCGGAACTGGTTCGGGATCCTCGTGGTGCTCGGCTTCGACGCCCTCGCGCTCTGGGTGGCGCTCCGTCCGTCGGAGACCACCGTGCTCGTGGTCGCCGCGGTCGGCGCGTTCTTCGTCGTCGACGGGCTGCGGTCGGTGGTGCAGGTCGCCCGGTGGCTCGCGACCGGCGCCCGCGTGCAGACCGACTTCCACATCGCCGCGGCCGAGATGCGGGTGCCGGCGGCGGTGTGGTTCGTGCTGTTCCTCGTCGTGAATGCCGTGGCCGTGTGGCTCTGCCGCGGCCCGCTGCTCGAGGTCTGGTCGACCGTGTCCGACGGGGTGCGCGCGCTCGTCTGACGCGTGCGGCGGGAGCGCGGGGCCGGGGCTGGGCGGGGCCGCGCGGGGCCGACTCGGTACGACAACATCGCTGTCGTACGACATCGGCCATGTCGCACCCCAGCGCACGCAACAGTTGCACGCGCGCATCGGCGACAACACCGCTGTCGTACGACACCGACGTCGTCGCAACCCCGCGCACGCAACAGTTGCACGCGCGCATCGGCGACAACACCGCTGTCGTACGACATCGACGTCGTCGCAACCCCGCGCACGCAACAGTCCCCACGCGCGCTGAGAGGATGACCCCGTGCACCTCGACGACGTGATCGCCGCCCTCGCCGACACGCACACGCCCGCGCCCGTGCCCGTGCCCGTGCCCGACCGCGACCGCTTCCTCGCGTTCGTGCGAGCCCACGGCGACGCGGCACTCCGACGCGACGGCGGCCCGGAGCACCTCACCGCGTCGTGCTTCGTGTTCTCGCCCGACCTCGGGAGCGTGCTGCTGTGCCTGCACCGCAAGGGCCGGTTCTGGGTGCAGTTCGGTGGACACCTCGAACCGGACGACCGCGACCTCGCCGACACGCCGCGAGGCCCGCGAGGAGTCGGGCATCGCCGACCTCGACCTGCTCGACCGGGGTCTCGCGGACCTCGACCGTCACGACCTGCACGGCGGCTTCGCCTGCGCCGCGCACTGGGACGTCGGTTTCGTCGCCGTGGTCGACCCCGCCCGGGCGACCACCGTCAGCGACGAGAGCGACGACGTCCGGTGGTTCGCCCTCGACGCACTGCCCGAGGGCCTCGCGCCCGGGCTGCCCGCACGCCTGGCCGCGGTGGTCGCCACGGTCGCGCAGCGCGACTGACACCGGACGGGAGGCGCGGGGCGGCGCCGACCCGCGCCTCCCGTCCGATGCCTGCGCACCTTCCGACGTCGCGCGCGTCGATCGACGAGTGCAGTGTCGCGATCACCGCGCGAACCGCGCGGCCGCCCACCATCCACCGCGCACCGCGCTACTCCCAGGGGTGCTGCGCCAGCTCTGCCGGGTCGATCACCCGCCCGCCTGCGACCACGAGGGACCGCGGCACACGGCGCACCAGCGCGTCCATCGGGTTCTCCGCGTCGATCAGGACGACGTCCGCGCGCGCACCGGAGACGATGTCGTGCTCCTCGTCCGTGACGAACCGTGCGCCGTCGCGCGAGGCGATCTCGACCGCCCGCACCAGGTCCTCGTCCCGCACCACCCCGCCGACCCGCGCGTACTGCCACGCGATGCCGAGCAGGTCGCCGTCACCGTAGGGACTCCACAGGTCGCGGATGCCGTCGGTGCCGAAGCCGAACCGCACCCCGGCGTCGTCGAACTCGTGCAGCGGCAGCTGCTGCATGCGCACCGGTGCGACCGTCGTCATCGTGACCCCGAGGCCCGCCATCCGGGCGAGCAGGTCGCGGCGCCGGACCGGGTCGACGTCGACGATCGCGAAGCCGTGCGCGACGTTGACCCTCCCGGGCGCGATGCCGAGCCGCTCGACGCGGTCGAGGATCAAGTCGAACGAGAACGCCCCGAGCTCGGCGGGCTCGTGCAGGTGGACGTCGATCCCGCACCCGGTGTCGGCGGCGATGTCGAACAGGCCGTCGAGCTGACCGACGGGGTCACGGTCGATGAGCGACGGGTCGAGGCCGCCGATGTGGTCCGCTCCGCCCTCCGCCGCGCGGCGCAGCAGGTCGAGCACGCCGGGGCGCCGGAGCACGCCGTCCTGCGGGAACGCCACGATCGACAGCTCGACCGCGTCGTCGAGCGCTGCACCGGCGGCGCGGACGGCCTCGATGCCCCGGAGTCCGACGCCGAGGTCGACGTCCACGTGGGTGCGCACCCGGGTGGTGCCGGTGCGGAGCGACTCCCGCAGGACCCTGGTCGCGACGGCCTCGCCCGGGATCCCGAGGGCGTCACGCCGGGCTCGCTCGTGAGCGATCCGGCCCTCGGTCCCGCCCTCGCCGCCGTACGACTCCCACGGGTGGCCCCACCAGCTCTTGTCGACGTGCGCGTGCGTGTTGACCAGCCCGGGGAGCGCGAGCTGCCCACGGCCCTGCACCTCGGTCGCGCTGCCGGCCGGGACGGTGCCCGGGGGTGTGACCGCGGTGGTGCGGGAGCCGGCGACGACCACGTCGGCGCGTTCCCCGCCCCACGGTCGCACGTCGCGGATGATCAGGGTCGCGTCCTCGTCCACCATGCCCCCACCCTGCCAGTCCGGCCGCACCGGGTGTGCGCGGGACCCGCCGTAACGGGACGCCGCAATCCGGTGGCGCCGACCGAAGCCTGCGAGAGTACCGGCACGACGACGGCAGGAGGTGTCCCGTGACGGACGAGGCGCACGGTTTCGCGACCGAGCAGGTGCACGGCGGGTTCCAGCCCGACCAGAGCCACGGTGCGAGGGTCCCGGCGATCCACATGTCGTCCGGCTTCCTGTTCGACGACTTCGACCAGGCCCGCGACCGCTTCGCCGGGACCGACGACGGCTACACCTACACGCGGCTGGGGAACCCCACGAACGCCGACGTCGAGCGCCGGGTCGCACTGCTCGAGCGCGGCGTCGAGGCGATCCTGGTGGGCAGTGGGCAGGCCGCGGCCACCGTAGCGTTCCTCGGCATCCTGCAGGCCGGCGACCACGTCGTGGCGGCGCGCAGCATCTACGAGGGCACCAAGGGCCTGCTCGTGCAGAACCTCGGACGCCTCGGGATCGAGGTCGACTTCGTCGCGGACCAGCGCGACCTCGACGAGTGGGCACGCCTCGTCCGCCCGAACACGAAGGCCTTCTTCGCCGAGACGATCCCGAACCCGAAGAACGACGTCCTCGACATCACCGGCGTCGCCGACACCGCGCACCGTGCGGGTGTGCCGCTCATCGTCGACAACACCCTCGCGACGCCGTACCTCGTGCGTCCGGTCGACCACGGCGCCGACATCGTCGTGCACTCGGCGTCGAAGTTCCTCTCCGGCCACGGTGCCGGACTCGGCGGCGTGGTCGTCGACGGCGGCACCTTCGACTGGTCGGCGTCTCCGGACCGCTGGGTGCACCTGACCAGCCCGGAACGGTCGCTCGGCGGCGAGAGCTACGTCGAGCGGTACGGAAGCCGCGCGTTCGTCGTCTTCGCACGCGACGTCGTCGCCTCGCGCATCGGCCCGACGCCCTCCCCCTTCAACTCCTTCCTGCTGCGCCAGGGCATCGAGACGCTGTCGCTGCGCGTGGAACGCCACAGCGCGAACGCGCTGGCCGTCGCGTCGTTCCTGGAGCAGCAGCCGGAGGTGACGAGCGTCGACTACGCGGGTCTGGCCTCCAGTCCGTTCCACGACCTCGCCCAGCGCTACCTGCCGCGCGGTGCCGGGTCCGTCTTCGCGTTCACGCTGGACGGCGGCGAAGCCGCGGCGCGGACCTTCATCGACAGCGTCCAGCTGTTCAGCCGGATGACCCACCTCGGTGACGTCCGCTCGCTGATCCTGCACCCCGCCACCACGACGCACGCCGGCAAGACCCCCCAGGAACGCGCCGATCAGGGCATCGACGACGGCCTCATCCGCCTGTCGGTCGGCATCGAGGACGTCGCGGACCTGGTCCGCGACCTGTCACGCGGGTTCGCCGCGGTGCGTGACGCGGCGGCGGGCCGGGAGGCGCGGGTCGGCGCCGACTCGGAGCTCGCCTCCCTCGAACACGCCGTCCCCGGCAACCACGTGATCGCGGAGGAACTCTAGGCAATGGCAGGACTGCAGCACTTCGGGTACTTCTTCTCGCGCGGGTTCGGCCCGCAGGCGTGGGGCCGGTCCGACTGGGACTGGGGGCACGACTGGACGAAGCCCGACCTGTACCAGCAGTCCGTCCGCGCCCTCGAGCAGGCCGGCATGGACCTCGTCATCGCCGAGGACGCGATCTCGCTCGGCAACCCGTCGACGCTCGACCTGCGGATCCGGCAGGCGTACGGCGGCCCGAAGCACGACCCGCTGCTCCTCGCGCCGTACCTGTTCGCCGCGACGTCGCACATCGGCATCGCCCCGACCGTGAACGCGGGGTTCACCCCGCCGTACCTCGCGGCCCGGCAGTTCGCGACGCTCGCGCACCTCTCCGACGACCGCTTCGGCATCAACGTCGTCACCGACACCGGGAGCGCCCGGCACGCCGGGCTCGCTCCGCTCCCGCACGACGCCGCGTACGACCGCGCCGAGGAGTGGCTGCAGCTCGTCCGCCGGCTCTGGCACTCGTGGGGCTCCGGCTACGTCGGGGACCGCTCCGACTGGCACTTCGCCGACGGCGACGCCCTCGACGCGTTCCACCACGAGGGCGCCTACTTCACCGCGGACGGCCCGCTCAACGCCCTGCCGCTCGACGCCGACCCGATCGTGGTCTCCCCCGGCGGGTCCGGTCGCGGGCTGGCGTTCGCGGGGACGCACTCGGACGTGCAGCTCGCGCTCGCGCCGCTGTCCGTCGCGGCCGTGCGGGACTACCGCGCCCGCGTCCTCGTCGCGGCGGCCGACGCCGGACGCACTGCCGACGCGCTGCGGATCCTGTTCGTCCTCAAGCCCGAGATCGTGTCGTCGGCGGCCGAGGCGGACCGCGTCGTCGAGGCCTCACGGCACCCGTCCGACGCTGACCTCCGCACCGCGGCGATCGCGTGGTCGAGCGACTCCGAGACGGACCTGCTCGCGCTCGACCTCGACGCGCCGATCCCGGCCGGGACGTTCGGCGACCACGTCTCGGCGGGGACGATCCGCGGCCTCGTCGGCGACACCCCCGACGCACCGCTGCGCACGCTCCTCGAACGCAAGGCCCGGAAGGGCCGGGTGTCCGCGCGCGAGGGCTTCGTCGGCACCGCCGACGAGTTCGCGGACTTCATCGAGGAGCTCGGTGCGGACGCTGACAACGACGGCATCATCTTCTCGGGCGACCTGCACCCGGCGCAGGTCTACCGGATGCTCGGCGACCTCGTGCCGGTGCTCCGGCGCCGTGGGCTCCTGCGACGGGAGTACGGCGCCGGAGGCATCCGGCAGAACCTGTTCGACTTCTGAGACCGCGCGCCCCGTGGCGCGGATCCTAGTGGTGGACGGGCTCCACGACGCCGCTCTCCTCGACGTCGCGGACGTCCTCGGCGGTGCGGAGGATCTCGTCGCGGTCGGACGCGGAGTTGATCGCCCAGTAGTAGATCACCAGGGAGAACACCGCCACCACGACGATGTCGACCCACAGCGGGAACACCGGGTTCGTCAACGGACCGAAGTCGCTGAGGAACACGATGAGCCCCATGCCGACCAGGTACGGCAGCAGCCACTGGGCGGCCTTCCAGTCCCAGCGCGGGCGGACGCTCGAGGCGCCGCGGAACACGTTGTTCAGGATGATCACCACGGCACCGATGAGGATCGCGACGCCGAGCTTCCAGTCGGTGTCCCAACCGGTCCAGAGGATGATGAGGTTCGCGACGATGAAGGCGATCGGCGACAGCACCGACGCGGCCGGCATCCGGTAGGGCCGCTCGATCTCGGGGATCCGCTTCCGGAACGCGCCGAGGGCCAACGGTGCACCCGCGTACATCAGGACGGACGCGCTCGTGATCAGGCTGACGAGCCCCTGCCACGACGGGAACGGTGCGAAGCACGCGCACCCGACGACGAACGCCACGATGAGGCCGACCCAGGGCACACCCTGCTTCGTCGTCCACTCGAAGGCCTTCGGGAAGTAGCCGTTGCGGCTGAGGCCGTACGTGATGCGGCTCGTCGCCGTCACGTAGATGAGCCCGGTGCCGGCCGGCGAGATGATCGCGTCGATGAAGATGATGACGGCGAGCCAGGTGATGCCGGCGGCCATCGCGATGTCGGCGAACGGGCCGGTGTACTTCGTGAAGTCCGCGGTGGCCCACGAGCCCTGGATCGCGTCGGAGCGGAGCACCCCGAGGAAGACGACCTGCAGCAGCAGGTAGATCACGAGGCCGATGAGCACGGAGCCGATCACGGCACGGGGGATGTCGCGCTTCGGGTTCTTGGCCTCGCCGGCGAGCTGGTCCGCCTGCTCGAAACCGAGGAACGCGAAGATGATGCCGGACGTCGACACGGCGGCCAGGATGCCCTTCGCCCCCTCGGGCATGAAGCCGTTCGCCGCCGTGAAGTTCGAGCCGTGGAACCCGCTGAACGCCAGCACGATGATGACCAGCAGGGGGATGGCGACCTTCCACCAGGTGGCGGCGGAGTTCGTGTTCGCCAGGATCCGCACGCTGAGCATGTTGATCACCGTGACGACGGCCATGAGCACGATCGCGACGGCGATGCCCGCCCCGGTCAACAGCTGCTGGGTCTCACCGTTGATCACGACGGTGTGCAGCCACGGGCGCGCGAACTCCCAGTGCTGCGCGTACTTGATCATCGCCTCGACCTCGATCGGGGCGACGGTCACCGACTGCAGCCACGAGAACCACCCGAAGGAGGCCCCGGCGATGCCACCGAAGGCGATGTGGGGGAACCGCGCTGTTCCACCCGCGATCGGGAACATGCCGCCGAGCTCGGCGTGCACGAGTGCGAGGACGAGGATCGCCACGCCACCGATGAGCCACGAGATGATCGCGGCGGGCCCGGCGGTCTTCAGGGCCTCCTGCGAACCGAAGAGCCAGCCGGAGCCGATGATCGACCCCGTCGAGGCCCAGATGAGCCCGATGAAGCCGACGTTGCGCTTGAGGCCGGAGTCCGGCAGCGCCTGTGTCGTTGTAGCCACTGTTGCTCCTGTCGATGAGCGCCGCCCCTCGGACGGGGGCTGCGCTCATCGACTCTGGCACCGTGACAGCACTTTCGGTGGATTGTTTAACACGATGGAAACAAACGTGCTGTACAAGCCCTCAGGCTACTTCTTGTCCTGCTTCTTCTTGCTCTTCTTGTCCGACTTCCTCTTGTTCGACTTCTTCTTGTCGTCCTTCTTCTTGTCCGACTTGTTCTTGTCCTTCTTGCTCTTCGAGTCCTTCTTGTCCTTCTCGGCGGGCGCGGGCGCGGGCACCGGCACCGGCACGGGTTGGGCGTCGGGCGACTCCACCCCGTCGACGGGCTCGACCACCACCGCGCTCCCCGTGTCGGCGAGGACGTCGACCTCGTGCTCCTCGAGCGTCGGCGCGAGGGCGTCCTCAACCCGCTCGACCACGAGCGACGCACCGTCCTCGGCGAGCCGGACGAGCGCCTGGGCTGCCCGGACGCGGGTCGTCGTCTTCCGGGCGAGCACGTCGGCCCGAGCCCCCTCGAGGAAGGCGCGCAACGAGCGTTCGACGACCGAACGACCCCGTGGTGCCGAGCGGTCGAGGCGGTCGAGCTCGCCGGCCACACCCGACACGTCGTCCTCGACGTGCTCGAGGCGCACGGAATCGATGAGCGCAGCGATCGCTGCCGCACCGCGCTCCACCGCGGCGGACCGCTGGTCGAGCACGACGAGCATCTCGATCACCGAGCCGTACGTCACCGTCTCGAGGCGGACCGGCTCGGCCCCACGCCCGCGGATCACCAACCGAGCGTCCGGCGTCGGCAGCCACGCGGACAGCGCAGCGACGGTCGCGACCGAGGCCACCGCCCGCTCGTAGTCGGCGAGCACCACTCGCTCCTGCTCTCGCAGACGGACTCGGATCGCGATCTCCTGCACCACGCGTTGACCTCCCGTTCGCGGCGCGGGCGTGTTCCCGCGCCTGCTGCGGATCGTAGTCCTGGCAGGTGACCGGACGACGAATGCCCCGGCGCCGTCCGGGGACGGTGTCGGGGCGTTCGGGTGGCAGTGCGTGACAGCGGCTCGACGTTCGGCGAATGGTGGAGATGGGGGGAATCGAACCCCCGTCCATCGCTGCAATTCGACGTCTTCTACGGGCGTATCCGGATGGTTCGTTCTGCTCGGCCCCGTCCTTTGCTACCGGCTTCTAGGACGACGGGCCCAGTCTCAGTGCAAGTCCCGCACGGCCCTGAGGCGCAACCGTGCAGCAAGTCCTCTGGATGACGCCGGAACTCAGGTTAGAAGACGGTCACCTGGCCGACGGACTTCATGTGCTGGGCTGCTTACGCAGCGAGAGCGAAGTCAGTGCGCTTGGAATTGGCACTTGTTGTTTTCCACGGATCGTTCACGAGATGACCGTGGGTCCTCGGCCCGCTTCCCGTCGGCACACAGGCAATGTCGAAACCGATCATCCCCATGCGGGCCGGACGTGCGAGCCGCTGTCACGCTGTTGAGTTGCCAATGCTCCGATCGGAGCAGTCCCTCAGTCTAGCCGACCGAGGTGCGACGGCGCTACTCGCCGACGCGGTTCCGGGTGCGCATGGCCCGCTCGGCCTCGCGCTTGTCCGTCTTCTCGCGCAGGGCCTGGCGCTTGTCGAACTCGCGCTTGCCCTTCGCGACCGCGATCTCCACCTTGGCCCGGCCGTCGTGGAAGTAGATCTGCAGCGGGACGAGCGTGTAGCCGCCCTGCGCGGTCTTGTGCGAGATCTTCACGATCTGCTGCTTGTGGAGGAGCAGCTTCCGCTTGCGCCGGGGGGCGTGGTTGTTCCAGGTGCCCTCGGTGTACTCGGGGATGTGGACGGCATCGAGCCAGGCTTCGCCACCGTCGATGAAGGCGTACCCGTCGACGAGCGAGGCGCGTCCTTCGCGGAGGGACTTCACCTCGGTGCCGGAGAGCACCATGCCGGCCTCGTACGTGTCCTCGATCAGGTAGTCGTGACGCGCGCGACGGTTCGTCGCCACGATCTTCTCGCCGCGTTCCTTCGCCATGCGTGTCTCCCTCCGTGCGGTCGCTGCGGATGCGCAGCCCTACAGCGTACCCAACCCGCGGACGGTCCCGCACCTTCCCGGCGCGCCGCGCCGCCCCGTGCCGCGCCCGTGCTGCGTCCGTGCCGAACGCCCGGAACATTCGCGCTGAGCGACACCTCACGGCGCTCGGAGCACGTGAGGTGTCGCTCAGCGCGTGAGAACACCGACCGGCCGAGCCGGCCGAGCCCGGCCGAGCCGGCCGACCGCGCGTCAGACCTTGAGGTAGCGGCGGATGGCGACGAAGGCCGACAGCCCCGCGAGCACGATGCCGATCACGATCACCGACGGAACCACGATCGCGGCGTCCCCCATGCCGATGAACGCCGTCCCGGAGAACCGGATCGCCAGGTAGTTCCGCACGAAGAACCACACCACGGCCGTGATCGCCCCGCCGGCGAGGACCGCCCCGATGGCCGCGGCGATCACCCCCTCAAGCACGAACGGCGTCTGGATGAACCGGTTCGACGCCCCGACCAACCGCATGATGCCGAGCTCCCGCCGTCGACTGAACGCCGACAACCGGATCGTGGTGGCGATGAGCAGCACGGCGGCGACGAGCATGAGCGCCGCGATGCCGATGGCCGTGTACGACGACGCGTTCAGCAGGTTGAAGATCGGTTGCAGGTACCCGCGCTGGTCGACGACGCTCTGCACGCCCGCGACCTTCGACAGGCTCTCGACGAGCACGTCGGACTGCGACGGGTTCTTGAGGTTCACCCAGTAGGTCTCGTTGAGGTACTCGGGCTTGACGAACTCGGTGGCGGGCGAGTCCTTGAACTGCTGCTTAAACCGGGTGAAGGCGTCCTGCTGGTTCTCGAAGTAGAACTTCTCGATGTACGGCTTCAGGGTCGACGACTCGAGCTGCGCCTTGACCTGCGCCTGCTGGTCCGAGGTGGCCTTCGCGCCGGTGCAGTTGCCCGTGGTGTCGGTGTCGGTGCACAGGTAGACGGCGACCTGCGCCCGGTCGTACCAGTACCCCTTCATCTGGTTGATCTGCATCTGGAGCAGGATCGCGGTGCCGACGAAGGTGAGCGAGATGAAGGTCACGAGGACGACGGACACGACCATCGACGCGTTGCGCCGCAGGCCCGAGCCGACCTCGGACATGACGAGCCCGAGCCTCATCGGATGATCCCCGGGATGGTCTGGATGCCGGTGGTGTTCGACACGGTGTTGCCTCGCTGGATCGGGACGGCCTGGGTCTGGTAGCCGCCGGACTGCTCGTCGCGCAGGATCGTGCCGTTCGACAGCTCGATCACCCGGCGCTGCATCTGGTTCACGATGCTCGCGTCGTGCGTGGCCATGAGCACGGTGGTGCCGCCCTGGTTGATGCGTTCGAGGAGCGCCATGATGCCGGCCGAGGTCGTCGGGTCGAGGTTGCCGGTGGGCTCGTCGGCGAGCAGGATCGCCGGCTTGTTCACGACGGCACGGGCGATCGCCACGCGCTGCTGCTCACCACCGGAGAGCTCGTGCGGCATGCGCGTCGCCTTGCCCGCGAGCCCGACGAGCTTCAGCACGTCGGTGACGGCCTCGCTGATGAAGCCCTTGCTCTTGCCGATCACCTGCAGCGAGAACGCGACGTTGTCGAACACGTTCTTGTTCGGCAGGAGACGGAAGTCCTGGAAGACCACGCCGAGGTTCCGGCGGAAGTACGGGACCTTGCGCGACGACAGGGCGCCGAGGCGCTGCCCGAGCACGTGGATCTGCCCGCGCGACGGCTTCTCCTCCTTCAGCACGAGGCGGAGGAAGCTGGACTTGCCGGAACCGGACGCGCCCACGAGGAAGACGAACTCCCCCTTGAGGATCTCGAGCGAGATGGCGTCGAGGGCCGGGCTCGGGTTGCCCGAGTACACCTTGGTGACCTGGTCGAATTTGATCATGACCGGATCAGGGTAGGTCGCCCCGACCGCAAATCAGCCGAGGCGCGCGGCTCGATTTCATCGACCGGGGTCGCAGGCTCCCCCGGCGCGGCGAGCCCGCCGTTGGCGCGTCGTCTCACGCATCGCCGCGCTTGCGCCAGCGGATGCCGGCGTTGATGAACCCGTCGAGGTCGCCGTCGAACACCGCTGAGGGGTTGTTCACCTCGTGCTCGCTCCGGAGGTCCTTCACCATCTGGTACGGCGCGAGGACGTACGAGCGGATCTGGTCGCCCCAGCTCGCCGTGATGTTGCCGGCGAGTTCCTTCTTCTTCGCGTTCTCCTCTTCCTTCTTGAGGAGCAGGAGGCGCGACTGCAGCACACGCATGGCGGCCGCACGGTTCTGGATCTGCGACTTCTCGTTCTGCATCGAGACCACGGTGCCGGTCGGGATGTGGGTCAGCCGGACCGCGGAGTCCGTCGTGTTGACCGACTGCCCGCCGGGGCCGGAGGACCGGAACACGTCGACGCGGATGTCGTTCTCGGGGATGTCGATCGACTCGGTCTCCGGCATGAGCGGGATGACCTCGACCGCGGCGAACGACGTCTGGCGCTTGCCCGCGGCGCCGAACGGCGACATCCGGACGAGCCGGTGCGTGCCGGCCTCGATCGACAGGGTGCCGAAGGCGTGCGGCGAGTCGACCTCGAACGTGGCCGACTTGATGCCGGCCTCTTCGGCGTAGGACGTCTCCATCACGGTGGTCTTGTAGCCGTGCTGCTCGGCGTACCGCAGGTACATGCGCAGCAGCATCTCGGCGAAGTCCGCGGCGTCGACGCCACCGGCACCCGCCCGGATCGTGATGACCGCGGGTCGGTCGTCGTACTCGCCGTCGAGGAGCGTCTGCACCTCGAGGTCGCCCATGGTCTTCTGGATCGCCTTGAGCTCGGCGGCGGCCTCGTCGGCGGAGTCCTGGTCGTCGGCCTCGTTCGCCATCTCGACCAGGACCTCGAGGTCGTCGATGCGCCGCTCGGTGTCGGTGATCTTCTTCAACTCGGACTGCCGGTGCGAGAGCGCGCTCGTCACCTGCTGCGCGTGCTCGACGTCGTCCCAGAGGTCCTGGGCCCCGGCCTGCTCGCTGAGGTCGGCGATCTCACGCTGCAGGCGGTCGACGTCGACCACCGAGCGGATGTTGCCGAAGGTCTCGCGGAGGGCGGAGAGCTGCTCGGTGAAGTCCAGTTCGACCATGATCACCGATCCTACCGGTGCTGCCGGGCCGGGAGGCGCGGTGCGGCCCCGGCGGACCGGTCAGCGCCCCAGGAGCGGTTCCCTCGACGCCATCCCCGCGGCTCCGGCGCGCGCGACCGCGTCCGGCAGCGCGGCCAGGAACGCGTCGACGTCCGACCCGGTCGTGGTGTGCCCCAGCGTGATGCGGAGCGCACCCCGGGCGTCCTGCTCCGACAGCCCCATCGCGAGCAGGACGTGCGAGGCCTCGGGAACGCCGGCCTGGCACGCGGAGCCGGTCGACACCGCGACACCGGCGGCGTCGAGCAGGAACAGCAGCGAGTCCCCCTCGCAGCCCCGGAAGGTGAAGTGCGCGTTGCCGGGGAGTCGGTCGACCGGGTCGCCCATCAGCACCGCCGTGGGCACCGCTGCCCGCACGCCCGCGACGAGGCGGTCCCGCAGTGCCCGGACGTCCGCGTGCGGCATCGACGCCGCGACCCCGAAGGCCGCCGCCGCCGGCGCGTCCTGCGTCCCGCTCCGCACCTGGCGCTGCTGCCCGCCCCCGTGGATGAGCGGCTCGACGGTCGCACGACGGCCGAGCACGAGCGCGCCGATGCCGACCGGGCCGCCGATCTTGTGCGCCGAGACGCTCAGCGCGTCGAGGCCGGACGCCGCGAACGACACCGGGACCTGGCCGTAGGCCGCGACGGCGTCGCTGTGGACGGGGACGCCGGCGGCGTGCGCCAGCTCCACGATCCGCGACACCGGCGCGATCGTGCCGACCTCGTTGTTGGCCCACAGGAACGTGACCAGGGCGACGTCCGAGGCGTCGGCGAGCCGCGCCTCCAGGGCCGTCAGGTCGACGCGCCCCTGCGCGTCCAACGGGACCACGTCGACGACCGCCCCCTCGTGCTGCTCCAGCCAGGCCACCGTGTCCACCGTCGCGTGGTGCTCCCCGCCGGGGACGACGATGCGCGGACGACGGCGGTCCTGCTGCCGCGCCCAGAACATGCCCTTCACCGCGAGGTTGATGCTCTCGGTGCCGCCCGAGGTGAAGACGACCTCGACCGGGTCGGCGTCGAGCGACGCCGCGACGGCGGCCCGGCCGTCCTCGAGCAGCATCTTCGCCCGCTGGCCCGCGCTGTGGATCGAGGACGGGTTGCCGACGGTGCCGAGCGCAGCGGTGAACGCAGCGAGCGCCTCCGGCAGGATCGGCGTCGTCGCGGCGTGGTCGAGGTAGACCGGCATCTGCACCCCTCTGAACGAACGTTCCCAGGATACCCGCGCGCCCTCGTACCCTTGGGGGCATGCACGAGACGGCCATCGACGAGATCCCGGGGTTCCGGCTGGACGCCGACGTGCCGCGCTTCTCGGTGCGGTCAGCGACGGCGACGGCCGTGTCGGTCGTGGTCGACGGACGCGGGACGTTCCCGCTGACCCGGTCCGACGACGTCTGGGCCGGTGCCGTCCCCGGGGTCCGACCCGGTGACACGTACCACCTGCTCGTGGACGGTCCGAGCGGTGCCCGCGGCGGGTTCGACGCGACGCGTCCGCTGCTCGACCCGTACGCTCGCGGCGTCCTGCCGGGCGCCGCGTCCCGGTGGACGAGCGTGGTCGTCGACGACGCGTTCGACTGGGGCGGCGTGGTCAAGCCGACGACGCCGCTCGACCGTGCGGTCGTGTACGAGGCGAACGTCCGGACCCTGACGGCGTCGAACCCGCACGTGCCCGAGGACCTGCGCGGCACGTACGCCGGCATCGCCCACGAGAGCACCATCGCGCACCTGCACCGGATCGGCGTGACCACGCTCGAACTCCTGCCCGTGCACGCCTTCGACACCGAGCGGTGGCTGCGAGAGGCCCGGCGCGAGAACGCCTGGGGGTACAACACGCTGGGCTTCTTCGCCCCGCACGCCGCCCACGCCTCCCCCGCGGCCCGGGCCGAGGGGGCCACTGCGGTCCTCCGCGAGTTCAAGGGCATGGTGCGGCTCCTGCACGCGGCGGGGATCCAGGTCGTGCTCGACGTCGTCTACAACCACACCGCCGAGGAAGGCCTCGGCGGCCCGACCACCTCGCTCCGGGGCATCGACGGCGCGAACCGCTACCGGTGGGCGTCCGTCCCGCCGGGCGAACCCGACGCCTACTACGACACCACCGGGTGCGGGAACACCCTCGACACCTCGGTCGAGGCCACGGCGGACCTCGTCGTCGACAGCCTCGTGTACTGGGCGCGCGAGGTGCAGGTCGACGGGTTCCGCTTCGACCTGATGGCAGCCCTGGCGCGGAACGGCGACCACGTCTTCGACCCGGCGCACCCGCTGCTCGAGCGGATCCGGGACCACCCCGACCTGCAGGACACCCTGGTGATCGCCGAGCCGTGGGACGTCGGACCGGACGGGTGGCGGACCGGGTCGTTCGGGGCGCGCACGAGCGAGTGGAACGACGGCTTCCGGAACACCGTGCGGCAGTTCTGGCTCACCGACATCGCCGACGAACGCCGCCACGGCGCCCCCGCGACCGGCATCGGCGCGCTCGCCGGGGCCCTGACCGGCTCGCGCCACCTCTTCGACACGGCGCGCGGGCCGCTCGCCGGCGTCAACTTCGTCACCGCCCACGACGGCTTCACCCTGCTCGACCTGGTGTCGTACGACAGCAAGCACAACCACGCCAACGGCGAGGAGAACCGCGACGGCTCGAACGACAACCGGTCGTTCAACCACGGGATCGAGGGCGACACCGCCGACCGTGGCGTCCGTGCCGCCCGCGGCCGCTCGATGCGGAACCTCGTCGGCACGCTCATGCTCTCCGCCGGTGTGCCGATGCTCACCGCCGGCGACGAGCGGAGCCGCACCCAGCACGGCAACAACAACGCCTACGTGGTGTCCGAGGACCTCACTCCGGTCGACTGGTCGGACGACGAGGACGCCGAGGCGATGACCGACGCCGTCGCCGCGCTCGCCCGGCTCCGGTCCGCCCACCCCGCGCTGCGGCCCACCCGGTTCGGCGTCGAGGGCCAGGAGACCCCCGGCGCGTCCCGGATGTCCTGGTACGGGCCGGACGGACAGCCGATGACCGTCGAGGGCTGGGACGAGCCGATCCACCGCGCCCTGCAGTACTTCGTCGAGTCGACGCCGGAGCACGAGCCGTACGACCGGGTCCTCGTGGTCGTCCACGGCAGCGGGCGCACCCGCGACATCACGCTGCCGACGCGCGAGGACGTGGTCGGCTACCGGCTCGCGTGGTCGAGCGAGAAGCACCGCGACCACGAGCGGCTCCGGCCCGCCGGACAGGTGTTCACGGCCTACGGCCCCGGCATCCACGTGTTCGAGATCGCCTGACGGCAGGCCGTCCAGGAGGCGCGGGTCGGCTCCGGCACGACCCTCGCGCCGTGCCCCTCCACAGCGTCACGGCGCGCCCGGGTCTTCCACAGACGGCACGTTCCGGGGAACGCGGAGCCGCTCGCCGGGTAGCGTCGGCTCCGTGGCCACTGCAGACCGACCCCGCCGACCGAAGATCGGGCGCATCCCGATCACCGAACTCGCCCCCACCACGCCCAACGGGTTCCCCGGCAAGGCGTTCGACGGCGAGGTGATCACGTTCGGGGCGACCGTCTTCCGCGAGGGACACGGCGTCATCGGCGCCGACCTCGTCCTCGAACGTCCGGACGGCGGCACCAGGACCGTGCCGATGGTCCTCGTCGCACCGGGGACCGACCGCTACGAGGCGACCGTCCAGGTCGACCACACCGGCGTGTGGACGTGGCACGTCGAGTCCTACGCCGACGACTGGTCGTCCTGGGTGCACGGCGCCCGGCTGAAGATCGCCGCGGGCGTCGACACCGAGGCCACGCTGCTCGACGGTGCGGCCCTGCTCGACCGGCTCGCCGACGAGACCGACTCCCCCGCGGCCACCCGCGCGGCGGCCCGCGTCCGCGACACCGACCTCGACCCGGCCGAGCGCCTCGCCGCCGTCGACGACCCGCGCATCACCGGCGAGCTCGAGGAGGCACCGCTCACCTCGCTCCGCACCCACTCGCCGACGCAGCTGCTCGACGTCGAACGCACCCGTGCCGGCGTCGGCGCCTGGTACGAGTTCTTCCCCCGCAGCGAAGGGGCGAAGAAGAACCCCGACGGCTCCTGGAAGAGCGGCGACTTCCGCACCGCGGCACGCCGGCTCCCCGGCGTCGCCCGGATGGGGTTCGACGTGGTCTACCTCCCGCCGATCCACCCCATCGGGACGACCGCGCGCAAGGGCCCGAACAACACGCTCACCCCCGGCCCGCACGACCCCGGCAGCCCCTGGGCGATCGGCGGACCCGAGGGCGGCCACGACACCATCCACCCGGACCTCGGCACCGAGGACGACTTCCGCGACTTCGTCGAGACGGCGAAGAACACCGGGATGGAGGTCGCCCTCGACTTCGCCCTGCAGTGCTCGCCCGACCACCCGTGGGTCACCGAGCACCCCGAGTGGTTCACGGTCCGGGCGGACGGATCGATCGCCACGGCCGAGAACCCGCCGAAGCGCTACCAGGACATCTACCCGATCCAGTTCGACAGCGACCCGGACGGCATCGTGGCCGAGGTCCTGCGGGTCCTGCGCCACTGGATCGCCTTCGGCATCCGCATCTTCCGCGTCGACAACCCGCACACGAAGCCGCTCTGGTTCTGGGAACGCGTCATCCGCGAGATCCGCGACGAGCACCCCGACACGGTGTTCCTGGCCGAGGCGTTCACGCGCCCGGCGATGATGCGGGCGCTCGCCGAGGTCGGGTTCCAGCAGTCGTACTCGTACTTCACGTGGCGGAACTCGAAGGACGAGATCGCCGACTACTTCACCGAGCTCTCGCACGAGACGAGCGCGTACCTGCGCCCGAACCTGTTCGTGAACACGCCGGACATCCTCACCGAGTACCTGCAGTTCGGCGGGCGCGCCGGCTACAAGATCCGTGCGGCCCTCGCGGCGACGGGTGCGCCCACGTGGGGCATGTACTCGGGCTACGAACTCTTCGAGGACGTCGCCCGCCCGGGCTCGGAAGAGAACATCGACAACGAGAAGTACGAGTACAAGCCCCGCGACTTCGCCCTCGCCGAGGCCGAGGGCGCGAGCCTCGCGCCGTACGTGACGATGCTCAACCGCTTCCGGCAGGCACACCCGGCGCTCCGGCAGCTCCGGAACCTGCACGTCCACGACGCCGAGGACCCGGCGATCGTCGTGTACTCGAAGCACCTGCCCGGGCGGTTCATCCGCTCCGGGCGCGACGACACCGTGATCGTCGTCGCGAACGTCGATCCCCACTCGGCCCGTGAGACCACGGTCCACCTCGACCTCGCCGCCCTCGGCCTCGACCCGGAGCAGGCGTTCGACGTCCGCGACGTCGTGACCGGGCAGCGCTGGGTCTGGGGGTCGTCGAACTACGTCCGCCTGGACGCGTTCCAGGAACCCGTGCACCTGCTCGTCGTGGAGGGACCCCACCGATGACCGACACCCACCCCGAGGACGACGCCCCGACGGCGGCGCCGAACGACCGCGGGCAGGGGCCGAGCGTGCCGCCGGTCCCGCCGCCCCCGCCCCCAGTGCTCCCGCGCCGCATGCCGGCCGACACGCCCCGCCCGACGCACCCGGCGCAGCACGTCGCGCCCGAGGCCCCCGACGCGGCTGCCGGGCGCACCCCGACCCCGTCGGACCCGTCCGCTGCCGACGGCCCCCGCTACGAGCCGCGCGGCTCCGCTCCCGGCGAGGACCTGCCCGGCGCACCCCCGGCCCCGCGTGAGGCGCCGGACCGCGGGGTCCCGGAGTCGGCGACGCTCGCCGGACACGCATCGGACGCCGCCCACCCGCGGCACGTCACGGTCGAGGCCGTGGAACGGCTCGCGGCGGGCGGACCGGCCGAGCCGTCCGCGCCGTCCGACGATGCACCCGCGGCGGGCGCGCCGTCCGACGATGCACCCGCGGCGCCCGCGCCGCCCGCGCCGTCCGCGCCGTCCGCTCAGTCCGCGCCGTCGGACGACGCATCCGTGCCGGGCGTCGACGCCGCCGTGACCGCCGGCCCCGGTGACGGTGCCGACGCGCCCACCAGCGAGGGCGGCAGCCCGCTCGCCGCGACGCCGACGACGACGGCGACGACCACCACGCCCGCGACGCCCGCGGCCGCGTCGACCGGTCCGCGCCCCGCTCCGGTCGAGGAGTGGCTGCGGCAGCAGGTCGCCGAGGCCCGCTGGTCTCAGCCGCACGACGTGCTCGGCCCGCACCCCGTCGACGGCGGCACGAGTGTCCGGGTCGTCCGGCACCTCGCCACGGCCGTCCGGATCGTCCGACCGGACGGTGACGACGTCGAACTCACGCACGAGGGCGACGGCATGTGGGCCGGCGCGACCGTCGGCGAGCTCGGCCGGTACCGCGTCGAGGCCGACTACGACCCGGACCCGTCCGGCGACGGCGACGACATCACCTGGACGACGGACGACGCCTACCGCTTCCCGCCGACGATCGGTGAGCTCGACCTGCACCTCTTCGGCGAGGGCCGCGACGAGCAGCTCTGGCACCACCTCGGCGCGCACGTCACCACGGTCGACGGTGTCGACGGCGTCTCGTTCACGCTGTGGGCACCCCGGGCGACCGCTGCCCGGGTGATCGGCGACTTCGAGGGCTGGGAAGGCCGCACCACCGCGATGCGCCGCCTCACCGACCTCGGGGTCTGGGAGCTGTTCTGGCCGGGCGCCCTCGTCGGACAGCGCTACAAGTTCCAGCTCCTCACCGACTCGGGCTGGGTGGAGCGGGCGGACCCGTTCGCCCGCCGGACCGAGGTGCCGCCGCTGACCGCCTCGGTGATCGACGAGGCGCACCACGAGTGGTCCGAGGGCGACGCCCGGTGGATGGAGCACCGGGCACGGACGACCACGCACGACCGTCCGATGAGCGTCTACGAGGTCCACCTTGGCTCGTGGCGTCCCGGCCTGTCCTACCGCGAGGTCGCCGACCAGCTCATCGGCCACGTCCAGTACACCGGCTTCACGCACGTGCAGTTCCTGCCGCTCGCCGAGCACCCGTTCGGCGGTTCGTGGGGCTACCAGGTCACGGGCTACTACGCCCCGACGGCCCGGTTCGGCTCCCCCGACGACCTGCGGTACCTCGTCGACCGGCTGCACTCCGCCGGCATCGGCGTGATCATGGACTGGGTCCCCGGGCACTTCCCGAAGGACGAGTGGGCGCTGGCGAAGTTCGACGGCCACGCGCTGTTCGAGCACCCGGACCCCCGACGTGGCGAGCAGCTCGACTGGGGCACGTACGTGTTCGACTTCGGGCAGCCGCAGGTCCGCAACTTCCTCGTCGCGAACGCGCTGTACTGGCTCGAGGAGTTCCACATCGACGGGCTCCGCGTGGACGCCGTCGCCTCGATGCTGTACCTCGACTACTCCCGGACGGAGTGGCTGCCGAACATCCACGGCGGTCGCGAGAACCTCGAGGCGATCTCGTTCCTGCAGGAGACGAACGCCACCGCCTACAAGCGCTACCCGGGCATCGTGATGATCGCCGAGGAGAGCACCTCGTGGCCGGGCGTCACGCAGCCGACCGACGCCGGCGGGCTCGGGTTCGGCCAGAAGTGGAACATGGGCTGGATGCACGACACGCTGCAGTACATCGAGCGCGAGCCCGTGTACCGCAGCTACCACCACGACGAGATCACGTTCTCGTTCGTGTACGCGTTCAGCGAGCAGTTCACCCTGCCGATCAGCCACGACGAGGTCGTGCACGGCAAGGGGTCCCTGTACGGCAAGATGCCCGGCGACGAGTGGCAGAAGCTCGCGAACGTCCGGGCGTACCTCGCGTTCATGTGGGCGCACCCCGGCAAGCAGCTGCTCTTCATGGGCCAGGAGTTCGCCCAGCCGTCCGAGTGGTCCGAGGCCCGCGGCCTCGACTGGTGGCTCCTCGACGACCCGGGTCACCGCGGTGTGCAGGACCTCGTGTCCGCGCTCAACCGGGTCTACCGCGAGACGCCGGCACTCTGGACGCACGACGCCACGGCGGACGGCTTCGAGTGGATCGAGGGCGGCGACGCACCCCACTCCACCCTCGGGTTCCTCCGCAAGGACGGCGACGACCGGCTCGCGGTCTTCGTGAACTTCTCCGGCGTGCCGGTGGAGCGTCGCTTCGGGTTGCCCGCCGCCGGGACGTGGCACGAGGTCCTCAACACCGACGCGGCCGAGTACGGCGGCTCCGGTGTGGGCAACCTCGGTGTGGTCACGGCCGAGGACACCCCGTGGGCGGGACGCCCCGCGTCCGCGCACCTCGTGGTGCCGCCGCTCGGGGCGGTCTGGCTGAAGCTCGCGCGGTAGTCGCACGCAGACGACGGACGGGAGGCGCGGTGCCGGCTGGCACCGCGCCTCCCGTCCGTCGTGTGGTGGCGTCCCGCCCGTGCGCCCTCGGCGACGGGCGAGCGGTCAGTACAGGGCGCTCGCCAGGCGTCGTCGGGCCGCGACGACACGCGGATCCTCGGCGCCGATCAGCTCGAAGTACTCGACGAGCCGGACGCGCAGGGCTTCGCGGTCGTCGCCGAACACCGTCGGGACGAGGTCGAGCAGCCGCCCGAACGCGTCCTCGACGTGCCCACCGGAGACGTCGAGGTCCGCGACCGCGAGCTGCGCCGGGACGTCGGACGGCCCGGCGGCGGCAGCGGCACGGATGTCGTCGGCTGTTCGCCCGTCGAGCCGGTCGAGCAGCGAGACCTGCGCGAGGCCCGCGACCGCCATCTGGTCGTGCGGGTCCTGCGCGATCGCGGTCTTGTACTCCTGGATCGCGGTGGCGAAGTCACCCTGCTCGATCGCGTCGTACGCCGCCTGGTGGTGCGGCGGGAGCGGCTCCGGCTCGGGCTCGCCCTGCTCCACGGTCTCGGTCGCCGGGGAACCGTCGACGTGCACGCGCCCGGAGACGCCGTTCTGCTCGGCGGCGGCGAGGACCTGCTCGTAGACGTCGCGGACCTGCGCCTCGGGGAGCGCGCCGACGAAGAGCCCGAGCGGGCGTCCACCGATGAGCGCGGCCACGGTCGGGATCGACTGCGCCTGGAACGCCTGCACGAGCTGCGGGTTCGTGTCGGCGTCCACCTTGGCGAGCAGCACACGGCCGTCGTACTCGGCGGTGAGCTGCTCGAGGATCGGCGAGAGCTGCTTGCACGGCCCGCACCACTCGGCCCAGATGTCGACGATCACCGGGACGATCGTGGACAGCTGCAGGACGTCCTGGAACGTCTGGTCGGTGACGTCGAGGACGAGCGACGGGACCGTCAGGTCCGCGCCGGTCTCCCTGCCGGCAGCGCCGTCGACGGCGGCACCGGGCCCGGTGCCCGCCGCACCGGCGGGAGCACCACCGGGCTGCGGGGGCCGCTGGGCGCGGTCCACCAGGGACGACAGGTCGACGGCTCCGCGGAGACCGGACGGGGTCGGGGGGACGTTGGTCATTGCACCTCACTCGCTGCTGTCAGGCCCTGCGTGAACCCGAGCAGGACCACCTTGTCATCGGTGCCCACCGGGGGCACGTAGAAGAGCAGCTGCACGCCGTAGGTGGCGCTGATGCCCTTCGTGCTGGAGTCGACGCCGGAGAGCGCCTTGACCGCGCCCTCGGTGTTGACCTCGGCTCCGGCGGCGGTCGGCGTGACCTTCTCGACCTCGTTCAGGTCGGCGGACACGAGCGCGCCGGCGCCGTCGGTCGCGATCGCCACCGCGCTGTCGTCGGGCACCTCGGACGAGTACTCGATCTTCGCGGTGTCCGGCAGCGACTCGGACTTCTTGTCCTTGTAGGCCTTGCCGATGGTCGACCGGAGGCCGTCGCCGTCGGACTGGAAGAGCGACGCGTACGAGCTGTCCGAGTCCTTCGACAGGATGTCGCCGTACGCGGTCGCGATCTCGTCCGGGGCGATCGAGAGCAGCTTCGTGTTCGACGCGAGCAGGGCGGCACCGATCGACGTGGGCGCGAGGCTCGGGATCTTCGCCGCGGCCTCGAGCGAGACGTCGTACGCGACCTTGTAGTCGTCGCGGGCGGAGTCCTGCACGAGCGTCAGTGCCTGGGGGGCCGACTTGGCGTCGCAGTCCTCGGCGACCACGGCGAACACCGTGCGCGGCCACGAGTCGGTCTGCTGCGGCAGCGCCACGCACACCTGGCCGGCCGAGATCGCCGGCGGTGCGTCGACGTCCGCGTCCTTGCGGCGGATCGTGTAGTTCGCCTCGCGCAGGTCGAGGGCGGCGCCGGTGAAGCGCTCGGCCGCGATCTCGGCGTCACGGGCGTCGTCGGCCTTCTTCGCGACCTCGGCCACGCGCTGGACGATGCGCGTGATCTGCTGCTTCGTCGCGGCGGTCGGCTCGTTCTGCACGGCCGTGCCCGTCGCGGTCGCGGTCGGGGTCGGGGTGGCCTCCGACCCGCCCTGCGGCCAGTAGTCGGAGGAGCAGCCGGCGAGGCCGAGGGCGCCGACGAGCACCACCGGCACCGCCACCAGGGCCCGACGGCCGCGGCGACCGCGCACCGGCACCTGCGCGCCGGCTGCGGCGGCACGGCGGGAGGCCCGGACGCGCGGCGGACGGGATCCCCCGCTGCGTCGGCGCGGCCCGCGACCACGGCGCTGGTGCACGAAGGCCCAGACGAGCAGGACGATGCCGCCCACGAGGAAGACACCACCGGCCACAAGCAGCGGACCGACGCTCGGGGTCGCGGTGTCACGGGGCCAGGTCACCGAGACGTCGCTCGGCGCCGCGTTCTCGCCGTCGCCGACGATGATCACGCTGACGTCCTCGGGCAGGCGGACCGTGAACTGCCCGGCGCCGTCATACTCCTGGTACCAGAGGTCGCTGCCGGCCGGGTCCGGCACGGAGTCCTCGGACCCGGTCGTGCGGCCGACGAGCTTCGCCTGCTCGGCGTCGAAGCGCATGGTGGTGTGCTTCGCGTCACCGATCCAGGCGTCCACGTCGCTCGTCTTGCCGTAGGCGGCGAAGACCGTGCCCGAGCCGGAGACGTTGATGCGCTGGTACCCGGGGTTGGCGTTGAGCGTCGAGCCGGGGATCACGGTGACCGGGGCGGAGCTCTTCGAGGACGATGCCGCGACGAGGGACGACGGTGGCTCGAACACGGTCCGCTGGCCGACCGCGAGGGCGACGAGCAGCAGACCGATGACGAAACTGACGATCGCCAGGACGAATCGCACGGATCTTCTCCCTACCGCGCCGGGGGTGGGGTGACGGCGCGCGAATCAGCGCTCCAGGATAGCGAGGGAGTCTGGACGGCGCATCCCCCGGCGCTGTCGGCGGTCGCAGCCCGCCGTCCCCGCTCGCCACTACAATCGTGGCCGGGCCTTCCCTGTGCCCTCCGCCGAGCACCCAGGAGCGAACACGTGGCGAACGACGAGGCAGAGTTCGGGACCGAGCTGCGCGGGTACCGCCGCGAAGACGTGGACCGTTCGCTGAACGATCTGCGTCGCGAGCTCATCAAGTCGAACAACGACCGCGCGGACGCCGCGAAGGAGATCCGTCTCCTGCAGGCGCGCGTCTCCGAGCTGCAGGGCGAGCTCGACGAGGCCGGCACCCCCACCTACAGCGGACTCGGCACCCGCCTCGAGTCGACCCTCCGCGTCGCCGAGGAACAGTCCACCCGGCTCATCAGCCAGGCCGACATCGACGCGCAACGACTGCGCGCCTCGAGCCGTGCCGAGGCCGACCGCACCCTGCGTGAGGCGCAGGACGAGGCCCGCGACACGCTCGAGGACGCCCGCACCCGCGCGACCAACGAGCTCACGCGTGCCCGGGCCGAGTCCGCCGACACCGTCGAGCGCGCCCGCGCCGAGGCCGGCCTCCTCACGCAGGACGCCCGCAACGAGGCCGCCGCCATCCGGGGCGCCGCCGTGACCGAGGCAGCCGAGGTCCGGTCCGTCGCCATCCGCGAGACCAACGCCCTGCGTGCCCGGGTCGAGCACGAGGTCGCCGAGCTCCGCGAGGTCACCCAGCGCGAGTCCGCCGAGGCACGACGGGCCGCCGCCGACCTCGACCGCGAGACCGAGCACCGCCGCAGTGTCTTCGAGGCCGACCACGCCCGACGCACCGAGGACCTCGACCGCGACGAGTCCACCCGCCGTGACGCCCTCGAGCGCGAGGTCACCGAGGGCCGCGCGGCGTGGCACCGCGAGCGGGACGAGCAGCTCGCGGCGCACACGATCGAGCTCGAGACCGGCCGCGCCGACCTCGCCGCGGAGGTGGACCGCCGTCGCGCCGACCTGGACACCGAGCTCGGCGACCGCCGTCGCGTCCACGACGAGGAACTCGCCGCGGCCCGGGCCGAGTGGGACCGCGAACTCGCGTCCGCCCGCACCGCCCTCGAACAGGAGATCGAGGCCGCACGCGCCCAGCTCCGCGTCGACGAGGAGCAGACCCGCACCGAGAACGCCCGCCTCGTGCAGGAGACCGCTGACCGCATCGCCCGCGAACTCGACGAGCACGCGGCCCGCATCGAGCGTGAGCGCGCCGAGGCCGAGGCGACCGCGGAACGCGCCGCCCGCGAGCACGAGAACGAACTCGCCGCCCGCCGCGAACGCGAGCACGCCGAGGTCGACACCGAGATCGCCGACCGCCGCACCGCCGAGCTCGACGCGCTCGAGGCCGAGCGCACGGCACTCCGGCAGGAGATCGACACCGCCCGAGCCGACCTCGTCCGGGAGCGCGACGAGGTCCGTGCCGAGATCGCCCGCGAACGCGACGAGGCTCGCACGACCCTCGAGTCCGAGCTCACCGCCCGTCGCGACGACGCCGAGCAGGACTACCTGCAGAAGCACCACGACACCGTCACCGAGACGCAGAAGTACCTCGACGAGGCCAACCTGCAGCTCGCCGAGGCGACGCGTCGGGCGACCGAGGCCCGTGAGCGTGCCGAACGCCTCCAGCAGGAGGCCGACGACCTCGAGCGCTCCAGCACGTCGGACGCGCAGGAGCACGCGCGGACGATCGTCGCCGACGCACAGGACCGCGTGCACCAGATGATCGCGGACGCCGAGGAGCGCACGGCCGGCATCATCGCCGAGTCCGAGGACCGTCTCGCGGCGATCCGGACCGAGCGCGACGCGGTGGCCGGCTACCTCGAGAACCTGCGCGGCGTGCTCACGCACGCGACCGGCCTGCTCGGCACGGCGCCGTCGACCGACGGCGCGACGCCGGCCGAGATCGTCGTCGAGCCCGACGACGAGACGATGCGCGACGACGAGACCGTCACCGACGACGAGGACGCGACCGCGCGCTGAACGCGACCCGTCCAGGAGGCGCGGGTCGCGCCTCCTGGACCGGCTCCTGTCGTCGACGCGAGGGGCCCAGGGCCGTGCAGCGCGGCGCTCGGTCGGTGAGCGGCGCGGTGCGGCGCTCAGTCGGTGGGCGTCGCGGGGCGTCGCTCAGTCGGTGACGTGCGTCGGCAGCGGTGCGCTGCCCGGCACGACGAGGTCCGCGATCGCGTCGAGCACGATCCGGACGTACTTCTCCCCCACCCAGAGGTGCTTGGCACCGTCGATCGGCACGACGCGGACGTTCGGCGCGACGGCGAACCGGCGCTCCGCCTCGACCGGCCGGAGGAAGTCGTCGTGCTCCGGCACGAGCGCGACGACGGGGACGGTGACGTCCGCCCAGCGGGCCAGTTCCTCGTCGGTCGTCCGGTGCAGGGGCGGCGAGAGCAGGACGACCCCGGCGACCCGGCCGGCCTCGACGTGCTCCAGCGCGTGCTTGAGGATCACCTCGGTGCCGAAGGACCACCCCACGAGCCACGGCGTCGGCAGCCCCCGGTCGACGACGTCGGTGACGGCCGCGCGCAGGTCGAAGCCCTCGGAGACACCGTCGCCGAACACACCCTCGGACGTCCCGCGCGGCGAGGTCACCGACCGGAAGTTGAAGCGGAGCACCGCGATGTCCGCGAGTGCCGGCAGCCGCGCAGCCGCCTTCTTCAGCACGTGCGAGTCCATGAACCCGTGCGCGGTGGGCAGCGGGTGCAGGGTCACGATCGTGCCGCGCGCAGTGTGCTCCAGCGGCTCCGCCAGCTCGCCGACGAGCGTGAGGTGGTCGTCGGTGACGAGTTCGACGTCCGTGCGACGTGCCGGCAGCTCGGTGTTCGAACGGATCTCGGTGCTCATGCGATGCTCCAGCAGTGGTTGTGCCAGTGACGGCGCGACGCGAGGTCGGCCTCGTCGCCGAGGACCCCGTCGGCACGCCAGACGACGACGTGCGCCACACCGGGCAGCACCGCGCCGCCACACCCCGGGCAGACGTACTCCTTCTGCGCCGACGCGGCCGAGACCGGCTGCACGAGGTACTCGCGACCCCGACGCACCTCGGTGCGCTTCCACGAGCTCATCATCCGGTCGAGACCGGTGGGCTCGTCGTCGTGCTCAGGCCCGCGCCCCCGTGGGCGTCGCGGCCGGTTGCTCCGCGGCACCTGCGTTCAGCCGATCAGTACCAGTTGTTCGCGACGCTGTGGCCCCACGCACCGCACGGCGTGCCGTAGACGCCGGAGATGTAGTTGAGACCCCAGGTGATCTGCGTCGCCGGGTTGGTCTGCCAGTCGGCGCCGGCCGAGGCCATCTTGCTGCCCGGGAGCGCCTGCGGGATGCCGTAGGCACCGCTCGGGTTGTAGGCGTTGACGCGCCAGCCCGATTCCTTGTTCCACAGCGACACGAGGCAGTTGTACTGGTCGGTCCCCCAGCCACGAGCGGCCACCATCTGCTGCGCGATGGCCTGGGCGCTGCCCGGGTCCGGCGTCGCAGCGGTCGCCGCGAGGGTGTTCTCGGCGCTCACCGAGGCGGTGGAGTCGGTGGCGGTGTCGGACTCGGCGGTGTCCGTCTCGGTCTTCGGCTTCTCGACGACCTTGGGCTTCGGCAGGGTGACGCCGTACCCGTCGCGGGAGACGTCGAACGCGGCGTAGGTGCCGTGGGCGGTGAACTCCTGCGGCGCTGCCGGTGCCTTGACGAGCACCGGTGCGGACACGGCCGCCTGCGCCACGTCGGGCTGGAGCGGGTTGAACAGCGAGCCGACGACGATGCCGGAAACGGCGAAGAAGGACAGCACCGGCACGGTCGCGCGCTTGCGCATGAAGGTGTTCACGCTCTGCGGCGACGACGGCTTCGTCGAGGCGGCCACGGCGCGGGCACGGCGCTGCGTGACGATGCGCGGGTCGGCCGGCGTGGCGGGCACGGCACGCACGGCCGAGGCCTGGGCGTCGGTGGTGTCCGACACGCGGTTCGCTGCGACCGACTTGGGGGCGACGACCGGAGTGGTCGGCACCGATGCCGTGACCACCGTCGGGTTCGCCGGGAGGACCGAGTTCTCCGCCGTGCGGGTTCGGTTCAGTGCCGCGCGGCGCTCACCGGCGGCCGTGAGGCCGAGGTGCTCGCGGGTATCGCGGTCGGAGCTGATGTCTGCCGTGTGCCTGCCCATGAGTTCGACCAGGATAACGGAACGATCACGGAAAGCGAAGCACCCGCGGTCAGCGCGTCGTCAGCGGACAGCGAGCATGACCTCGACGACGGCGTCGAGCAGGGCGTCGACCTGGGCTTCGCGGTAGCCACCGTGCTTCGGGCGGAAGACGATCGAACGCACCTCGGTCAGGCTGAGCGGCTTGCCGTCGCGGAAGTAGCCCTCGAGCCGCGTCGCGAACGCGTCGACGTCCTTCGGGTGGTACCCGGTGCCGAGGAAGCTCACCCGACCGAACCGCTGGCCGTCCGGACGCTCCAACCGGGCGACGACGTCGGAGGCCTTCGACCGCGCCTCGGCGTACCAGGCCTTCTGCCCGATCTCCGCGATCTCCCGCTCGCGCTCGCGGGCTGCGAAGGCGTCCTCGAGGCGCTCGAGCGCCGCGTCGACGTGCGCGGTCGAGTAGCCGCCCTTGCGCATCGAGAAGGCCGTCGCGCGGATCTTCGCTGCCTCGATCGCCGGAGCGGTGTCGTTGGCCGTGTAGGCCCGACGGGCGTCCTCGAGGAAACGCTCGACCTCGTCGACGTCGTATCCGAGGGCGGAGCGGTCTGCGTTCGGGAAGGTGGTGGCCACGGCGACATTCTGCCAGGACCGGACCATGGTGTGTCCTGGACGCGCTGGGCGCCGGACCCGAGACCGTTCAGTGGTTGACGACGAGGTACAGCACGTAGGCGACGGCGGCCGACGGCAGGATGCTGTCGATCCGGTCGAGGAGCCCGCCGTGACCCGGCAGGAACGACGAGATGTCCTTGATGCCGAGGTCGCGCTTGATCATCGACTCGGTGAGGTCGCCGAGCGTGGCGGACCCGGAGATGAGCACGCCGAGGATGACGCCCGACCACCACGGCAGACCGAGCATGAGCCACGAGACGATGATGCCGACGACGATGCTCGCCGCGACGGACCCGGCGAAGCCCTCCCACGTCTTCTTCGGGCTGATCCGGGGCGCCATCGGGTGCTTGCCGAGGTTGAGCCCGGTGGCGTAGGCGCCGGTGTCCACCGCGACCACGACGAGGATGAACGCGATCACCCAGAACTGGCCGTCGGGCTGGGCGGCCAGCAGGACGACGCACGCGCCGAGCAGGGTGATGTACGCCTGCACGAACAACCCGTCCGTGAGGTCGCGCGTGACGTTGCCGGCCGAGGGCTTGTCCCGCGTGACGACGACCTCGACGAGGCGCCACAGGATGATGAGCACGATGCCCCCGAGCAGCGTGAACAGCGCCGGGATCTGACCACCGAGGAACGCCGCTGGGACGACCGCCACGCTCACGAGCACGCTCGGGATGCGCGGGACGTCGCGTCCGGCGAAGCGCATGGCGCTGGCGAGCTCGTACACGCCGACGCCGAGCAGGAACGCCGCGACGACCATGAACGACGGCTTCCAGATGAGCAACGACCCGAGCATCACGACCGCGAAGGCGAGGGCGATTCCGATCGCGGCCGGGAGGTTCCGCCCGGTCCGCGCCGTCAGGGCCTCGTTGCGGACGCCGAAGTCGGCCTTCCGCTGCCGGAGCTGCGCCTCGAAGTCGGTGCGCGCAGCGCGTGCGCGCGCATCGAAGTCCTGACGCAGCCCCTTGGCGGAACGCTTCTCTGCTGTGGGGCGGTCACCGCCCTGGTCCGGACGACGCATCAGACCTCGAGGAGTTCGGCTTCCTTCTTCTTCAGCGAGTCGTCGATCTGGTCGACGTGCTTCTTGGTCAGGGCCTCGAGGTCCTTGTCGCCACGGGAGATCTCGTCGTCCGAGATCTCGCCCTTCAGCGCGTCGAGGTCGTCCTTGGCCTTGCGGCGGATGTTGCGGATGACGACCTTGTGGTCCTCGCCCTTGCCGCGCACGAGCTTCACGAACTCCTTGCGGCGGTCCTGGGTGAGCTCCGGGATGGTGACGCGGACGATGTCCCCGTCGTTGGTCGGGCTCGCACCGAGGTTCGGGAACGTCGCGATGGCGCGCTCGATCTCCTTGAGTGCGGACTTGTCGTACGGCGTCACGATGAGCGTGCGCGCCTCGGGCGTCTGCAGGGACGCCAGCTGCGCGAGCGGCGTCGGCGTGCCGTAGTAGTCGACCGGGATCTTCTGGAAGAGCGCCGCGTTGATGCGGCCGGTGCGGACGGTCGAGAAGTCGTCCTTGGCGACCTCGACCGCCTTCGCCATCTTCTCGGTGGCTTCGGTCAGGACATCACTGATCACGGTGTTACTCCTTCGGTACTGGCGTCGAGTCTAGTCAGCGGACAGGGTCAGTTGCTGACCACCGTGCCGATGCGCTCGCCCCGAATGGCCGCTGCGACGTTGCCGTCGCCCTCCATGCCGAAGACGTGCATCGGCATGCCGTTGTCCATGCAGAGCGAGAACGCGGTCGCGTCGACGACCTTGAGCCCCTTGAGGAGAGCGTCCTGGTAGGTGACGTGGTGGAGCTTCTCGGCCGTGGCGTCCTTCTTCGGGTCGGCCGTGTAGACGCCGTCGACGCCGTTCTTGGCGACGAGGACCTCCTGCGCGTCGATCTCGAGGGCACGCTGGGCCGCGACCGTGTCGGTCGAGAAGTACGGGAGCCCCGCGCCGGCACCGAAGATCACGATGCGTCCCTTCTCGAGGTGGCGCTCGGCCCGCCGCGGGATGTACGGCTCGGCCACCTGGGTCATGCTGATCGCCGACTGCACGCGCGTGGCGGCACCGGCCTGCTCGAGGAAGTCCTGCAGCGCCAGCGCGTTCATGACCGTCCCGAGCATGCCCATGTAGTCGGCGCGCCCGCGGTCCATGCCGCGCTGGGAGAGCTCCGCGCCGCGGAAGAAGTTGCCGCCGCCGACGACGATCGCGACCTCGACGTCCTGCGCGGCGACCGCGATCTCCTTCGCGATCGTGCTGATGACGTCCGGGTTCACGCCGAGCGAACCGGCACCGAACGCCTCCCCCGACAGCTTCAGCAGGACCCGGCGGCGGCCGGTCTTCTCGTTCGTCATGTGGTCGCACCCTTCGTCGAATGTCTCGTGGGAATCTACCCGGCCGCAGCCGGTCCGGCGGGGGCAGGTCGTGCCTCCCGACGGGGTCCGCGCGTGTCGGCGCGCGAAAACGGGGCCCGGAACCTGGTGGTTCCGAGCCCCGTCACGGGTTCGTTACGCGCCGACCTTGACGCGGGCGAAGCCCTGGATCGTGATGCCGGCGTTCTCGGCGGCCTTCGCGACGGAGATCTTGTTGTCCTTCGCGTAGTCCTGGTCGAGGAGCGACACCTGCTTGATGTAGGCGTTGACGCGACCCTCGACGATCTTCGGGAGGGCGGCCTCGGGCTTGCCCTCTTCGCGCGTGATCGCCTCGACGGTGGCGCGCTCCTTCTCGATGGCCTCGGCCGGGACGTCCGCACGCGTGAGGTACGAGGGGTTCGCGAACGCGACGTGCTGCGCGATGGAACGGGCCTCGGCCGCGTCGGAGCCCGAGTAGGCGATGACGACGGCGATCTGCGGGGGCAGGTCCTGGCTGGTCTTGTGCAGGTAGACCTCGAACGCGTCGCCCTCGACACGGGTGACCGTGCGGAGCGCGAGCTTCTCGCCCAGTGCGGCGGCAGCCTCGTCGATCGCCTCGGCGACCGTCTTGCCGTCGAGCGGCGCGGCGTTCCCGGCCTCGACGTCGGCGGCACCGGCGGCGGCGACCGCGGCGACGACCTTGTCGGCGAGCGTGGTGAACTTCTCGTTCTTCGCGACGAAGTCGGTCTCGCTCGCGAGCTCGACGACGGTCGCGGCGCCACCGTCGGTCGACGCGACGACGACACCCTCGGACGTCGCACGGTCGTCGCGCTTGGCGACGGCCTTCGCGCCCTTGATGCGGAGGAGCTCGACGGCCTTGTCGTAGTCGCCGTCGGCCTCGACGAGCGCGTTCTTCGCGTCCATCATGCCGGCCCCGAGGTCCTCGCGGAGCTTCTTCACGTCAGCAAGGCTGTAGTTGGCCATTGACTGGAGTCCTTTCTGGACTGTGCGGTAGTGGAGAGTGGAGCAGGGGCGCCGGACCGACCGGCCCGGCGCCCCCGATCGTCACTCGGCGGGGGTGGTCTCCGCAGCGGCCTCGGCCTCGGCCGTGGGCTCCGCGTTCTTCGCGTCGTCGGCGATCGGCTCGCCGATCTCCTTCGCGGCGACCTGCGCGTCGGCGTCGTTCTCTTCGACGGTGCTGCCCTCGACCGGGGTCTCGGTCGCGGCGGACGTCTCGGCCGCGGCCGGCGTCGCGGTCTCGCCACCGAGGAGCTCCTGCTCCCACTCGGCGAGGGGCTCTGCGGCAGCCTCGTCGTCGCCACCGTTGTGGCGGGTCTTCAGGCCCTCGGCCGCGGCGTCGGCGACGATGCGGGTGAGGAGGCCGACGGAGCGGATCGCGTCGTCGTTGCCCGGGATCGGGTAGGTGATCTCGTCCGGGTCGCAGTTGGTGTCGAGGATGCCGATGATCGGGATACCGAGCTTCTGCGCCTCGTCGACCGCGAGGTGCTCCTTCTTGGTGTCGACGATCCAGAGCGCGCTCGGGGTCCGCGTGAGGTTGCGGATACCACCGAGGGTCTTGTGGAGCTTGTCCAGCTCGCGCTTCTTGATGAGGAGCTCCTTCTTGGTGAAGCCCTTCGTGGTGTCGTCGAAGTCGATCTCCTCGAGCTCCTTCATGCGCGCGAGGCGCTTGGAGACCGTCTGGAAGTTCGTGAGCAGACCGCCGAGCCAACGCTGGTTGACGTACGGCTGGCCGACGCGGGTCGCCTGCTCGGCGATGGAGCCCTGGGCCTGCTTCTTGGTGCCGACGAAGAGGATCGTCCCACCGTGCGCGACCGTCTCCTTGACGAAGTCGTACGCACGGTCGATGAAGGCCAGCGACTGCTGCAGGTCGATGATGTGGATGCCGGAGCGCTCGGCGAGGATGAATCGCTTCACCTTCGGGTTCCACCGACGGGTCTGGTGTCCGAAGTGAACGCCGCTGTCGAGCAGCTGGCGGATGGTGACGACGGCCATGCCGTCCCTCCTTGTTCTCGGCACGCGGCTGTTGAGCCGCGTACACGGTTGCGGTTGTGTCGGTCACGACCGGTGGTCGTGGCCCCTGGTGCCCCACCCCGGACGGCCGCCCGCTCGCGAGAGCAGGACCGGTGGCCGTGGAGTGCGTGTGGACACGCGAAGTCAGCGCGCTCAGCGCGCTGCTGGATAGATGCTAACAGACGTCAGGCGCGGTGCGGGACGGACCCGCACCGCGCCTCCTGGACGGTGGTGACGCTGGTGCGTCAGGCCTTGGCGTCGACCGTGTCGCCCTCGGCGGTGATGCCCATCTCCTCGAGGGAGCGGCCCTTGGTCTCCGGGATCTTCGCGATGACGAAGAACAGGGAGAGCAGGGCGAACAGGGCGTAGATGCCGTACGTCACGGTCAGGTTGAAGCCGGACAGGACCGGGAACGTGATGGTGACGAGGAAGTTCGCGATCCAGTTCGCCGCGGACCCGACGCCGAGCGCCGTCGCACGGATGCGGTTCGGGAACATCTCACCGAGCAGCACCCACATGAGCGGACCCCAGGTGGCGCCGAAGGACACGACGAAGAGGTTCGCGAAGATCAGCGCGATGACGCCCCACGCACCGGGCAGGTTCGGCTCGCCGTTCACGATCGTCGCCTGCGAGAACGCGATCGCGACCATCAGCAGCGACACGAACATGCCCGTCGACCCCGCGATGAGGAGGGGCTTCCGACCGAGCTTGTCGACCGTGAAGATGGCGATGAAGGTGACGGCGACGTTCACGACCGAGGTGATGGTCGAGATGAGGAAGGACTGGTCCTCCTTGAAGCCGACCGCCTGCCAGAGCGTCGTCGAGTAGTAGAAGATCACGTTAATGCCGACGAACTGCTGCAGCACCGCGAGGATGATGCCGACCCAGACGATCGGCTGGAGCCCGAAGCGGTTGCCCCGGATGGAGCCCTTCTTCTCGTTGGCCTCCTTCTTGATGCCGTCCTGGATCTCCTCGAGGCTGGTGTTCACCGTGTCGCGCGGCACGATCTTGCCCATCACCGCACGCGCGTCGTCGGTCCGACCGTTGGCGAGGAGGAAGCGCGGCGACTCCGGGAGCGTGATCGCGAGGATGCCGTAGACGACCGACGGGACGACGCCGACGAGGAACATCCAGCGCCACGCGGCCAGGCCGAGCACCTGCTCGGACGCGCCGCCGGCGGTCACCGCGAAGATCTGGTCGGACAGGAGCGCGGCGAAGATGCCGAGCGTGATGGCGAGCTGCTGGAACGAGGCCAGGCGACCACGGATGGCCTTCGGCGAGACCTCGGAGATGTACGCCGGGGCGATGACCGACGCGGTGCCGATGCCGAGGCCGCCGACGAGGCGCCAGATCACGAGGTCCCACGTGGCGAAGGCGAACGCGCTGCCGATCGAGCTCACGAAAAACAGGACGGCGGCCCAGAACATCACCCGGGTGCGGCCCCAGCGGTCCGCGAGGCGGCCGGCGAAGTACGCGCCGAACGCGCAACCGATGAGGGCGGAGGCGACCGCGAAGCCGCTGGCGGCCTCGGACAGGCCGAACTCGCCCTTGATGGCCTCGACCGCCCCGTTGATGACGGACGAGTCGAATCCGAAGAGGAAGCCGCCGACCGCTGCCGCGATGGCGAACAGCGTGACCTTCCCCTTGAACGCACGGTCTTCGCCGTGCTGCGTGGTCGCGTTCGACACGATGCTCCAGGTTCCCTGCCGCCGTGCGGGATGCTGCACGGTGCCCCGGCGGTCGGCTGGTTCGCCGTCCGAGCGGCGTTGCGTGTTCCGGAGCGGCCCCGACTGTACTCCGGGATCGGGCGCGGGGGCCAACCGGCGCGGGCGGGGCGCGGCGCCGGGCGCGCGGGCGGGGCGCGTCGGCCGCGGGGGCGGGGCCGACTCGGAACGACATGGTCGACGTCGTACGACAGCGGTGATGTCGTCACCGCGCGCGTGCAACCGTTGCGCCCGCCGGGTTGCGACAGGGTCGACGTCGTTCGACAGCGACGACGTCGCTCGTTGCACGCGCGTCGGTCGCGCTGCACCTCCACAGGCCAGGAGGCGCGGCTCGTCCTCCACAGATCGGCCCACCGCCGGCACGCGACGCGTCCACCGCCGGGAGGCTGTCCCCATGCCGTTCCGTCACGCAGGCCCCGCGATGGCTGCCCTCGCGTTGCTGGTCGCCTCGGTTCCCGCGGGTGGCCCGTGGGTGACCGGGTCGCCCCGAGCCGACGCCACCTCGCCCGTCACCGGCCGCGGCGCCGATGCGACCGGGGCGTCTCGTGGCGATGCCGACCACCTGACGTCGGACGCACCGTGGGTGTGGCCGACGGGGAACCGCGTCGTCGACCGTCCGTGGGAGGCCCCGACCGACGACTACGCCGCGGGGCACCGCGGCATCGACGTCGGAGCGGCGCTCGGGACGGTCGTCGTCGCGGTGGACGACGGCACGGTGACGTTCGCCGGGCAGGTCGCCGGCCGCGGGGTCGTGACGATCGACCACGGCGGCGGACTCCGCAGCACGGTGGACTCGGTCGCGCCGACGGTCAGGACGGGCGACGTCGTGGGACGGGGCGACCCGCTCGGGAGGGTGTCGGTCGGGCACTGTCCGGCAGCGGACCCCTGCCTGCACCTCGGCGCACGGCTCGACGACCGGTACGTGGACCCGACGCCGTACCTGCCCGAGGCGGCGTGGCCGGTGCTGCTGCCCGAGTCCGACTGGACGGGGTGACGACCGGCGGCGCGGACCCGACGGTGCCCGCGAACGTCGACGGTCAGGCGCGGGGGTGGGCCGTCCGGTAGACCTCGCGCAGCCGTGCGGAGGAGACGTGCGTGTAGATCTGGGTCGTCCCGAGGCTCGCGTGCCCGAGCAGTTCCTGCACGGCACGGAGGTCCGCTCCCCCGTCGAGCAGGTGCGTTGCCGCGGTGTGCCGGAAGGTGTGCGGCCCGCTGGGTCCCTCGCCCGGGAGGTCCTGCAGCAGCCGGGCCACGATCCGGTAGGCACCACGGACCCCGAGTCGGCCACCGCGGTCGCCGAGGAACAGCGCCTCGGTGGGCGAGGAGGTGCCGTGCGCCCCGGTGCGCGACCCGGTCGCCTTCCCCGCGGTCGCCGCGCCGTGGCCGTGGCCGGCCGCGGCGTCGACCAGGGAGGCGTCCTGCGCCAGGGCCTTCGCCGCCAGCACCGGTCGACCGCGGTCGAGCCAGGCCTCGAGCGCGTCACGCGCCGGGACACCGAACGGGACGACGCGCTCCTTCCCCCCCTTGCCGAGGACCCGGACCGTCAGCCGGCCGCGGTCGACGTCGCGCACGTCGATGCCGACGAGTTCGCTGACGCGGATGCCCGCGGCGTAGAGGAGCTCCACCACCGCGAGGTCGCGGAGGGCTGCCGGGTCGTCGGTCGCGGCACGGTCCGCCAGCCCGTCGAGCATCGAGCGGACCTGGTCGGACGACACCACCCGCGGGAGGTGCGATGCCCCCTTCGGTGCCCGCAGCCGCACGCCCGGGTCGTTCGTGATCGCCCCGGACTCGCTCGCCCACCGGGTGAACGCCCGGACCGACGAGGACCGGCGCGCGATGGTGGACCGGGCCAGCCCACGGTGATCGGCGTCCCACAGCCAGTCGCGGAGGAGCTCGAGCTCCACGTCGGCCAGCCGCTCCACCCCGTGCGACGCCGCGAACGCGACGAGCTGCTCGAGGTCGTTGGCGTAGGCGCGGAGTGTCTGCTCGCTGAGCCCTCGGGCATGGCGGGCATGGCCGAGGAACGCGTGCACCGCCGCCTCGAGTCGCTCCTGACTGCCATCGGTCACGCAGCCAGCGTAGGTCCGACGACCGTCATCGCCGGCACCACCCCGCCGCGGCCGGGACCGCGAGCCCCTCGAGCTGCGCCAGGGCCAGCGCGTCGGCCGCGTCGTCGACGGACAGGCCGCTGCGACGAGCGATCTCGTCCACGTCGAGCGGACGACGGTCGAGCGCGTCCAGCACCCGCACCACGAGCGGATCGGACGTGGTCCCGAGGACGACCTCGGTCGCCACGGGCGAGGCGGTCCCACCGGGTCCGGCGCCCGACACCACCGCCGTGACCGGATCACGCGGATGCACGACGATCTGCGCGTTCCCCTCGGCGATCAACCGATGGCAGCCGACCGAGGCAGCGGATGCGAACGCACCGGGCACGGCGAACACCGGCCGACCGAGGTGCAGCGCATGGTGGGCGGTGTTGAGCGCCCCCGACCGGGCAGCGGCCTCGACAACCACGGTGGCGCCGGACAGGGCGGCGATCAGCCGGTTGCGGTGGAGGAAGCGCCAGCGCGTCGGTCGGGTCCCCGGCGGTGACTCGGACAGCACACGGCCACGACCGAGCACGTTGCGCAGCAGGTCGTGGTTGCCCGCCGGGTAGAACTGGTCGACGCCGCCGGCGAGCACCGCCGTCGTGGGCGTCCCCGCGGCGACGGCGACCCGGTGCGCGACCGCGTCGATCCCGTAGGCGCCGCCGGAGACGATCTCGACCTCGGCGTCGGCGGCGACCGAGGCGATCTCCGCGGTGGCCTCGGCCCCTGAGATCGTGTTCGCCCGGCAGCCGACGATCGCGAGCGCACCGCGGCACCCGGCGGCGCCGACCGGATCGTCGAGGTCCGACCGGCTCCACAGGACGAACGGCGCGTGCGGTCCGAGGTCGTCCAGCCCGCTCGGCCACCCGGGCGTCCCCGGGAGCAGCAGCCGGGCTCCGACCGCGGTGGCGGCAGCCGTCGCGGCGACGGCCCGGTCCTCCGATCCCGCGAGGCGTGGACGCCACCGTCCCACGGCGGCATCGAGCGCGGCACGCACCTGGTCCGTCCCGTCGGCGAAGGACGTCGCCGCGCCGATCCGCTCGACGAGTGCCCCGGTGTTCGTCCTGGCGGCCCGACGGACGAGCGCGAGAGCCGGGCGCGGCCCGAACAGGGCGATGAGTTCCCCGGCGACGGCATCACCCGGCTCGGCGAGGACGCTCCACGTGACCCGAGCGAGCGGGTCATCGTCGACCGCGGCGCTCACAGTGCGCTCCGCAACGCGAGTGCCCCCTGGACTTCCCGGGCGCCTGGACGCTCGACGTCGTCGAGGTCCGCCAGCGTCCACGACAACCGCATGACCCGGTCCCACCCCCGCATCGTGAGCGTGCCGCGGTCGAGCGCCCGGTCGAGCGGGTCCGTCGCACCCGGCTGCGCCCGCCCGTCGGCGCGGAGCCAGGGTCCGGTGACCTCGGCGTTGCACGCCCAGCCGGTGCCGCGCAGGCGTTCGGCCATCCGACCTCGAGCCGTCGCCACGAGCGCGGCGGCCTCGGCGGTCGTGGGCGCCGAGCCCTCGGTCGCGCGGATGGCACCCGTCGTCACCCGCGGCACCGCCACCCGGATGTCGATCCGGTCGAGGAGCGGCCCCGAGAGCCGCCCGAGGTACTTGCGCACCGTGCTGGGACTGCAGGAACACGGCGGACCGTTGCGGACCCCGGCGTTGCCACAGGGACACGGGTTCGCGGCGAGCACCACCTGGCACCGCGCGGGGAACTCGGCGCTGCCGACGCTGCGGTGGATCGTGATCCGACCGGACTCGAGCGGCTGCCGGAGTGCGTCGAGGACCGCTCGGGGGAACTCGGTCGCCTCGTCGAGGAACAGCACCCCACGGGTGGCCCGCGACACGGCGCCCGGTCGGAGCAGGCCGGATCCCCCACCGATCAGGGCCGTCGCCGACGACGAGTGGTGCGGCGCCTCCCACGGCGGCCGGACGCTCCACGACTGGCTGCCGAGTCCGCTGACCGAGCGCACCGCGGCGAGCTCGAGCGCCGCCTCGGCATCGAGGTCCGGCAGGAGCCCCGGGAGCCGCTCGGCGAGCATCGTCTTGCCGGCTCCGGGCGGTCCGAGCAGGAACATGTGGTGGCCACCGGCCGCGGCGGCGATCACGGCCCGGACACCCACGGCGTTCCCGATCACGTCGGCCAGGTCGTGCGCCTCGGGACGGGTCTCGACCGGGAGCGCCGGCAGCACCGGATCGGTCTCGACCGGCGGCAGGAGCGCTCCCGCCGTGATAGCGCTCGCCCGCAACGACGCGGTGCCGATCACCTCGATGCCCGGCACGATCCGTGCTTCGTCGACGTTGCCGACCGGCACCACGACCGTGCCGATGGCGGCGTCCCGCGCAGCGATCACCATCGGGATGACCCCGGGGACGGGCCGGACCCGTCCGTCGAGGCCGAGCTCCCCGATGTACGCGACGTCGCGCGAGACCCGGGGCGCGATCCCCTCGGCACCGAGCACGGCCATGGCGATGGCCAGGTCGAAGCCGGAGCCGCGTTTCGGGATCGACGCCGGCGTGAGGTTCACCGTGATCCGCCGAGCCGGCAGCGGACACCCGGCGAGGGCACTGGCGGACCGCACCCGCTCCCGCGCCTCACCCAGGGCGGCGTCCGGCAGGCCGATGATGCTGAACCCGGGCAGCTGGCTGGTGAGGTGCGCCTCGACCTCGATCACGCGCCCCTGCACCCCGACGAGCGCGATCGCCGAGGCACGCCCGATGTCCGCCGTCACAGCACGCCCGCCACGTGCTCGACGCCGATCCGGTCACCGTCGACGTGCACCGCAACCGCGTCGATGCGGATCGTCCGCGCGGACACCTCGGGGTGGTCGGCGAACCACGCCGGCACGAGTCGCCGCAGTCGCGCGACCTTCGACGCCGTGATCGCTTCGAAGGGATGACCGGTGGCGGCGCCGGACCGTGTCTTCACCTCGATGAAGCAGAGCGTGCACGACTGCCACGCGACGATGTCGATCTCACCCCGCGCACACCGCCAATTGCGTTCGACGAGACGGAATCCGTGGCGTTCCAGCCATTCCGCGGCCCGTTCTTCGCCGAATCGTCCGAGACTGCCGTTCCGCAGGGGTGATCGTTCCATGTCGTTGCCTCCACGACGACGATCGCGGACCGCCGAACACGATCGAGCCGGACCTCGACGAATTGTGGACGGGAATCAGCGGACGATCACCTGTGGAGGACAAAGGAAGGACCCCGGTCGGCCGAAGCCGTCCGGGGTCCTGCAGCAGGGCGCTCAGTGTGCGGCTGCGTACGCTTCCTGCACCTGGGTCGAGATGCGACCGCGGGACGAGACCTCGTACCCGTTCTCCTTCGCCCATTCGCGGATCTTCGCGAGCTCTTCCGAGTTGCCGCGCTTCGGCGCTGCCTTCGGAGCGGCACCGGCGGAACGACGACCGGACACCTTGCGCGCCGCGGCGACGTAGTCGGAGATCGCCTCGCGGAACTTGTCGACGTTGTCGTCGGTGAGGTCGATCTCGTAGGACGAACCGTCGAACGCGAATTCGACGGTGCGACCGGAGCCGGCGGTGATCGGGGTGTCGTCGAGGTCGTCGACGAGCTGGACGGTGACCTTCTGTGCCATGACGTGCTCCTTGTGCAGGGGACGGGAAATCCCCTTCACATTAGCGGGAGGAATGCACGCCGGCACAATTGTCGCGGCGATTCTCAGATTCTCGCATTTCCTGCGAAGAACTGAAGATCACTCGTCGAGCGCGAGTTCTTTCGGCAGCTCGAGTTCACGGGAAGTGAGTTCCTCGACGTTGACGTCCTTGAACGTCAGGACACGCACGGACTTCACGAACCGGTCGGAACGGTAGACGTCCCAGACCCAGACGTCGTTCATCGTCAATTCGAAGTAGAAATCGTGCTCGGTGTCCCGGCGGGAGAGTTCCACCTCGTTGGCCAGGTAGAAACGCCGCTCGGTCTCGACCACGTACCGGAACTGCGACACGACGTCGCGGTACTCGCGGTACAGGGCAAGTTCGACCTCGCGGTCGTAGTCGTCGAATTCGTCGTCATCCATCGCGCCCACAGTCTACGGCGACGGGAGCACCGGCGACACACCGCGACCGAGCCGCGACCACGTAGCGCGACCGAGCCGCAGCCACATCGCGTCACGCGACCGAGCCGCAGCCACATCGCGTCACGCGACCGAGCCGCAGCCACGGAGGAACCGCGCCGCTCAGCCCGCGAGCGCGTCCAACTCCGCGAACCCGTCCAACGCCACGCTCGACGCCTGGTGCAGCCAGCTCTTCCGGTGCAGTGCGTGCGCCCCGACCGCGCGGATCGCGTCGTAGTGCGCGGTCGACCCGTACCCCTTGTTCGACGCCCACGCGTAGTGCGGTGCCTCGTCGTGCGCCGCCGTCATGAGCGCGTCCCGGGCGACCTTCGCGACGACCGACGCCGCGGCGACCGACGCGCAGTCCCGGTCGGCCTTGACCCGCACGACGACCTCGAGCGGGTCGGACGGCAGCCGGAGCGTGGCCGGCACCGCACGGGTGAGCCAGTCGAACGAGCCGTCGAGGACGACCACGGCGCCGTCGAGCGAGAGCCCGTCGGCGACCAGGGCACCGATCGCCGACGCCCCGGCCTGTCCGAGCGCGGGGACGATGCCCTGCTCGTCGACCACCGAGGCGGACGCCATCCCCACCGCGGTGCGGGTCCACCGGCGGACGACGGGGTCGAGCGCCTCGCGACGAGCGGCGGTGAGCAGCTTCGAGTCGGCGAGCCCCTGGGGCACGCGACCGATGTCCACCGTCACGGCGGCGACACCGACGGCGACGGGTCCGGCGATCGCACCACGACCGACCTCGTCCATCCCGATGACCGTCACGCGTCCATCGGCGAGGAGCTTCTTCTCCACCCGCAGCGACGGCCGGACGGCGGTCACTTGTCCCGCTCCTCCACGCCGGCGAACACCTCGGGGTAGTCGTCGAGCCAGGTCCAGCGGCTCGACGGCCACGAGATCACGAAGGCCCGTCCGGTCACGTCGGACAGCGGCACGAACCCCTTCGACGGGGTGTCGCCGTTGTACCGCGAGTCCTTGGAGTCGTAGCGGTTGTCGCCCATCACCCAGATGGTGCCCTTCGGCACGGTCACCGAGAAGTCGGTCCCCGAGGCGCGGGTCTCCCCCGTCGGCAGCTTGAGGTAGGGCTCCTTGATGGGGACGCCGTTCACCGACATCTGACCGAGGTCGTTGCAGCAGGAGACCTTGTCGCCGGGGAGTCCGATGACGCGCTTGATGAGGTGGTCGTCGCTGTCACCGGTCCCCAGCCCGATCTGGGTGAGGAGCCAGTCGACGGCCTTCGCGGGCTGCGTGGTCGGCGTCACGCTCGGCACCTCGGAACCGGTGAGCCAACCGCCCGGGTCCTTGAAGACGACCACGTCGCCACGCTTCAGGGAGACCACGTCGGGGACGAGTTCGTTGACGATCACCCGGTCGTTGATCTGCAGGGTGTTCTCCATCGACGCCGACGGGATGTAGAACGACCGGATCAGGAACGTCTTGACGAGGAACGAGACGAGCAGCGCCGCGATGAAGATGATGACGAGGTCGCGGAGGAAGGTGAGGACACCGTTCCGCTTCTTCTCGACACGGGGTCGGCGCCCGGTTTCGTCAGTCGTGTCCGTCATTTCCGCTCTCGTTCAACCACAGGATCCCACCGTGGACGACACGCGTCCGCGAGACCGGGACGACGTGCGCCCACGGAAAGGGAAAGCCCCCCGTCGATGCACAACCGTACATGGACGAGGGGCCGACAGCGGCGTCCGGCTCGCGGGCGCTCACTGTGAAGGCGATCAGGAGTCGCGCTTCTCCTTGATCTTGCGACGGGCAGCCTTGCCGCGGAGTTCGCGGAGGTAGTAGAGCTTCGCGCGACGGACGTCACCCTTGGTGACGATCTCGATGTGGTCGATGATCGGCGAGTGCACCGGGAACCAGCGCTCGACGCCGACCTGGAAGCTCACCTTGCGGACCTTGAAGGTCTCGCCGAGGCCGTGACCCTGGCGTCCGATGACGACACCCTGGAACACCTGGACACGCGAGCGCGTGCCTTCGATGATGTTGACGTGCACCTTGATGGTGTCGCCGGGGCGGAAGTCCGGGACGTCGGTGCGCAGCGACGCTGCGTCGACGTGGTCGAGGAGCTGGCTCATGATTGGGTCACTCTCTGCGGACGCACACGGGTCGCCGCGGATCGAATTCGGTAAGTGAAGGTGTGTGCCCGGTGTCGGCGACTCCCCCGTGGCAGAGTCCAGCCAGGGCACGGCTACCCATCTTGCCACAGCAACCCACGTCCGCAAAACGCGCGAGGATGGTCGCATGATCGAACTCCGCACCCCCGCCGAGCTGGACGGCCTGCGCGCCGCCGGTCGGTTCGTGGCCGACGTCCTCGACGAACTCCTCGACACCGTCGACGTCGGCGTGAACCTGCTCGACCTCGACCGGGTGGCCGCACGGATGATCGCCGACCGTGGGGCGGTGAGCTGCTACGTCGACTACCACCCGTCGTTCGGGAAGTCGCCCTTCGGCAAGAACCTCTGCACCTCGGTCAACGACGCGGCGCTGCACGGCCTGCCGTCCGACCGCGTGCTCGTCGACGGCGACCTCGTGAGCCTCGACTTCGCCGCGAGCGTCGACGGCTGGGTCGCCGACTCGGCCGTGACGGTGCAGGTCGGCACCCCGCGCGAGGACGACCAGCGGCTGATCGACACGGTCGAGCGTGCGCTCGTCGCCGGCATCGCCCAGTTCCGCACGGGCAACAAGCTCGGGGACGTGTCGTACGCGATCGGTCGCGTCGCGAAGGACGCCGGCTACGACGTGAACCTGCAGTTCGGCGGCCACGGGGTCGGCCGGACGATGCACGGCGACCCGCACGTCCCGAACGACGGACGGCCCGGGCGCGGCCTGAAGCTCCAGCGGGGGCTGGTCGTGGCGATCGAGCCGTGGCTCATGCAGGGCACCGCGGAGCTCTACCAGGACGACGACGGCTGGACGCTCAAGAGCGTCGACGGCTCACGCGCCGCGCACGTCGAGCACACCGTCGCGGTGACCGAGTCCGGTCCGGAGGTCCTCACGCTTCGTCGCGCCCAGCGCACCGACGCGACCGTCTGACGGTCTGGAGGCGCGGTGCGGGCCCGCACCGCGCCTCCAGACCCGCGGTGCGGAGCCGGGTCCTCCCCCTGACGTCACGGGCTCAGCGACAGCTCACGCACTCGACGGCGCGTGCGGTGTCGCGCAGCGCGAACGTCCGGAACAGCGCGGAAAAGCGCGACGGCCCGGGACAGCGTGCAAGAGCGCGAGGGTCCGGGACGGCGCGCGACAACGCGACCGCGCGGACGCCCGGAACGGGACGGGACGGGCTACGCGTCCGGCAGCAGATCCGGCCGGACGCGCCGCGTCCGCTCGACCTGCTGCTCGTGCCGCCAGTCGGCGACGCGGCCATGGTGTCCGCTGAGCAGCACGTCCGGCACGGCCAGGTCTCGCCAGAGCGCCGGCTTCGTGTAGGACGGGTACTCGAGCAGCCCGTCCTCGTGCGACTCCTCGACGAGGGACTCGGGGTTGCCGACGACGCCGGGGACGAGCCGCCCGACGGCCTCGATCATCGCCATCGCCGCGACCTCGCCGCCGTTCAGCACGTAGTCGCCCAGCGAGAGCTCGACGACGGTGCACCGCGACGCGGCCCACTCGAACACGCGGGCGTCGATGCCCTCGTACCGCCCGCAGGCGAACACGAGGTGGTCCGACGTCGACGCGAGCGACCGCGCGATGGACTGGGTGAACGGGGTGCCGGCCGGTGTCGGCACGACGAGGGTCGACGACCCGTCGGGCCGCAGGATCGACTCGAGCGCCTGCGCCCAGGGCTCGGGCTTCATGACCATGCCCGCTCCCCCGCCGTACGGGGTGTCGTCGACGGTGCGGTGCCGGTCGGTCGTCCACGAGCGGAGGTCGTGCACGTGCAGGTCGAGCAGACCCCCGGAGCGGGCCTTGCCCAGCAGCGAGACGTCCAGCACGGAGAAGAACTCCGGGAAGATCGTGACGATGTCGATGCGCACGCGCGCTAGTCCGTCACGGTCTCGGGGCGGGACGTGTCCTCGGGATCCTCGAACAGCCCGGTCGGCGGCGTCACGGTGACGGTGCCGGCGGCGATGTCCACCGCGGGCACGATCGCCGAGACGAACGGCACGAGGACCTCGCCCCGCGACGGGGTGTCGATGGCGAGGAGGTCCTGCGCCGGCAGGTGGTCGACCCGTGCGACGGTGCCGACCTCGACGCCGTCGCGGAGCACCGTCAGCCCGACCAGCTGGTGGTCGTACCAGGCGTCGTCCTCGCCGGTCTCGGCGTCGGCGTCCTGTTCGACCCAGAGGATCGCCCGCGCGAGGGTCTCGGCGGCGGTGCGGTCCCCGATGCCCTCGAAGAAGGCGACCGGGTGGCCGTTGTACCAGCGGAGCTCGTCGAGCGCGATGGTCTTGCCGGCCCAGGGCGAGTCGTCCGGGACCTGGAGCGTGAACACGGCTCCTGGCGTGAACCGACGATCCGGGTCGTCGGTGTAGAGCTCGAGCTTGATGCCGCCCTTGAGCCCGTGCGCCTTCGTGATGCGACCCACCCGGAGCTGGGTCGTCTCCCTAGGAATCGGTGTCGACCACGTCGACACGCACCCGCTTGCCGTCGGCGAGAGCCGTGACGAGGGTGCGCAGCGCCTTTGCGGTCCGTCCGGCGCGGCCGATCACGCGGCCGAGGTCCTCGGGGTGCACACGCACCTCGAGGACCTCGCCCCGCGCGGAGGTGGAACTGGCGACGCGCACGTCGTCAGGGTGATCGACGATCCCCTTGACGAGGTGCGTCAGCGCGGATTCGAGCAAGGAATTACGCCTCGGTCGTCTCGTCGGCGGTCTCGGCCTCGTCGGCCTTGGCGGCGGGGGCCGTCTTCTCCGACTTCGGCTTGAGGACGGCCTTCTTGGAGGAGTCGACCTGGAAGGCCTGCTTCGGCTCGGCGACCTTGACCTTGGACTCGGTGTCCTTCTCGCCCTTGAACTTGGCCCAGTCGCCGGTCAGCTTGAGGAGGGCCGCGACCTGCTCGGTCGGCTGCGCGCCGACGCCGAGCCAGTAGAGCGCACGCTCGGACTCGATCTTGATGACCGAGGGCTCCTCGGTCGGGTGGTACTGACCGATCTCCTCGATGACGCGACCGTCGCGCTTGGTGCGCGAGTCGGCGACGACGATGCGGTAGTACGGCGCCCGGATCTTACCGAGACGCTTGAGACGGATCTTGACAGCCACAAATGCTCCTGTTGCGTGTTGTTGTGGTTGAACCGGACCGCGGGCGTGGGGGCACACACGGTGGAAGCTCGATGAGACCGTGATCCGCTGGATAGAGGGTCGAGCGGACACGATTCGACCGTTCATTCTTGCAGGTTTCCGAGCGAGAAGCGAGTCGGGACGCGCCGTCAGGGTGCGAGTCGCCGAACCGCCTCGAGCGCTTCGGAGGTCGCACGCACCGCGTCGACGCTCCGCGCGTCGCGTGCGCCGCCCACGACGGCGTACGGCACACCGGCTGCCCGGAGGCGCGGCTCGAGTCCGTCGGACGGCCCCGCGCCCGCCTCGACTCCCGTCCCGAGCGCGCGCTCCTGCCCGGCACAGACCACCACGGTGTCCGCGGGGATCCCCCGCTCCTCGCCGTGCTCGTCACGGATCCAGAGCACGCCGGGCTCGATGCGCAGGTACTCCTGCACGCCGCCGACGAGGTGCACGCCGGCGTCCCGGAGCCGTCCGATCGCCACCCAGCGCGAGGTGATGCCGATCCCCTGGCCGAACTTGCCGGAACGGCGGAGCACCGTGACGTCGCTGCCGGGTCGGAGCGTGCGGGTCGCCACGGGCAGCCGTTGCGGCACGTCGCCCACGACGGTGTCGGCCACGTCGAGGTCCCAACGGGCGCCGAACTCGCTCGCGCGACGGGCCTCGTCGGGCGACTCGACCAGGAAGGCCGCGGTGTCGACGCCGATCCCGCCGCCGCCGATGATCGCGACGGTGCCCGCCGGGACGCCCTCGCGGAGCGCCCGCTCGTAGGACCGGACGTGCGGCAGGTCGGCACCGGGGACGTCGATGGTGCGCGGCACGACCCCCGGGGCGAGCACGACGGCCTCGCTCGTGGTGAGGTCGGGGGCGGTCGCGGCCCGACCGAGGTGGATCGTCGCGCCGCGGGCCTCGAGCTCCGCACGCGCGGCGCGGACGGTTGCCGCGTAGTCCTCTTTCCCCGGGACGAGCGCGGCGAGGTCGAACTGTCCGCCCAACCGGTCGGACGCCTCCCAGAGGGTCACGGTGTGGCCCCGGCGCGCCGCGTCGACCGCGGCGGCGAGCCCGGCCGGTCCGCCGCCGACGACGTCGACGCGCTTCGGGTCGGTCGTCGGCCGGGCGGGGAAGGCGACCTCGCGGGCAGCGCGCGGGTTGACCAGGCACGACACCGGCTGACCGATGATCGACCGGTCGAGGCACGCCTGGTTGCAGCCGATGCACGTGTTGACGAGGTCGAAGGCGCCGTCGAGCGACCGGTTCACGATCGCGGGGTCGGCGAGGAACGGGCGCGCGAGGGCGACCGCGTCGAGGAGCCCGTCGGCCAGCACGGCCTCGCCGTCGCGCAGGTCGGTCATCCGGTTCGACGCGATGACCTTGACGTCCGGGTACGCCGACGCCCGGACGACGCCGGCGATGCGGGCGGCGTACGCGAGCCACGCGCCGTGCGGCACCGCGGCCTGCACGGTCGGCGTCCGGGACTCGTGCCAGCCGATGCCGACCGAGATCCCGTCGAGGCCGAGCGGCAGCAGCTCGTGCACGAGCGCGTCCACCTCGTCGTCGGTGGACGAGCCGGGCATGAGGTCGGCGCCGGAGAGCCGGATCGTCACGGCGAGGTCCGGCACCGCCCGGCGGACGGCCTCGACGACCGCGACGGTGAAGCGCCGACGGCGGACGGCGTCCCCGCCCCACTCGTCGTCGCGCAGGTTCGTCAGCGGCGACTGGAACTGGTTGATGAGGTAGCCCTCGGACGCCATGATCTCGACGCCGTCGAAGCCGATGTCGCGCGCCGACCGGGCAGCGGCGGCGAAGTCCTCGATCGTCCGTTCGATCTCGGCGACGGTCAGCTCGACGGGCACCACGCCCCGTGCGGCCGCCCACGGCAGGGCCGACGGCGCGACCACCCGCTGCGGCGCACCGTGTCGGTCGACCATGCCCGACGCGAGTGCGTACCGGCCGGCGTGGAAGAGCTGCGCGAGGATCACCGACCCGGACTCGTGCACGGCGTCGACCGCCGTGCGGAACCGCTCGTCCGCTCCCCCGACGCCGAACACGGCGAAGTCCGGCCCGCCCCGTGCCTCGTCGTTGACCGCGATCCCGCCGGTGATGATGCACGCGGCACCGCCCTCGGCGCGTTCGCGGTAGAACGCCGCCATGCCGGCCCCGCCGTCGTCGTGCACCTCGAGCCCGGTGTGCATCGACCCCATGACCACCCGGTTCGGGAGCGTCAGGGGGCCGAGCGTCCACGGCGAGGAGACGACGGCGAGGTCGGGCATGGCGACGGTGCTCATGCGCCTACTCTGCCGTGTCGGACGCCGGGTCGGCAGCAGCGTCGGACGCCGCGTCGGCCGGCGGCAGGACCGCGTCGCGGAGCGGCGAGGTGGTGTCCGCCCAGTACGGCGGCGCGATGACGGTCAGCCCGCCGTCCACCGACAGGGTCTGCCCCGTGATGTACGACGCCTTGTCGGAGAGCAGGAAGTCGACCGCGTCGGCCATGTCGTCGGCGGTGCCGGGACGCTGCAGCGGGAGCTTCTCGAGCACGCTCTGCATCGGTGCCATGCCCGGCACCGAGTTGTAGAAGTAGTCGAGCGAGTCGGTGTCGATCAGCCCGCCGTTGACCGCGTTGACGGTGACCTGCCGGGGACCGAACTCGACGGCCATGTACTTCGTGTACGCCTCGGTCATCGCCTTCGCGGCACCGAGTGCGGCGTAGGTCGGGAAGGCACGGAGCGAGCCGTAGGACGTGACGACGACGATCCGGCCGCCCCGGTCCATGAGCTCGGCGGCGCGCTGCGCACCGAGGACGAACGAGCGGGCGTTCGTCGCGTAGCTGCGGTCGAGGTGGTGCAGCTTGAGCTGGTTGACCGGCTTGAAGGCACTCGCGGCGGCGTTCGCGACGAACATGTCGAGGCGTCCGTAGGTGTCGCGCACCAGGTCGAACAGCGCGTCGATCGACTCGGGCTGCTCGATGTCGACCTGCGCCGTGATCCCGTCGCCGCCGGCGGCCTTGACGTCGGCGAGCGACTCCTCGGCGAGGTCGGCGTTGCCCTTGTACGTCACCACGACGGTGACGCCGCGCTGGCCGAGCTTCTGCGCGAGCAGGCGGCCGATGCCGCGGGAGGCACCCGTGATGAGGGCGATGGGAGCAGTGGTTGCAGCCAATGTGTTCCTTGCGTTGTCAGGGCCTGGAGGCGCGGTGCGGGCCCGCACCGCGCCTCCCGGCTGTGGAGTGGTTGCGGATCAGAACCCGGCCTGGCCGGTCACGACGGCGCGGCCGACGACCAGCTTCTGGATCTCGTTGGTGCCCTCCTCGAAGCGCTGTGCGCGAGCGTCGCGGTAGACGCGCTCGATCGCGTTGCGCTTCCAGTAGCCCTGGCCGCCGTGCACCTGCAGGGCCTTGTCGGTGACGCGGGCGAGCATGTCGACGGCGACCATCTTCGAGGCGCTCGACAGCGTGCCGGCGTCCGGACGGCCCTCCTCGTAGGCGCGCGCGGCCTCGAGGACGAGGGCGCGGGCGGCGGCGATGTCGGCGTAGTTCTCGGCGAGGTAGAACTGGATCGCCTGGCGGCTGGCGAGCTTCTTGCCGAACGTCTCGCGCTTGTTCGCGTACTCGACGGCGAGCTCGTTCGCCCGCTCGGCGAGGCCGACGGCGCTCATCGCGACGGACACGCGGCTCGGCAGCAGGAAGCCGCCGAGCGCGACCTCGAGGCCCTGGCCCTCCTCGCCCAGGCGGGCGGAGGCCGGGATCGGGGTCTCGGTGAACCGGAGGATCGCGTGGTCGGTGCCGCGGATGCCCATGGTGTCCGAGTCGTCGATCACCTCGGCGCCCGGCAGGCCGGAGTTCGGCATGAGGAACGCGACGGTGCCGTCCTGGCCGGTGGTGCCCTCGAGACGCGCGGCGATGAGCCAGTAGTCGGCCTTCACGCCGAAGGTGATGAGGTGCTTCTCGCCGTTCATCACGTAGGTGTCGCCCTCGCGGCGGACGGTCGTTCGGATGTCCGCGCCGGTCCCGGCGGTGGCCTCGGTGAGCGTGAACGCGACGAGCTCGTCGCCGGCGACGCTCGGCTTCACGACCTCGTCGAGCTGCTCCGGCGTCGCGTACGGCGCCATGGCGCGCCAGGTGCCGTTGATGACGTGGACGAGCATGCGGATCGACGCGTGCGAGCGCGAGACGATCTCCATGATCTCGAGGTAGCGCGAGAACGGGATGCCCTGTCCGCCGAGCTCGGCCGGGGCGGCGAGCGACAGCCACCCCTTGTCCTTGAGCTCCTGGAACAGCTCGGGCGCGACCTGGCCGGTGCGCTCGATCTCCTCGGCCCACTCCTCACCGCGGCCGCGGACCCACTCGGTGACCTCGGCCTTGAGCTGCTGGAACGTCGTCTCGTCCAGCGTCTGGTCGGTGGCGGTGATGGTCATCGTGTCTCGTTCTCCTTCGTCGCGACGAGTGCGGCAGCCTGCTCCCGCAGGACGTTCTTCTGGACCTTGCCGACCGCGTTGCGGGGCAGTTCGGCGAGGTACTCGAGCCGCTCGGGCCAGTAGTACTTGCTCACGCCGGCGGTGTCGAGTGCCTGCTGCATCGACGCGAAGTCGAGCCGCTCGGCGCCGGCGGCCGGCACGACGAACGCGCACGCACGCTCGCCGAGCCGCGCGTCCGGCATGGCGACGATCGCCACGTCGGTCACCAGCGGGTGCTGGTACAGCAGGTTCTCGATCTCGACCACCGGGATCTTCTCGCCACCGCGGTTGATGACGTCCTTCACGCGGCCGGTGATGGACAGGAAGCCCTTGGCGTCGACCGTGGCGAGGTCGCCGGTGCGGTACCAGCCGTCCTCGGTGAAGACGTCGTCCGTGAGGTCCTGGCGGTCGAGGTACCCGTCGAACATCGTCGGCGAGTGCAGCTCGAAGTTGCCCTCGGTGCCGGCGGGCAGCTCGTGCCCCTCGTCGTCGACGATCCGGATCCGGATCCCGGGCAGCGCGCGGCCGTCGTGGCCGTAGGCGTCCGCCGGGTCGTCGGTCGGGCTGGACAGCGCCCCGAGGCACGTCTCGCTCGTGCCGAACGCACCGAGGATCGCCGTGCCGAGCACGGTCGCGGCACGCTGGGCGAGGGCCCGGGGCACCGCGGCACCGGTCGGCACGAAGATCCGCAGCGACTCGGGCTGGGCGGCACCGGCCTCGACGAGGTCGACCAGGTCGGTGAGGAACGGCGTCGCGCACTGCACGAACGTGGCCTTCGCGGCGCCGAACGCCTGCTCGAGCGCGACGGTGCCGTCCCACACCGGCTGGATGACCTGGGGCGCGCCGAGCCGGAAGGCCAGGAGCATGCCGTACAGGAACCCGGTCTGGTGCGCGAGCGGCGACGGGATGTAGATCCGGTCCGCGCTCGTCAGACCGGACTGGGCGACGTGCATCGCGGTCGCCAGGCCGAGGGTGCGGTGCGGGTGCTGCACGCCCTTCGGCTCGCCGGTCGTGCCGGAGGTGAAGAGGAGCTGGCAGACGTCGTCCGGGCCGGGCGCGTGCGAGCGGATCTGCTCGACGTCCACCTGCACGGACTCGAGCGCCGTGTCGAAGTACCGCCAGTTCCACTCGCTCGCGGCCACACGCTCCATGGCGTCGGTGGGCAGCGGGGGCTGGTTCGTCGGGGTGTCCCCCTGACCGCGTGCCTCGGAGCGGAGCACGACCACGTGTTCGACCGACAGCCGTCGCTTCTGCGCCCGCGCCTCGTCGATGACGTCGAGGAGCTCGAGCGCCGGACGACGCTTGCGGAACAGGTTCGGCAGGAACACGACGCGGGCGCGGGACCGGGCGAGCGTCATCGTCGTCTCGCGGGGACCGAAGACCGGCATGATCGGGGTCGCGACGGCACCGATCTGGATCGCACCGAGGGTGATCGAGACGAACTCGCGCCAGTTCGGCAGCTGCATCGCCACGGACTCGCCCGTGCGGACGCCGAGCTCGAGGAGGAGGGCGGAGACCTTGTCGGCCTCGTCCTGCAGCTCGCGCCACGTCGTGTTCACCGGCTCGGGACCGCCGACCTCGATCACGGCGAGGCCGTCCGGGTCCGTCTCGGCGAGCGCGCGGACCTTCTCGCTGAGGACGAGCGGGTCGGCGTCGACGCCGGTGAGCTCGGGCAGTGCGTTCGACACGGCCTCGTGCTCCTCGCCGAGGTCGGTGCGCTCGGCTGCGGCCTCGGCCGCGTGGATGCGGTCGTCGCGGGCGATCCGGGCCGCGGCGCCGTCGCCGACCTCCATGTCGAGGCCGACGGCGTTCATCGCCTCGAGGAAGGTCGGGTACGAGATCCGGTAGGCGCGCGGGTAGGTGAGCGAGGACGTGCCCTCGGCCCCCGACGCGGCGACGGCGAGGGACATGAGGACGCGGTGGTCGTTGAACGAGGACATCGGCGACCCCTGCAGGTCACCCGGTCGGACCCCCGTGACGCGCAGCTCGTCGGCGCCCTGCTCGGCGCGGCCGCCCAGGCGGTTGAGCTGGAGCATCGCGGCGACGCGGTCGGACTCCTTCAACCGGATGTGCGCCACGTTCCAGAGCCGGGTCGTGCCCTCGGCGAAGGTCGCCATGGTCGACAGGACCGGGAGCAGGTCCGGGATCGGCTGGCAGTCGATGTCGAGGGGGCGGAGCGGGGAGCCGTCGTGCTCGATGCGGACGAACCCGGTCTCCTCGTCGATCCGCATCGGGACGCCCATCGCCGTCGCGAGGTCGAGGAACTCGCTCTCCGGGTGGTCGGTCTCGGCGGTGGTGAACGCCGTCATGCCGCGGAGCAGCACGTTCGACGCACGGGTGCCGGCAGCGGCGATGCCGAACGCGGCCGAGCCGATGTCCGGCGGGATCACGTAGTCGTGCGGGGTGGCCTGCTGGTTCGCCGGGATCCGGTACTCGAGCCAGTCGTCGGACACCTCGACCGTGAGGCCGAACTGGCGCATCATGCGCACGGTCAGCTCGACGTAGGGCTGCTCGTTGAGCCGTCCGCCGGTGATATGGATGCGGGTCTCCTGCTCGGCGAAGGGCGCGACGAGGAGCAGCCCGGAGATCCACTGCGAGAGCGTTCCGGCGATCTGCACGTCGCCGCCCCGCGGACGCTTCGGCTGGACGGTGACCGGCGGGCAGTCGTTCGTGGCCTCGAGCTCGATGCCCATCTGGGTGAGCGAGGTGAGCAGGGCCTTGATCGGCCGACGCTGGAAGTACTTCATCCCGGCGAGCGTCATCGGCTTGTCCGCCAGGGACGCGAGCCCGGTCATGAAGTAGAGGGTGGTGCCGGACGAGCCCATGTTGAGGATGCCGTCGGCGCCCCGGGAGCCGTGGTCGACGACGTCGGTGGCCTCGTACCGGCCGCCGAGGCCCGTGACGTGGTACTCGTCCCCACGACGCTTGACGTCGACGCCGAGGGCACGCAGCGTGCCCACGGTCCACTCGACCTGTCGGGTCGCGCTGATGCCGGAGACGATGCTCGTCCCCTTCGCGAGCGATGCGAGGACCAGCGCTCGGTGCGCGTGGTACTTCGAGACCGGGATGTCGAGTTCTCCGACGATTGGTGTGTTCGTCCCGCGCACGACCAGCTGCATGCCTACCTCTTCCCTGTTGAGCGTTACTACGGTACGCCCGGTGTGGAACCACTGTGAATCGGATCCGCACGATCGGGCCCGTCGATCCTTGTGCGTGTCCGACAAGGAGCCGGGCAGGATGTACAGCATGGACATCCGCTTCACCGAGTCCCGCCCGTCGACGATCGGCGTCGAGTGGGAGCTCCCCCTGGTCGACCGGGACACCGGCGACCTCACCCCGCGTGCCCCCGCCGTCATCCGGGCGGTGCAGGAGCGGCTCGGTGACCACGACCGGGTGACCGAGGAGCTCCTGACGAACACGGTCGAGGTCGTCACGGGCGTGCACTCCCGGGTGCGCGGGGCCACGGACGAGCTGTCCGGGATCATCGGCGAGGTCATCGACGCCGCCGAACCGCTCGACGCGCAGGTCATGTGCGCTGGGACGCACCCCTTCGCCGTGTGGGACCAGCAGGAGATCACGCCGGACAGCGAGCACTACACGACCCTCATCGACCGCACGCGCTGGTGGGGGCGACAGATGCTCATCTGGGGCGTGCACGTGCACGTCGGGATCGACGACCGCGACAAGGCCCTGCCGATCCTCGGTGCGATGCTCGCGTACGTGCCGCACCTGCAGGCGTTCACCGCCTCGAGCCCGTTCTGGGCGGGCACCGACACCGGCTACGCGTCGAACCGGGCGCTCATGTTCCAGCAGCTGCCGACCGGTGGGCTGCCCCCGGCGCTCGGCGCGTGGGCGAACTTCGAGGAGGTCGTCGACGACCTCACCCGCACCGGTGTCATCGACGGCGTCAAGGACCTCCGCTGGGACATCCGCCCGTCGCCCGGCTGGGGCACGCTCGAGAACCGCGTCTCCGACGGCATCTCGACCCTGCACGAGGTCGGGGCGGTGACCGCGCTCGTGCAGTGCCTCGTCACCGCCATGTCGGACCGGCTCGACGCCGGCGAGACGCTGCCGACCATGCAGCCCTGGTTCATCCGTGAGAACAAGTGGCGCGCAGCGCGCTACGGCATGGAGGCCGAGATCATCACGAACGCCGCCGGTGACGAGCGGCTCGTGACCGACGAGGTGCACGACCTCGTCGAGCGGCTCCACCCGGTGGCGGAGCGCCTCGGCTGCCTCGAGGAGCTGCACCACCTCGACACGATGATCGCGGCCGGCGCCTCGTACCAGCGACAGCTGCAGGTGGCGCAGGAGAACGGCGGCGACCTCCGCGCCGTCGTCCGGCACCTGGTCACCGAGCTGCGCGACTCGCTCTGACCCCGGGCGTTCCGGGCATACTCGGCCGTTTCGGGCGTGCCTGGTCGTTCCTCCCGACCGGGTACGCCCGATTCCGCTTTCCATCGCGGCGGTTCTGGGAAGGAACGTCGCGACGTGCGCACGGACGGAAAGGAGGCGCGGTGCCAGCCGGCACCGCGCCTCCCGTCCGTCAGGGGTCGGCTACCGACCCAGGAACTTCTGCAGGCTCGCGAGCTCTTCCTCGGTCGGCGCCTTGCCGCCCTTGCCGCCGCCGAGTCCGAGACCGGACCCCTTCGGCGCCTGCTGCGGCGCCGCGGCGGCACCCGCGGCGAGCGCCGCGCGCTTCGCCGGGTTGCCGACCTTGGACTTCTTCTTGCCGCCCTGCTGCTGCTTCTTGCCGCCGTGCATGCCGGGGATCGGGCCCATGCCGGGCATCTGCGGGACACCACCGCGAGCGACGGTCTTCATCATCTTCGCGGCCTGCTCGAACCGGTTCACGAGGGCGTTGACCTCGGTCACGGTGGAGCCGGCGCCCTTGGCGATGCGGAGGCGACGGGAGCCGTTGAGGAGCTTCGGCAGCTCGCGCTCCTGCGGAGTCATCGACTGGATGATCGCCTCGGTCCGGACGATCTCGCGCTCGTCGAAGTTGTCGAGCGCCTCGCGCATGCCCTTGGCGCCGGGGAGCATGCCGAGCATGCCCTTGATCGAGCCGGCCTTGCGGAGCTGCTGCATCTGCTCGAGGAAGTCGTTGAGCGTGAACGAGTCGCTCGCGATCTTCTCGGCGACCTTGCGTGCTTCTTCCTCGTCGAAGGCGCCCTGTGCCTGCTCGATGAGGGAGAGGATGTCGCCGAGGTCGAGGATGCGGCTCGCCATGCGGTCGGGGTGGAACGGCTCGAAGTCGTCGAGCCCCTCACCCGTGGAGGCGAACATGATCGGACGCCCGGTCACGCTGGCGACCGACAGGGCTGCACCACCGCGGGCGTCGCCGTCGAGCTTCGAGAGGACGACGCCGGTGAAGTCGACGCCTTCCTGGAAGGCGCGGGCGGTGTTGACCGCGTCCTGACCGATCATCGCGTCGATGACGAAGAGGACCTCGTCGGGGTCGACGGCCTTGCGGATGTTCGCGGCCTGCTTCATGAGCTCGGCGTCGACGCCGAGACGACCGGCGGTGTCCACGATGACGGTGTCGTACTGCTGGTCGACGGCGGCCTTGATGGCGTTCTTCGCGACCTTGACCGGGTCGCCGACGCCGTTGCCGGGCTCCGGCGCGAAGACGTGCACACCCGCCTGCTCGCCCACGACCTGCAGCTGCTGCACGGCGTTCGGACGCTGGAGGTCCGCCGCGACGAGCATCGGCGTGTGGCCGTCCTTCTTGAGCCACTTGCCGAGCTTGCCCGCGAGCGTGGTCTTGCCGGCGCCCTGGAGGCCCGCGAGCATGATGACCGTCGGAGGCCGCTTGGCGAACTCGAGGCGACGCTGCTGGCCGCCGAGGATGCCGACGAGTTCCTCGTTGACGATCTGGACGACCTGCTGCGCCGGGTTCAGCGCGCGGTTGACCTCGTCGGAGAGGGCCCGCTCGCGGACGGCTGCGGTGAACGCCTTGACGACCTCGAGCGCGACGTCGGCGTCGAGGAGCGCCCGCCGGATCTCGCGGACGGTGCCGTCGACGTCGGACGGAGTCAGCCGACCCTTGCTCCGCAGGTTGCGGAAGGTCTCGGTCAGCCGATCGGAGAGTGAACCGAATTGCGCCATGATCCGTCGATTCTACAAGGCCCCGCCCGGACGCTCTCGCCCGCTCACCGCAGGAGGACGCCCTCGGCGAGTTCCACCGTCGCGCCGAGCCCGAGATCGACCACCACCGGAGCCGACGACGGGGCCCGGTCGAGCGTCGGGAACCACTGCCGACCGGGCGACACCAGGATGAGCAGCCCGTGGACATCGCCGACGGGGGCGAAGTCGGGCCCCGGCTGGTTGGCGTAGGGGTCGAGTCCGTGCAGGCTGAGCGTCTCGACAGCCCCGGGGACGTCCGGGACGGCGATGCCGACCTCACTGACCGACACGAGCAGCGGGGCGAGCGGCGCGGCGTCCCCGTCGGCCGGTGCGGCCTGCCCGTCGGTCGGTGCGGCCTGCCCGTCGATCGGCGCGGCGTCCCCGGCGGGGAGTCGTCGTCGCTCGATGAGCTCGAGCAGCTGCCGGTCGGGGCCCTCGAAGTACACCGAGCGCGAGTCCCAGCCCGCCGGCCCCTCGAACTCGTCGACACCGTCCGCCCCGAGCACCGTCGCGACCGCTGCCACCCGGCGCTTCGCGTCCGCGAACGTCCCGGTCGGGATCGTGAACGCGAGGTGGTGCGCCCCGGTCATCCGGTCGAGCGCCCGGAAGACGAGCTGCGACGCCCCGATGGTGACCCGGACCGAGTCGTCGTCGGCGAGCACGGCGCACCCGAGTCGCTCGTAGAAGCGGGCGGTGTCGTCGAGGGAGCGGGTGGCGAGCTGGACCTGGCGGATGTGCATGGCCCCACCCGACACCCTCAACCGCGCTTCAGGTCAAGCCCCGGACTACTGTCCGTCGCATGCACCTCCGGGAGATCGACCTCGGCGGCTGGGTCCGCGCCGTTGCCGCCGCACTGCTCTGCGGCTTCGCCGCCGCCGTGTTCGCGTCGCGCTTCGCGATCCCGGTGTCGTCCGCCGTGGCCGTCGGGATCGGCGCGGGCCTGCTCGTGACCGCCCTCGTCGTCGTCGCCTGGGCCGCGACCGGCGGGTACGGCACGCAGCGGGCGCTCCGTGCGTGGGTCCGCGGTGGTCCGGAGCCGGTCGGCGTCCCCGCCCGCCGGCGCGTGCGGTGGCTCGCGCAGGCCATCGACCGGGCAGGTTGGTTCGCGTGGCTCGCCGCGGTCCTGACCGTCCTGTTCCTCGCGCTGGCCGTCCCGCAGCTGTTCGACGCGGCAGGCTGGCAGGACGTCGTCCTGGCGCTCTTCCCCGGAGTGCTGTGGGCGGGGATCGCGGTGCAGGTCTTCGCGGTCGAACGACGCCACCTGCCGCGGGCTCGCGCGCTGTACGAGGAGGAGCTCCGCACGGCCTCGTGGCAGGACGTCCGCGTGCCGTGACGCGCGGACATCCGCGAACACTGTTGTTGGACGGAGTACAGAAACTGTCGTAGCCTGGCGCCCATGCCGGAACTCGACATCGTGCGCCCGTCCGGGTTGCTGGACCACGCCGAGGGACTCGCACTGCAGCGGTCCCTCCACGCCGACGTCGTCGCCGGCCGCTCCCCCGGGGCGATCGTCCTCTGCGAGCACCCGTCCGTGTACACCGCGGGGCGTCGCACCGAACCGTCCGACCTGCCGACCGACGGCTCCCCCGTCGTCGAGGTGGACCGCGGCGGCCGGATCACCTGGCACGGACCGGGCCAGCTCGTCGCGTACCCGATCGTCCGGCTCGCCGCACCCCTCGACGTCGTCGCCTGGGTGCGAGACCTCGAGCAGGTCATCGTCGACGTCGCTGCGTCGGTCGGGGTGCACGCCGAGCGGGTCGAGGGGCGCAGCGGCGCCTGGGTGGCCGGCCCGGCCGGCGTCCCGCACGCCAAGGTCGGCGCGATCGGGCTGCACGTCGCCGAGGGCGTGACGAGCCACGGCATCGCGATCAACTGCACGAACAGCCTCGAGCCGTACGCCGCGATCGTCCCGTGCGGCATCGCCGACGCCGGCGTCACCACGCTGACCGCCGCCGCGGGCCGACCGGTCACCGTCGACGAGCTCGCCCCCGGGGTCGCGCGCCGGGTCCAGGAGGCCGTCGACGGCATGCACAGCGGCGACCGCATCCGACGACAGGAGACCCTCGTATGACCCTCGCCCCCGAAGGACGCCGGATGCTCCGCGTCGAGGCCCGGAACGCCGCGACGCCGATCGAGACGAAGCCGGAGTGGATCAAGACCCGCGCGACGCAGGGTCCGGCGTTCCGCGAGCTGTCCAGGCTCGTGCGCGACCAACAGCTCCACACCGTCTGCCAGGAGGCCGGCTGCCCGAACATCTTCGAGTGCTGGGAGGACCGCGAGGCCACGTTCCTCATCGGCGGCTCCCAGTGCACGCGGCGGTGCGACTTCTGCCAGATCGACACCGGCAAGCCCGAACCACTCGACCGCGACGAGCCCCGCCGGGTCGCCGACTCGGTCGTGTCGATGGGCCTGAAGTACGCCACGGTCACCGGGGTCGCCCGGGACGACCTGCCCGACGGCGGCTCGTGGCTCTACGCCGAGACGATCCGCCAGATCCACGAGCACTCCCCCGGCACCGGCGTCGAGATCCTCGTGCCGGACTTCAACGGCCGCCCGGACCAGCTCGGCCAGGTCTTCGACGCCCGCCCCGAGGTCTTCGCCCACAACGTCGAGACGGTCCCCCGGATCTTCAAGCGGATCCGGCCGGCGTTCACGTTCGCGCGCTCCCTCGACGTCATCACGCAGGGGCGCGAGGCGGGGCTCGTCACGAAGTCGAACCTCATCCTCGGCATGGGCGAGGAGCGCGACGAGGTCATCGACGCGCTCGAGCAGCTCCACGAGGCGGGCACGGACATCATCACCCTCACGCAGTACCTCCGGCCGTCGCCGCGGCACCTGCCCGTCGCTCGGTGGGTGAAGCCGGAGGAGTTCGTCGACCTCCGCGAGATCGCCGAGGACATCGGGTTCTCCGGCGTGCTCGCCGGGCCGCTCGTCCGGTCGTCCTACCGGGCGGGTCGACTCTGGGCACGGGCCACGGTCGCCCGCGGCGGCACCGTCCCCGCGCACCTGTCACACCTGCTCGACGAGGCCCCCGGCCGACAGGCCGTCTGACCGGCGACCGGCGGCCGGCCGCCGGCGGCCCGCGGCCCGCGGGCCGAGACTCGGCTCCGCGGACGACTTCGCGACGGCCTGACCGCGGAACTGTCCGCCCTGCCGAGTCTCGGGTCGGCACCACAGGACGAAACGGGAGGCACGGTGCCAGCTGGCACCGTGCCTCCCGTCTCGTCAGGTGCCCCGGATCAGGGCGCCGCCGTCGCTACGCGCGACCGCGGATGCTCCGGAGGAGCCAGCCGATGACCGCCAGCAGGATGAGCACGATGCCCACCCAGAGCAGGAACTTCAGCGCACCGACGAAGATGCCGCTGAAGAGCAGGACGAGGCCGACGATGATCGCGATGATCAGCAGTGCGGGCATGAGGGTCTCCAATCCCTGGAACGAGACCGAGCGGATGCCCGGGCCGACAGGGACGCTACTCGCCCGGCGGCGTTCGCGTTCGCTGACGGGTGTCGCGCACCCGACGAGACGGTGCCCGTCAGCCGACGAGGTTCTGCACGAACACGTGCGGGGTGAACCCGGTGAGGTCGTTGATGCCCTCGCCCTGACCGATGAGCTTGATCGGGATGCCCGTCTTCTCCTGCACGCTGAGCACGAACCCGGCCTTCGCGGACCCGTCGAGCTTCGTGATGACGAGGCCGGTGACCCCGGCGCCCTCGATGAACGCCTGCGCCTGGGCCAGCCCGTTCTGCCCGGTCGTCGCGTCGAGCACGAGCAGCACCTCGGCGATCTCGGTCTGCTTCTCGACGACGCGTTTGATCTTCGTCAGCTCGTCCATGAGGCCGGCCTTGGTGTGCAGCCGGCCGGCGGTGTCGATGACGACGATCTCGGTGCTGTCGCGGATCGCCTTCTCGACGGTCTGGTAGGCGACGGACGCCGGGTCCTGCCCGGGCTGGGACGGCCGGACGACGTCGACGCCGGCGCGTGCCGCCCAGGTCGCGACCTGCTCCACCGCGGCGGCTCGGAAGGTGTCGGCCGCGCCGACGAGCACGGTGCGGTCGTAGGTCTTCAGGAACTTGGCGAACTTGCCGATCGTCGTGGTCTTGCCGACGCCGTTCACCCCGACGACCAGCACGACGGCGGGCCGGTTGCTGAGCTTCAGCGTCGTGTCGAGCTTCGACAGCCGTTCCTCGAGCACCTCGCGGAGCATGCGCTGCAGGTCCGCGGGGTCGGTCGTGCCGTACCGGTCGACGCGCGCGTGCAGGTCCTCGATGATCTCGTCGGCGATGTCCGGACCGAAGTCCGCGCCGATGAGCGCCGTCTCGAGGTCCTCCCACGTGGTCTCGTCGATCGTCTTGCGCTGGAACAGCCCGCGCAGCCGGGAGGACAGTGACCAGGAACTCGCCATGTTCCCAGCTTAGAGCGCGGCGCACGTGCGCTGTGCCCGGTACGCTCGGGAACACGAAGGGGAGTATTCCTCCTCGGTGTCCCCGTCAGTACGGTCCGGAACGATCCGGACCCGGGGCGCCGGTCGTGGTCGACACATCGTGCGGACCGCGGCGGAAGAGACCTTCAGGCCTCGGCGTACCCACCAACCGGATGCGCCCCCGACCTGAAGGAAACCCGTGGACGTCCCACTCATCGTCTGGCTCCTCACCATCGCCGGCATCCTCGGCCTGCTGGTGTTCGACTTCTTCTCGCACGTGCGGACCCCGCACGTGCCGCACATCAAGGAATCCGCGTTCTGGTCGGCGTTCTACGTCGGGCTCGCGATCCTGTTCGGTGTCGGCATCCTCGTCTTCGGCGGCGGGCAGGCCGGTGGTGAGTACTTCGCCGGCTGGCTGACCGAGAAGGCGCTGTCGGTCGACAACCTGTTCGTCTTCCTCATCATCATGTCGAGCTTCGCCGTGCCGAAGGAGTACCAGCAGAAGGTGCTCCTGGTGGGCGTCGCGATCGCCCTCGTCGCCCGCGGTGTGTTCATCGCGCTCGGCGTGACGATCATCGAGAACTTCTCGTGGGTGTTCTACCTGTTCGGTGCACTGCTGTTCTGGCTCGCCTGGTCCCAGGCGCGGAGCGGCAACGACCACGGCAGCGAGGGCGACTCCCGTCTCATCCGGACGCTCCGCAAGGTCATCCCGACCACCGAGGACTACCACGGCGACAAGCTGACGGCCCGCGTCGACGGCAAGCGCCTCTTCACCCCGATGCTGCTCGTGATGGTCGCCATCGGCCTCACCGACGTGCTGTTCGCGCTCGACTCGATCCCCGCGATCTTCGGGCTGACGCAGGACGCCTTCATCGTGTTCACCGCGAACGCGTTCTCGCTGCTGGGTCTCCGACAGCTGTACTTCCTCATCGCGGGGCTGCTCGAGCGCCTCATCTACCTCGGCCAGGGCCTCGCGGTCATCCTCGGCTTCATCGGCGTCAAGCTCGTCTTCCACGCCATGCACGTCAACGAGCTGCCGTTCATCAACGGCGGCGAGCACATCGAGTGGGCCCCCGAGATCCCGATCTGGTTCTCGCTGGGCTTCATCATGCTGACCATCGCGGTCGCCACGGTGGCCTCGCTCGTGGTGTCGAAGCGCCGTCAGGAGCGCGGGCTCACCCCGACGGGCGAGCCGAAGGAGGCCGTCGAGGCCGACGCGAAGTAGTCGTCACCACCTGAAGTGCGGGAGGCGCGGTGCCAGCTGGCACCGCGCCTCCCGTCCGTCGGTGGTCCCGCGCGTCCGCCGCGCACGCCCGGTTTCGGCCTGAGCGACAGTTCACGCGCTCCGGAGCGCGTGAACTGTCGCTCAGCGCGAAACGCGCTGCGCTATGCGACAGCGACCTCCGGCTCCGGCTCCGGCTCCGGCTCGGCCGACCGCTGCTGCACCCGCTGCCCGACGACGGCGGACACGCCGTCCTGCCGCATCGAGACGCCGTAGAGCGCGTCCGCGATCTCCATCGTGCGCTTCTGGTGCGTGATCACGATGAGCTGCGACGACGCCCGGAGCCGCTCGAAGACGCTCAGGAGCCGCCCGAGGTTGGCGTCGTCGAGCGCCGCCTCGACCTCGTCCATGATGTAGAACGGCGACGGCCGGGCGGTGAAGATCGCCACGAGGAGCGCCACCGCCGCCAGCGACCGCTCGCCACCGGACAGCAGCGTCAGCCGGTCGATCTTCTTGCCGGCGGGCTTCACCTGCACCTCGATGCCCGTGTGCAGCAGGTCGTCGGGATTCGTCAGCGTGATCGACCCGGAGCCCCCGGGGAAGAGGATCGGGAAGATGACGTCGAACGCCTCCTTCGTGTCGTCGAACGCGGACTCGAAGATCGTCTGCATCTTCCGGTCGAGCTCGTCGATGATCGTCATGAGATCGGTGCGGGTCTTCTGCAGGTCCTCGAGTTGCTCGGCCAGGAAGGCGTGCCGCTGCTCGAGCGCCTGGAACTCCTCGAGCGCGAGCGGGTTCACCTTGCCGAGCTGGCCGAGGTCGCGTTCGGCCGCCTTCAGCCGCCGCTCCTGCTCCGCGCGCACGTACGGCACGGTCTCGACGTCCGCGGGGTCGACGTCGTCGGTGGCGTCGAACTCGGGCAGTGCGGGGCCACCGGGCAGCGTCGACTCGGCGTCCACCAGTTCGGGCAGGTCCCCGTCGGCGTCGCCGTCGGTGGTCGGGTCGACGTCGGAGACGGGGTCGGCACCGGTCGGCGAGTCGTCGGACAGGAGGCGCGGCTCGACCCCGCCGGCCACGGTCGCGTCCGGCGCGGCGGCGTCCAGGGCCGCGGCAACGGCCGCGCGCTCGGCGTCGCGGTGCTTCCGCGCGAGGACGCGGGGGTCGATCAGGACGTCCACCGGCACCGGCACGTGCGGGCCGTACTCGGCGACCAGCACGGCCTCGACCAGCCCCAGCTCGCTCTGCGCCCGGTCGAGCATGCCGGACACGTGCAACTTCTTCTCGTAGATCTCCATCTCGAGCGAGTGCACGCCGTCCGTGATCGACTGCAGACGGTCGCGGAGTTCGCGCTCCTCGTTCCGGATCGTCTGCAGCTCGGTGTTCCGCTTCGACCGCTCGGACTCCTCGGTGGCGAGCTGGACGCGGGCCTCGGCGAGCGATCGGTCCACCGCGCCGAGCAGTCCGGGCAGGTCGGCCAGCACGTGCTCGGCGACCGCGATCTGCCCGCGACGGATGACGGCGAGTCGGGCCGCCTCGGCAGCCGCGGCGCGTTCCGCCTCGAGCTGCCGCGCCAGCTGGTCGGCGCGGCTCCGCTCCGCGCGCACCCGCTCACGGACGGTCTCGACCTGGATGCGCTGCTCGATCTCGGCGGCGCGAGCGGCCTCGAGCGCGTCCTGCAGCGCGGGTCGCTCCGACGCGTCGACGACGGGTCGGGGGCGGTCGGCGAACTCCTGACGTGCGCGTTCCGTCTCGGCCAGGACCGCCTCGGCCGACGAGGTCGCGCCGTCCGTCTCGGCGAGGGCCGCGCGGAGTCGCTCGACCTCGGCCGCGGCGTTCTCCACCTTCGCGCGGGTGGACGCGCTCGTCCGGTCGTAGTCCGCCTTCGCCCGGGCATGCGCGCGCGAGGCGGCGTCCGCCTCGTCGGCGACACGACGGGTCTCCTCGACGGCGATGCGGGCGGCCCGGAGGCGCGAGGCTTGGTCCTCGGCGTCCCGCGCGATCGCGTCGCGGCGGGTGACGGCGTCGTCGCGCTCGGCGACGAGCTCGATGCGCGAGGTCACGCGCTCCCCGCCGCCGGTCACGCGGACCGCGCGCACGAGGTCACCGGAGCGCGTGACCACCGTGGCCTGCGGGGCGGCGGCGAGCACTGCCTCGAGGTCGACCGCGTCGGTGTCCGCGACGAGCGTGTCCCGCAGGATCGCGGCGATCGCCGGCGGCCCGTCGACGAGGTCGAGCGCGCGTCGGACACCAGCGGGCAGTCGCGTCGGCAGGTCCGACGGCAGGGCACCGGCGTCGGCGACCACCACGTCGATGCGGCCGATGTCCTCGGCACGGGCGTGTGCCACGGCGTCGAGGGCGACGGTCCGGTCGTCGGCGAGCACGGCGTCGGCGAGGCCGTCGAGGGCGATCGCGATCGCCCCCTCGAACCCGGGGGTCACGGTCAGCCGGTCGGCGAGGCGACCGACGATGCCGTCGCGACCGGCGTCGATCAGCGCCTGCGATCCGTCGCGGACGTCGATCGACATGCCGAGGGCGGCGACACGGGCGTCGAGGGCGTCCCGTTCGCGTTCGAGGGCGTGCAGGCGGTCGCGAAGTTCGTCGCGCGCGGCCTGGGCCGCCTCCTGCTGCTCGCGTGCGGCGTCGAGCGCCGTGGTCATCGCGTCCTCGTCGACGCCCTCGGACGGGTCGGTCCCGAGTTCGGCGAGGGCGGCCGCGGCACGGTCCGCGCGGTCCCCGGCCTCGGCCAGGGCGCGCTCACGACGTTCCCGGTCGGCCACCGCGGACTGGCGCTTCGAGGTCGCGACGTCCACCGCCGAGGCGAGGCGCTGGGCCTCGAGGTCGTGCTGCGAGACGAGCGCAGCCTGGGCGGCGATCCGCTCGTCGAGGGCGTCGAGGGCCACGCGGGCCGCCTGCACGCGCTGCGCCGCCAGGGCCGTGCCGCCCGCCATGTCGGCGGCCTGGGCCTCGAGCCGGTCGGCCTCGTCCCGCACGCCCTGCACCTGCTCTGGGGTGATCGTCGGCCCCTGCTGTGGAGCGTCCGCCTGCTGCGCGAGGAACATCAGCCGCTGGTTCGCCAGGCTCGACAGCCCACGGAGCCGCTCCTGCACGCTCTCCAGCCGGTGCACGACGGTGCGGGCACGGTCGACGTCGTCGCCGACCATGCTCTGCTCGACGTGCTGCTGACGGGCACGGGTCTGATCGAGACGCTCCTGCAGCACGATGCGCTCGGACTTGCGGCCGGCCTCGACCTCCTGGTGCTCGTGGAGCTCGCGGCGGAGGCGGACGACGTCGTCGGCGAGGATGCGGGCCTTGGCGTCACGGGCGACCGCGGCGACGGACTGGGCCTTGCGGGCGACCTCGGCCTGGCGACCGAGCGGCTTCAGCTGGCGGCGGATCTCCCCCGCGAGGTCGGACAGCCGCGTCAGGTTCGTCTGCATCGCGTCGAGCTTGCGGAGGGTCTTCTCCTTGCGGCGACGGTGCTTCAGGATGCCTGCGGCCTCCTCGATGAAGCCGCGGCGGTCCTCGGGGGTGGCGTGCAGGACCTTGTCGAGCTGGCCCTGGCCGACGATGACGTGCATCTCACGGCCGAGGCCGGTGTCGCTCAGGAGCTCCTGGACGTCGAGCAGGCGGCAGTTCTCGCCGTTGATCGCGTACTCGCTGCCCCCGTTGCGGAAGAGCGTGCGCGAGATCGTCACCTCGGAGTACTCGATGGGGAGCAACCCGTCGGCGTTGTCGATGGTCAGGAGCACCTGCGCGCGCCCGAGCGGCCCCCGCGTCGAGGTGCCGGCGAAGATGACGTCCTCCATCTTGCCGCCGCGGAGCGTCTTCGCGCCCTGCTCCCCCATCACCCAGGCGAGGGCGTCCACCACGTTGGACTTGCCCGAGCCGTTCGGCCCGACGATGCACGTCACGCCGGGCTCGAACGCGAACGTCGTCGGCTGCGCGAAGGACTTGAACCCCTTGATCGTCAGGCTCTTCAAGTACATGCGGTCTCCGGATGCTCTGGTTGGGCGTCAGGCTAACGCGTGCGCGGGCGTGGACGCGGTTGGCACACGGGGCAGATGTGGCTCGACCGGTTCATGAAGGCCTCGCGCACGATCGTCGTGCCGCACCGGGGACACGGCTTCCCCTGCTGTCCGTAGACGTTGAGTCGCTGCGAGAAGTACCCGGACTGCCCGTTCACGTTGACGTACTGCGCGTCGAAGCTCGTGCCGCCGTCCTCGAGCGCCCGGCCGAGCACGTGCCGGACCTCGGCCAGCAGACCACGGAGGTCGCCGCGCGTCAGTCGCTCCGCCGGTCGGTCGTAGTGCAGCTTCGCGGCCCAGAGGGACTCGTCCGCGTAGATGTTGCCGATGCCGCTCACGACCCCCTGGTCGAGCAGGATCCGCTTGATGCCGCTCGATCGCTTCCGGGCCGCGGCGATGAAGCGGTCGTCGTCGAACGCGGGGTCGAGCGGGTCGCGGGCGATGTGCGAGACCTGCTTCGGGATGCTCCGGCGCCACACGGCGTCCGGATCGGTCTCGTCGACGTGCCCCGCTGACCCGGCGGGGGCGCCGTCGATCGTCGGGACCATCTCGTCGATCGCCATCGAGCCGAAGGTGCGCTGGTCGACGAACTCGAGCTCGACGGGCGGCTCCGGCGTGCCGTCGCGGCCGGTCGCCGCCGGCTGGACGTCGAGGAGGATGCGGCGGTGCTTCGCCGCCTCGCGCCCACGGCCGAGCAGGATCTGGCCGCTCATGCCGAGGTGCGCCACGAGCGCCTCCGGCCGGTCGCCCTCGTGCTCGGGCCGAAGGGGCATCCAGAGGAACTTGCCACGTCGGACCGCGGCCGCGATGGTGCGACCGGTCAGCCGCTCGGCGAAGTCCTCGGCGGGGCCGTCGTGCCGGGTGAGCGCACGGTCGTCGACGACGTCCACGTGCAGGACCCGCGCGCCGCTGACGGCGGGTTCGAGGCCGGCGCGGACGACCTCGACCTCGGGGAGTTCGGGCACGCGGTCAGGCCGCCCGGCCGGAGAGCTGCGTCCACGCCTGGAGCGCTGCCGCCATCTCGGCGGTCTTCTTGCTCGACCCGGTGCCGGTGGAGACGTCCTCGCCCTGCAGCACGACCGTCGCGTGGAAGGTCTTGTCGTGGTCGGGACCGGCCTCGGTCACGCGGTACGACGGGTTGCCGAGCGACAGGCTCGACGCGAGTTCCTGCAGGCTGGTCTTCGGGTCCATCGCGGCGCCGAAGCGGTCCGGGTCGACGAGGAGCGGCTCGACCAGCCGGAGCACGAGCTCGGTCGCGGGGTCGGGGCCGGCGGAGAGGTAGGTCGCGCCGATCACGGCCTCGACGGTGTCGGCGAGGATCGACGACTTGTCACGGCCGCCGGTCTGTTCCTCGCCCTTGCCGAGGCGCAGGTACGCGCCGAGCCCGATCATGCGGGCGATCTCGGCGAGGGCGACCGTCGACACCAGGCTCGCACGCCGCTTGGCGAGGTCACCTTCGTCGAGGTCGGGGAAGGACCGGTAGAGCTTCACGGTCACGGCCTGGCCGAGGATCGAGTCCCCGAGGAACTCGAGGCGCTCGTTGTGCCCGATGCCGCCGTGCTCGTACGCGTACGAGCGGTGCGTGAGGGCGAGCTGCAGGAGCTCGAGGTCGATGTCGGCCCCGAGTATCCCCTGCAGACGAACGACGTCCGGCCCCACGGGGCGGGACCCCGTGGTGCCGGACGTCGCGGTCATGCGTGTGGTCCGATCAGACGTCGGCGACCTTGCGGCCCTTGTACTCCATGTACAGGGGCGTGCCGGCGGAGTCCTCGACGACCTTGGCACGGTGCGGGAGGCTGTAGGTGACCTTGCCGTTCTCGATCGTCTTCACGAGCTGGACCGGCGCGGCCTTCCACTGCGAACGACGGGCGTGCGTGTTGGCACGGGACTGCTTGCGCTTGGGAACGGCCATGGTGGTTCTCTTTCGGTTGGTCGGTGGTCAGTGGCGAGGGGCGGCGGTCAGTCGGCCTGGTCGGCGTCGGACCGCTCCTGACCCTCGGTGGTCTGGGGCGTGGTCGTGCTGGCTGTGTCCGGGGTCTCGCCGCCGCTCGTCGCGTCGTCGAGGGTGAGGCCACCGAGGGCGGCCCACCGCGGGTCCAGGACCTCGTGAGCGCGCTGCTCGCCGATGTCGGCCAGTCGCTCGCCCGTCACCGGGTCGAGTCCTGGGCAGTCCGGTCGGCAGACCGGCTGGAACGGCAGCGCCAGCACCACCGCATCTCGAACGACCTGTTCACAATCCACGTGGTCATCGTGAACGAAGAAGTCGAAATCCTCCGAGGCATCATACGCGAACAGCTCGGCGAAATCGACCTCGACGGGTTCGCTGATGTCGATGAGGCACCGTGAGCACTCGCCCTCGGCCTCGGCGCTGGCGTGCCCGGAGACCAGGACGCCCTCGTGCAGGCCCTCGAGCCGGAGGTCGATGCGCATCTCGGCGCCCTCGCGGACGGCGATGACACCGGCTCCCATCGCATCGGGCACCTCGATGTCGAGCGAGTGCTCGCGCATCTCGCCCGGCCGGTGCGCGAGGTCGCGCACGCGCAGGGCGTAGGGGCTGTTCACGTGGGAAGACACGATCGACGAGCCTACAGCCCTCCGGCCCGCGAGTCGAGGCGGGGACGGGCGTGTCCCGAGCGGGTCAGCGCCCGGTGTGTGCGTGCAGGGCCGCCGCGACGACCGCCGGGACGTACGGTGCGACGTCACCACCGAGGGACGCCACCTGGCGGATGAGCGAGCTCGACACGTGCGCGCGCGCGGCCTCCGGCAGCAGGAACACCGTCTCGACGTCGGCGAGGTGCCGGTTCATGATCGCCATCGGTGTCTCGTAGGCGACGTCCTCGCCGGAGCGGACGCCCTTGACGAGCACCTTCGCCCCGACCTGCCGGCAGTAGTCGACGAGCAACCCCGAGGTCCACTCCCCCACGCGCACGTTGTCGGACACGCCCGTCTCGACGAGCGATTCCTCGATGAGGCGGACGCGGTCGACGGCGTCGAACATCGCCGGTCGCTTGTCGGGGTTGTGCACGACGAGCACGTGCACCTCGTCGAAGAGCCCTGCAGCACGCCCGATCACGTCGAGGTGCCCGAGGGTCACGGGATCGAACGAACCGGGGACCACCGCGATCTGCGCCATGGCAGCGACGATACCCGGCGTTCAGTTCTTGCCGAGGAACGCGGCGTCGGACTCGTCCAGCCGTCGCGCCAGGGCGTCGCGGAGCGCCGGGTGGCCGTCGAGCTGCGGATCGGGTCCGAGGACGTGCTCGGCCTCCTCGCGCGCGTCCATGATGAGGTCCGCGTGCTCCACGACGCGCAGCAGGTTGAGCGACGACCGACCGCCGGACTGCCGTTCGCCGAGCACGTCCCCCTCGCGCCGGAGCTCGAGGTCGACGCGTGCGAGCTCGAAGCCGTCGTCGGAGGCGGACACGGCGTCGACGCGCTCCCGCGAGGTGGTCTCGGACTCCGCCGTCGTCACGAGCAGGCACACGCCGGCGTGCTGGCCGCGGCCGATGCGCCCGCGGAGCTGGTGGAGCTGCGAGACGCCGAAGCGGTCGGCGTCGAGCACGGCCATCATCGAGGCGTTCGGGACGTCGACCCCGACCTCGATCACGGTCGTCGCGACGAGCACGTCGACGGCTCCGACCGCGAACGACGTCATCACGCGGTCCTTCTCGTCCGCCGACATGCGGCCGTGCAGCACCTCGATCCGGCGGTCGGCGAGCACCGGCATCGTGCGCATCCGCTCCGCCGTGGCGAGGACGGTGGCCGGCGCGTGCTTCGGCGTGTCGTCGTCGGGCTCGGGGTCGGGTCCGCCGTCGTCCTCGGCGTGGGCGTCGTCGATCGCCGGGCACACCACGAACGCCTGACGACCGTCGGCGAGCTCCTCGGCCATGCGGGTCCAGATGCGGGACTCCCAGCCGGGGTGCTCGGCGAGCGGGACCGTGAACGTCTCGACGCCGGCACGTCCGGAGGGCAGCCCGGTGATCGTCGAGACGTCGAGGTCGCCGAACACCGTCATCGCCACCGTGCGCGGGATCGGCGTGGCGGTGAGGACGAGCACGTGCGGTGGCGTCGCCCCCTTGGTGCGGAGAGCCTCGCGCTGCTCCACGCCGAACCGGTGCTGCTCGTCGACGACGACGAGCCCGAGCTCGGCGAAGTCGACGCGGTCGCCGAGGAGCGCGTGCGTGCCGACCACGAGTCGCGAGCTGCCGGACGCCGCCGCGAGCAGGGCCCGGCGCCGTTCGTCGGTCGACTGCGACCCCGTCAGGATCACCGGCCGGAGCTCGGCGGCGAGGTCGGGGCCGAGGAACTTCACGATCGACCGGAGGTGCTGCGCCGCGAGGACCTCGGTCGGGGCGATCAGCGCGGACTGCCCACCGGACTCGGCGACCGTCAGCATCGCCCGGATCGCCACGAGGGTCTTGCCGGAGCCGACCTCGCCCTGCACCAGGCGGTGCATCGGCCAGTCGCGGGCGAGGTCGTGGGCGATCTCGGCCCCCACCGACCGCTGGTCGTCGGTGAGCGTGAACGGCAGCGCCCGGTCGAAGCGTTCGAGGATCCCACCCGGTGCGGCGGACCGTGCCGTGGCCGCGGTCGCGCGGGCCGCGATCCGACGCTGCACCAGGGCCGTCTGCAGCACGAACGCCTCGCGGTAGCGGAGGGCATCCTCGGCCCGCTTGAAGTCCGCGACCTTCTCGGGGCGGTGCAGCAGCTCGAGCGCTCGGCGGAACGGCACGAGGTCGAGCCGGTTCCGGACGCGCGCGGGGATCGGGTCGTCGACGTCCGGGAGCGTGTCGAGCACGATCGCCATCGACTTCGCGATCTGCCACGAGGTGAGCGTCGACGTCGCCGGGTAGATCGGGATCGGCTGGCGCGACCACCGGATGGCTTCTTCCGACTCGGGGTCGGCGGTCGCCCGGGGGTCGTCGCGGTCGAAGAGCTCGTAGTCGGGGTGGGCGAGCTGGCGGGCACCCCGGTAGTCGCCGACCTTGCCCGAGAAGATCCCGCGCGCGCCCGGCACGAGGTCCTTCGTGCGCCAGCCCTGGTTGAAGAACGTGAGCGTGAGGAGCCCCTTGCCGTCGCCGATCTTCGCTTCGAGGATCGAGCCGCGACGAGCACGCATGGTGCGTTCCCGGACGTCGACGACCTCGGCCACGATCGTCACCGACTCGCCGATCGCGAGCGAGTCGAGCGCCGTCAGCGCACCGCGTTCGGCGTAGCGCCGGGGCGCGTGCTCGAGGAACTCGCCGACGGTGCGGTACCCGAACGCCTTCTCGATCGCACCCGCGGTCCGGCCGCCGAGGACGTTCGCGAGCCGCGCGTCGAGCGGGGCGGGGCCGAGGTCCGGCACCGCGTCGTCGGTCGTCGTTCCGGTCGTCACCACACGTCAACGGTACCCGGCGGCACCGACGCGATCCGCGCCTCCCGGACCGCCTGTGGAGAACTCCTGGAGCGTCCGGCGGCCCGCTACGGTGGCAGCATGACCCGCATCATCGCCGGTGCCGCCGGCTCCACGACGCTCCGGGTGCCGAAGTCCGGCACCCGACCGACGAGCGACCGCGTGCGCGAGGCACTGTTCTCCTCGCTCGAGGCACGTGGGCTCGTCGACGACACGTCGGTCGCGGACCTGTACGCCGGCACGGGGGCCCTCGGGCTCGAGGCCGCGTCGCGTGGTGCGGTCGAGGTCGTGCTGGTCGACCGGGCGTCGGCGGCGGCCGAGGCCTGCCGGGCGAACGCGAAGGCCGTGCAGCGGCGGGTCCCGGGCGTGCGGATCGACGTGCAGCCGCAGCCCGTCCTCGGGTACCTGCGCGGGACCGTCCGGACCTTCGACCTCGTGTTCATCGACCCGCCGTACGACGTCACCGAGCACGAGCTCGCCGAGGTCCTCGAGACGCTCGTGCCCCGGCTGACGGCGGCCGCGGTCGTGGTCGTCGAGCGGAGCAAGCGCTCCCCCGAGCCGACGTGGCCCGCGGGGCTCGAGGCCTTCAGCAAGCGCAGCTACGGCGAGACCGTCGCGTGGGAGGCCGTGGTGGCCGCCGCCTGACGCAGGTGCGGCCTCGGGGGTTCGCTGGTGGCGCGCCCGCTGTGGTGCGTCGTCGTCGTCGTCGTACGACGTCGGTGATGTCGCATGCGCGCGCTCGCAACAGTTGCACGCGCGCAGCGACGACTTCGTCGTCGTCGTACGACATCGGTGATGTCGCACGCCCGCGCTCGCAACAGTTGCACGCGCGCAGCGACGACGTCGTCGTCGTCGTACGACGTCGACGAGGTCGCACGCCCCGCAGCCCCGGACACACACGCCGGACGACGCGCGTGCCACGCCGCTCAGCCGGCGGCGCCGTCCCAGTCGGCGTAGGGATCCCAGCCCGTCGTCGGCACGGGGACTCCCCCGCGCACCAGGTCGTCGTCGCCACGGTCGAGGACGATGCCGACGCGGCGGAACCCTCCGGGCAGCGGGACGTCGGGCGGGAACGTGGCGAGCAGCCCGTGGTCCTCGCCGCCGTGCAGCGCCACCTCGTCGAGGACGGCCGTCCCCTCGGACCGGTCGGCGTCGAGCGAGAGGGTGACCCGGCTGGCCCGCGCGAGCCGCCCGGCGTCGATCGCGAGCCCGTCGGACAGGTCGAGCATCGCCGTCGCGCCACCGGCAGCAGCGGCCGGGCCGTCCGCGATCGGCGGGACCGGCCGCCGCTGTCGTCCGACATCGGGGTCCGTGTCCGCACCGCTCGCCACGGCCGCACGGCGAGACGGCTCACCGTCGGCGTCGACGCCTTCGCGGAAGAGCCGCGTCAGCCCGCGCGCCGCCGGCCCGAGCTCCCCCGAGACGGCCAGGACGTCGCCGGGGCGGGCTCCCGAGCGGACGACGGGCGCACGACCCCCGAGGTCCCCGAACGCCGTCACCGACACCGTGAACGTCGCCGACGTCGAGAGGTCGCCGCCCACGACGCCGCAGCCCGGCGCCAGGGCGTCCACGGCCAGCCGCACCCCGTCGGCGAACGACTCGAGCACCGCCACCGGGGTGTCCTGCGGCGCCGCGAGGGCGATCACCAGGCCGGTCGGCACCGCGCCCATCGCGGCCACGTCGGACAGGTTCGTCGCCGCAGCCTTCCACCCGACGTCCTCGGGCGAGGACCACGCCCAGCGGAAGTCCGGTCCGTGCACCATCATGTCCGTCGTCACCACGAACCGGCCGTCCGGCGCCGCGACGACCGCGCAGTCGTCCCCGGGACCGAGCAGCGGCGACCCGACCGGCAGTCGGCGCACGATGCGGTCGAGGACGACGAGTTCGCCGAGGTCCCCCACGGTCGGTCCGGCCCAGGCGTCGTACGTCGCGTCCACACGAGAACGGTAGCCTGGACGTCGATGGACACCGTGCGCCGCCCCCTCCGGAAGCTCGCGACCGCGGGCGTCGTGATCGCCGTCGCCGCCGGGCTGACCGGCTGCACGAACGCCGTCGCGATGTCCCCGGCCCCCTCCGCCGACGCCGCCGCGTGCGCCGCCGTCCAGGTCCGGCTGCCGGCGGCGGTCGACTCGAAGTTCGACCTGCGGAACACGAACGCCCAGTCGACCGCGGCGTGGGGCGATCCCGAGGTGGCGCTGTACCACTGCGGCGTGGCGGTGCCGACGGTGTCCGACCTGCCGTGCTTCTCGCTCGGCGACGTCGACTGGATCCGCGACGACCGCGGGGAGCAGATCGTCTACACGACCTTCGGTCGGTCCCCGGCGGTCCAGCTCGTCATCGACGCGACGAAGACCACGAACCAGGTCGTCCAGGACGTCACCGACGCGGTGTCGACCCTGCCGAAGGACGGGCACCGCTGCCTCGACCCGTCCGACGTCACCGGCTGAGCCGCGGGCACGTCACCGGCTGAACCGCGGGCGCGGCTCCGGCCGCACGCGGGTGCAGGCGCCTCAGCGGACCGCCGCGCGCCCCAGCTCGATGAGTTCGCGGACGAGCTCGCCGTAGGACACCCCGGACGCCGCCCAGCAGCGCGGGTACATGGACAGCGGCGTGAACCCCGGCATCGTGTTGACCTCGTTCACGACGAAGCCGTCGTCGGTGAGGAAGCAGTCGACCCGGGCGAGGCCGGCGCCGCCGATCGCCTCGAACGCACGGGCACCGATCGAGCGGATCTTGTCGGTCTCCGCCTCGGTCAGCGGGGCCGGGCAGAGCAGCGACTCGTCGCCGCCCAGGTACTTCGAGGCGAAGTCGTAGAAGCCGTCCTCGGCGACGACGATCTCGCCCGGCAGGCTCGTGCGCGGCACACCGTCACGGCCCTCGAGCACCGCGACCTCGACCTCACGGCCGATCACGCGGGGCTCGACGATGACCTTGGAGTCGTGCTCGAACGCCAGGTCCATCGCCGCGCCGAGCTCCTCGGGACCGTCCACGCGGGAAACGCCCATGCTCGAACCCGCACGCGCGGGCTTCACGAACAGCGGCCACCCGTGCGCGGCGATCGTCTCGGCGACGTCGACCGGGTCGGCCGACCACTCGCGCCGGAGCACCGTCGTCCACGGCGCGACGCGGAGCCCGGCGTGCTCGAGGACCGCCTTGGCGACGTGCTTGTCCATGGCCAGGGCGCTGGCGAGCACCCCGTCCCCGACGTACGGCAGACCGGCGATCTCGAGGAGGCCCTGGACGGTGCCGTCCTCGCCGAACGGACCGTGCAGGATCGGGAACACGATGTCGACGGCGATCGTCGAGACCGATCCGTCCGGGTGCGACACCACGAGCTCGTTCGAAGCGGGCGAGGTCGGGAACGCCACGCGGGTGCCGTTGTCCGGGACCGTGGGGAGCGTGCCGTCCCGCAGCGCCCACTGCGCCGGGTCGTCGGACTGGAGCGTGAACGCGCCGTCCTTCGTGATGCCGATCGGGACGAGGTCGTACTCGGCCCGGTCGACGACGTCCATGATCCCGCCCGCGGTCACGCAGCTGATCTCGTGCTCGCTCGAACGGCCACCGAACAGCACGGCGACGGTGGTCGTGGACACGGGTGTCTCCTCGGCGATCGTGGGCATGGCAGTCCTCTTGGTGGTCGGGGCCGGACCGGTCACTCGCCCTGGGGCTCGTCGGTCTCGGTGAGGTGCGGCGCGATGTTGCGCGGATCGAGCCTACCGGCGAGGACCTCGGCGACCTGCCCCACGATGGGCATGTCGACGCCGTTGGCAGCGGCGAGCTCGAGGATCGGCGCGACCGACGCCAGCCCCTCCGCCGTCTGGTTCATCTGCCGGACGACCTCGTCGAAGCGGTACCCCTGACCGAGCAGCCGGCCGGCGGTGTTGTTCCGCGAGAGCGGCGACTGGCAGGTCGCGATGAGGTCGCCGAGGCCGGCGAGCCCGGACAGCGTCGACGGCTGCGCGCCGAGCGACACCGCGAAGTCGGTCATCTCGGCCAGACCCCGGGTGATGATGGACGCCTTGGTGTTCTCGCCGTAGCCGACACCGTCGACGATGCCGATCGCGACGGCGATGAGGTTCTTCAGCACCCCGCCGAACTCGGTGCCGATGACGTCGGTGTTGATGAACGACCGGAAGTACGGGTTCGTGGCGACGGCGGCCACCGCGCTCGCGGTCTCGGCCGACGACGACGACACGACGGCCGCGGTGGGCTGCCGCCGGGCGATCTCGAGCGCCAGGTTCGGGCCGCTCGCCACCGCGATGCGGTCGCGGTCGATGCCGAGGCCCTCGTGCAGGACCTCGCTCATGCGGAGTCCGGTGCCCTTCTCCACGCCCTTCATCAGGCTGACGACGGGGACGTCCGGCGCGAGCAGCTCGCGGATCGCGGCGAGGTTCGAGCGCAGGGACTGCGACGGCACCGACACGTACACCTGCGACGCGCCGTCGAGCACCTCGGCGAGGGACGTCGACGCGGTGAGGGTGCGGGGCAGGTTGATCCCGGGCAGGTAGTCCGAGTTCCGCTTGGTCTCGGTGATCTCCCGCGCGACCTCGGCCCGCCGCGCCCACACGACGGTCGACGCTCCGCCCTCGGCGAGGACCTTGGCGAACGTGGTCCCCCAGCTGCCGGCACCGATGACGGCGACGCGCGGCTTGTCGGTCGACTGCATGACTACGCGGATCGCGGCGGTGTCCACCGCTCCGGGGGCTGCGACCGCGGGGTCCGGGTGGTCGTCGTGCGGGCGGAGGCCCGGTCCGTGCTCACTCAAACCGGCCGGTCTCCTTCTGGTTGTTCGCCGCCGGATCCCAGCGGGTCTCGGGCGCCTGCTGCCCGCGGATCTCCTCGAGCAGCGCGGTGATGTGCTGCATCAGGAGCTCGGTGGCCGCGACGAGCGTCTGCTGGTCGATCGGCCTGCCGCGGTACGGCGAGAGGTCGACGGGGTCGCCGACGATGACGTCCACGCGGGACGGCGGGATCAGCCGGAGCTTCTTGCCGTACCGCGCCATGATGTTCTGCGTGCCCCAGTGGGCCATCGGGATGAGCGGGACGTCGTTCTCGAGGGCGATCCGCACCGCACCGGTCTTGCCGCGCATCGGCCACAGGTCCGGGTCACGGGTGAGGGTGCCCTCGGGGTAGACGATGATCGCGCCGCCCTGCTCGATGAGCGACCGGCCGCCGCCGAGCGGGTCGCTCAGCCGGGTGCGCCCGGAACGCTCGACGGGGATCTGGCCCATGCCGGACATGATCTTGCCGAAGACCGGGACCTTGAACAGCGACGCCTTCGCGAGGAAGCGCGGCGCCCGGCGGGACAGCCAGACCGCCGTGCCCACGACGAGCGGGTCGATGTTCGTGAAGTGGTTCGGTGCGAGCACGAACGCGCCCTCGGCCGGCAACCGGTTCGGACCGTGCCAGTGGTAGCGCGCCGAGAAGCGGAAGGTCGGGATGACCACGGTCGCGAGGATCCGGAAGGCCGTGTTCAGCTCGCCACGGCGCCACCGGCGCCCGGGGACGGGCATGCCGGTGGTGACCTGCGAGGCGGAGGCGCGCCGCGCCTCCTGGCCGTCACCAGCGGGAGTCGACACCGCGCCTACCCCGCGAAGTCGAAGTCGGCGCCGAGCTTGCGGAGCTTCGGGATGAAGTGCTCGTAGCCGCGGCTGATGATGCCGACGTTGGAGATCCGCGACTCGCCCTCGGCGGTCAGCGCCGCGATGAGGTGGCTGAAGCCGCCGCGCAGGTCCGGCACGCGGACGTCCGCCGCGTGCAGCGTCGTCGGGCCGGTGATGACCGCGGCCTGCTCGAACGGACGACGGGCGACCCGGCGGTCGTGCCCGGGGAGCCCCTCCTTGTGGACCACGATGTCGGCGCCCATCTCGTTCAGCGCGTCGGTGAAGCCGAAGCGGTTCTCGTACACGGTCTCGTGCACGATGCTCTGCCCGTCGGCCTGCGTCAGCGCCACGATGAGCGGCTGCTGCCAGTCGGTCATGAACCCGGGGTGCACGTCCGTCTCGACGACCACGGGGCGCAGGACCTCGCGCTCGCGGTAGAAGCGGATGCCGTCCTCCTGGATGTCGAACCCGCCGCCGACCTTGCGGAAGACGTTGAGGAACGTCATGAGCTCCTGCTGCTTCGCGCCCTCGACGAAGATGTCGCCGTTGGTCGCGAGCGCTGCGGAGGCCCAGCTGGCGGCCTCGTTGCGGTCGTTGATCGCACGGTGGGTGTACCCGCGGAGCGACTCGACGCCCTCGATGAAGATCGTGCGGTTCGGCTCGACCGTGACGATTGCGCCCATCTTCTGCAGGATCGCGATGAGGTCCATGATCTCGGGCTCGATCGCGGCGTTGCGGAGCTCGGTGACGCCCGTGGCGAGGACCGACGAGAGCAGCACCTGCTCCGTCGCCCCGACGCTCGGGTACGGCAGCTCGATCTTCGCGCCCCGGAGACCGTCCGGCGCGGTCAGGTGGATGCCGTTGACCTGCTTGTCGACGACCGCACCCATGGCGCGGAGGGCGTCGAGGTGGAAGTCGATCGGGCGGTCGCCGATGCGGCAGCCGCCGAGGTCGGGGATGAACGCCTCGCCGAGCCGGTGCAGCAGCGGGCCGCAGAACAGGATCGGGATGCGGCTCGAGCCGGCGTGGGCGTCGATCTCGGCGAAGTGCGCCGACTCGACGTTCGACGGGTCGAGGATGAGCTCGCCTCGTGCAGGATCGGTGATGCGCACGCCGTGCACCTCGAGCAGCCCGCGGACGACCTTGACGTCGGAGATGTCCGGGACGTCCTTGAGGATCGACGGGGTGTCACCGAGCAGCGACGCCACCATGGCCTTGGTCGCGAGGTTCTTCGCCCCACGGACCTCGATGCGTCCCACGAGCGGCTTGCCCCCGCGGATGACGATCTCGTCCGACTTGAGGCCCACGCGCGCCCCTGCGGCCGCTGCGTCCTGTACGAGAGAGTTCACTACTTCACCGGCAATGTCTTCGGCCGCCATCTGGAGCGGCGGGATTCGAACTCCGTGATCGAGGTCTCGTCACGGAGGGTGAGCCCGATGTCGTCGAGCCCTTCCATCAACCGCCAACGAGTGTAAGCGTCGATCTCGAACGGGACGTCCACCTCGCCGAGCGACACGCGCTGGGCCACCAGGTCGACGGTCGCCTCGATGCCGGGGTTCGCCTCGATCTCGGCCCAGAGCCGCTCGACTTCCGGTTCGGTCACGATCGCGGTGACGAGGCCCTGCTTGCCCGCGTTGCCCTTGAAGATGTCCGCGAACCGGGGCGAGATGACGACCCGGAACCCGAAGTCGCGGAGCGCCCAGACGGCGTGCTCGCGCGACGACCCGGTGCCGAAGTCCGGTCCGGCGACCAGCACCTTGGCGCCCTGGTACGCGGGCTGGTTCAGCACGAACTCGGTGTCCTGACGCCAGCCGGAGAACAGGGCGTCCTCGAAGCCGGTCTTCGTCACCCGCTTGAGGTAGACGGCGGGGATGATCTGGTCGGTGTCGACGTTGGACCGCTCGAGCGGTGCGGCAATGCCGGTGACGGTCGAGATCTTGTCCATCAGTGTGCCCCTTCCAGGACGGCGTTCGACTCGGACGTCTCCAGGTCCCACGGGCTGGAGAGCGTGCCGCGCACGGCGGTGGCCGCGGCGACGAGCGGCGACACGAGGTGGGTGCGACCGCCCTTGCCCTGGCGTCCCTCGAAGTTGCGGTTGGAGGTGCTCGCGCAGCGCTCCCCCGGCGCGAGCTGGTCGGGGTTCATGCCGAGGCACATCGAGCAGCCGGCGAACCGCCACTCGGCACCGAAGTCCGTGAACACCTTGTCGAGTCCCTCGGCCTCGGCCTCGAGCCGCACCCGGGCGGACCCCGGCACGACCATGACCCGCACGCCGTCGGCCTTCGTGCGGCCCTTGATGACCGACGCGAAGGCCCGCAGGTCCTCGATCCGGGAGTTCGTGCACGAGCCCATGAACACCGCGTCGACCGCGATCTCCTTCATCGGGGTGCCGGCGGCGATGTCCATGTACTCGAGGGCACGCTGCGCTGCGGCCTGGTCGTTGGGGTCGCTGTAGCTGGCCGGGTCCGGGACGCTCTCGGAGAGCGAGACGCCCTGACCGGGGTTCGTGCCCCAGGTGACGAAGGGCTCGAGGGCGTCGGCGTCGATGAACACCTCGGCGTCGAACACCGCGTCGTCGTCGGTCGACAGGGTGTCCCAGTACGCGACGGCGTCGTCCCAGTCCTGCCCCGTGGGCGCGTGGTCGCGGCCCTGCACGTAGTCGTACGTGGTCTGGTCGGGGGCGACCATGCCGGCACGGGCACCGGCCTCGATCGACATGTTGCAGATGGTCATGCGGCCCTCCATCGAGAGGGCACGGATCGCCGAGCCGCGGTACTCGAGCACGTAGCCCTGCCCGCCACCGGTGCCGATCTTCGCGATGACGGCGAGGATGATGTCCTTCGCCGTGACCCCGGGTCGGAGGGTGCCCTCGACCGTGATCGCCATGGTCTTGAAGGGCTTGAGCGGCAGGGTCTGGGTCGCGAGGACGTGCTCGACCTCGCTCGTGCCGATGCCGAAGGCCATCGCACCGAAGGCCCCGTGGGTCGAGGTGTGCGAGTCGCCGCAGACGACCGTGATGCCCGGCATCGTCAGGCCGAGCTGCGGGCCGACCACGTGGACGATGCCCTGCTCCTTGTCGCCCAGCGAGTGCAGGCGGACGCCGAACTCCTCGCAGTTGCGGCGCAGCGTCTCGATCTGGGTCCGGCTGGTCGGGTCCGCGATGGGACGGTCGATCGCGATCGTCGGGGTGTTGTGGTCCTCGGTCGCGATGGTCAGGTCGAGGCGGCGCACCGGCCGACCGGCCTGGCGCAGGCCGTCGAACGCCTGCGGGCTCGTGACCTCGTGCACGAGGTGGAGGTCGATGTAGAGGAGGTCGGGGTTGCCGTCCTCGCCCTTGACCACGACGTGGTCGTCCCACACCTTCTCGGCGAGCGTCTTTCCCATCGGGTGCGACCCTTCCTCGTTGTCGTCGACGAACCGCTGTCGCGGTTCGGTGCGGCGAGTCTAGCAGGTTGGTATACCAACGTGCTCCCGCGCCGACCGGCGGCCTGGAGGCGCGGGCCGACTCCGCGACACCCGTCGCGGTGGGAAGATGGTCACGACATGACGACCCCTGCGCACTCGACCCGGACCATCAACCTCGAGGGCGCGGCCCGCGCCGCGGTCGCCGGCGGCGCCCCGCTCGCACTGCTCATCGCCCTCGACATGCCCGGGTACGCCGCCTTCGCCATGTTCGCCGGCTTCACGGCGATCTTCGGCGCCACCGAGCCCTACCGGCAGCGCGCGGTCACCACCGGAGTCGCCGGTGGCATGCAGGCGCTGTGCATGACCGCGGGCATCGGGGTCGCCCTCGCCGGCGGGCAGCTCTGGATGCAGGCCGTGGGGCTGGTCCTCGTGCTCGTCGTCGCCGTCGGCACACTGAGCGTGCTCCGCACGATCCCGGCCCAGCCGATCTTCCCGGTGTTCGCGTTCCTCGTGTCGTCGCTCGTCCCGGTGCGCCCGGCGGACCTCCCCGTCATCGCGACGATCATCGTCTGCTCGGTCGTGTGGGCGTGGCTCGTGGCGATGTCCGGCTCGGTGCTCCGGCTGGTGCTCCACCCGCGCACACCCCACCGGTTCCGGCCGCTGGCGGAGCGCAAGCACCGTTCGCTCGCGGTGCTCCGGACGCCCGCGCTGTGGGAGACCGTGGCCCTCAACTTGGTCGGAGCGCTCGTCGCCGGGGCCGTCGCCGAGACGATCCCGGGGCTCGGGCACCCGTACTGGGCGGTCATCGCGGTCGTGTCGACGCTCCCCGCGCTCCGGCAGCGGCACACGGTGTTCCGCGCCTTCCAGCGGTTCATCGGCACGCTCGGCGGCACCGTGATCGCCGTGGGGATCCTGCTGCTGGAGCCGTCGGCGTGGTGGATCGTCGTGATCGCCGTCGTCGGCCAGTTCTTCGCCGAGATCTTCGTCGCCCGGCACTACGCCGTGTGCCTGCTCTTCCTCACACCGCTCGCGCTCGCCGTGTCGTGGCTGAGCCTGCCCGAGGCGCCGGAACTCCTCGCGCTCGACCGCGTCGCGCAGACGACGCTCGGGGCGCTCGTCAGCGTCGCACTGCTGTTCGTGGGGCGTGGGATCGAGCGGCGGCGCGGTCGCGCGCTGGGCGCGACGAGCGCGATCCGCACCGTCTGACCCGCGCGCGCCCGCCCGCGGCGCCGCGCGCGGCGCCCGCGCCCGCTCCCGGCGTACCTGGTCGAATCGGGCGTACCTGGTCGTTCCTTCCGACCAGGTACGCCCGGTTTCGCTTGCCACCGCGTGCGACATGGGAAGGAACGGGCGCTGACGACGGACGGGAGGCGCGTGGCGGCGCCGACCCGCGCCTCCCGTCCGTCCGTGGTCGCGACCACCGCGCCGTGCCTCCGCGAGGCGGACCACCGCGTCAGTCGCGCGGCTGGATGTTCCAGGCGTCGATGACCGGGCGGCCGTGCTCGTAGCCGAGGACGCTGACGGTGGCCGTCCCGAGCTTCAGCACGGCGCCGTCCTGAGGGGCGAGCCGGATCCACGCGGCGCCGAGGGCACGCAGGACGTGACCGTGCGCGACGATGACGGCGTCCTGCCCCTCGGCGAGCACCGGCCGGACCTGGTCGAGCACCCGCTCCACGCGCACCCGGACCTCGGCGGCGTTCTCGCCGGGGGTGTCACCCGCGGGGACCCCGTCGGCCCAGAGGTCCCACGGACCGTGCCGGAGCACCTTGATCTGCGGCGTGGTGAGTCCCTCGTAGGCGCCGTAGTCCCACTCGTAGAGGTCCTCGTCGAGCTCCGGGTCGAGCCCGATCAGGGCGGCCGTGTCTCGGGCGCGCTGGAGCGGGCTGGACAGCGCCAACGCGAACGTGCGGTCCGCCAGGTACCGGCCGGCGCGCTTCGCCTGCTCGATCCCGTTGTCGGTGAGCGGGATGTCGGTGCGGCCGGTGTGCTGCCCGCTCTTCGACCACTCCGTCTCTCCGTGACGGACGAGGACGAGTTCGCCGGGGCGTTCCGAGGTCATGTGTTCCTTCCGAGCCAGAGGCCGAGCGCGGCTGCGCCGACCGAGACGACGAGCATCCCGAGGCCGTTCAGGACGGCGAGCCGGGGCTTGCCGGATCGGAGGAGCTGTACGGTCTCGACGCTCGCCGTCGAGAACGTCGTGTACCCACCCATCATGCCCGTTCCGAGCACGGCGACCGACGCGAGCGGGATCGTCCCCGCCTGGCCGAGGCCGGTCAGGACCCCGAGGACGAGCGATCCGGTGACGTTGATGACGAGGGTGCCGAGCGGGAAGCCGGAGACGCGGGCCTTCACGGCGCCGTCGAGGACGAAGCGCAGCGCGGCACCGACGCCCCCGCCGACCGCGACGAGGAGCAGTTCGAGGGGGCTCACCGGTCGCCCCCGGTGGTGTCCGCGGACCGCGCCGGTGCGGCAGTCGCCCGGGGCCGGACGAGCGCCGCGACCCACAGGCCAGCGACGACCGCGACGAGCCCCGCCGCGACGCTGAGCAGCGCGTACCCGCTCCCGGCGCCCCAGCGTCCGGCGTCGAGCAGCTGCGCGGTGTCGTCCGCCAGCGTGCTGTAGGTCGTGAAGCCGCCGAGCACCCCGGTGCCGACGAACAGCCGGAGGGTCCGGCGTCGGCCGACGTCCGGCCCGCGGTGGGCGAGTGCCTCGAGCAGCAGCCCGAGGACGAAGGCCCCGGTGACGTTGATCGCGAGGACCACCCAGCTGACGCCGTCGTGCGCCGGGAACGCCTCGGCGAGGACCGCGCGGACGCCGGTGCCGAGGGCGCCGCCGACCGCGACCGTGGCGAGGGCGGACCAGCGGAGGTGGACCGGTCGGTCCGGACGGGTGTCGGTCTCCTCGACCTCGACGTCCGGGTCGATAGGGATGCTGCCGGAGTCGGTCGGGCGTCGTCGGTGGTCGTCGGTCACGGTGCTCCTATCGCCGAGCACGCCGGATCGTCTCCGCGCGTGCGGTGTTCTCGGGATAGGGACCGTTGGCGGGTGACCGCGGTTGGGTCCGGCAGGCCCCACTGCCGGGTCTGACGACGGGATCAGACTAGCGCGTCGGCGCTGGGTGGTCCGCGACGGCCGCGATCCCCTCGATCTCGACGAGCTGGTCGTCGTAGCCGAGGACGGTCACCCCGAGCAGCGTGCTCGGCACGTCGTGGTCGCCCATCGCGGCGCGGACGACCTGCCACGCCGCCACGAGGTCCGCCTGCCGCGTCGAGGCGACGAGGACCCGGGTCTGCGCGAGGTCGGTGACGCCGGCCCCGGCCGCGGCGAGCGCGGTCGTGAGGTTCTCGACGCACTGCGCCGCCTGGGCGCGGACGTCCCCCACGCCCACCGTGCGGCCGTCGGCGTCGAGCGGGCAGGCTCCGGCGAGGAAGACGAGCCGGCTGCCCGCGGGGACGGACGCGGCGTCCGCGTACTCCGCGACGTCGCTGAGGGCACCGGACCGGATGAGCTGCACCACACTGGTCATCGGCCCAGTGTGGCCGACCCACCGATCGGCTGGCACCGTGGGCACCACCAGACCCGGCGCGACGGCGATCCGGGGCGCTCGACGTCGTCCCGTGCCACGACGGGCGTCCGGCACCGCAGGCACGGTCGGCCGGCGCGACCGACGACCCAGTGGCGGGTTCCGCGGCCCGGGCGCCCGGTGGTGACCTGGTACGCGGACGGCACCGTCGCCGAGTGCACGAGCATCCGGCGGGCGAGGTCGAGCATCGCCGGCAGGTCGACCCGCTCCACCAGGGTGTCGGGGTGGACCCCGCGGAGGAAGCAGAGCTCCCCGACCCAGAGGTTGCCGAGCCCGGCGACGGTGCGCTGGTCGAGCAGTGCGGCGCGGATCGTCCGGCCCGGACGAGCGGCGAACCGGGCGACGGCGGCGTCCCGGTCGAAGTCGTCGTGCAGCAGGTCGGGTCCGAGCGGTCCGAGCACGCGTGCCTCGTCGGCGGTGGCGACGTGCTCGACGACGGGGAGTGCGATGCCCCACAGCGTTCGGCCGTCCTCGAACGCCATCCGCACCCGAGCCTCGGCCACGGCGTGCGCGGGGAGCCGTCGACCGGGTGCGGTGAGCGTCCACGAGCCCGTCGTGCGCATGTGCGTGTGCAGCGTCGTCCGGTCGTCGAACCGCGTGAGCAGGTGCTTGCCGTGGGTCGCGTGGCCGACGACGGTGCGGCCGCCGAGCGCGCGACCGGCAGTGGGCCCGCCACGGAGTTCGCCGGACCGGATGAGCGCACCGTCGACCTGCCGCAGTCGCGCGGCGAGGCGGAACACCGAGTCGCCTTCGGGCATGCGGCGACCGTACCGGGGGCGACTGACACCGGCGACGGAGCCTCGTGGACGACGAAACGCCCCCCGGCGGACCGGAGGGCGTTCGTGGTGGTGTGACCCCAGCGGGATTCGAACCCGCGTTACCGCCGTGAGAGGGCGACGTACTAGGCCGCTATACGATGGGGCCGTCACACATGGGAATCCCCCGCCCTGGAGCGGGGGTCATGGTCGTTGCCGGAGTCGGAGGCTAGCCACCTGTGGTGACCCCAGCGGGATTCGAACCCGCGTTACCGCCGTGAGAGGGCGACGTACTAGGCCGCTATACGATGGGGCCGTTCCGACAACTCGACAAGTATGGCACAAGCGGTCCGCCGTGCCAAAACGAGGCGTGTCGCCCGGGTGCGCCGCCATGCCGCGGCGGGCATGTGCGCTCAGATCGTGAACGATTCGCCCGGCTGCAGCACGACGAGTGAGCCGGACGGCTCCACCGCCTCGCGGAGGCGACCGGTGTGCATGTCGAGGCCGACGTCGGACAGGGTCGCCTCGTGCACGGGGTAGGCCCGCCGGGGTGCGACCGCGAGCACGTAGTCCATCATCTCGGCGACCTTGAGCCACGGGGCACCGACGGGCGCGGCGAGGACCTCGACCGGCACGTCGGGGACGGTGTACGAGTCACCGGGGTGGAACAGCCGGCCGTTCACGAGGACACCGGTGTTGTCGACGACCGGGACGCTCGAGTGGATCACGTTGTGCCGCGTGCCGTGGAAGGTGAGGTCGAACGGGCCGACGGTGCGCCGGTCCCCGGCCGTGACGACGTCGACCGCGACGACCCCGTCGAGGGCACGCGCGACCCCGGCGGGGCCGATGACGACGGCTCCGGGACTGCCGTCGAGGATGCGCCGGACCTGGTCGGGCGTGACGTGGTCGGGGTGCTCGTGGGTGACGACCACGGCGACGACCCCGGTGACGTCGACCGGGCGGGTGAAGCCACCCGGGTCGAGGACGAGGCGTGCGGTGCCCTCGGTGACGACCTGGCAGGCGTGCTCGAGCTTGGTGACCTCCATGCCGGCGACCCTACGCGGCCGGTGGGTCCTGGAGCCGAACCGGCCCGGTCGTCGACCGCACCACGAGGTGTGCCGGGGACGCCGACAGCGGGCCCGCGACGCCGCCGTCGACCTCCTCCAGCACCGCCCGGGCGGCTACCCGCCCCTGCGCCACCGGGTCCTGGGCGATCGTGGTCAGACCGGTGACCTCGCCGTACTCGTGGCCGTCGATGCCCATCACGGACACGTCGCCGGGCACCTCGAGGCCGGCTCGACGTGCGGCGAGGACCACCCCGAGCGCCATCTCGTCGGACGCGCAGAAGACCGCGGTCGGGATCGCCGCACCGCGGGTCCGGTCGAAGAGCGCCGCCCCGGCGTCGGCTCCCCCGGCGAAGGAGAACCGGCCGTCGAGGATCCAGTCCTCGCGGACGGCGATCCCCCGTGCAGCCAGCGCGTCCACGAAGCCGTCCCGCCGCAGCCACGGCACCGCGACGTTCATCCCGGCCTCGTCCTGCCCGCCGACGTACGCCACGTCCCGGTGGCCGAGGCCGCACAGGTGGTCGACGGCGACGGCGGCGACGACGACGTCGTCCACGCCGACGTTGCGGAGTCCGGGCGCCGGCCCGCCGATCACGATCATCGGGTGGCGTGTGAGCTCGAGCTCGGCGCGCTCGGTCTCGTCGAGCACGAGCGAGAGCAGCACGAGCCCGTCGACGCGGTGCCGGAGCATCGAACGGCGGAACGCCCGGTCCCGGTCACCACCGGGACCGCCGAGGTTGTACAGCACCAGGTCGTAGCCGGCCCGCCGCAGCTCGGCGTCGACCCCGCCGAGGGCCTTGACGTAGAACCACCGGTCGATCACGGGGACGACGACGCCGATCGCCCGCTGACGTCCGGTGGCGAGACCGGCCGCCGCCGAGCTCGGGACGTACCCGAGCTCGTCGGCGACCCGTCGCACCTCGTCGATCGTGGTGTCCGCGACCGTCGACATCCCCCGCAGCGCGCGGGAGACCGTGGACTTCGACAGGCCCGTGACGGTCGCGATCTCCTGGATGCCCATGGACCGGCCCGGGAGGCCCGTCACCGGTCCGACGGCCGCCGCACGTCGGCGACGGGGCCGGCCTGCGCTCGCGCGGACGTCGGCGCACGGTCCGCCCCGTGGAACGCGTCCGCGTCCCGGCGCGTCCGGACGGCCCGGCGACCCGCGGGTGCGAGCTCGTCCCACCCGACGTGCCGGTGGACGCGTCCGTCCGGGCTGGAGGACGTCCGACGGACCGGGACCGCCGGTGCCGCGGGGGCCCCGCCGATGCCGTCGGCCGACGCCGTGCGGCGGAGCACCGACACCCGCCACCGGTCGAGGGCGACCACGCCGAGGACCGTGGCGAGGAGGGTGAGCGCCCAGCCGAGGGCCGGCCGGCCGGTGACCTCCGAGAACACCGTGACGCCGAGGAACAGGACCCCGAACATCCCGACGAAGCCGATGGCCTCCTCGATCCGGGCCGTGGGCCGGGTGGGACCGCGCTGCGCCATGACCGTCACCCCTTCACGCCGCCGGCGGTGAGGCCGGCCACGATGCGCCGCTGGAACACGAGCACGAGGATCACGAGCGGGATCGTCACGATCGTGCCCGCCGCCATCACCGCGGTGTACGGCTCCTGGTGCGGCTGCGACCCGGCGAACGACGCGATGGCGACGGTGACCGGCTGGGTGGCGTCGCTCGAGAGCTGCGACGAGATGAGGTACTCGTTCCACGACGAGATGAACGCCAGGATCGCGGTCGTGAACACGGCGGGCGCGGCCAGCGGCATGATGATCCGCCGGAACGCCTGGATGCGCGTGCACCCGTCGATGCGTGCCGCCTCCTCGAGGTCCCACGGCATCTCGCGGAAGAACGACGCGAGCGTGTAGACCGTCAGCGGCAGCACGAACGAGATGCTCGGCAGGATGAGCGCCTGGTACGACCCCATCCACCCGATGTCCGTGAAGAGCTGGAACAGCGGGGAGATGAGCGCGACGCCGGGGAACATCGACGCGGCGAGGATCGCGCCGGCGATGACCGACTTGCCCTTGAACTCGAGGCGGGCCAGGGCGTACGCGGCGCTCGTGCCGACGAGCAGCGCGATGATCGTGACGACCGCTCCGATGAACACACTGTTGAGCAGTGCGCGTCCCAGGTGGTTGCCCAGGGCGGTCGAGAACGCCGTCGCGTAGTTGTCCAGCGTGACGTGCGTGAACCACGGGGTCGGATCGAACGTGAACCCGACGTCGCGGAAGCTCGTCACGACCATCCAGTAGAACGGCAACAGGCACCAGACGGCGATGACGGTCGCCTGGATCCCGGTGCGCAGCTTCCGCCCGGTGTGTCGTTGCACGCGCACCTCGGTGCGGTCGACCTCGCGCTCGCGGGACCGGGTGGCGGATCGGGGTCGGTCGGCTGCGAGGCTCATCGGAGTTCACCCTTCTGCTGTGCTGCCTGGGTCTGGACGACGTTCGCGCCGAGGAACCGGACGAAGACGAACGCGACGATGAAGACGACCAGGAAGGTGATGGTGGACAGGGCCGACGCGGAGTTGAAGCCCTGCCGGATCTGGTCGACGACGAGCACCGAGAGCGACACGGTCGCGTTGCCGGAGCCGCCGCCACCGCCGGTCATGATGGCGATCAGGTCGTAGATGCGGAGGGCATCGAGGACACGGAAGAGCACCGCGACCATCAGCGCCGGCTTCACGAGCGGGAGGGTGATGTTCCAGAACCGCTGCATCGTCGACGCGCCGTCCATCTTCGCGGCCTCGTAGACCTCGTCCGGGATCAGCTGGAGCCCCGCGAGGATGAGCAGCGCCATGAAGGGGGTCGTCTTCCACGTGTCGGCGATGATGATCGCCCACCGGGAAGCCCACTCGCCGGAGAACCAGAGGACCTGGTGCCCGATCACGTGGTTGAGGACACCGTTCGCGTCGAAGATGAAGTACCAGAGCTTCGCGGTGACGGCGGTCGGGATCGCCCACGGCACGAGGATGGCCGCGCGGACGAAGGCGCGACCCTTGAAGTCGCGGTTCATGATGATCGCCATCCACACGCCGATCACCGTCTCGAGGGCGACGGTGACGACCGTGAAGAAGAACGTGTTGCCCATCGCGGTCCAGAACTGCGAACCGAGGTTGCCGGGCGGGCAGGCGGTGTTGCCGCACTGCTGGCCGAGCCAGTGCACGTAGTTGGTGACGCCGGCGAAGCCGCCCTGCACGAACAGGCCGGTCGCCTTGTCGAGTCCGGCGTCGAGCTGGAACGACTGGATGACCGCGCTGACGACGGGGTAGCCGATGACGACGGCGAGGAGCACGATCGTCGGACCGATGAGGTACACGGCCCATCGGCCGTGCTCGGCGTTGAGTCCGCCCTTGCGCCGCTTGTGCGGCTCCATGCCCGTCGGGTTGGGGATGGCGGCGGGGATCTCGGTTGCTGCTGACACGTGACGGCCTCCTTGCCGGGTGTCGGGACGCAGGATGAGGAGGACGGGAGGCGCGGGGCGGGGTCGACCCGCGCCTCCCGTCCGGTGCGGCGTGCGCCGCGGTGGACCGGCTAGTTGCCGTTGCCGCTGGTCGCCGTCTTCAGGGCGTCCTGCATGTCCTTCAGGGCTTCGTCGACGCTCTTGGAGCCCTTGAGGGCGGCGTAGGTGTTGTCCTGGATCGCCTTGGTCACGGCCGGGTAGAACGGCGTGACCGGGCGCGGCTCGGCCGACTCGATCGACTTGAGCAGCGTCGGCAGGTACGGCAGCTTGCTGGTGAGCTCGGAGTCCGTGTAGAGGTCACCGACGACCGGGGCGAGCGAGCCCTGGGTCGCGAAGAACTTCTGCGTCTCGTCCGACTCGAGGAACTCCAGGAAGTCGTGCGCGGTCGCCTTGTGCTTCGAGTACACGCTGATCGCGGCGTTGTGCCCGCCGAGCGTCGAGGCGCCGGTGCCGTCCTTGCCGGGGATCGGCGCGATGCCGAAGGTGTCCTTGACCTTCGACGAACCGTCGGTCTTGGCGAGGTTGTACACGTACGGCCAGTTGCGCAGGAAGAGCAGCTTGCCGGACTCGAACGCGGTGCGGCCCTGCTCCTCCTGGTAGGTGATCGCCTCGGCCGGGATGTTCCCGTCCTTGAACGCGTCGACCAGGTTCTGCAGACCGGCCTTGGCGTCCGACGAGTCGACGTCGGGCGAGCCACTCTTGCCCAGGACCGAGCCGCCGGAGCCGTTGATCGCCTCGGAGGCGTTGACCGTGAGCCCCTCGTACTTCGCGAACTGGCCGGCGTAGCAGCCGATGCCGGCCTGCTTGGCGATGTCGCAGTCCTTCATCATGTCCGCCCACGTGGTCGGGGGCGTCTTGACGAGGTCCTTGCGGTAGTAGAGCAGCGCGCCGTCGGAGGTCTGCGGTGCCGCGTACAGCGTGTCGTTGTACGTCGCCGTCTTCACGGTGGCCGGCAGGAGCTTCGACGTGTCGATCTTCATGCTGCCGGTGAGCGGCGTGAGCCAGCCCTTCGCGGCGAACTCGGCGGTCCAGACGACGTCGACGTCGACGACGTCGTAGTTGGCGTCCTTCGCCTGGAAGTGCTGGACGAGGTCGTCGTGCTGCTGGTCGGCCTGGTCGGACTGCTCCTTGAAGGTGACCTTCTCGTCCGGGTGGGCCTTGTTCCACTTCGCGATCAGCGGGCGGACGACGTTCGAGTTGTCCTTGCCCTGCACGTAGGTGATGGGTCCGCGGCTGTCCTGGCCGCTCTTGGCGTCGTCCGATGCCGAGCTGCCGCTCGAGCACCCGGTCAGCACGAGGCCGATGACCGCGACCCCAGCAACGGATGCGAACCGCACCCTGGCGCGTGTTGTCTTCACAGCGATGTCTCCTCATCGAGATCACCAGGAGACGTCGATCGGGTGACGACGACGCTGCCTGGAGCAGGCGACGCTGCCTGCTGGAGGAGGAAGCTACGCCCGCTCTCAGCCGTACGCAACCGGTTGCAACGACTCCGTGACCTGGTCGTGACCTCCGTGCGACGTTCGGTTTTCCGGAGTGAGCGCTCACCGTTCCCGCGCCGACGTCGCCCGGTCGTGCGGGGTTCCGCACGATCACCGCCAGCGGCACCGCTGCCCGTTGTCGCGGTCACCCCGGCCGACCTAGCGTCCACACCATGGCCACCACCAGCACCGCTCGTGCACTCCCCGCACCCCGACGCGTGATCGACATCGACCTCGACGCGCCGCTCCCCCGCCTCGTCGCGGACGGGACGGGTTCCTCCGCGCTGGTGATCGGCTACCGCGGCGGACACCCGACGGGCACGCTCGACGTCGAGCTGACCGACGACCCCGCGGACGCTGCCCGGGCCCTCGGAGCGCTCCGCGAGACGGTGCTCGCCGACGTCGAGCCGGTCCCGGACGCCCTGCTGCCGGCGATCTCGGTGGTCGTGTCCACCGTCGTCGACCGCGTCGAGGACCTCGGCGACCTGCTCGACGTGCTCGAGCACCTCGACTACCCCGACCACGAGGTCATCGTGGTCGACAACCGGGTCCGCGTGCCCGCCGACGACCGGCTGCCGGCACTCCTCGCCGGCCGGGACGTCCGCCTCGTCACGGAGCGCCGGCCCGGACTGTCCGCCGGCCGCAACGCCGGCGTCGCGGCCGCGCGCGGCGATGTGGTCGCGTTCACCGACGACGACGTCCGGGTCGACCCGCAGTGGCTGCGGGCGCTCGGCGCACGGTTCGTCCGCGAGTCCGACCTCGACGCGGTGTCCGGCGTGATCCTCCCGACCGAGCTCACGACCCCCGCGCAGATCTGGTACGAGGCGTACTACGGCGGGTTCAGCGGCGAGCGCACCTTCGCACCCGTCACGATCGTCCCCGACGACGTCCCCGGCACCATGCGGCACGCGCGGGTGCAGGCGGTCCGCCCGGACGGCTCCGTCGCGAAGCACTTCGCCGTCTACGGCATCGGTGCCTACGGCGCCGGTGCGAACATGGCGTTCCGACGGTCGGTGATCGAGGCCGTCGGCGGCTTCGACACCACGCTCGGCGCGGGTTCACCGGCCCGCGGCGGCGAGGACCTGGCGATGTTCGTCGAGACGCTCTGGCGCGGCGGACGCGTCGGCTTCGAGCCCCGGGCGGTCGTGCACCACCGGCACCGCCGGACCATCGAGGACCTGCACAAGCAGCTGCACGGCAACGGCGTCGGGTTCACCGCGCTGATGTGCGCCCTCGCCGCCAAGGACCGCCGCCACGTCGCGGTGCTCGCCCGGCTCGTGCCCGCCGCCGCGATGGTGAAGCTCCGCGAGACGATCGGCCGACTCCGCTCCGGCAGCGCCCCGGCCCCGGCTCCCGCGCCGGCCACCGTCGACACCCCGCGCCTCGACACCGTGCCGGTCGCCGCCGTCCCGGACGCCGGTGTGCCGCGGTCGCTCGCGTACCACGAGCTCCGGGGGTTCCCGGCGGGCCCGGCAGCGTGGTTCCGCAGCCGCCGTCGGTGGCGCGACGTCGAGGCCGGCCGCTTCCACGCCGGCTGAGCGCCCTGCCGCCGCCGGACGCGCGTCCTCCTGCCCCGTAGGATCGGTGCAGCTACCCGTACCGGACGGGTCGGAGGAGGACGCATGCCGCTGGGGCCCACACCCGTGCTCGAGGCGACGACCGCGCCGGTGCTCCGGGTCGCGACCGAGACCGCCGTCTGCGTGTGCGGGCACGTGCAGGACGCCCACGAGCACTACCGACCGGGCAGCGACTGCGCCCTCTGCGACTGCCCGCGGTACCGTCGCAGGCGGTGACCGCCGCGGGCTGCGTCCCGTGCGGACGGTGACGGTCCGGACGTCACCCGCTGCGGGAAACCGCCGCTTCCCCGCACCCGCCCCGGAGCCGCCTTGTCGGTGCCCGGACGGCCCTGTTCACTCGAGACATGGCCAACTCCCCCGCGTCGCTCGCGTGCATCGTCCTCGCCCACGAGGACCCGCAGCACGTCCGCCGACTCGTCGAGGCTCTCGACCCGTTCCCGGTGTTCCTGCACGTCGACGCGCGGACGCCGACGGACGTGCACCGCGCCATGACCGCGGGACTGCCGGACCGCGTCCGGCTGCTCCCTCGGCTCCGCACCGGCTGGGCGAAGTGGGAGAACGTCGCCGCCGAGGTCTCCGGCTACCGCGCCGCGCTCGCTGAGACCGGCGCCGCGCACGTGGCGGTGCTCACCGGCAGCGACTACCCGCTCGCGAACCCAGCCGAGATCACCGCGCTGCTCGACGCCCACCCGGACGAGTCCTTCCTCATCCCGCACCCGCTCCCGCACGCGGCGTGGGGCGCCAGCGGCGGGGTCGCCCGCATGCGGTACCCGCACTGGGCGTGGCGGAAGCACATGATCCGCGTGCCGATCCCCCGCCGGATCCCCCGCGACGTCGTGCTCACCGGTGGGTCGCAGCTGAAGGTCCTCAGCGCCGCCCACGCGGCCGCCGTGGTCGAGGTCGTCGACAGCCGCCCCGACCTCGTCCGGTTCTGGCGCCGCACCTGGATCGCCGACGAGTCCTTCGTGCCCACGGTCCTGAACTCGCCGGCACTCGTCGACGGCTTCGCCCAGGAGCACGTCCCGCACACCCTGTGGTGGATCGGGTGGGACGGCTCGAAGATGAAGAGCCCGCCGTGGCTCACGCTCGCGCACGCGGGTCGGCTGCTCGAGCGCTGGACCTCGGACCCGACCGCGATGCCGCACCTCTTCGCCCGGAAGTTCTCGACCGCTGCGAGCTCGGAGCTCCTCGACCTCGTCGACCAGGCGTTCGAGCTGCGCCAGCACGTCCGGACCCCGGAGGTGGGTGTCTCGTGACCGTTCCGCAGACCCGTCGCGAGGCCCGCCACGCCGCGGACTCCCCGCTCGACGCCGCCACCGCTCCCCCCACCGCCGCCTCCGCTCCCGGTGCCGCTCCCACGGCGAGCGCCCAGGCCGCCGCAGTCGAGGCGGGCGAGGCGGCTGCCGCGGTCGAGGCCGCCGCGCACGCCGTGCCGGACACGGGCAGCACCGCCGTGCAGAAGGGCGCCTCGGTGCTCTTCGGCCGCGGGCTCCTGTACGTCGTCGTGTGGTCGATGCAGCTCGTCGTGAGCTCCCTGATCTCGCCGATCCTGGCGCACCTCATGCCGCTCTCCGAGTTCGGCGTGCTCGCCTCCGCGATCGCGCTGTACCAGGCGCTCGTCGTGCTCGCGGTCGCGGGACTCGACCAGGCGTCCGTGCTGCAGCGTGCCGAGGACGGTGACGACCGCAAGGCCCGTGGGCTCATCGCGGTCGGCATCGTCCTCGCGGCGGTCGTCACCGCGACCGCGATCGCCACGATCCCGGTCTGGGGCGACGTGGCCGGGTTCGTCGACGAACACCCGATCCTGCTCGTCGCCGTCCTCTGGATCTTCCCCGCCGCGGTCGTGCAGCTGTCCCTGGCGATCCTGGTCGCCCAGGACCGGATCCGCGTCTTCGCGGTCACGAGCCTGCTCTCGTCCGTCGGCGGCTCGATCATCGGGCTCGGCCTGCTCGTGTTCGTGCACGCCGACGCCACCACGTACGCGTGGGGCGGCGTGTTCGCCCAGGCCGCGGCCATGGTGATCGGCTTCGCGGCGACGCGGCCGCGGTTCTCCGGCCTGCTCGACCGCCGGACCACCGCCCGCGCCTTCAAGCTCGGCATCCCGATCGCCCTCGGCAACCTGTCCTACTTCGTGCTGAACGCCGGCGACCGCATCGTCGTGCAGCGGCTGCTCGGCCCCGACGAGGTCGCGCGCTACCAGATCGCCTACGTCGTCGGGTCCGCCGTGATCCTCCTGCTGACGTTCACCAACCAGGCCTGGGCACCGCACTTCGCCGCGCTCCGGGACGCCGTCGCCCGCCGTCACCTCGCGCTGCACGCCCGCGACCAGCTCTACCTGCTGCTCGCCCCGGTGCTGCTCGCGGTGACCCTCGTGTCGCCCGTGGCGCTGCCGATCCTCGCGCCGGCGTCGTACCGTGTGCACGAACTCACCGTCGTGGTCTTCATCGTCGCGCTGACCGCCTTCCCGGTGATCGCGAGCGGTGCGACCGGACGCCTGCTCCTCGTGGAGCGGCGCGGCGTCGCGGTCGGCGTGATCGCGGCCGTGGCCGGTGCCGTGAACATCGGCGCGAACCTGCTCCTGGTCCCGCTGCTCGGCATCGCCGGCGCCGGGGTGTCCACGGTGGTCGCGTACATGGTGCTCGCCGCCCTGCAGCAGTTCTCGCTGCCCGACCGCCGTGAGTGGCGCGGCCCGCAGGCGCGCACGGTCCTCGTGCTCGCCGCCGTCGTGGTCGTCGCCGGGGTGTCCGTCCTGGTGCCGCAGGACCTCGCGTGGAACATCGTCCGCGTCGTCGGTGTCGTCGGCTGCCTGCCATGGTTCGTCAGCCGTCTGAAGATCGCCCGCGGAGGGACGCCGTGACGGACTCGCCGCCCCGCTCCGGGCGCCGGCTGCGGATCGCCGCCGTCACGAACGGGCTCGCCATCACCGGCGGGGTCGAGCGCTGCGTCCTCGAGGACACCCGCGAACTCGTCCGCGCCGGACAGGACGTCGAGGTCTGGCACCGAGGCCACCTCCCATCCGCGACGGACGGCACCGAGCCCGGCAGCGAGCTGTACGACAACCTCGGCGTCACGACGCACCCGACGCGCGACCGGTCCTTCGGCGTCCGCACCGCGGCCCGCGACGTCTGGAGGTTCGTCCTCGACGGCGTCCGCCTCCGCCGCTCCCGCCCCGACGTCATCTGGCTGAACCGGCCGGAGCACCTGCCGTGGGGCCGTGTGGCATCGGTGGTGTCCGGCGTCCCCCTCGTCGTGCACCTGCACCACGCACCGAACTACCGACGACTGGGCCCGATCGCCGGCGGCCGCACCCACTACCTCGCGGTGTCGCACGCGATGGCTCGCGCCTGGGCCGCAGCCGGCGTCCCGGCCGCCCGGATCACCGTCGTCCCGAACGGCGTGGACACCGCGTTGTTCCCCGCGGCGACGCCGTCGGCCGCCCTGCGTGCCCGCCGGTCCCTCGGCCTCGACGACGACACCCGCACCGTGCTCTACTACGGACGACTCACCCGGTCCAAGGGTGTCCTCGCGCTCCTCGACGCCTGGCGTCTCGTGCTCGAACACGACGCCGCGCACCAGCGTGCGGTCGTCGCACCGACGCCCGCCGAGGGGCGCTCCTCGACGCCCGGTCCCGTCCACGCACCCGCCGCCCTGCACGCTCGTCGCCCGCCCGTGCTCGTGCTCGCCGGCGCGGCCGGCCCGGACGACGCCGAGGAGGTCCGACGCGCCGTCGCGTCCCTCCCCGCGGGCTCCGTCGTGCTCCTGCCGGAACGGGACGACGTCGTCCCCCTGCTGCACGCGGCGGACATGGTCGTCGTCCCCTCCATCGAACCGGAGGGCTTCGGCCGGGTGGTCGTCGAGGCGATGTCCGCCGGACGGCCCGTCGTCGCCGCCGAGAGCGGTGGCACGGGTGAGATCCTCGCCGGTGCGTGGGCCTCGTCGACCGTCGACCCGACCGACCCCGAGGCGCTCGCCACGAAGATCCTCGAGACCCTCGACCGCGCCGAGCGCGACCCCTCGGTCGGCGATCGCTGCCGCGCCTGGGTGCGCGACCACTACGGTCGGGGCCCGCACATGGCGGGTCTCCTCCGCGAGCTCCTCGCCCACGCCCGCCACTCGGGCCGACCCGAGCAGGTCCACTGAGCCAGACGATGTGAGAGAGTTCGCCCATGACGTCGGAATGGGCCGGGGTGGGTGCTGCGCAGGCGTACGGGGCGACCCTGCTCGACGGGGACCTCGTGCGATTCCGTGCCCTGGACGATGCCGATCTCCCCGACCTGGTGCGCTGGTGGCGCGATCCCGCGTGGGCGGTGCTCCAGCAGATCATCGTCCGTCCCCGCCCAGCGGACTCGATCACCGAGATGTTCCGCAACTGGAGCAAGGGCGAACGCAGCGGCGACGTCGGCTTCAGCGTCGTCGACCGCACCTCGGACACGCTCGTGGGGCACGTGACGCTCTTCGGCGCGACGCTCCCGGTCCGCGCCGCGACCCTCGCGGTCATGATCGGCAGCGAGCACGCTGGACACGGCTACGGCACGGACGCTGTCCGCCTCCTCACCGACTACGGCTTCCGTGAGATGGGACTGAACCGGATCGAGATCCAGGTGCACGCGTTCAACGACCGAGCACGCGCCGTGTACGCCAAGGTCGGCTACCACGTCGAAGGCGTGCGTCGCGAAGCGACCTTCCACGACGGCCGCTTCCACGACGAGGTCATCATGTCCGCACTGGCACGTGACTGGTCGAGCGAGCCATCCGGCACGACGCCCTAGACACCGCACCGCACCGCACGGACGGAAGGTCCTGTCGCGTCGGCAGTGGTGTTCCCGTGGCACGACTGACCGTTCCGGTTCACGATCGTCGATGATCACGAACCGGAACGGTCACAGAGCCGGCAGGAAACCGCCGTCCCCGGTCCGCACGGGTGGTCAGCCGGCGAAGGCCCGGACCTCGGCGAGACCGACGTTGCGGGTGCTCGCCGACACCCCGGTGACCGTGAAGCGGACCCAGATGACGTTCCGCGCGGCGAAGTCCACCGTGAGCGGCGACGCGTCGTTCGGGAGCGTCCCCACGGGCACCTGACTCCCGTCGGAGAACGTCAGCGTGCCGCTGGTGACCTGGTCGTCGCCGTTCGGGCGGTCGTACAGGACGACGCGGCTCAGCGCCTTCGACGAGGTCCAGTCCAGCTGCAGCCAGACGCCGGTCGTGCCCCAGGGCGCGACCCACTCGGCCGAGGTGTTGTCCGGGTACCCGCTGACGATCCCGTCGATGGCCTTCGCGGCGGTCTGTCCGGTCGAGGCGTCGTCCCAGGCGGCGGTCGCGGTCGCCGAACCGGTGACGTCGGTCGGACCCGTCGGCGTCGGCGTGGGCGTCGGAGTGGGCGTCGGCGTCGGCGTCGGCGTCGGAGTGGGCGTCGGCGTGGGCGTCCCTGTCCCCGGTGCGAACGCCCGGATCTCGGCGAGCCCGACGTTGCGCGTCGTCTGGCTGACAGCGGTCACGGTGAACTTCACCCAGCTGACCTGGCGCGACGAGAACGTGACGCGGGTGAACGCGCCGCCGTTGTCGAGCGTCGGCACCGCCACGCTGCTGCCGTCGGAGAACGTCAGCGTCCCCGCGGTGACCTGGTCGTCGGCGTTGGGACGGTCCGACAGGTCGACGGCCCCGAGCGTGACCGGGCTCGACCATGCGAGCTGGAGCCACGAACCGGTCCCGCCGCCGCGCGTCGCCCACTCGGCGGTCGGCGCGTCGGGGTAGCCGCTCGCGACGCCGTCCACGGCCTTCACGGCGGTCTGTCCGTCCGCCGGGTTCTCGCTGCTCGCCGTGACGGCGGCACCGGCGGTCACGTCCGCGCCGACCGAGCCGCCCGACCCGGTCCCCGGGTCGGTGGGGGTCTGGGTGCCGACGGTGTACTCGCGGCTGAGCCACGATCCCTCCGGCCGCGAGGAGCAGGCCGCGACCGACGCGCACGTCTCGGCGTCGTGGGCGGAGTAGGCGAAGAACGCGTTCCCCTTCGCCTGCGTCTGCGCGGCGGTGAGGTTCGAGGGCTTGTCCGCGATCGGGTACCCCATGTACCCCATGAGCGTGCTGGCGGTGGTCAGCTGCTGCTGCGCGGTCTTGGTGAGGTACGCGACCGTGTGGTGGTCGCTGTGGTCCCCGTCGCCGTAGGTGCCGACGTGGTCCAGCGTGTGCACCTCCTGCGGCGCGTACCCGTTCATCAGGGCGAGGACGGTCGCCTGGAGCTGCGCGAGCGTGTAGCTGGTCGGGTAGTTCGCGCCCGACACGGTGCTCATGCTCGTGATCGACCGCTGGTACAGCTTCTGCAGGCTCTGGTACCGGGTCGCGGCGAAGCCGGAGCCGTCGATGTTGCCGTCCGGCAGCTGCAGGTACACCAGGCTGAGCCGCGGGGCCGCGGTGAGGGTCCGCGTCACGACGGTCTTGCCGCCGGCACTCACCGATCCCGACGTCCACGCGTTCGCCACGCCCGCGAGGTTCGCGTACGCGGCCTCGAGGCCCGTCTGACGGCCCTTCCAGTAGGTCGCCGACTTGCCGGCGTCGCCGGCCGTCACGATGACCGAGCGGACGCACTTGCCCGCGTCGATGTCCTTCCGGAGCTCCGTCCCCTCGAACAGCAGGTCGTCGTCGGCGTGCGCGACGACGGTCAGGACGCGACCGGCGCTGCAGTCCGCGGTGGTCGCCGCACCGGCGCTCGACGAGGCGACGAGACTCGGCGCGGACACGACGCCGCCCATCACGACCGCGGCCGCGACCGCGAGGGCCACCTTCCAACGGCGTCGGATGGTGACACTCGGGGTCGTGGCGTCTCGCGGCATCTCGGTCTTCTGTACGGGTGGCGGGTGGTCGGTCCGGTGGTGACCGGTCAGGGGGTGTGGACGGGCTGCTGCGCGGGCGCGGCGACGGGCGCGGGGGCGCGGACGACGACGGTGCCGAAGACCCGGCCGACGGCGTAGCCGAAGACGGTCGAGACCGCCGAGGTCACGATCGCCAGGGCACGCAGCCCGCCGCCGCGGCCGAGGGCGCCGAGCTCCCGGAGCACGGCTCCCGGCAGCACCCGGGTGAGGTACGTCGACTCGCTGGAGAGCGAGTCACGCGCACCGACACGGCGGCTGAGGACGGCCTTGGAGATGCCCTCGTAGTAGCTCCGGCGACGCAGGTACCGCATCGTGACCCGGTCCGGGGAGACCCGGTGCGACACGTTCGAGCGCGGCTCGAAGCGGATCCGGGCGCCGGGACGGATCCGGGCGATGCGGATGCAGAGCTCGGTCTCCTCGCACCCCAGCGGGTGGTTGCCGACACGGCCGATGCCGGAGCGGAAGCCGCCCGCGGCGAGCACGACGTCGCGGTGGAAGGCCATGCTCGACCCGATGACGTTGCGGACGTCCGCGGACTCGGTGGGGAGGCCGGCGTAGCTGCAGCCGACGATCCAGAGCAGCTCGTCCGGGTACGGACCGGCACCGGTGGCGGTCGGCCACGACGGCGTCGCACGCCCACCCACGCCGACGACGTCCGGCAGCTCGAGCGCCTCGACGAGGTGCATGAGCCAGTCCGGGTCGGCGGTGGCGTCGTCGTCCAGGAAGGCGACGACGTCGGCGTCGGCCAGGGCGACACCCGTGTTGCGTGCTCCCGAGAGACCACGGTCCTCGGTGTTCTCGACGACGCGGAGTTCCGGCCACCGGGCGGCGGCACGGCGGAACAGCTCCGGCTCGTGGTCGATCACGACGATCACCTCGGTCGCGTCCGGCTGTCGCTTCGCCGACTCGACCGCGTCCTGCAGGTCACCCCAGCGCTGCTGCGTGTAGGCGCAGATGACGACGGCGACCGTCGCGACGCTCACGCCGCTTCCTCGTCCATCGCCGGCACGGCGGCCGGGACCACGAGGCCCGAGACCGGGGTCGGCATGAGGCGCATGCGGGCCTTCGCCTCGCGGGCGCGGCGACGCTCGTGCATGATCGACTTCAGGACGCGGATGCCGTCGCTGACCGCGTTCAGGTTGCTGGTGCCGTGCACGCGGAGCTTCTCGTGGCTCGGCACCTCGGTGATCGCGAACTCCGCGGCGGACCAGCGGCAGGTCAGGATCGTCTCGATCTCGAAGCCGTCGCCCCAGCGCATCGAGCCGTCGGTCGGCTGCGGGAGCGTCGACGACAGGAGCCCGATGGTCGGCAGGGTGTCGGCCCAGAAGGCGTTGTAGCCGTAGCAGAGGTCCGTGTAGCGCGCGCGGAGCAGCACGTTGGAGATCATGTTGAGCCCCTTGTTGCCGAGGCCGCGGATGATCGTGATGTCGTCGCTGCCGCCACCGGGCGCGTAACGGGACCCCTTGGCGACGTCGGCGCCGTCCACGAGGGCCTGCACGAAGCGGGGGATCTCGGCGGCGTCGGCGGAGCAGTCCGCGTCGAACATGACGACGACGTCGCCCGTCACGGCCTCGAAGCCGCAGGCGAGCGCGTTGCCCTTGCCCTTGCGCGTCTGCTGCACGACCTTGATCGTCGGCATGAGGCGCTGGGCGGTGGCGATGGTGTCGTCCACCGAGTTGCCGTCGACGAGGATGACCTCGTACACGGGCGGGAGCTGCGGGAGGATGATCTCGAGGTTTCGGGCCTCGTTCCTCGCGGGGATGACGACCGAGACGCGGGGGTCTCGGGGTCGGGCGGTGCTGGCGGACATGGTGCTCCTGTCGGGTTCAGGCTGCATGCGGAAGTGGTCGAGGGAGGACCCGGCGCTGGGTGGGCGTCGGAACGGGGGTACACCGTTCCCTGGGCTTGGACCAACCATCGTCCGGCCTGAGGGGCTGGTCAATGCGGGTCGGCAGGGGTTGCGGACCCCCGAGTGCGGATACGGAAACCCGCAAGGCACGGTCGGTGGGTGTGTCGGGACGCACGACGGCCCTGGAGGCGCGGGGCGGGCCCGCCCCGCGCCTCCAGGGCCCGTGCTGGTCACGTCAGGGACGCGACGCGTGCGTCGTGAAGGCGTCGCGCAGTGCCGTCGCCAGCTCGGCGACGTGCGGCTCGCGGAGGAGCGAGCTGTGCTCGCTCTCGATGCGCACCGTGGTGGTGTCCCCGCGGAGCACGTCGCTCCAGCCGTCGACGTCCGGGTTGCCGTCGGCCAGCACGAAGGTGGCCGCGCCGTCGTAGGGCGTCGGGGTGTGCCGTCTGGTCACGATCGTGGCCTGATCGAAGAGCGCGTCGAAGTCCTTCTGACCGCCGTAGCGGAGGACGCCGGCACCGTACGCGCGGACGCGCTTGGCGAACTCCTCGCCCACCGGCACCCCGGCGGGCAGGATCCGCTTCGCCGCCCGGTCGAGGCCGCGCTTGAGGGCACGGAGTGCCGGGTTCCGGACCGGGCTCTCCGCCATCCGGCCGAAGTGCAGCTGGGCCTGCTCGCTGCTGCTGCGGGGCAGGTAGGTGTCGAGGATCGCGACGTGCTCGACGCGTTCGCCGCCCTCGGTGAGGAGCCTCGCGACCTCGAGGGCGACGAGCCCGCCGAGCGAGTGCCCGACGAGCAGGTACGGGCCGCGGGGCTGCACGATGCGCATGAGCTCGACGGTGCGCCTGGCGGTGCGCTGGATGCTCCAGTCCGGGATCGCCCGGCGTTCGAGTCCGTGCTGCTGGAACGCGTAGACGTCGTGCTCCGGCAGGTACCGTGACAGCGGCAGGAACGTCAGCCCGAGGGCACCGGCGCCGCTCAGGCAGAAGACCGGCGGGCGTCCGGGCTCGCGTGCCTCGGAGACCTTGACGACGTCGGGGTGGCTCGGCAGGGACTTCGAGCCGGTGCGCACCCGTCTGGCGAAGGCGCGCAGCGTGGGCTGCTCGAGGAGCTCGGACGCGCGGAGGTCCACGCCGAGCCGGGTCTGCACGATCGCGAGCATCTCCTCGGCCGAGAGCGAGTCGCCGCCGAGCGCGGTGAAGTCCTCGTCGAGGTGCACACCGCGGAGTCCGAGCACCTCGGCCCAGATCTGTCCGACGACGAGCTCCCACTGGTCGTACTCCCCCTCGACCATCTCGACCTCGAGCGACGGCGCACCGGGCAGCTTCGCCCGGTCGACCTTGCCGCGCTCGTTGCGGGGCAGCTCGGGCATGGGGACGATCGCCGCGGGCACCATGTACTCGGGCAGCTTCGCCCGCAGGGCACGGCGGAGCGCGGCCGGCGCCGGGGTGCGTCGACCGGGACGGCCCACGACGTAGGCGACGAGCCGGGTGACGGCGGGCGGGTCGACGAGCGCGGTGACCACGACGTCGTGGACGTCGTCGACGGCGCGGAGCGCGGCCTCGACCTCGCTCGGCTCGACGAGGTAGCCGCGCACCTTCACCGCGTCGTCGTCGCGACCGAGCAGGACGAGGCAACCGTCCTCGTCGAGGCGGGCCAGGTCGCCCTGCCGCCACAGCGGGGTGCCGTCCACGTCGACGGAGAGGTGCTCGGCCGTCTTCTCGGGCGCGCCCCAGTAGCCGGCGGTCATGCCGTCGGCGACGACGACCAGCTGGCCGGTCTCCCCCGCCGCGGCCGCCGAGCCGTCCTCACGCAGGACACGCGCGGTCTTGCCGGGCGACGTGTAGCCGGCCGGCACCACGCCGGTCGGGACCTCGTCGTCCGGGCCGACCGAGAAGTACGACACGGCACCCATCTCGCTCGAGCCGAAGCCGTTCCAGATGACCGTGTGGGCGCCGAGGACCGGTCGGGCGGCGTGGACGTCGGTGCCGGTGATGGGCTCGCCGACCGTCATGATCAGCCGGAGCCCGGCGAGTGCCGGGTGCAGGTCCGCGCCGCGGTCGCGGACGGTCGAGACGACCGAGCGGAGCAGGTGCGGCGTACAGACGACCGCGGTGACGTGCTCGGCGGCCATGCCCTCGAGGAGCCGCTCGGTCCCGAGGTCCCGTGCGTCCAGGAGCACGGCGGCGGCCCCGCTCAGCAGGCTGTCGAGCGTGGTGAGGATGCCGGCGGCGAAGGACAGCGGCAGCACCACGCCCACGTGGTCGCCGGGGCGGTAGGCGGCACTCCAGGCGCTCTGCTCGACGTTCCGCAGGAACTGCCGGTGCGTCATCGCGACGCCCTTCGGCAGGCCGGTCGAGCCCGAGGTGAACACGATCGCGGCGGGGTCGGTGCCACCGGGGCGGGACGACGCCGCACGGTCGGTGCCGGTCGCGCGCTGCTCGGTGCTCGTCGCGATGAGGGCGTCGAGGTCGTGCACGGTGCCGTCCGGGCCGAGGACCGCCGCGGCGAGGTCCGTTCGGGTGGCGTCGGCGAGCACCTCCCCGATGCCCGCGAGCGTGACGACGTGCTGCAGACGCGCCTCCGGGAGGTGGTCGTCGAGCACGACGATCGTCCGCCCGGCCGCGACCAGCGCGAGCATCCCGACGACCGTCTCGGTCGTGTGCCCGGCCATGATGCCGACCGGGACCGAGGCCCCGGTGCGCTCGGGTCCGACGCCGGCTCCGGTCCGGTCGTCGGGGCGGAGCACGTCGCCGAGCCGCGCAGCGAGCGCTCGGACGGTGCGGTCCGTCTCGGCGAAGGTGCGGGCGGTCCCGGCACCGGCGAGCGCCGGGGCGTCGGGGAACGCGGCGACGACACGGGTCCACCGGTCGAGGAGCGAGTGGTCGTCGGACGCCGGGACGGCCGGTTCGACCGTGCGGTGGCGTGCTGTCGGGTGTGTCGGACGCATTGCTTCTCCCCTTGGTCGTGCGGGCCGGTGGTGCGCTGGTGCGCGAGTGCGGCGCTGGTGGTGCGCTGCTGCGGCACTGGTGGTGCGCAGGTGTGGCGCTGGTGCTCGCCGCGTCGGTCGCTCCCGAGGACGGTAAGCCGACCGTGCCCCCGCGATCGAGGGTCCGGCGACGGCCGTGCGGGGATCCTGCGGTTTGGCGCATCCTCGCGATCCGCCGTGGATCTCCCGTGACGGGCCTATCGATCTGCTGTGCGCTCCCGTGCGCGGACGGTGCGGCGCGAGCGGGCGTACCGGAGGACACCGCGGCCGACGGCGAGGAGCTCGACCCACCGCATCCGCCCGACTTCGCGGAGGAAGGCAGCGTCGTCGAGCGGCGCGGTCACGGCCTCGGTGGCGGCAGGCGCCGGGGCCTCGACCTGGGCCGTGGTCGGTTCGGCCGCGGTCCCGGTGAGCAGGTGGCGTACGGCCCGCGGCGCCCGCTGCAGTGCCATGCCGAGCGTGTGCGGGTGCAGGGCGATCTTCGTCAGCCAGGCGCCGAGACCGGTGCCGTAGCCCTCCGCCTGCTTCCGGAGCGCGGGGAGGTCCGCCCGGTGCCGGTGCCACACCAGCGCCGCGGGCTCGACGACGAGCGCGGCGCCCGAGAGCACCACGCGGGCGAACATGTCGATGTCCTCGCCACCGCCCGTGACCGTGCCGACGCCGAGCGCCTCGTCGAAGCCGCCGAGCTCGGTGATGGCCGACCGGCGCATCGCGAAGTTCGCACCCGTGCCGTAGTCACCCACCGCGAACGGGAAGAGCGGCCGGTCCGCGGGCGGCGCCGACAGCCGGTGCACGCGGGGCTCGAGGTTGCGCGACCACGTCACGCGTTCGTCGAAGTACCGCTGGGTGGGGGTCCGGAGCTCGCCGCTGGCGACGAGTCCGCTGACGCACAGGACGTCGTCGCCCCGGGAGAAGCCGGAGGCGACGGCGCGGAGCCACGACCGGTCGACCACGACGTCGTCATCGGTGAACGCGACGATCTCGTACCGCGCCGCGCGGACACCGGCGTTCCGTGCGCTCGACAGCCCGGGGACGGGTTCCCGCACGTACCGGACGCGCTCGTCGTCGAGGGCGTCGACCAGCAGGCGGGTCGACTCGTCCGACGGGGCGTTGTCGACGATGACGACCTCGAAGTCGGGGTGGTCGAGCGCGAGCAGCGAGTCGAGGGCCGCGCCGAGCTGGTCGGCTCGGTCACGGGTGCAGAGGACGACGGAGGTGCTCGGCAGGCGGACCGGGATCGGCGGCTGCGGCACGGCCGGCAGCGCGGCGACCGCGGCGCGGAGGGCGGCGACGTCGAGTGTGCCATCGGAGACGGGCAGGTCGACGAAGCCGAGCGGGGCCACGCCGTCGCGGACGAGGAGCCGGGCCGATCGGTGGCCGGCGGCGTCGTCGAGCAGCACCGTGCCGGCGTCGTCCCCGGGGACCTCGGCGAGGTCGACGGCACCGACCCACACGGCACCGGTCCACGTGGGGTCGGCGGCGCTCGACATCGGGCGGGCGAGCTCGACGCGGGGCGGGAGCGAGCGCTGGATGGTGTCGGTCATGGGAGAGCCTGTCTGGTGTCGGGGACGTGCACGGTCACAGCCGGCCACCACCACCGTCGCCGCGGGGACGACGGGGGTCAACGGCCGGGCGGAACCGTGCGGTTTCTCCTCGCGCCGCGACCGCGACGCGTGCGTGATCCCGCAATGCCGCAGGGCCTCCGCACTTCCCGTCCACTGCTCTCCCGGGTGGCCGCCGGCCGCGGTTAGCGTCGTCAACACCCGCAGGCCGGAGCACGTCGCCGGCCCAGACCCGAAGGGACGCTCGATGCGTCAGTCGATCGCGGTGGTCGATCAGTGACCGCCACCACGACCCCCACCCGGATGTCGATCCGCCACGGATCCCGTGTGCTCCCGACCTCACCGGTGCCGTCCCTCGTCGCGGCGGGACTCGGGTTCGCCGCCGCCGCCCTCATCGCCGCCGACGCGACCGGTCCGCTCCGCACCGCCGTCGTCCTCGTCGCACTCCTGGTCGTGCCGGGCCTGCCCGTCGTCCGGCTGCTCGGACTCCGCGAGCCGATCGGCCGCGCCGGTCTCGTCGTCGCGACGAGTGCGGCGATCGACGCGGTCCTCGGGCTCGTGATGGTCTGGACCGGGCAGTGGGTCCCGCTGCCCGCGGCCGGACTGCTCCTGCTCGTCGCCGGCTGGGTGTCGCTCGGCCAGGGCGTCCAGGTCGCGCGCACCGTCCGCCGGCCGGACCGCGTGCGGGCGGCGCTGCCGACCGCGGTCCTCGTCCGCACCGTCGCCGCGTCCGGCGTCCTCGTCACCGGCGCCGCGCTCTGGGCGATGGGTGTCGCGCAGACGGACTCGACCGCGCTCGGCGAGTGGGGCCTCCTGACAGCCCTGCCGGCCGTCTGGTGGGCCGGTGCCGCCCTGGTGTTCCTCGTGGCGCTCGTGACCATGCTGGACCGGCGCCACCACGTGGTAGTCCGCACCGTGTCCTCCGGCGTCCTGCTGCTCGTCATGTACGGCACGTCCAACCTCATCGCCGCCGAGCCCCGTCCCCCGTGGGTGTTCAAGCACATCGCGGTGACGGCGTACATCCTGCAGCACGGCGCCGTCGACCCGTCCATCGACATCTACAACCGCTGGCCCGGGTTCTTCAGCGTGAGCGCGTTCCTCGGCGCTGCCACCGGCACCCTCGACGCCGCCGACCCGGTGCGCTGGACCGAACTCGCGTTCGCCCTGGCCGACGGCGCGCTCGTCCTCGGGATCGCCCGGGCGCTGGGCGCGCGGGGACGCTGGGCCTTCGTCGCCGCGGTCCTCTTCAGCGCCGCGAACTGGGTCGGTCAGGACTACTACTCGCCGCAGGCGTTCGCGTTCCTCCTGTTCCTCGCGGCGGTCCTCGTCGCGCTCACCGTCCTCCGCGGCACGCCGAACGCCGTCGGGCGCTGGAGCGCGACCGTCACCGGCAGGCTGCTCCGCGCGCGCCGCGCACCCGTCGCCGTGGCGGTCGCGCCGCCGACGCGTGCGGCGACCGTGGCGGCGGTGGCCCTCGTCGTCGTCCTGCAGTTCGTGATCACCGCATCGCACCAGCTCACACCGTTCGTCGTCGTCGCCGCGTTCGTCCCGCTCCTCGTCCTCGGGTACCTCCGCCCCTGGTGGCTGGCGGTCCCGCTGACGCTCCTGCCCCTGCTGTACCTCGTCCCGAACCTCGACTACATCCAGGAGAAGTTCGGGCTGACCACCGGCTTCGACCCGGTGAGCAACGTCACCGCCGCGTCGACGTCGATCGCGATCCCCTCGATCGCGACGACCCTGCAGTCCCGCGCCGTCCTCGGCATCACGGCGCTCGTCGCGGTGTGCGCCCTGGTCGGCCTCGTCCGGCTGGTCCGCGGCGGGCACGCCCGACGTGCCCTCGTCCTGCTGTGGCTCGCGGCCTGCCCGGTGGTGCTCGTCCTCGGACAGAGCTACGGCGGCGAGGCGAAGTTCCGCGTCGTGCTGTTCTCCGCACCGTTCCTCGCGATCGCTGCCGTGCACGCCTTCCACGGCCGGCGGCTCCGGGTCGCCGCCGCAGCGCTCGTGCTCACCGTGACCACGGCGCTGTTCCTCGGCGCCACGTTCCAGACCGAGCAGGCCAACCAGACCGCACCCGCCGACGTGGCCGCGGCGAACTGGCTCGACGGCCGGTTCCAGGCGGACGACACGCTGACCACGGTCGGCAGCTTCCCGTCGATCATCGGCGGGAACTACGAGAACTACCTCCGACACTGGGGGCAGGTCGACTCGCTGCAGAGCGAGGCCGCCTGGTTCCCGAAGGGCATGACGGCGGACGACCTCGACGGCGTCCTGCAGGACCGCGACCAGGGCGGGCACGCCTGGCTGGTGTTCTCGGCGGCGCAGCGTGCCGACGCCATCACCCGCGGGACGCTCACCGGCGCGCAGATCGACGCGATCGAGCGGTCCGTCGCCGACGAGGGGACGCTCCGGTACGACCGGGACGGTGTCCGGATCTACGAGGTCCGCGATGCAGCATGAGCCCGGGGCACGGCACCGCGACCCCAGCCGGCGGACCTTCCTGCGACGCGGCGTGACGATCGCCGGCGTCCTCGGGGTCGCCGCCGTCGCCGGGACCACCGCCGTCGTGCTCCCCACACGCGCCGGCCAGGGGTCAGCGCGTGCCGAGACGATGCCGACCGGCGCGGTCGAATCAGAGGGCACCCGGTGGATCCCCTACCTGGCGCAGGACTTCGACCTCGACGCCGCGCTCGGCGACCTGCTCGCCGTCTACCCGAAGATGGCGGAGTACAGCGGGATGCGCGACACGTCGGGCAAGGGGCTCTACGCACCCGACCAGGTGGTGTCCGTGCACGACTCGGTGCTCGACTTCCACCTCCGCAGCAGCGGATCGCAGCCCCTCGTGGCGACCGTGCTGCCGGCCGGCTATCGGGCGTACACGCACCAGCGCGTCTCGATCCGCTACCGCGCGGACGAGGTGCCCGGGTACAAGTTCGTCATGATCCTGTGGCCGCTGTCGGGCGACTGGAACGAGGGCGAGATCGACTGGCCCGAGGGCGACCTCACCGGCGACGTCCGACCGGTGTCCGCGATCCCCGGCAGCTACGACGCCGAGACGCAGGCGATGACGTTCCTGCCGGAGGACCCGACCGTGGTCCCCGGCGGACAGACCGACTGGCACGTCGCGACCGTCGAGTGGACCGCCGACGCGGTGCGCTTCTACTGGGACGACGAGCTGCTCGAGACGGTCACGGGCGCCGTGCCCACGACGCCGATGCGCGTGACGCTGCAGGCCGAGACGATCATCCACGACGCCGATGTCCCCGAGGACGCCGCCGGCCACGTGCTCGTGGACTGGGTCGTCGCCTACCGCCAGAGCCGAGCCCGTTCGTGAACTGATCCGGCGCTCCGACGCGTTCGGGCGTGTCCGGGCGTCGGGGCCGGCGTGTCCGGGCGTCGGGTCCGGCGTGTCCGGGCGTCGGGTCCGGCGTGTCCGGGCGGCCGCCGGCGTGTCGCACGGATCGCATGCACCAGGAACGGAACAAGCCCCCGGGATCATCCCGAGGGCTTGTTGCACGAGTGCTGGGGTACCTGGACTCGAACCAAGAACGACGGTACCAGAAACCGCTGTGTTGCCAATTACACCATACCCCAAAGGCCCGGAGGCCTTCGGTCCCGGTTGCCCGGGGCACGATCAACTACTGTACAGCATCTCGGAGGTCCGTGAGACCACCCACGAGATCTCGGTGCACCGCGGCGGCCGTGACCGCCCCGTGGCCGGCCGCGACGATGAGCTGCTCCGGTCCGGGTGGCGTCACGTCACCCACGGCGTAGACGCCCGGCACGCTGGTCCGACCGCTGCGGTCGACGATGACGAGCCCTTCGGCGTCGCGGTCGAGGTCGGCGTCGACCCAGTCCAGGTCGGCGTGCCACCGGGGCCGGACGAACCCACCCGTGTGCGGCTCCACGTGGCCGTCAGCGAGGCGAACGCCCGTCATCCCGGACCGGTCCCCCTCGAGGTCCGCCACGGCCCGCTCGTCGACGCGCACGCCCGCGGCGGCCAGGCGCGCACGGCCGGCGTCGTCGAGCGTCGCGACGCCGTTCGTGTAGACGACCAGGTCGTCCGCCCACGCCGCGATGAGCAGCGCGCGGTCGACGACGTCGTCCGTCTCGCAGATGAACGCCAACGGCTCGGCGGCCTTCTCGTACCCGTCGCACTCGACACAGCTGTGCACCGCCGTCCCGTAGAAGGCACGGAGCATCGGCAGCGCGGGGAACTCCTCGCGGAGACCGGTCGCGATCACGACGGCCCGGGCGGACGCCTCGACCTCGGTACCGCGGAAGGCGCCGTGCACGAGCCAGCGATCGCCGTCCGGGACGACCCGGTCGACGACCGTCTGCACGACGGTCGCCTCGGGGTAGGACTCGACCTCGGTGCGCCCGAGCTTGCGGAGCTCGAGCGGCGAGATGCCGTCCCGCGTCAGGAAGCCGTGCGACCGCAGCGTGGCGGCGTTCCGAGGCCGGTTGGCGTCGACGAGCAGCACGGTCCGCTTCGCGCGGACGAGGTTGAGCGCGGCGCTGAGGCCGGCCGGACCGGCGCCCACGACGACGACGTCGACCAGCAGCCGCCCGGCCGCATCCACCTGCCGCTCGGCAGGACCGGCCGCGCCGGCCGGCAGATCGGTCATGCCGGCCGTGCCGACCCGCCGCTCGGCCACGTCAGCGGTCCGCGAGGCGGCGGAGGCGCGTGATGGTGGACTCCTTGCCCAGGATCTCCATCGACTCGAACAGTGGCGGGCTGATCCGTCGGCCGGAGACCGCGACGCGCAGCGGACCGAACGCGAGCCGGGGCTTGAGCCCGAGCCCGTCGATGAGCGCGGCGCGGAGGGCACCCTCGATCGACGCCGTCGTCCAGTCGTCGAGCGGCTCGAGCGCGGCGATGCTCGCGCGCAGGACGTCACCGGCGTCGGCCTTGAGGGTCCCCAGAGCGTCGTCCTCGACGACGAGCTCGTCATCCGCCGTGAACAGGAACGCGAGCAGGCCCGGAGCCTCGCCGAGCAGCTGCATGCGTTCCTGCACGAGGGGCGCCGCCTGCCGGAGGACCTCGAGCTCGTCGGAGGTCGGCGGCTCGGACACGATGCCGGACAGGTACGGCAGGAGGCGGTCGCGGAAGTCGTCGGCGGCCAGCAGGCGGATGTGGTCGCCGTTGATCGCCTCGGCCTTCTTGTGGTCGAACCGCGCCGGGTTCGGGTTCACGTCGGAGACCTCGAACGCCTGGACCATCTCGTCGATCGAGAAGACGTCGCGGTCCGCACCGATCGACCAGCCGAGCAGCGCCAGGTAGTTGACGAGGCCCTCGGGGATCATCCCCGCGGCACGGTGATGGAACAGGTTCGACTCGGGGTCGCGCTTCGAGAGCTTCTTGTTCCCCTCCCCCATGACGTACGGCAGGTGACCGAACACCGGGATGAACTCGGCGATCCCGACCTCGTACAGCGCCTCGTACAGGGCGATCTGCCGCGGCGTCGACGACAGCAGGTCCTCGCCGCGCAGCACGTGCGTCACCCCCATGAGCGCATCGTCCACCGGGTTGGTGAAGGTGTAGAGCGGCTTGCCGTTCGGGCGGACGACGACGAAGTCCGGGAAGGTGCCCTGCTTGAACGTGATCTCACCGCGCACGAGGTCCTGGAAGCTCAGGTCGCGGTCGGGCACGCGCAGCCGGAGCGCCGGCTCACGGCCCTGGTCGCGGAAGGCCTGCCGCTCGGCATCGCTGAGGTCACGCTCGTGGTTGTCGTAGCCCTGCTTGGGGTCACGGCCGGCCGCGGTGTTCCGGGCCTCCATCTCCTCGGGCGTCACGAACGACTCGTAGACGTGCCCGGAGGCCTTGAGCTTCGCGATGACGTCGTCGTAGACGTCCGATCGCTCGGACTGCCGGTAGGGACCGTGCGGCCCACCGACCTCGACGCCCTCGTCCCAGTCGAGACGGAGCCAGCGCAGCGCCTCGAGGATCTGCTCGTACGACTCCTCGCTGTCGCGCGCAGCGTCGGTGTCCTCGATGCGGAACACGAGCTTGCCGCCGGTGTGCCGTGCGTACGCCCAGTTGAAGAGGGCGGTACGGATGAGTCCGACGTGCGGCGTGCCGGTCGGGCTCGGGCAGAAACGGACACGGACATCGGAGCCGGAGGCGGTGGTGAATGGCGCAGTCATGACACGACGATCCTACCGGCCGGGACCCTGCCGAACGAGGCCCGCAGATGACGTCGCGGGCCCCGGTGAAC